>DATHZN010000130.1:0-29230 GCA_035458585.1 Marinobacterium sp. | reverse complement strand
GGTGCAGTAACGCGGTTGGCTTAGCGGTGTTCCTGCACCGTAAAGTAGCGGCATCTAATGTTCAAAACGGGTACAATTCCCGAAATCTTGAAAGTTATGGATAGAGATTCACCTATGTCTGAGTTGAAGAACGATCGCTTTCTACGCGCACTTCTAAAGGAGCCTGTGGATATAACGCCAGTATGGATGATGCGCCAGGCAGGACGCTATCTACCCGAGTACCGCGAGACTCGTGCGCGTGCCGGCGATTTTATGGGACTCTGTGGCAACCCTGATTTGGCCTGCGAAGTGACACTTCAGCCGCTTGAGCGCTTCCCACTGGACGCTGCGATTCTGTTCTCTGATATTCTGACTGTTCCCGATGCGATGGGATTGGGCCTCTATTTTGAAACGGGTGAAGGCCCACGATTTAAAAAAGTAATTCGTTGCGAAGCAGATGTTGATGCACTGCCGATTCCTGATCCTCAGGCTGACCTAGGATATGTGATGGACGCGGTTAAAACGATCCGTCGTGAGCTCAATGGCCGTGTACCCCTGATCGGCTTCTCCGGCAGTCCCTGGACGCTGGCCACCTACATGATCGAAGGTGGCTCAAGCAAAGATTTCCGTCATATCAAAGGGATGATGTACTCAGACCCGGCGGTACTGCACAAACTGCTGGATAAGCTAGCTGATGCGGTTATCCTCTATCTCAACGAGCAGATTCGCAGTGGCGCTCAGGCAGTACAGATTTTTGATACCTGGGGTGGAGCGCTAAGCGGCCCGATGTATCTGGAGTTTTCGCTTAAGTACATGCAGAAGATCGCGGCGGGACTGATTCGAGAAAATGAGGGTCGCAAGGTACCGGTCATTATGTTTACCAAAAACGGTGGGCAATGGCTTGAGGCGATGGCGGAGGCCGGTGCCGACGCATTGGGTCTGGACTGGACGACTGAGATTGGCGATGCACGTCGTCGCGTCGGCGCTAAGGTTGCACTTCAGGGCAATATGGATCCATCAGTGCTTTATGGCACTCCTGCACGTATTCGCGAAGAGGTTGCCCGTATTTTGGAGAGCTATGGTATCGGTTCTGGTCATGTGATGAATCTGGGTCATGGTATCCATCAGTTTGCCGACCCGGCGCGTGCTAAAGTCTTCGTAGAGGCTGTACACGAACTAAGTGCCCAATACCATAATTAAGCTTGGTAAACCCGTGCTGGCATATTTGAGCCGCATGGGGTTACTGCGCTGAGAACCTGACCAATGAAGACGCTGAAAACGCTGTTTGAGAAGAATGCTCACTGGGCACGCAGTATTGGTGAGGCCAATCCAGATTTTTTTCCGACGCTAGCGGCACAGCAAGCACCTCAGTATCTATGGATCGGTTGTGCAGACAGCCGTGTTCCCGCAAATGAGATTGTTGATCTGATGCCGGGTGAACTTTTTGTACACCGCAACGTGTCAAATCTGGTGGTGCATTCAGATATGAATTGCCTGTCGGTGATTCAGTACGCTGTCGAGGTTCTGAAGGTCAAGGATATTATGGTGGTGGGCCATTATGGTTGCGGTGGGGTAGCCGCGGCGATGGAGGATACTCGCCATGGTCTTATCGATAACTGGTTAAGCCACATTCGTGATGTCTATTACAACCACCGCAAGTTTCTCGGTCACTGGGACGCGAGACCGGATCAGATCAACCGCCTCTGTGAGTTAAACGTGATTACCCAAGCGCTTAATGTTTGCAACACGACAACGGTGATCGACGCCTGGTCCCGAGGACAAGAGCTAAATGTTCACGGCTGGATCTATGGCCTCGGGGATGGTTTGTTGCGTGATCTTGGCTTTACCGTTAGCTGCAAAGAGGATATTCGTTCAGTCTTCAACGAGGCCGTTGAGTTGATTGAATCTAAAGGCGAATCGACTGAGGGCCAGAGCAGCGCCTCTACTTGCGATCATCATCTAGGTTCGACGAACTAGAATAAAAGAGCCCGCGGTAAGCGGGCTCAGCGAACTGCTAGCGGCCTTAGACGGCTGCTAGTGCCTGCTCCAAGTCGGCCAGCAGGTCATCTATGTGCTCGATACCAACTGACAAGCGCACCATGTCATCCGTTACACCCGCGGCAGCTAACTCTTCAGCGTTCAGCTGGCGGTGAGTCGTCTCAGCGGGGATCGATGCTAGCGACTTACAATCACCGATGTTAACCAGACGGGTGAAGATTGCCAGTGCATCATAGAACTTCCGCGTGGCTTCGCGCCCACCTTTAACACCAAAGCTCAGAATACCTGACGCCTGACCGTCCATATACTTTTGCGCCAGTGAGTAGTCCTGATGAGAGGGTAATCCAGCATATTTAACCCAAGTCACCATATCATGTGCTTCAAGGAACTCAGCGATCCTCTGGGTGTTGCTACAGATACGTTCCATACGCAGCGGGAGTGTTTCGATCCCTTGTAGTAGCAAAAACACGTTCATCGGAGAGATGGCAGCGCCAGTATTGCGTAGCGGTACCACGCGGCATCGACCGATGAAGGCGGCCGGTCCGAAAGCTTCTGTGTAAACCACGCCGTGGTAAGAGACATCAGGCGTGTTCAGCAGTGGGAACCGCTCTTTATGTTCGGCCCAAGGGAACTTGCCTGAATCAACAATCACACCGCCAATTGAGTTGCCGTGACCACCAATGTATTTAGTTGCGGCTGTGACGATAATATCGGCACCCTGCTCAATCGGACGCCAAAGCGCGGGGCTTGGGACAGTATTGTCAACAATCAGTGGGATTCCATGCCGATGAGCTACCTCTGCAAGCGCCTCAATATCTGCGATGCGGCCAGAGGGGTTGCCAACTGATTCACAGTAAAGGCCTTTAGTACGCGCATCGATCTTAGCTTCAATTGCAGCAATATCGTTGCTCGGAACAAATCGCACTTCAATTCCCTGACGCGGGAGTGTGTGAGCAAAAAGGTTGTAGGTTCCACCGTAGAGATCGCTGGCAGAGATGATGTTGTCACCCACCTCAGCAATAGTCTGGATAGTATAGGTGATTGCAGCCATGCCGGATGCGACAGCAAGACCTGCGATGCCACCCTCCAGGGCGGCCACTCTTTGCTCCAGAACGTCGGTAGTTGGGTTCATAATACGTGTGTAGATATTACCCACGACCTTAAGGTCAAAAAGATCCGCTCCGTGCTGTGCATCGTCAAACGCGTAAGAGGTAGTTTGATAAATCGGTACTGCAACCGCCTTGGTAGTCGGATCAGGCTGGTAACCGGCATGTACCGCCAGGGTTTCGAGTTTCATGATAACTCCTTATTATTAAGCTGGTTATTGCTTCGAAAGCTGTCAAGATAGTGCCTGCTGAAGCTGTTCAGGTAAAGCGCGGAGACTAAATGGCTAAGACCAAACAAGCATATGTATGTAACGACTGTGGTGCGGACTTCACCAAATGGCAGGGGCAGTGTTCCGCTTGCAAAGCATGGAACACGCTGACTGAAGTGCGCCTCGCGAGTGCACCTGCTGGTGGTGCTCAAGCTGCTCTGCGCCGCTCGGGTTACGCGGGTGATGCTGCAGGAAAAGGTAAAGTCGTGAGTCTCAGCGAAGTGGCGCTTGCAGAGATGCCCCGTTTGGCTACTGGTATCGGTGAACTCGATCGTGTTTTGGGCGGGGGACTTGTGCCGGGTTCTGCCGTGCTCATTGGCGGTCACCCCGGGGCTGGTAAGAGCACGCTTTTGCTACAAACGATGGCTGAGCTGGTGAGGGCGATGCCGGCGCTTTACGTAACCGGTGAAGAGTCGTTGCAGCAGGTAGCTATGCGCGGAAAACGCCTAGGCTTGAATGTGGGTGACCTCAAGATGCTCTCCGAAACCAACGTAGAGACAGTCTGTGATCTCGCTGATCAGATTAAGCCTCGGGTGATTGTGATCGACTCGATTCAGGTAATGCACGTCACTGACGTGCAGTCTGCGCCCGGTTCCGTCGCTCAGGTTCGCGAAAGTGCGGCCTATCTGACTCGTTATGCCAAGCAGACGGGCACTGTCATTTTTCTGGTTGGTCATGTGACTAAAGATGGTTCATTGGCTGGTCCAAAGGTGTTGGAACATATGATCGACTGTTCACTCCAGCTTGAGGGGGAGTCTGACAGTCGTTTTCGTACTTTGCGCAGCCATAAAAACCGTTTTGGCGCGGTTAACGAGTTGGGTGTCTTTGCTATGGTGGAGGCGGGGCTGAAAGAGGTTAAAAATCCCAGTTCGATTTTTCTATCGCGCGGGGAGGAGCCGCGTCCCGGCAGTGTTGTAATGGTGGTTTGGGAGGGGACCCGGCCTATGCTGGTCGAGCTACAGGCGTTAGTTGACAGCTCGCACCACTCCAACCCCCGGCGCGTCGCGGTTGGGATGGATCAAAATCGTCTGGCGATGTTGCTCGCAGTGCTCAATCGACATGGCGGTTTAATGACGGGTGATCAGGATGTCTTCATCAACGTAGTCGGGGGTATCAGGGTGGTTGAGACGGGTGCTGACCTTGCGTTGCTGTTGGCCGTTGTCTCAAGTTTTCGTGACAAGGCCTTGCCGGCCGACCTGATCGTGCTGGGAGAGGTAGGTTTGTCGGGTGAGATTCGTCCAGTACCAAATGGACAGGAGCGCATCCGAGAAGCAGCCAAGCATGGTTTCAGGCGTGCCATAGTGCCAAAAGCCAACAGGCCCAAGGAGGCTATCCCGGGGCTTGAGATCGTCACTGTCGATCGTCTCACCCAGGCATTAGATGCGATCTAGTCGTGAATGAGCGCTTCGAGATTGCGATGAACTAACTCTTCTGAGCCGAGATTAAGTTCAATCAGACGACGTAGGTGAGCAACGCTATCGAGATCCAGTTTGGTAACTTCAAAGCCGTATAGCAGACCACGCTGGGAACGCAGAATAGACGGCATGCGAATCATCACTTCATTGGAGAGGTAAAGCACCAACTCGGCTTCGCCACCGATTTCAAGTGGTAAGTCCGCTTTGCTCTCAACCAACGCCCCTTTGAGGGATATATCATGCAGCTCCACAACCGAGGGGGGTTGACCGTTGATATGCAGTTCACATTCGGCATCAAAGGCGACGCGATCAAAACGGCGTTTAGAGGTCTCTTCGGTCATTGGGGGCTCAACTTTTTAGTGATTCACTCTACAGGTTTAGCACAGGCTAGCCGACTTTGCTCCTGTCCAGAGAAGAAAAAGGGCTCCGACTGGAACCCTTGATAAACCCTTAACTCATGCGGCGATACTTGATTCGCTCTGGTTGATGGTCTTTGCCAAAGCGTTTCTTATAGTCCTCTGCATACTCTGTGTAGTTGCCTTCAAAAAAGGTCACCTGAGAGTCGCCCTCATAAGCGATCATATGAGTACAGATACGGTCGAGGAACCAACGATCATGGGAGATCACCACGGCTGAACCTGGGAACGCCAGAATCGCCTCTTCCAACGCTCTCAATGTTTCAATATCGAGGTCGTTGGTTGGCTCGTCGAGCAGCAGAACGTTGCCACCCTCTTTAAGCAGCTTAGCCATGTGCAGACGGTTGCGCTCACCACCAGAGAGATCTTTAACGAACTTCTGTTGATCGGAACCCCTGAAGTTAAAGCGACCACAGTAAGCCCGAGAAGGTGTCGTGTAGTTGCCGACGGTGATCATGTCGGAGCCGTCAGAGATCTCTTCAAATACGGTTTTGCTTCCGTCAAGTTCGCGCGACTGATTGACGTAGGCGAGCTTAACGGTGGATCCGAGCTCAACGCTGCCCGAGTCAGGTTGCTCATCACCGGCAATCATACGGAAAAGCGTCGACTTACCGGCCCCGTTGGGGCCTATGATCCCAACGATGGCACCCGGAGGGATTGAAAAATTGAGATTTTCAAACAGCAACTTATCGCCATAGCTTTTAGTGACATTGTTGAGTTCAATGACCTTGTCACCCAGACGTGGGCCGGGTGGAATGTAGATCTCCTGCGTCTCGTTACGTGTCTGGAACTCTTTAGAGTTCATCTCTTCGAACTGTTTCAAGCGCGCTTTCGATTTTGACTGGCGCCCTTTCGCGCCTTGACGTACCCATTCAAGCTCAGCTTTTATCGCTTTCTGGTGAGCAGCTTCCTGCTTTGCTTCCTGAGCCAAGCGAGCATCTTTCTGCTCCAGCCAGGAGCTGTAGTTGCCCTCCCACGGGATGCCCTGACCCCTGTCCAGCTCTAAAATCCAGCCGGCCGCGTTATCCAGGAAATAGCGGTCGTGGGTGATCGCGACTACGGTGCCTGCGTACTCTTTCAGGAAGCGTTCGATCCACGCGATTGACTCAGCATCCAGGTGGTTGGTGGGCTCGTCGAGTAGCAGCATATCCGGTTTGTCGAGCAACAGACGGCAAAGCGCCACACGACGGCGCTCACCACCAGAGAGGTTTTTAACCTCAGCATCCCAGGGGGGCAGTCGCATAGCGTCGGCTGCACGCTCAAGCGCAGTGTCAATATTGTGGCCATCTTTGGCTGTAATTAGATTCTCCAGCTCACCTTGGCGCTTGGCCAGCGCATCGAAATCAGCGTCTGGGTCGGCATAGGCCGCATAAACCTCGTCCAGTTCAGCTAACGCACCTTTTACGTCGGCCACCGCCTCTTCAACAACTTCACGGACAGTCTTGGTATCATCCAGTTCCGGTTCTTGGGGTAGATACCCCACGTTGATACCGGGCATTGGACGCGCTTCACCGATATAATCCTGATCGACCCCCGCCATGATTCGCAGCAGAGTTGATTTACCGGCACCGTTGAGGCCGAGTACCCCGATTTTGGCGCCGGGAAAAAATGATAAGGATATATTTTTTAGAATCTCGCGTTTTGGTGGGACAACCTTACCGACGCGGTTCATTGAGTAGACGTATTGAGCCATTGCACAACTCCAGAAACTGAATGTGGCGTAATTTTACAGTTTAGCTGGCCGCTGCGCGACTCATAACTGAACCGTTGCAGGGAAAGCATGAGCGAATTTGGTATAACCGGTGACGCTATTTCAAGTGAATCCACTGTACTTTTCGCATATAATGCGCGCCAAAATTTAGATGCAAAAGCTTATCTCCGGCACTTTTTCGCTGACTGAGCGAGTCCATGCTGGCCAAGCTGCCACAAACCTTTGTAAGAGGACTGTCATGTTTACCAAGGATATGAACATCGCAAGCTACGACCCAGAGCTCTGGGGCGCAATGCAGTCAGAATCACAGCGTCAGGAAGAGCACATCGAGCTGATCGCATCTGAGAACTATACCAGTCCTCGTGTCATGGAAGCCCAGGGGTCCGTACTGACCAACAAATACGCAGAAGGCTACCCCTCTAAGCGCTACTACGGTGGTTGTGAGTACGTGGATGTTGCAGAGCAGTTGGCAATTGATCGTGCGAAAGAGCTCTTTGGTGCAACCTATGCGAATGTTCAGCCGCACTCTGGTTCGCAGGCGAATGCAGCGGTATTTATGGCGTTGTGTAAGGCGGGTGACACGATTCTGGGTATGAGCCTGGCACACGGTGGTCACTTAACACACGGAGCGGCTGTGTCGTTCTCTGGCCGTATTTACAATGCTGTGCAGTACGGTTTGAATGAGGCGGGTGATCTGGATTATGCAGAAGTTGAGCGTCTGGCTCTGGAGCATAAACCGAAGATGATCATTGCAGGTTTTTCGGCCTACTCTCGCATTGTTGACTGGGCTAAGTTCCGAGAAATCGCTGATAAAGTGGGTGCTTACCTCTTCGTAGATATGGCGCATATCGCTGGTCTGGTTGCTGCGGGGGTATATCCAAGCCCGCTGCCTTACGCGGATGTTGTAACAACCACGACTCACAAAACGTTGGGCGGACCACGTGGTGGCCTAATTATATCAGCTCGTGCTGATGAGGAACTGCAGAAAAAGCTCAACTTCGCAGTATTCCCAGAGTCACAGGGTGGCCCTCTGATGCACGTGATCGCGGCGAAAGCGGTCTGCTTTAAAGAGGCGATGGAACCAGAGTGGAAAGCCTATCAAGCGCAGGTTGTGAAGAACGCCCAGGCAATGGCAGAGGTGTTCCTAGCACGTGGCTTTGATGTTGTGTCTGGTGGTACGGATGATCACCTGTTCCTGCTGAGCCTCATTGGTAAAGAGTACAGCGGCAAAGACGCAGATGCCGCTCTGGGTCGCGCTAACATCACGGTAAACAAAAACTCTGTACCGAATGACCCACGCTCACCTTTTGTCACTTCAGGTCTGCGCATCGGTACGCCCGCAGTGACTCGCCGCGGGTTCAAAGAGGCTGAAGTGAAAGAGTTGACCAACTGGATCTGTGATGTACTGGACAACATTAACGACGAGGCGACGATAGCGCGCGTTAAAGAGCAGGTTAAAGCGATCTGTGCTCAGTACCCGGTCTACAAGTAAAGCTTATACTGAAATTGTAATATCTCTCTGAGGCGGTTTGAGACTTAGTGCTCAACCTCTTAGAATACAGAGGGCAGCAAGGTAAGACCTGCTGCCCTTTTTACGCTCTTTTACCACTCATTATGAGGCGAGTATGCATTGTCCATTTTGCAGCGCATCGGATACCAAGGTAATTGACTCGCGACTTGTCGCTGAGGGTCAGCAGGTACGTCGTCGCCGTGAGTGTGTCTCCTGCCATGAGCGTTTTACCACCTTTGAAGAAGCCGAACTGTTGATGCCACGCCTAGTCAAGAACGACGGCACGCGTCAACCCTTTGACGAAGCTAAGCTACGAGGCGGTATACAGCGTGCCTTAGAGAAGCGCCCAGTCGGCGTTGAAGATATTGAAGCCTGTATCAACCGGGTGAAACAGCGTTTGCGTGCCACGGGAGAGCGTGAAATACCGTCGGTGATGGTGGGCGAGGCTGCGATGGCTGAGCTACGCAGGCTTGATCAGGTGGCCTATGTGCGATTCGCCTCGGTCTACCGTAGCTTCCAGGATATTAACGAATTCAGACTTGAGATTGATCGGCTGACTGAATCTGAGTCACAGCTCGACGTCGGCTCTGCACCTGCCGTCAAAGCAAAGCCCAGGCGCAGTCGAGCCAAAGGGCCTGAGAGTCCAGACCTGTTTGCGGAAGAGAATAAGTGATGCCCTTTACCGAGCAAGATCGCGTCTATATGTCGCGCGCGATACAGCTGGCCTGGAAAGGTCTGTATACGACTGACCCTAATCCGCGGGTGGGATGCGTGTTGGTACGTGATGGCGAGGTTATCGGTGAGGGGTACCATGTGCGAGCGGGTGAGGGTCATGCTGAGGTCAATGCCCTGGCTCAGGCGGGCGATGCTCGTGGTGCAACCGCTTATGTCACGCTGGAGCCTTGCAGTCATTATGGTAGAACACCGCCCTGTGCTAAGGGGTTAGTGGATGCGGGTGTCACCCGTGTGGTTGCTGCAATGGTGGATCCGAATCCGGAGGTTGCTGGACGCGGATTACAGA
Organism: Marinobacterium sp.; assembly: GCA_035458585.1. Classification (GTDB taxonomy): domain Bacteria; phylum Pseudomonadota; class Gammaproteobacteria; order Pseudomonadales; family Balneatricaceae; genus Marinobacterium_E. Next base: position 19,805 of record DATHZN010000130.1, on the reverse strand, counting down.
TCCTGCGTGATGCCGGTATTGAGGCTCAAAGCGGCCTGCTTGAGAATGAGGCTCGAGCCCTGAATCCTGGTTTTCTGTCGCGAATGGAAAAGCGGCGACCTTTTATTCGCGTAAAGTTAGCAATGAGCGCGGATGGTCGTACAGCGATGGCCAGTGGCGAATCCAAATGGATTACCGGTGCTGCGGCTCGTGCGGATGTACAGCAGTTACGTGCGCGTAGCTCTGCGGTGCTGACGGGTGTGGGTTCCATTCTGTACGATGACTCGGCATTAACGGTCCGTTTAGAACAGCTTAACGATAATGTGCGTGCACGAGTCGACAACCCCACCCCATTGAGGGTCGTGTTGGATTCACGACTTCGTACCCCGCAGGGAGCTCGTGTCTCTGATGGCAACGCTCCGACACTGATCTGTCATGGGGAACTTGATCATCAACCCGTCTCAACAGAGCAACTGAGTTATCTGCAGGTGCCGCAAACGAGTCGCGGATTGGATCTGCATTGGCTAGTCGAACATCTGGCTGCGGAAAGGGGGGTTAACGAGCTCCTCGTTGAAACCGGAGCCGTACTTGCGGGTGCTTTTGTTGAAGCCGGTTTGGTAGATGAACTATGGATCTACATGGCTCCCAAGTTGATGGGCAGCGAAGCGCGACCGTTGCTGGATTTACCGTTTGACACCATGGCACAGGCGCAAGCTTTGAAATTAAAAGATCTTCGCCAATTTGGCGACGACATACGTTTTATTTGGCAGTTTGTCTAATGTTCACGGGAATTATAGAGGCGGTCGGTAGCGTCCAATCGATAGAGCCGATTGGCGGTGATCTCAGGCTTAGGTTGAGTGTGGGTAGTCTGGATATGGCTGACGTCCAATTGGGCGATAGTATCGCCACCAATGGTGTCTGCTTGACGGTAGTTGCTTGGGATCAGCACAGTTTCACTGCGGATGTCTCTCAGGAGACCTTGGCTCACAGTCGCATCGCTCAGCTTAAGGTGGGCGAGAGTGTCAATTTGGAGAAGGCTCTGCTACCCACGACTCGCCTTGGTGGACATCTGGTCTCCGGTCATGTCGATGGGGTCGGCGAGGTGCAGAGCATTGAGGCTGATGCACGCTCAGTTCGTATCGAGATATGGGCTCCCGGTGAGCTGCGGCGTTTTATCGCTGCTAAGGGTTCTATCACCATTGATGGGGTCAGTTTAACTGTCAATGGTCTGAGCTCGAACGGCTTTGATCTTAATATAGTGCCGCACACGGCTGCGGGTACGATCATTAGCGGTTACACGGCTGGCCGCAAGGTTCACATAGAGGTGGATATGATCGCGCGTTACCTTGATCGCCTGCTCAGCGCAAAAGATGAGTACGCTGAGCCAGCTAAAGGTGTGTCGATAGATTTACTGGCCGCCGCGGGTTACCTGCGTCGCTAATAATGGGAGAGACGATGCAATTAAATACCACTGAAGAGCTGGTTGAGGATATACGTCAGGGCAAGATGGTCATCTTGATGGATGACGAGGACCGTGAAAACGAGGGTGATTTGGTTATCGCCGCCGAGATGGTTCGTCCGGAAGATATTAACTTCATGGCAAAGTACGCACGTGGATTAATCTGTTTGACGCTGAGCCGGTCTCATTGTGAGCAACTGCGCTTGCCGTTGATGGTGCAATCAAATGGTGCGGCTTACTCCACCAACTTCACTGTCTCAATCGAAGCGGCCGAGGGTGTGACGACTGGTATTTCGGCTGCTGATCGCGCACTGACGGTGCGTACTGCAGTTAAGCCGGATGCTAAGCCGAGTGATATTGTGCAACCGGGCCATATTTTCCCTCTTATGGCGCAACCAGGTGGTGTGCTGAGTCGAGCTGGGCATACCGAGGCCGGTGTGGATCTGGCTCGTATGGCCGGTATGACCTCTGCTGCCAGTGTGATTGTTGAGATCATGAATGATGATGGCACTATGGCTCGCCGCCCTGAGTTGGAGCAGTTTGCTAAAGAACACGGCCTTAAGATCGGTACGATAGCTGACCTGATTCACTACCGCACTACCAACGAGACGACGGTAGTCGCGACTGATCAGGGACAGATGGACACTGACTACGGCAGTTTCAACTACCGTATCTATCGCGATGATATTCAGGGCTGCAATCATCTAGCGATGTATCAAGGTGAGATCATGAGTGACCAGCCTACGTTGGTCCGCGTGCACACGCGGACCGAAGTGCTTCGTGATGTCGTCGGTGTCGCATCGGAAGATCCGAAATGGACACTGCGTCGCGCGCTTGAGCGCATCGCCCAAGAGGGTAAGGGCGTAGCCCTGCTGCTCGACACCGCTGAGCGAATCGATCTCGGTGATTCCGTCAGGGCACTCGATAACACCAAACCGTCTAAAGTTAATATGAGTGCCTCAGGCGCCTACCTGCAGGTGGGTACAGGTTCTCAGATTCTGCGCGATTTGGGCGTCCGTAAGATGCGTTTGTTGAGTTCGCCAATGAAATTTAATGCGATCTCGGGCTTCGACCTTGAGATTGAAGAGTACATTCCGTTTGAAGAGTAAGAGAGCATGAGCCTAACAGTAGTTGAGGGCAACTTTGTTGCCGCCGAGGGGAAGTACACCCTGGTTGTGGGTCGTTTCAATGAGTTTGTTGTTGAGAGCCTGGTAGAGGGCGCCGTCGATACGCTTAAGCGTCATGGCGTGAGTGAAGAGAATATTCGTATCGTTCGAGTACCAGGAGCATTTGAGGTGCCACTGGCAGTAAAACGTGTGGCACAGCAGAAGCGCGATGACGCAATTATCGCTTTGGGTGCTGTTATCCGTGGAGGTACGCCGCACTTTGAGTTTGTATCAAACGAGAGCTCGAAAGGGGTCGCACAGGTCTCTCTTGACTTTGATGTTCCAGTGGCGAACGGGATTCTGACTGTGAATAGCATTGAGCAGGCAATTGAGCGTTCAGGTACGAAAATGGGTAACAAAGGTGCAGAGGCAGCACTCTCAGCGATTGAGATGGTAAGTTTGCTGCGTCAGCTCGAGGTTTAAGATGAGCGACGATAAACCAGCTAAAAAGCGCTTCTCTAACACTGAGAAGCGCCGTAATGCTCGCAGCTACACGCTACAAGCGCTATACCAGTGGCAATTAGCTGGGCACCCGGCGAATGAGATTGAGGCGCAGTTTCGCGTCGATAACGATATGTCAGACACCGACGTGCCGCTCTTTGCGGAGCTGTTGCATGGCGTGATTGGTAAGCGTTCAGAGTTGGATGTCGCATTCTCCGCTTATTTGGATCGTTCAGTTGATGATCTTGATCCAGTTGAATTAGCCGTGCTGCGCATTGGTAGTTATGAGCTGATTCATCGCATCGAGGTGCCATACAAGGTGGCGATTAACGAAAGTGTTGAACTGGCTAAACGCTTTGGTGCAACTGAGAGTCACCGCTATGTGAATGGTGTACTCGATAAGCTGGCGCAGAAAGTACGCACACTCGAGATTAAGGCTGCGCGTCAAAAGTAATGCCCGGCGAGTTTGAAATCATCACGAGCTACTTTGCGCCTAGCGCCAAAGCGGCGCCAACTGTAGCGCTCGGTGTAGGCGATGATTGTGCTCTGGTCATGCCCCCCTCCGGAGAGCAGCTAGCTATATCAATCGATACGCTAGTAGAGGGTGTGCACTTTCTTCCCGATATCAGTGCAGAAGATCTCGCCTGGCGCTTGCTAGGGTCATCAGTAAGTGACTTGGCAGCCATGGGCGCTGAACCGCTTTGGCTGACCCTCTCGGTTACTTTGCCTCGGGCGGATGAGAGTTGGTTAGCTGCGTTTAGAACAGGTCTGGATGGTGCACTGGAACGCTACCAAATCACCCTTGTTGGCGGCGACACCTGCAGTGGTCCGGTCAGGGTACTCACTGCGCAAGTGCAAGGTTCGGTGCCAGCAGAAAAAGCGCTGAGGCGAAGCGGTGCACAGCCCGGTGATATCATTTTTGCCAGTGGCACACTTGGCGACAGTCGCGCCGGCCTAGAGCTGATCAAAAGGGGTGCTGCGCAGTCTGAGATTCATAACTATCTGTTACAGCGCTTTCTCAGACCGACTCCGCGCACCGAGCTGGGGCTGGCGCTGCGAGACATTGCAACGGCTGCAATTGATATCTCTGATGGGTTGTTGGCCGATCTGGGGCACCTGCTTGACCGCTCTTCTGTTGGTGCAGAGGTTGAACTAGAGACTCTGCCTCTGTCCCAAGCCCTGAGCACGTTTGTAGATCAGACTCAGGCGCGACAGTGGGCTTCAACAGGTGGCGAAGATTTTGAACTCTGCTTTACAGTAGCCGAGGAGCACCTAGCTGAAGTGGATAAACTGTCCGCACGATTGGACTTGCCTCTGACACCCATAGGCAGGATTGTCAGTGGAAGTGGCGTGCATGTCTCATTCAACGGGGAATCTTGGGTACCCCAAATCGGCGCTGGATTTGATCATTTTGGAGATCCTCAATGAAACATGCACCGTCCAGCGTATGGCGTAACCCTATTCATTTCCTGGCGTTTGGTCTGGGAAGCGGTGCGGTACCAAAAGCGCCCGGAACCTTCGGTACTCTGGCGGCAATTCCAATTTGGATGCTCTTTGCAGACTTGAATCTTGGATATTATTTAGCGCTTGTTGTGGCGAGTTTTTTGCTGGGTGTTTGGCTCTGTGGTCGCACATCCTCGGACCTCGGAGTCCATGACCATGGCGGAATTGTCTGGGACGAGTTTGTCGGTTTATGGATTACCTACCTGGCTCTTCCTGAGGGCGTGAGCTGGGTGGTTATCGGGTTTGTTCTGTTCAGATTGTTCGATATTTTAAAGCCCTGGCCAATTGGGTGGGTCGATAAACGTGTCTCCGGCGGTCTCGGTATTATGCTAGATGATGTGCTGGCTGGGATCATGTCCCTGGTCTGCGTTCAGGGTCTAAGCTATCTAATACAGTTCTGAAAGATCTGAGTTGATAGACCTGACGTAGATAGCTTACTGGTTGTGTCAGTTTGAGCAACGTCAAAGGACAGCATTGGGCTGCCAAAAATGAGGTTAGAGTAGTGAGTATCAACTTTGTAGCGGAATCTAAGTTACCCACCCCTTGGGGTGTGTTTCGCATGGTTGGTTTCGAGGATACTGAAAGCGGCAAGGAGCATGTTGCTCTGGTATTTGGTGAAGTGAAAGGCGACTCGCCGGTATTGGCTCGTCTGCACTCCGAGTGTTTGACGGGTGACGCGCTTTTCAGTTTGCGTTGTGACTGCGGCTTTCAGCTGCAAGAGGCACTCAAGCGTATAGCGGAAGAGGGTAGTGGTGTGTTGCTCTATTTGCGTCAAGAGGGCCGCGGAATAGGATTGCTGAATAAGATTCGTGCCTACAATCTCCAGGATGGCGGTTGCGACACCGTTGAGGCTAATGAGCAGTTAGGTTTTGCGGCCGATATGCGTGACTACTCAATGTGCCTGCCTATGTTGCAACATCTGGGCATTGAGCGCGTTAACCTAATGACCAACAATCCGCGTAAGGTGGCTGCTTTGACGCGCTTTGATGTTGATGTCGCAGAGCGTGTGCCCTTGCAGGTTGGCAAAAACCGCTACAACGAGCACTACTTAGAAACCAAAATGGGCAAGCTAGGTCATATGATGACTGAGGTTCATTTCAGTGATACCGAGGAGCATAAAGCGCACTAGCGCTTTATTGCTCTAGCGATTGCGGCCTCGATGCCTGATGCATCGAGGCCGGCCTCTTCCAGTTGTTGCTCGCGGCTTGCGTGTTCTATCCAGCGGTCTTCAACCCCTAATGCGATAAAGTCCACTTTTACATTCCTTTGCTTCAGCCAGAGTGCGACTTGGCTACCAACGCCGCCAAGCACCGCGTGATCCTCCACGCTGACAAGTAGTTCGTGACTCTGTGCCAGTTCCAGCAGTAAGACTTCATCCAGAGGCTTGACGAAACGCATGTCGGCGAGCGTTGTATCTAGCCTATCTGCTACCTCTCGCGCCTGAGTTAGCAGTGCACCGAAGTTCAGTATTGCCGCGCGTCTACCCTGGCGCAGCAGGCGACCTCTCCCCAGAGTTATTGGCTCGGACGAGTTCCCAACGGGCGCACTTCCGCGTGGATAGCGGACTGCCACTGGGCCCTCATAAGAGAGGCCAAAATCGAGAGCTAAAAGCTGCTCCTGTGCATCGGACGGAGCTAAGATGACCATGTTAGGTAGCGGCTGCAGCATAGCCAGATCGAATAGGCCCGAATGCGTCGGTCCATCTTCCCCGACGAGCCCAGCGCGATCGACCGTTAGCAGTACATTAAGATTCTGCAGTGCAATGTCATGGACGAGTTGATCATAAGCTCGTTGTAAAAAGGTAGAGTAGATGGCGAGTATTGGCTTCATACCCCTGCACGCGAAGCCTGCTGCCAGAGTTGCAGCGTGTTGTTCGGCTATTGCGACGTCAAAGTACCGCTCAGGGAAACGCTCACTAAATTCGATGAGATCAGATCCTTCTCGCATTGCTGGTGTGATTGCAACGATACTAGAGTCCTGCTCACCCTGTTTGGCTAACCATTCACCAAAAAAATTGCTATAGCTTTTACTTTTTGCAGGCTGGTTTAAAGGTGCGATTTTTGCGATGGCATGGTATCGCACAGGATCGAGTTCAGCGGGTTCAAAGCCTCGACCCTTCTGCGTGCGGACATGCAAAAACTGGGGCCCTTGAGTCCTCAGGCACTCTTCGATCGCCAACAGTAAACCTTTGAGGTCATGTCCGTCTATCGGTCCCCGATAGCGGTAGTTGAGGGATTCAAACAGTGGCTCGGCACTGGGTTCATTAGCATGCCTGTCGCTCGCCAAATAGGTTGCAAGTCCGCCCTGATTAGGTGAAATCGACATGGTGTTGTCGTTCAGTACGACCAGGAGATTAGCACCCGTGTGCGCGGCATGGTTGAGTGCCTCAAAGGCCTGACCGGCAGTCAGCGCACCGTCGCCAATGACGGCAACAGCGTGACGATCTCGCTGTTGCAGGCGATCGGCTATCGCGAACCCCAGCGCGGCACTGATGGAGGTACTAGAGTGGCCTGTGCCAAAGCTATCAAAAAGGCTCTCTGATCGATTTGGGAAGGGCGCCAGGCCCCCCTGCTGTCGCATGCTAAGCATCTGTTCGCGACGACCGGTTAATATCTTATGGGGATAGCTCTGATGGCCCACATCCCAGATAAGGCAATCGTCTGGGAGGTTAAGTAGCTTAAGTAATGTGATACTGAGTTCGACCACACCCAGTCCAGCGCCCAGATGCCCGCCTGTCTGCGCCACGCAGTAGAGCATAAAACTGCGCAACTCGCTGGCCAACTGCTCAAGCTGACTGAAGTTAAGCGCTTTGAGGTCGGCGGGTGAGTTGACCTGATCGAGGAGCGGAGTGTCGGGGCGTTGGCTGGGTAGGTGCTTGGACATCAGTGATCTCGTTCAATAACATACTGAGCCAGCGCCCTCAGAGCCAGGCTGCGCGTGCCAAAGGGTTCCAGTGCGGAAACCGCCTCTTGCCTCAAATCCTCCAACCATCTTCGACACTGCTCGATTCCGGCTAATGCTGGGTAGGTTGGTTTATTGCGATCCCTATCTGAACCCTGAGGTTTACCTAGTGTCAGAGTATCTCCCTCTATATCTAGCAGATCATCTTTAATTTGAAATGCAAGACCCAAGGCATCCCCATAGCGTCGCAGTGCCTCTCTCTCTTCTTGCTTGGCATCCGCAGCCAAAGCACCCAGCTCCAGTGATACGTTGATCAGTGCTCCCGTCTTTGCCGCATGCATCGCCCTCAATTGCTCCAGAGTCAGTTTTTTGCCGACGGAGTTGAGGTCATATGCCTGCCCATCAACCATACCCTGATCACCCGACGCGCGCGCCAGAGCGTTGACCATACGAAGCTGTTGGGCAGGCTGTAGTTCAGCGTTTGGTTCGCTTAAAAGCTCAAATGCCCAGGTCAAGAGCGCGTCTCCCGCCAGAATTGCGGTAGCTTCGTCGAAGGCTATATGACAGGTCGGCTTGCCCCTACGTAGATCATCATCATCCATAGCCGGCAGATCATCATGTACTAATGAGTAACTATGGATCGCTTCAATTGCACAAGCCGCGCTGTCAGCCGCAGCGACAGAGGCTCCACAAAACTCGGCTGCAAGATACACAAGGGTTGGGCGCATACGTTTGCCGCCGTTGAACAGCGAGTAGTGTATCGCTTCCCGCAGGCGTGGTTCTATGACACTGCGGTCAGACAGGCGCTGCTCCAGTTGCGCTTCAACGCGCCGCCGCTGAGAGCTGATTAGATCCGCTAGCATTAATCGGTGTCCTGCGAACCAAGCGGCTGAGCTTCGATAGTCCCTCGATTTTCCACCAGCACCTGAACTTTCTGTTCAGCCTGATCGAGTATCGCCTGGCACTCCCTTGTAAGTCCGATACCCTCTTCAAACGCTTTGAGTGCATCCTCAATGGGCAGATCACCCTGCTCCATCTGCGTAACCAGGCTCTCTAGCCGTTTTAGTGATGTTTCGAAATCGGCAGGCGCTTTGTTGTCAGACATCTCTCTATCCAAACGAGTGGTTATTGACTAAGCACAGTTATCTATTTCAGCTTCACTATTTGATGCCGATATATCCTTGGTAGTCCAAGGCTGCGCCAATTTTCAACTATTATACAGATACGCAAAATTAATAGAGCAGGCATTTAATGCCCGCGTAAAGAAGTTATTTGTCCTAGCCTGAACCGATAGGTAGCTGTGGACGCGTTTTTGGAGTTTGCATTTGGATATTGCAACACTTGTCGGATTGTTAGGTGGTCTGGGTATTGTTATCGCCGCAATGGTACTTGGCGGCGATTTCGGTATTTTTGTTAACCTTCCGTCTCTGTTCATCGTCATTGGCGGCAGTCTTTTTGTTGTTTTGGTCAAATTTACACTCGGTCAGTTTCTCTCTGCCGGTAAGGTGGCTGCCAAAGCGTTCATGTTTAAGTCTGTCGCACCCGAAGAGATCATCGCTGAAACGGTTGAACTTGCAGATGCGGCGCGAAAGGGCGGTCTGTTGTCGCTGGAGGATAAAGAGGTATCAACTCCTTTTATGGAGCGTGGTATTCAACTGCTTGTGGACGGTCACGATCCAGAAGTAGTTGCGACGCTGTTACGAAAAGAGGCAGCTTTGACTGTTGAGCGTCACGATATGGGGTCTAAGATATTTAAGGCCTTTGGCGATGTGGGGCCGGCGATGGGGATGATCGGCACGCTCGTGGGGCTGGTACAGATGCTATCCAATATGTCAGATCCAAAAGCGATAGGCCCGGCTATGGCGATTGCGCTGCTGACCACTCTTTACGGCGCGATGTTAGCCACGATTGTTGCACTGCCAATTGCGGATAAACTGAACTTGCGTGCACAAGAGGAGGCGCTAAACCGCGCTCTGATCATTGATGGTCTCTTGGCAATTCAAGCGGGTCAAAACCCGCGCGTCATTGAGCAGATGTTGCGCAACTATCTGCCTGAGAAGAAACGCCTAGGCCAGACCTGAGGTCCATGGTATGAGTGATCAGGATTGCGACTGCCCCAAATGTCCACCGCCCGGTCTACCCGCTTGGATGGCGACTTTCTCGGATCTGATGGCGCTGCTAATGTGCTTCTTTGTTCTGCTGCTGTCGTTTTCGGAGATGGACGTTTTAAAGTTCAAACAGTTAGCGGGCTCTATGCGCGAGGCATTTGGGGTACAGGCACAGATCAAGTCTCCCGATATTCCCAAGGGTACCTCGATCATTGCGCAGGAGTTTAGTCCGGGACGTCCGGAACCGACACCGATTAACGAGGTTCGTCAATTCACTGTAAACAATGATATGAACACGCTTGACGTTCGCACTCAGGAGGGTAGAAGCCTGACAGAACAGTCTAAAGCGGGCCTTGAAGAGCTGCTGCGGGAGCAGGAGCAAGAGGCTCAGATGGAGGCGATTCAGTTTGCCCAGGCCCTCGCCAAAGAGATCGGCGATGGCGCTATTGAGGTAGAGACCGAAGGCACTAAAATTATTATCCGGGTTAAAGAGCGCGGTTCGTTCGACTCAGGCTCAGCGCAGCTGAAATTTGATTACATTCCGATAATCGAGAAAATCCGCGATATACTCCTCGGTATCAGTGGCACAATATCAGTGGAGGGCCACTCCGATAATATTCCATACTCAGGCACACGTTTTGAGTCGAATTGGGATCTCTCTGCTGCTCGTGCACTCGCGGTGGCGCATGAGCTTTTTGCCGACCCGCGTGTTGAGCCAAACCGTTTTACAGTATCTGGTAAGGCAGATAGTCGACCGCTGGTACCGAATGATGGCCCCGAGAATCGTGCGACGAACCGTCGGGTGGAGATAGTGATACAGAAAGGCGAGGATCAGGAGTCGTTGGAGCGAATTCAGGCAACTGAGACGGGTGAGCCGCCAGAAGGTCTGTCGCCCGATGAGATCTTTTGACCTCGTGGTCCCCGATAAAAAAACCGGCGAGAGCCGGTTTTTTTTGTCTTTAATCTTGGGCTGCCGTCGCAATTACTTAGACAGGTCAACCATGTGTTGAATCGCGGCGGTCAGCTCAGCATCAGAACAATCCATGCAAGTGCCCATAGGAGGCATGGCGCCCTTACCTTTCTTCGCCGATGCCAGTACCGCTTCCATACCGGGAGCCATACGTTCAGCCCATGCAGCGGCGTCGCCTGTCTTCGGTGCGCCCGCAACGCCAGACATGTGACAAGCTAGACACTTTGTATTGTAGACAGTAGCACCGTCACGCTCAGCCATTGCGGCTACCGGTGTAAGCATTGCCGCTGCAGTCAAAGCTAGAAGAGCTCTTTTCATTGCTCAAATCCTCGTAGTTATTATCCTGATACTAGGGCAGCGTCTACCTGCGCCGCTACTCCATCTGCATAGTTTAGGCTTAACTTCTACGTCGCGTCTAGCGCTAGAGTTCTGAATGGCGTGCCCCCAGTTCGGAGCGCGACGTGTGAAGACGCATGGCGTATCGCGCTTGAGAGAATGAGGTCTCTGTAGTTCCCCGCTGAACAAGATTCTGCTCTATTAGACGGGTAAGTTCGGCTCTCAAGATCGGCCGGGACATCGCCAGCTCCAGAATTTCGTCGACGCTCTGTCCTTGGGTATACAGACGGTTTATCTCTATCATCTTCGCTATTTCCATTAATTATCCAGACCAGTAAAGCAAATAACTGTGACACTCTGATGACAGTCGATCTATCTAGGAGGCACCAGTGATTCAAAGCTCGACGTTAGGCTCACCAGCTGTTTGCGAGAGTTGGCAGTACAAAAAGCCGATTTAATAGCCTTAACTAGCTCACTCTTTTCTGCTCGTTTGTTACAGATACATAGGTACCGGAGGTTCAAGAATCACAGATCCACATGCCTTGCTTAGTCGAAATAAGGCGCTCTCAGAATAGGTGCTAGAGAACTCAACGCTGCTTGGAATGATGTGGAAGCGTTTTACACAAGGATGATGGGAAATATGGACTGAGTCCGCTGTTTACATAGACTCAATACTGAATAAGGTTGTCACAGAGCAGGCGGTTGAGTCGTTGTATATTGCGTGCCATATCCCTTGCCAGATTCAGTGTCAGAATACCGAAATCTTGAGGATAGTGGACTTGCAGCTGAGCGTAGAGATCACAACTGACCTCCAGCACGATGCTCGGTTCCGCCGCTTCGACCCGGCCTCCATGAGGCTGAAGAGAGATCATAGCGACAAAGCCTATCTCCTCACCAAATCCGATTCGACGGGTACGCATCTCCACATCGCCATGCTCTTTTATAAACCGCATCTCTCCAGAGCAGACAACAAAGAAGCGATTGGCGACATCGCCGCTGGAGTAGAGCAATTCGTTTTTCTCGAGTTGCCAGATTTGGCCATGATCAAGGAGGAAATTGATCCCCTCCGCAGACATCGCTCCAAAAAGAGAACCATGCTGAAGTTGTTCAGCAACAATGTGGACATTTGATCCCTGACGGGCTAACACATTCATTGTCGGCTCTTATGGCGTCTGTTTACCTAAGTATTAGACTCTATTTGTTGGTATATCCAGCACAGCTGCTGTACTTCGATTCAAGTTAACAGCAAACATACTGAATATTCATCGGTTAGTGTTTCACTTTAGTTTGACTTAAGTAGATCCGCTGCAGCTGTAATACCAAGTTTGTAGGTTGTTAGACCAAAGCCAGAGATCTGCCCATTAACCACATGTGAGAAGACGGATTTGTGGCGCCACTCTTCCCGGGCATGAACGTTGGACATATGGCATTCGACAATAGGTCCTTTATCCTTAAAAATTGCGAAAGCGTCTGCAAGTCCATAGCTGTAGTGTGTCCATGCGCCTGCGTTGACCACCAGCGCGTCAATATCACCGAGAAAAGCCTGGTGAATTTTGCGAGCAAATTCACCCTCTATATCCGTCTGATAGCACTCCAGATCACAGCCCTGCTCGCTGGCCCATTGAGTTGAAGCAGACTCAATGTCCTGCAGGGTAAAATTGCCATAATGTTTAGGGTCACGCTTTCCAAACATCGCGTGGTTAATACCGTGCATTAAGAGAATTTTTGCCATCAGAGCGCTCCAGAGTTGACCAATTGTTCAAGCTTGCCAAGGGTGCTACAAAACGATGGGATACGCCAGCTTTTGTGCTTGATTGACTCACCCCGGCAGGGGGCGTAGCGTTAGGCCTCTGTTGCCCTTAGCCCCTTTCCCGGACATGGAATCCCTTATGAGTGCCGCTGCACGTCCAGTTCTACTTCTGAGTCTCTGCTACGTCGCCTTTATTTTTCTTGGATTACCTGATGCGCTGCTCAGTATTGCCTGGCCAACGATGAGTCGCGAATTTGGCTGGTCTATAGCGTCTTTAGGGACATTGATGATCGGCGGAACCCTAGGTTATATGATCTCATCCTTTCTGGCCGGATCGGCAATGGAACGGCTTGGTATCGCTGGTCTTCTGATTGGTAGTTCTATTCTGACAGCTATCAGCTTAATGCTTTTCGTAGTGACACCTTTTGGCTTAGCTCTACCTGTGTGCGCCTTCATTGCAGGCCTTGGCGGGGGCGGGATCGATGCGGGCCTTAACGCGTATGTCGATGAACACTACTCGGAGCGTGTAATGCAGTGGTTGCATGCAAGCTTCGGTATTGGGGTCACTCTGGGCCCACTGATTATGACCCTCTCATTAGTGCATCTGGGCCTTTGGCGCCCGGGTTACCTTTTTGTATTGGTGCTGGTTTTGCTGATGCTGGTGGCATTTATCTATTACCGGGGGTTGTGGGAGTCACCTCAGCACAAAAAGCCTGAAAATGAGCGAGCAGTGCAGCCATCTATTGGCGAAACTTTAAAGCAGTCTGGTACTTGGTTCGGGATAATCTCCTTTTTCCTCTATGTAGGCGCTGAGATGGGGGTAGGCATCTGGGCTTTTACTCTGCTGACAGAGGGGCGAGGCGTCAATACTGTGCAGGCAGGTTTCTGGGTAAGTATCTACTGGGGATCTTTTACCCTGGGGCGAGTGGTGGCTGGAGTGCTTGCTGGCCGATTCAGCGCTGAAAAGCTAACAATGGTTGGGTTGCTGCTTGGTTTGATAGGTGCTGGGCTTTTTGTTCTCGGTATCCCGGGGCCTGGTGGAACCTATGCATTAGCCATTCTTGGATTTGCTTATGCTCCGATCTTTCCAGCACTGATCAGTACCACGGATCGGCGTGTTGAAAAGCGATTTGTCAGCCGCGTTGTAGGTATGCAGATCGCTTTCGCCGGAATGGGTATGCTGGTGCTGCCGCCTCTGGCGGGTCTAATTGCGGCCCGAAGTTCATTTGAGTCTATCCCTATGTTCATTCTAACTTTGACTATCCTGCTCGTTATTATTTCGTTCTTCGCCTTGCGATTAAAGGTTCAAAATCATGGTCCGAGTTAATTTCTCAGGATTCCAAGCGTGGTAGACTGCACATAGTATTGGTGACAGAGGCGAGACATGTACGAAATTCCCCAAGTTAGGCTACGCGGTCAGGTGTCGGAAGAGGAGTGGCGCGCCCGAATTGATCTTGCTGCGGCGTATCGCCTGATAGTGCTTATGGGGTGGGATGATCTTATCTATACCCATGTATCCGCCCGAATTCCCGGTACTGAACATCTACTGATAAACCCTTTTGGGTTAGGTTTTGATGAGGTTACAGCTTCAAACCTGGTCAAAATTGATATCGACGGCAATAAGATTGACCCGAGCTTTCCCTTTGAGATCAACCCCGCGGGCTACACCATTCACAGTGCAGTTCACCAGGCGAGGCATGAGGATCAGTGTGCATTTCATCTGCATCATCCGGATCTGATCGCTGTCGCCAGCCTTCAGGAAGGACTGCTGCCGCTGAGTCAGTATGCCGCTTTTGCGTTGGCGAGTATTGCATATCATGACTACGAGGGGCTGGCGGTAAACCCGGATGAAGTGCTGCGTCTGCAGCAGGATCTGGGCTCGGCGAACTTTTTTATGTTGCGTAATCATGGCGCGCTCACCATGGGTAAAACCATAGGGGATGCCTTTATGCATATGTACGACCTGATTCGTGCTTGCGAGGTACAGGTTAAAATGCAGCACCGCTCTGAGGGTGTAATTACTGTGCCACAATCGGTGATCGACGGGATAAAAGCGCAGGCCAATGTGGTTCACACCGGTGTAACAGGCGGTCAGAAGTCTTGGCCTGCGATGCTACGACGTGTGAAACAGGCGTATCCTGATTTCGATAGTTAATTAGATGATGTAACAAGAGCCCAACAGATCATGAAAGTAACCCACATAGAAATTTTCGATATTCACTGTCCAGATCGTCCTCCCTGGAATCCTGTTTTTGTCAGAGTTCATACTGATGAGGGGATACACGGCGTTGGTGAGGCGGGCCTCGCATACGATTGGGGTCACAGTGCAGCCGCCGCGATGATCAAAGAGATTGCTGAAGCGGTGCTTATCGGTTTTGACCCGTTTAAAACTGAGCTGCTTTGGTCGCGAATGCTGCGTGAGAGTTTTTGGGGGCTTGGTGGTGGACCGGTGCTTTATGCAGCAATGAGTGCTATTGATACAGCTCTTTGGGATATCAAAGGCAAGGCACTGGGCTTGCCTGTTTATCAGCTTTTAGGTGGCAAGACCAACGACAATTTACGCACCTACGCCAGTCAGTTGCAGTTCGATTGGGATAAGGATTGCACTAAGATGCTGACACCGGATGATTACGCTCGAGCTGCAGCTAAGGCGATGGCGCAAGGGTATGACGCAGTGAAGGTTGACCCGATCGTTTACGACGCCAATGGCGACTCGAGCTTTGACCGCACTAAGCTCTTCACACCCGCTCAGATGAAGCTATTTGGCGATCGTCTGCGCGCGATTCGAAAAGAGGTGGGTGATGAAGTGGATATTATCTTTGAGTCACACTCGTTGATGGGAGCCGCCTCCGCGATTCAGATGGGGCGTGTAATTGAAGAGGTCGGCTGTATGATGTACGAGGAGCCGGTCAATTATCTCAATCCTAAAGTACACAAAAAGGTTGCCGAGGGTGTCAATGTACCGATTGCTGGTGGTGAAAGGCTATATCACCGCTGGGATGTCCGTCAGTACTTTGAAGATCAGTCGATTGATGTACTGCAGCCGGATGTCGGTCTCTGCGGTGGTTTTACTGAAGCGAAAAAGGTGTGTGACTACGCGGATGTCTATGATATCCGTATCCAGGCTCATGTCTGCGGCGGTCCAGTAGCGACTGCAGCCTCCCTTCAACTTGAAGCAGCAATTCCTAACTTCCTGATCCACGAGCACCACACCTATGCGATTAAGCACTGGAACCGGGAACTCTGTATTCAGGACTATCAGCCAGTTAACGGACGCTTCCAGGTGCCTGATCTGCCGGGTATCGGGATTGAGTTGAATGATGAGATCGTAAAACGCTCGCCCAACGTTACGGTTAAGTAGAAGCCGTCATTGATCTGCGAAGCGGTACAGCCGCTTCGCATTCTCATGCACTAAAACATTAACGGGTAGTTTTTCCCGCTCAAGCGCCTCGCTTATTTCGCTCCAGTATTGGTGGTAGCTCATGCGGAGTCTAACCAGCGGGAAGTTTGAGGCTAGCATCACCCGCTGCACATCAAAATAATCACACAGCCGGGCAACATGGCTCGCCGCATGCTTCAATGAAAATTGCCGATCAGCCATCTCAAACCCTGATGCTTTTACGCATAGGTTAGAGCATGTCGAGAGTGCCCGTAGCCCAGCTAACCCCTCATGATAGCGCTTGTGGTTGGGCGCAATTGGCGCGAAACCTGCGTGGTTGAGTACAAAAAGTAGCTTAGGGTAGCTGCGGATCAACGCTTTAATCTGCGCGGTGTTTTCCTCACTCAGCGTCTCAACCTGTAACTCAAAATGCATCTCTCGGGCGGCTAACAGCTCCAGGTTCTCTAACGTGTTGGGATGTGTTACCAGATTCTCAAAGGGGCTCTCAAAGATATGTCGAATACCCACTACCGAGGTGCGCTGCGCTAGCTGATCTAGCCCTGCAGAAAATTCGAATGGCGGCTGATTTAGATTTAGATGCCCAACACTGCGCAGGGGCAATTTTGCATGACTCTCGAGCCAATCTACCTCTCTCCAGGAAGCCTCGTTATCGAAACCTGCCTCAATATGCACATAACCCGCTAACTTCAGATCCTTGTGAAGCAGAAGATCTCGTTCGGAAAAATCACGGCAAATTGGCGCTTTGCCAGCAGCGTCTTTCGAGCATTCCGCTCTAAGCCAAGCGTACTTGCCTAATGTCAGGTTGAATAGGTGCAGGTGCGGATCGATTATCTCCATGCTTAGCCGACTGTGTATCCGCCGTCGATAGGAAAGCTTCCACCCGTAACGAAGGACGCCTCATCGCTAGCCAGATAGGCAACCATCGCTGCGACCTCTTCGGGCCTGCCTATGCGTCCAATAGGTTGCAACCTGGCCTCCTCAGCATGAACAGCGTTGGGGTCTGCGCCTGAACGCTGACAGTAAGCGGCTATTGCCTTCTGATAGAGTGGCGTGTCAATTGTGCCGGGACAAACCAGATTTGATCGAATCCCACAGTGTGCATAGTCAAGCGCGGTGGTCTTGGCCAGAGAGGCAAGGGCGTGCTTACTGAGGTTGTATGCGCAGGAGTTGGGTTTTGCAACAGTCGATTGATCTGAACCTATGTAGATAATAACGCCCTTTCCCGCCGCTTTCATGAAAGGAATGACGGCCTGTGTCAGTGAGAATGCGCCCTTAACGTTGAGCTCGAATAGGCTGACAAAATCGGCTTCGGAAGTGCTCTCAATGTTTGCGGATAGGTGACGACCTGCATTTGAAACCACCACATCGATGCTGTGCTCTTTAGCAATCTTGGCGACCGCCTCGTGAACCGCCTGATGGTCACGCATATCACAATTTAGCGTTTCACCCAGACTGCCTGGCTGAACATCTAAGTTGAAGATTCGATAACCTGCAGCCATGAAACGCTCTGCAATTGCCTGTCCAATGCCAGAGGAGGCCCCGCTGATGACTAGGTTTTTACTCATTGAATGTCCCTACCCCTGTAAAGTTTGATTCAGCCTGGCTGAGTTCCGTCATACCCTTCAACAATAATGATGTCCGCAACACCCGCGTGCTCACGCAGTGATTTTGCATGCTGATAGCCTTCAGACTGATAACACTCCAGAGCGGACTGATAGCTCGGAAACTCAATAATGACGTGACGCGAACGAAACTGACCCTCAACCACCTCATTGTTACCAGCGCGAACGAGGAACTTAGCACCAAACTGTGCGAATGGCTCGGCATTAGCCGCCTGATAAAGCTTGTAACCCTCCGGATTTGAAATATCGACATGTGCTATCCAGTATCCTTTTTTCATTTTTTCTCTTCCAAGCAGCGCTGTTTGATATGTGACTGAGAATATCGTCTTCAAAGGCAGACTGATAGTGCTGACCTAGAGTCAGACCAATACGCTATCCTATTGGTTTTGATCGGGTAAGAGTGTAGAAAGTGGCAGAGATGTTAAGTTATTTTTGACTGAAGCCGACATCAAATGATGATGTGATCATATGGAGAATAAGTCGTTGCAGGAACAACCAAGCCGTTTGGTTCACTGTACTTTTGCTAAGCACGGAGAGGAGATACTGGATATCTTTAATGATGCCATTCTGACATCCACAGCTTTGTATGAGTACACCCCCCGTCAATTGCCGCAGATAGAACAGTGGTTTGGTACCAAGGATAAGTACCACTTCCCGGTTCTGGGAATTGAGGGCGAGCAAGGTGAACTCCGGGCTTTTGCAACCTATGGACACTTTCGACAGTTTCCTGCCAACAAATACACCGTTGAGCACTCGATTTACGTTGCCCGTCCATATCGCACTCAAGGCTTGGGTAGTTGGCTGCTGAATTCCTTGATTGCGAGGGCGCAGCAGGAGCAATTGCACGCGCTTATTGGTGCAATAGATGCGAAGAACCTAGCCAGTTGTCGACTGCATGAGCGCCATGGGTTTATCCGAGTGGGCACACTGCCAGAGGTGGGCTTCAAATTTGGGAAATGGTTAGATCTCGCTCTGTATCAACGCCTGCTTGATACTCCTCTGTCTCCCGAGGACGGCTAGACTCCAGGTTCACTCACTCCAGCGCTGCTTGGTCCAAACTGGTCTGTGTTCTAAATCGCTGTTAAGGGTGGTTACGTGACCAAAGACGACAAAATAGCGCTGTTCTGCCAGCGTTCCAGGTACTCAATCTAGTAGATAGTGCTCGAGGGTGCTTGAGCCTCCCCAACTCTAGTGTCAGTCTTGAATAAAGCCCAACTCAGCCACCATCTGTGACCAATCCTGTTTCAGAACGGTAAATTCCAGATTGGTGCCACTGAAGTGCATAATGACGCGATAGAGGGTCTCTTGTACATTGCGTCCGAGCATGACGCCGCGAGCACCCAAAGCATCAATAGACGACTTCCTGATAGCCCACTGCTGTTGCTCACCCTGAAGTACATCATCAAGTGTCAGCCAGAGCATGTCGTCCTTGATTTCCCACTCATCGATTTGCCATTTGGTAGTCATAAATCCCCCCAGACCGATAACAACCGAGCTTTTATTTTTGTTCTAAGCACTATCAGTTTTACGGGGTTGTAGGACAAATGTCGAGAGAGAAATTGAGTATGGATTTTTTTGAGAAGTTTGAGTCCGTTAGGAGGGGTTCTAGGAGAGCTCTTCAGCGCAGCTATGCGCTCATCTTAGGCGACAAATCTGTGAGATCTGGCCAATTGAAAAGGGCTTTACAGCGACACTAAATCCCATGTGTTTGATATCAAAGTTGAGATCAAAATCAGCCGTCTCCTCAAGAATAGTGACGGTAACCTCGCTGCTGTGGTTTAACAGATCCAGAAACTCCCGCGCTCCTTCAGGATCTTGACGCAATAAGCTGTCTTCTACAAAGACGAATTTTGGTCGCTCATACGTAAAGATCCTTATCGCCTCGCGAATAGTCTTCGCGGTAAAAAGAGTCTTATTAGTTGAGAGTATTTGTGAACTAAAAAGCGCTTTGGTTGGAGAAGAGCTATTTACTAAAAGGATATAAGAGGGCCTTAATCCGAGAGGTTTGTGACTGATAAGAGGGGTGAAGTTCATTGGCTACCTACGTGTTGATTTGATGCTCGAGCTAGCGACTGCAATCGGTATGCCAAAGTCTATCTAAGTTACAGCTTTACCCACTGAATAGATACACAATTCTCTATTGGTGATGGAATTGTTCTAGGTGTCACAT
>DATHZN010000129.1:0-2010 GCA_035458585.1 Marinobacterium sp. | reverse complement strand
CCAATAACAGATGCTGGTGGAGCTCCGTCAGATTCTAATGCGCGATCTTAAAAGGAGTGTGCAGATAATCGAGGAGCCTAGGTATTTCCAGAATAGGTTTGCGCCCCATCAAACCAAACTTGCTGTCTGCCGCTGGGTGATGCTGATCGGGTAAACCAATGATTAGTGCGACGCTCTGTTGACAGACAATATCAAGGGCCTCCATAAATGTCGCTGTAACAACTTAGTTGCCCTCGTGCTTGGCTTTGTGGAATGACATTGGCTATCTTGTCGTTAATCAAGGCGTAAACCTCAGCAGAGCAGTAGTCTAAAGGCCGGTTCTGCCAAGCTTTGCTAGACTCTCAGGGAAGTGATCAACAGCGTCAACGCAAAGTTTGGGTATCAGGGTGACTTAATGAATCTAGACTCTTTAGAAATTGCAGAAATCAGAGCGTTATCGGTTGAAGAGTTAGACAACCTCCCCTATGGAGTCATTGAGATGAGCACGAGTTATTGTCAAAAGTAGTGTTTAGCCTGTTGCCCGAACGGTGGTCTGGTAGAGGTGCGTTACCTCTTCTCCATCTTTGAATCTAACCCCCTGGATGACTTTGGCCAGATAGTTAAATCCGCGTTGTTTTCTCCAGTTCTTTTGAGCGCATTCACCCAGTTTGAAGATCATATGTAACATCCCGTCACGGCTCATGCAGCCCTTAGACCGCTTGGTACGGTGGCGGATCGTACCGAACGTCGATTCAATTGGATTCGTGGTTCTCAGACTCTGCCAGTGCTGAGCGGGAAAGTCGTAGAATGCCATCAGTTCTTCCCGATCTTTCTGTAAACACTGCACCGCCTTTGGGTACTTGGGTTCGAACATTTTCTCGAACTGACCAAAGGCTTTCTCAGCATCCACCCGCGTGGCAGCACGCCATATATCATGCAGGCAATCTTTCATCTTTGGCTGCACTGACTTGGGCGCGTAGTTCAGCACATTACCCGTCTTGTGCATCCAACAGCGTTGCTGCCGAGTCTCACTGTAGACCTCATCGAGAGCAGCCCAGAAGCCCATAGCGCCGTCACCAACAGCCAGCTTCGGAGTATTCATACCCCGCGACTTGAGGCTCAGTAACACTTCCCGCCAGCTCTGAGTCGATTCCCGAACGCCATCTTCAATCGCCAGAAAGTGCTTCTGCCCGCGCTCATTGACGCCGATAATCACCAATGCACACAGCTTCGTATTTTCAGCTCGTAAACCGCTGTAGATACCGTCTGCCCAAAGGTAAACCCAACGATCTTTATCCAGCCGCGACTCTCGCCACAGCGCGTACTCATCAGCCCACTGACGCTTCAGCCTTGATACGGTACTGGCCGATAGACCCTTTGTATCCGGCCCCACCAGAACTTCCAGCGCATTCGCCATCTCACCGGTCGAGACGCCCTTGAGGTATAGCCAGGGCAAGGCTGCTTCCAGTGAGCGCGTCTTCCGAACATAGGGCGGAACCAATGCTGAGCGGAAAGCGACGGGTTTACCATCGCGTGAGCGAACTTTGGGTACCTGAATAGTAACCGGACCTATACCGGTTTGAATCTCCCGTTCAGGGTGATGTCCGTTACGAACGATAGCTGCCCGACCATCCTCAAGACGACGACTGCCGAAGCTTTGAAGATACTCGGCCAACTCCGCCTCAACCGCTTTCTGTATCAGTTCGCGCGCACCTTCGCGCAATAACTCTGATAAAGGATCTACTGATCCTGCTCGACCCGAAAGCGCGACAACGTTACTCTTATACATGCGGTGTATCCTTTGGTTGAATGACTTGTTTGGCGACAACAAATCAACCAGATACACCGTTCTTATTCAACCTGCCCAAACACCAGATTCAGTTATAACTCTTGAAAGACCGAAAGTTGGATGTTCAATGTCTCTCAACTTAAGCTCAATGCTGCCCAGAGCGCTGCCGCTCTCAGTCGTCAATCCAACGCTATCCGAACCTAATAGAGTCGCAAAGTGGAGGTCGAAATTTTCTCGGAACC
>DATHZN010000128.1:0-3670 GCA_035458585.1 Marinobacterium sp. | reverse complement strand
AGTGAATAGGTGGACGTCCGCGCCTCATCCAGACTAATCACTGGCAACTTCTGCAAATAGACTGAGTGACGAAACATGCGCCGTGCCTGCCGCCACGTACCGTCCAGTAAGATAAAAAGCGGTTTAGCCGAGCTTGTAGAGGAGTAGGGCTGCGCGATCATGCGCTGCTGATAATCAGCCGATGGCGGGAAGACAATGATTGGTTGATAGCTCGGGTTGTCGAGTAGGGCCGCTAACTCATCACCGGGATCAAGCCTTGAGTGCCACTGAATAACACGTGTATTAGCGATAGTCGCTTCAATTAGTCGCCCTGTATTGGTCGGCTTGTAAGTTTCGTTGCGGTGCATCAGAACAACAAACTCAACTCCGGCATGGACCGTTTTACGGTGCTCACAGATACAGCTCGGCAGAGGCAATCGGCAGCTATCACAGCGGTGCACACCGGCACCTCGAGCAAGATACGGCTTGCGGGGAGGGTTATCTATATGTGCCATAGGCTTCTCAATATTTTGATTGCGCAAGTTTAACCTAAGAAGCTTCAATTAATAGCCCCGACTGCCGCATGTGTCACAAAGGCTGTTTGACCAAAGATACGGCTCTACTAAAGTAAAGAAATCCCCCAACTAACGTGGTAGCGAAGGCAACAAAAAGTCATGGCAACCCCTCTGAAGAACGATTCGAGATCGCTACCCGCTACTACCGTTTCGGATCTCTATGCACATCTTTCGAAAACCCAATCCCTGAGCCAAGTAGGCAGCTGGGAGGTTGATCTGTTGCAACACAGGCTTTGGTGGTCTCCCGAGGTTTACAAATTATTTGAACTCGATCCGACAATCTCACCCGCCTCCCAAAGCACTTTCTCAAAAATTATTCATCCAAACGATCGTGAGCGAGTGAATGCGGCATTTCTCACCTCAGTGGAGCAGCGCATACCTTACGACATAACCCACCGACTATGCATGCCTGACGGACGAGTTAAATTCGTTCGCGAGCGTGGCGTAACCACCTATGACAATGACGGCACCGCCCTACAGACAGTCGGCACTGTCCAAGAGGTAACAGCAGAGATTGAGGCATCACATAAACTGGCAAATAGTGAAAGACGCCTGCGCTCTATTCTGAACGCTGTGCCACACGGGATTCAGGAAAATGATCTCGAGGGCACGATCACCTACAGCAACGAAGCGCACCATCACATGTTGGGTATACCCTCGGGCGAGTTAGTTGGCCAAAAAATCTGGGACTTTGCCTGCAGTGATGATGAAGGGGCAGAGTTACGCTCTACTCTATGCCACCTAATAGCCGAATTGCCTGAACCAAGCCCATATATCATTCAAAATCTTCGCAGTGATGGGCAGCCAGTGTGGCTTCGCATTGATTGGGACTACCGCTTCAATTCAGAGGACTCTTTGGTCGGTTTTACCGCCATCATCACCGACATGACGGCGCAACGAGCGATCGAACGTCAGTTAGAAATACAAGAGCAGGAGTGGAGAGCTGCCATAGATCAAGCCGACCAGGCGATTCTGATCCTCGACAATAACAATCATCTACAACGGGCTAATCGGGCATTTTACCGACTAGCGGGTATCCGCGGTTCAGCAATTGGTCAGTCTCTGCAGCAGCTAGCAAGTGCTGCCACACAGCATCGAGAGTTGATTCTTGCACTTGCAAACTTTGAGGATAACGTCACCGAAGTATTCGAGGACAGCGCTCAAGAGTACAGTTTCGAAATCCAAACAAAAGCGCTCAGTGATGTGGGTGCGATTCACTACGGACGACTCATTACACTGTCAGATCTGACATATCTGAGAAGGCTTAACCAACGACTCGAACTCTTTGGTGCTGTATTTGAAAACACGGCAGAAGGCATCATGGTGACGGATGCTAACAAGCGAATTATTGAGGTGAATGATGCCTTTACTCAAATAACGGGCTACAGCAGCTCGGATGTCGCGCGTAAACAACCTACTTTTCTCTCTTCGGGTCGACATGAGCAGAGCTTCTACAAAAATATGTGGCGCTCTATAAAGGAGCATGGCCGTTGGAGTGGAGAGATCTGGAACCGAACCAAAGGTGGACGTGTATACCCCGAACTACTCACCATCAACTCAATAAAAAATAGCGATGACGAGATAACTCACTACGTCGGTATCTTCTCTGACATCAGTATGCTGAAGAGCTCAGAAGAGCGCATTGAGCACCTCTCATACTACGATGCGTTAACTGACCTCCCTAACCGCGCGCTGTTAATAGAGCGAATTGAACAGGCTATTCGCCATGCAAATCGCACGAAAAGCCGCTGTGCTTTGGTGATGCTTGACCTTGACCGGTTTAAACATATTAACGAGAGCTATGGTCACTCTGTGGGGGATAAACTCATACGAGATATCGCAGAGAATCTAAGAAAAATTGTACGAGATGACGACACCCTTGCGAGAGTAGGAGGCGACGAGTTTGTTCTACTGTTTGAGGATGTTGACGATGTGAGCCGGCTTGGATTTGTTACTGAGCGAATACAAAAGGTTTTAGCGTTACCTGTTGAACTACCAGACCAAACTGTCAACATGACGGCCAGTATGGGTATATCTGTTTATCCGGAAGATGGCAGTAATGCTTCTGAATTACTTCGTAATGCTGACGCTGCAATGTTCCACGCCAAAGGCCAGGGACGCAACACCTACCATTTCTATACCGAAGAGCTCACTCGTAAGGCTTTTGAAGTTCTATTACTTGAGAACGATTTGCGACAGGCGATAGAACGCAATGAATTACAGCTTTTTTATCAACCCCAGATAGACCTCAACTCTGGCAGAATCGTCGGTGCTGAAGCACTAGTAAGGTGGAACCACGCGGTACTCGGTACAGTCTCACCAGCACGCTTTATCCCTATAGCGGAGGAGTCGGGCCTAATTATTGAGATAGGTGACTGGGTCTTGGAAGAGGGCTGCCGCCAACTTAGTCTCTGGCATAGATCAGGTATCAATTTAAAACATCTTGCGCTTAATGTGGCAGCGCTGCAGCTTACTCGCGGCGGAATGGTGTCTCGCCTTGACGTTCTCCTCAGCCTTTACGGCATTCGACCGGACCTTATTGAGCTTGAAGTAACAGAGGGTTTCGTAATGGATAAGTCTGAGCGATCTATCAACCAATTGAATGCCCTCAGAGAGCTAGGCGTGTCACTCGCCATCGACGATTTTGGCACAGGCTACTCATCACTGAGTTATCTGAAAGATCTCCCAATGGATAAATTAAAAATTGACCAGTCATTTACCCGCGGTGTACCTGATGACCCTGATGATATGGCGATTACCAAAACCATTCTTGCTCTTGGGCAGGGTCTAAACTTAAGGGTCATTGCGGAAGGGGTGGAAACCTTAGAACAAGCCGAGTTCTTAAAAGCGGCGGGTTGCCAATACGCACAGGGCTACCTCTACAGCAAGCCAGTACCGGCGGATGAATTTGAGGAGTACTGGGAGAGACAGAACAAACTCTAACGGCCCAAAAAACGCCGCAGTTTAACTGCCAGCTTAGACTCTTTTTTCTCTGTCATCAGATAAACAAATAGGCGGCTCCAACCAATAATTGTTAATACAAACATAAAGCCAAGTTTTACATCATCAGTAATCACAACAACAAGCGTCATGCTGGCAAACGTGGCAAGCACAGC
>DATHZN010000127.1:0-7602 GCA_035458585.1 Marinobacterium sp. | reverse complement strand
GCGCGCCCACTGCTGCTTACGAAGGAACTTCAGTGAGGATTTCACTGATGGATCCACCTGAAAGCAGTTGATATCGATGCGATCACCCAGTTCATCCCACCCATAGTGGTCGACCAAGCGCTCAACGATGTCCGCGAGTTTCATGCCGTGTTGCATAACGACTTAACACCGAAAACATAATATTACTCAAAAATATGCAACCCAACTGAAAACAAGAGAGCTTGCTTGAGGTAGCTGCCAGGGCTAATTAAAAAAATTAAAGACGCTAACGTAGCGACTATTAACTCACTAACTTATGCGCCACGTCAGACCTAATAAGAATCAGCAATTATGATTTGAAACTTAACACTGCACATGCATACCGACCATATCTCAGTAGAGCCCTCACTCGTTTTAGAAAAGAACGTTACCACTGCCGAACCCTTTGAACGGGAGTGGCGTAGAGACGTCACAATCGAGGAATTCTACCGATATTTGGGTTTTAATAGGATTCAGCGCTCGAATCAGGTATCGATTGGTGACGATATCGCTTTGATGTTGTCAATACCGGGAATGCTTTAAGATACAACATACCGAAAAGTACCGAGTCAAATTATAAACGGCATTGGAAGCTCAAGGCTGTTTAGTTAGATACTCTGCATCACCAATCCAGCATTGTGGAGTATCCTATGCATCTTTCACGTTTCCCCCGATTGCATTTCGCGCACCTACCAACGCCTTTAGAGCCTATGACGAACCTATCAAAGCTTCTTGGCGGGCCAAATCTTTGGATAAAACGTGATGATTGTACCGGGTTAGCAGGGGGCGGAAATAAAACTCGCAAGCTCGAATTCCTGATAGCTGATGCTGTCGATCAAGGTGCCGATACTATTATCACTCAAGGCGCTACCCAGTCCAACCACGCGCGGCAGACTGCAGCCATTGCGATCAAGCTCGGAATGAAGTGTCATATCCTGCTGGAAGACAGGACGGGCATGGCAGACTCCGATTACAACTACAACGGTAACGTACTGCTAGACCAGTTGTTCGGTGCGACTCTCAAGAAGCTCGATGCCGGTACGGACATGAATGCTGCGATGGAAGATTTAGCTGCTGAGCTCAAAGCAGACGGCAAAAAGCCATACATCATTCCCGGTGGAGGCTCAAATGCTATCGGTGCACTCGGCTACGTTAACGCAGCTCTAGAGATTCTAAATCAGGCTAACAACACAGGATTGAAAATTGATCATGTTGTTCATGGAACCGGTAGCGCAGGTACACAGGCGGGATTAGTAACTGGTTTTGCCGGTAGCAACAGCTTGATACCTGTATTGGGAATTGGTGTAAGGATTCCTAAGGATAAGCAAGAGGAAAATGTTTTCGCTCTAGCTGAGCGTACCGCCGAGCACCTCGGTATACCCGGAGCTGTCAAGCGTGCGGACGTCGTTGCAAACTGCGATTACGTGGGTAAAGGCTACGGCTTCCCAGCTGAGAGTACACTCGAAGCAATTGAGCTGTTCGCTCGCTGTGAAGGAATATTGCTTGACCCAGTTTACTCAGGCAAAGGGGCGGCCGGTTTAATTGACCTTATTCGCAAAGGCCACTTCAAAAAAGACGAAAATATTGTCTTTTTGCATACCGGTGGTGCACAAGCGCTTTTCGGTTACAGAGAAGCCTTCTCTCTACCTGCTTATTATTGATGATTTATCCGGTTTGCATGGAAGAGATGCAGACTGTTCCGCTGTTAACAATGAATTTTTTGGAAAGTTAAATGACCACAAAAGAGTATATCAACACCGACAAAGCCCCTAAGGCCATAGGTCCGTACTCACAGGCCGTCAAAGCTGGAAACATAATTTACCTCTCTGGCCAAATTCCACTTAATCCGATTACCATGGAACTAAATAACGATTCAGTTGAGAGTCAGGCAGTGCAGGTTTTTGAAAACTTAAAAGCGGTAATAGATGCAGCAGGTGCGAAGATGACTGATATCGTCAAACTCAATATTTACTTGAGCGATATGCAGCACTTCGCGACAGTCAATGAGGTTATGGCTCGCTTCTGCCAAGAGCCATATCCTGCCCGTGCAGCCTTAGCTGTAAAAGAGCTGCCCAAACAGGTTGATGTAGAGATTGAAGGGGTTGTCATTATCTGACACCCCACACCTTCCGCTTTTACAGAAGCTCCTTGAAGGCTGTCTAGTTTTCACACCACGAATCAACGATACTTTGTCCTCGATAATTGGTGTAGTAACGCTGGAGTGCAACCTTCGCAAGGGGATTGGATTTGGAACTTAAATGGCTTGAAGATTATCTTGCACTGGCTGAATACGGTAACTTCTCCCGTGCGGCTGAGGCGCGATTTGTCACTCAACCCGCTTTCGGGCGGA
This sequence comes from Marinobacterium sp., assembly GCA_035458585.1. Lineage (GTDB taxonomy): Bacteria > Pseudomonadota > Gammaproteobacteria > Pseudomonadales > Balneatricaceae > Marinobacterium_E. The sequence continues at coordinate 5,234 of DATHZN010000127.1, read as the reverse complement.
GAATCAAAGCTCTGGAAGGTTGGCTCGGCGTAGACCTTATTGATCGCCATCAGTACCCTACCACTCTTACTCCGGCAGGAGAGGAGTTCGTCAGACACGCCCAAGAGTGGGTTAACACGTTTCACAATACCCGTAGCTATATGCGAGCTCGCAATACCAAGACGAAAAATGTTGTTATCGTCACTCAGCACTCGTTAACTGTAACCTTCATTCCAGATTTACTGAACCTATTACGACCTGCCCTTGGGGAGCTACTGTTTAGAGTTGACCCGAATAACCTGCATGATTGTTTGGATGCACTACTAGCTGGACGCGGGGATTTTTTGTTGTGTTACAACTCTCCTGAGATTTTTCCGCAGTTAGAGACAAATCAGCTCCTTTCGATGCAGATCGGTATAGATAGGCTGGTTCCTGTTTCGCGTCCAGCGATAGATGGAAATCCAATTCATACCCCTGCACACAATAACGAACTAAATATACTCGGTTACCCAACCGAGACTTTTTTTGGAAAATTACTCGAGCGCGAGTTTTTTGGTGGTACACGAAATCGCATACCTAGCAAAGTAGTGTGCGAGAGTGCGCTAGTAGAGGGAGTAAAAGCTATGACGCTCGCCGGCAGCGGTCTTGCCTGGCTTCCAGAGCGCGGCGTGTGTGATGAGCTTAAAAGAGGTGCCTTGATTAGAGTTGAGAGTGGCTTACCATCCCCCGAGCTAAAAATCATGATCTATCGCCAGAAGGAAGCCCGCATTCCAGAGGTTGAGGCGATCTGGAAGGCGTTAGAGCAAGAGTTAGTTAGCCAATAGTTTCCATGCCAGTTTGACGAGCTAAAATGATTACTCTCATGTATTCATTCCTAATGTGTTTTTCATTCCAGTGTAATTCTGACGCCAAAAACTTAATCAGTTAGTTATCGCTCGATTTTGAGAGTTGATTACTGTTGCTGAATAAGCATAAGTCCGGTCTGAAAAAGCACTAGTTATACCTGCCTTTTCGTGGGAAAACTAATTCTTGTTCAGGTCGTGAAGACTTGTCGAATCGATCGTCATACTTGCCTAACTGGAGAAAAACCATGAAAAAACGCATGTTACCCTGCGGCCTTGCAGTAGCAGTATCGCTTGCTGTTACAGCGGGTGCTGTTCAAGCAAAAGAGACTATTCGCTTATCGACTTATGTTAATGAGTCCGATATTCGTTATGACGGCTTTAAAAAGTTTGCCGAGCTTGCAGCAGAAAAATCGAATGGTGAACTGGATGTACAGATATTCCCATCGTCAACTCTGCACGGTTGGAGTGAAGGTGTGGATGCAGTACAGGGTGGTGTGTCAGATGTAAGCTGGATTCCAGCTGACAAGCGCCTTTCTTGTTATCGTGTGACCTCGCTTTACCCTGCTGATATCAATCTGGAGAAACAGATTGAGCTAGATGCAGCGTATGCTGAACTTGTTCGCGACGAGGCGGCGAAGGTAGGGCTGGTACCGCTGATCAATTCAAACTATTCCTACGACCAAGAGTGGTGGTTCGAAGAACCAATCCAAGATCTAAGTAATTTGGATGGGAAATTGGTTCGTTCTATCGGTCCTCTGGTCAGTAGCATGATTGAGGCTTGGGGTGGCAAACCAGTATTCGTCGCACCTAAAGAGGTGTTCCAGTCTGCAGAACGGGGCGTTGTAGATGGAATCAACATGGGTGTGGCGACATACTCATCATGGAAACTCTGGAGCGTGATGCCTTACATGATCAACGCCAACCTCTTCTACGGCAACATCATGTACATGATGAACAAAAACAAGTTTGACTCGCTGAGCACATCTAATCAGGAAGCCCTATTGGAAGCGGCCAAAGAAGCCGAGGTTTGGTTGAAACCCCGTTACGAGGACTGGGTTGATCAGCGCGTTGGAAATGCTGTCATGAAAGGAGGTGGTGCTGCTGTCTCAATCGAAAACGAAAAGCGTCTAGCTATGATTGAAGCCGCCCAGGCATCATGGACCGGTGAAGTAGATGCTGCCTGCGGTGAGCAATTGGCGAACGAAGTCCGCTCACTGTTCGCAAGCTACGGCAATTAATTAGTACCTAACTGGGACTACCAAAATGCGACAGGCCCTAATCACAAAGCTCGAACAGGTCGCCAGAGTCTTAATTTACTGTGGAGGAATTCTTGTTCTGATTCAGGCATTCTGGATCACGTACGGTGTATTCATGCGGTACGTGATGGACAGCCCTGATGGCATGGTGACAGAGGCAACAGCTCTGATGCTGGTACCTGTCGCATTTTTTGGACTGACCTACGCACTTGCCCGCGATGCGTATCCAAAAGTGACCATTCTTACAGATCGCATGCCATCGTCTTTACGTGCGGTGGTCCAGCGATTTAATTTGCTTGTTATGGTCTTGGTAGGACTTTTCTTTAGTCTAGCAGCCGGTGAGGCTGCTATTCGCGCCTACCACTCAGGGGCCGCATCCGAGATATTACTGTGGCCACGTTTCTATTTCTGGGTACCCGTAGCTATCTCATTGATAATCTTCACTTTTTTGGCGCTTGTGAAACTTCTCTCTTGGGGAGAGACGCCTTCTGGGAACGCTAAGGAGTAATTTACGTGGAATGGTATGTAGTTGGCCTTGGCCTGCTGGGACTATTAATCTTTTTTATCGCGATTGGCTTACCCATACCTTTCGCTTTGGCAGCGGCATCTATGCCGTTTCTATTCGGTATACAGTCTTTCTCAACCTCATTAATCACTGCGGAACTGAAACTATGGGGCGTCTGGGTTGATTATATATTGTTGGCGGTGCCGCTCTTTGTGTTTCTTGGGGAGTTGATAGGGCGATCTGCAATCGGGCCTAATCTCTACTGGTTCATGCACAGTAAAGTCCCAGTCAAAGGTTCGGCTGCGTTCGGAAGCATAGGGGCTTGTGCGGGTTTTGGTGCAGTCTGCGGTTCAAGTATGGTTGGCTCGTTAACGATTGGCGGTGTAGCACTGCCAGAAATGCTCAAATTAGGTTACGGAAAGCGCCTCTCCAGCGGTGTATTAGCAGCTGGAGGTACACTAAGCGTTCTGATACCACCGAGTCTTATTTTGCTTTTTTATGGAATTGTGACGGATCAATCCATCGGTGAGTTGTTTATCGCCGGAGCCGTACCAGGTCTAATATTAGTCACCTTTTTCGCGATTATTGTGATGATCTGGGGTTGGCTGAAGCCAGAAGATATCCCTGGAAAAGATTCGACTAATCCCATTCCATGGGGGCTCGCGCTGAGCGCGATAATTCCCGTCGTCCTGATCGGTCTTATTATCACCATTTCGATATATACCGGGATTGCGACACCGACCGAAGCTGCGGGGGTATCATGTGTAGCCACAATCATTCTGGCATTTACCGTCGGTGGGCTTCGCTGGAAAGGATTTGTTGAAGCTATTCGCTCAACAATGCAGACAATGGGTTATTTAGGGCTACTGCTATCGGCCGGAGTTCTGTTCGGGTTCGTTATGACCTATTACCGGGTTCCTCAGCAGTTCACAGCCGTGTTCACTGCGATGGAGCTGTCCCCCTACCTTGTGCTTGCGGTAATTGTCGTTTTTTATGTGATATTGGGGATGTTTTTGGAACCGGTGTCGATGACTTTTATCACGCTTCCGACACTCTATCCTCTTATTGAAGCTTCTGGTTTTGATCTGATCTGGTTCGGCGTCATTTACACAATTACGATGGAGATTGCAGTTTTAACGCCACCCGTTGGACTCAACCTTTACGTGATACAGGGGATAGCCAGAAACGACGTGACAATTACAGATGTCATTATAGGTTGTTTGCCTTTCATCGGTGCACTAGTTGTGTTGTTGCTTTTAATGGTTGCAGTGCCGGATATTGCGCTGTGGTTACCCGAAATTATGGATTAAAGGATACGAAATGAATTACGTTAGACGAGGCGACGGGCCAGCATTTGTGATGGTGCATGGTTTTTTAAGTGGTTGGGAGTATTGGGAGAAACAAATTGATTCGCTGTCTGACGCATTTGAGGTGATCTCATTTGATAATGTCGGCTATGGCCATCGTACTGAAGAACTGGGACGTGATTCCGTCAATCAATTTGCACGAGATATACTGGATCAGTTGGATCAGTTGGGCATTACCGACTTTCATTTGATTGGTCATTCTATGGGCGGGATGATCGCCCAAGAAATTTCATTGATCGCACCTGAAAGAGTCAATCGCCTTGTATTATTTGGTACAGGGCCGCGAGGTGATCTGCCCGGCAGATTTGAGCCACTCGAAGTCAGTATGAAAAAAGCACAGGAACATGGCGTTGTAGAGACCAAACGCTACACCGTAGCTAGCTGGTTTCGTATCGGCGAGCAGCATCCTGAATATGAGCCTGGACTGAGAATGGCGTCATCAGTTTCGCTGGAGACTTTTATAAACGGACTCAAAGCGATGGCCGGCTGGTCTGCTACGGGCAGACTAAATCAGATTAAATCCCCAACACTAGTTATATGGGGTGATTTGGACAGGAGCTATACTTGGGAGTACCAGCCTTTCGTACTTTGGCGTGAAATACCCGAGTGCAACCTTGCGGTTATGCCTAACTGCTCACACAACGCACACTTAGAGAACCCGGAGCTTTTTAACAAGCTTTTGAGAGATTTTCTGCAACAGGCAAATTGATCTCTTTGTAGAGTTTCTTCGGGTAATAGGTTCGATTATAACCACCAGTACAGTTTGTTCTAGACCAATCAAGCTTACCAGAACTCAGGCGGATACATTAAAGTTAGCAGTCAATCTACAGTCACAAATAGCAAGCCGGCCAAATTTCTCAAAATCTGATTAGGCATAGCGCAATAAAGTTCTGGTAAGGGTCTGTAAGAACAGTCTTTTTACCGTCAGAAAGCTTTAGCTAAAATGTCGGGGCTACGCTAGTCGGCCCCGAATAACTGTCCCCATCAAGGGATATATTTGGAACCGCATACTATCGCTCGTTATTTAGTACCTCAAATTTTTACTGGCTACTTGAATTAATTCTTACCTTAATACTTTGATATAAGGCGAGATTACCCGCGGTAGAGTTTCTAAATACTGTGACCGCTAGGAAAAGGTCTTGATATAGAGCTGCTCAACCTTTTCGCGCGCCCACTGCTGCTTACGAAGGAACTTCAGTGAGGATTTCACTGATGGATCCACCTGAAAGCAGTTGATATCGATGCGATCACCCAGTTCATCCCACCCATAGTGGTCGACCAA
>DATHZN010000126.1:0-2182 GCA_035458585.1 Marinobacterium sp. | reverse complement strand
TGCTGTTTATCAGATAGGCCGCTTCGCGACATTAATTGACTTTATTTCGGTCGGCTCCAACGACTTAACCCAGTATCTGCTCGCTGTGGATCGTAACAATCCGCGAGTGGCAGGGCTGTATGCCTCTTACCACCCCTCAGTCCTACTGGCGCTGCAGCACATCGCTCAAGAGGCGCAGCGGGTGAACAAGCAAGTGTCTATCTGCGGTGAAATGGCAGCGGATCCCGGTGGTGCATTGCTGTTGATGGCGATGGGCTATGATGTGCTGTCGATGAACGCGAATAACCTCCCGAAAGTGAAGTTGGCGATTCGTAGCGTCAGCTACAAAGATGCGTTGGCTCTGCTTGGCCGCGTAATGCGCATGTCAGACACCGACGAAATCCACGAGACGCTCAGAACCGCCCTGCAGGAGTGTGGTCTGACACAGTTGACCCGCCCAGAACTCCCCGGAGATCGCTAAATGATAGAGAGCATAATCCTGTACCTGGTTTTGGGTGCAGTGGCTGGCGTTGCGGCTGGGCTTTTTGGCATTGGCGGTGGATTAGTGATCGTTCCGGCACTCATTTTTAGTTTTACCAGTCAGGGGTTGCCCGAAGCCGTCGTGACGCACTCTGCTATCGCAACATCACTGGCTACAATCGTACTCACGTCGATCTACTCAATCAAAGCTCATCAGAGTCGGGGTGGAGTTAACTGGGCTTTGTTGCGTCCTCTCGCCGTAGGTATAGCGGTAGGTGCGTCGTTGGGCGTGTTGCTGGCGGATTCTCTCAGCGGCCAGTTTCTACAAATTTTACTCGGTATTTTTGCGACCTGTATGGCACTCTATCTTGGACTCGGTTTTGAACCTAAATCGCAGAGCAAGACAACGGGAAAACCTGAACTAGTGGCTGCGGGATCATTTATCGGAGCTGCATCCTCACTATTCGGTATCGGCGGTGGCACCTTAACCGTACCCTATTTGAGTTACCGTGGAGTAGAAATGCGCCAAGCGGTTGGTACCTCTGCGGCCTGTGGCTTTCCAATTGCCTTTGTAGCAGCAATAGCATATGGCATTGCAGGTATGGATGCTCAAGGGATGCCCGATTATAGTTTTGGATATATTTACCTCCCTGCTTTTTTCTGTGTGGGACTGGCGAGTTCTCAATTTGCCAAGTTGGGCGCGAAGTGGGCCCATGCACTCCCTCAGCGCCGCCTAAAACAGATTTTCGCGCTCTTTTTGTTTGTTGTGGGCGTGAGGTTTCTAATCACAAACCTGACGATGGGTTGATCCAATGATCTTGACGCACCAGATAGACCCCATTGCAATAGCATTAGGCCCACTGGAGGTGCACTGGTATGGCCTGATGTATCTGATCGCATTTGCGTCCGCTTGGTGGCTCGGAAATATTCGAGCGCGGCGCCAAGGTTCCGGATGGAACGAAAAGCAACTCTCTGATCTGATCTTCTACTCTGCCATAGGGGTGATCCTTGGCGGCCGTGCGGGCTACGTGCTGTTCTACCACTTTGACTATTTCCTCTCGGACCCGCTCTGGCTATTTGCCGTGTGGGAGGGGGGGATGTCTTTTCATGGTGGTTTGCTAGGCGTTACGGCGATTATTATTTGGTTTGCCCGTCGAGAGCAAAAATCACTCTTGGAACTCGGCGACTTTGTTGCACCTTTGGTGCCGTTGGGCCTCGCTACAGGGCGCATCGGTAACTTTATCGGTGGTGAGCTCTGGGGGCGTGTAACCGATCAGACCTGGGGGGTTATCTTTGCGCGTGCGGGGGACCAGTTAGCGCGTCACCCATCACAGCTCTACCAGGCGGTACTCGAGGGCTTTGTGCTATTTGCAGCGGTTTGGGTCTACTCGAACAAGCCTCGTAAGCCGGGTTCCGTAGCAGGCCTGTTTCTTATCGGCTATGGATTGGCTCGTAGTTTAGTCGAGTTCTTCCGTGAACCCGATGCGCATTTAGGTTTGATTGGTTTCAATCTACTGTCGATGGGGCAACTGCTCTCTCTGCCGATGATTCTTGTCGGGCTTATACTGATGCTAGGTCGCGTGCCGGCAAAATGATGCGGTGGAGTCTTACTGACTAAGCTGGTAGCCTCCGTGCTATCAATACCATTTGTAGAGTAACCTATCAGATGAAACAGTACCTCGACCTGTGTCAGCGTATCGTTGATGAGGGTGTTTGGGTGGAC
>DATHZN010000125.1:0-12302 GCA_035458585.1 Marinobacterium sp. | reverse complement strand
GCGACTGACCAAACCTGCATTACTCGCCTTCCTCTGCATCTGGCGCTACTGCTTGACGGAAAATAACGCCCGTCTCCGTCTCAACTTGCTCCAGCGCGTCCTCGCCTGGATCAACCTCTGGCACCAACAGTGTTTTAACTGTCAGATCCGAAATTCCGCCGCTCCCGGTCGCAATCAGTGCCTGACGAACAGCCTGATCACGCGACACAACGACAACAATTCGTCGGTTCAACTGCTGCCCCTCCAATGTCCGATTGGAGTAAGCCGGCTTAAACTCGCCATAACCAACGGCGGCCATCAATGCGGATTCGACGCCATTCATCTCAAGCATGCGAACTACAGCAGCCGCACGCGCGGCCGAGAGCTCCCAGTTAGACGGGAATCGATCACCGCTGACCGGCTGATTATCAGTATAGCCCTCGATATGGATCGGGTTATCTGCGCTTCTCAACACCTCGGCAATTTTGGCGATAATCGGATCAGCTTCAATTGCCGGAATAACGTCACCGGGCTCAAATAGAAGCGCCGAACGAATCTCAATTGTGAACCAGAGCTTACCTCCCTGGATCTCAACCTGGCCAGCATCAAACAATCCGTCCAAGTCCGCTGTTAAACGCGCCTGTAATTCTCGCAACTCGGCAGTAGCCTGAGCATCATCGACCTCTATAAAAGTCGCCGGCGCCTGAATTAATGACTGCCCGCCATCAAGGATTCCTGCTCCCGATTGATCGAAGATACTCTGGGAAGTTACCCCACCACCAAACTGATTACGATCAAACACCTCGCTGAGGGAGTCGGCCAACTGCCGATATTTATCCTGATTGACCGACGAAATGCCGTACATCACCACGAAAAAGGCAAACAAAAGAGTTAAAAAATCAGCCCAGGAGACCATCCAGCGCTGCAGATCAGAGTCATCCTCGATCGGTCTTCGCCTTGCCATGCGTCTCCTCCAGATAACCTTGTAGACGTTGCTCTACCTCACCCGGCGTGTGCCCTTCAGCGATAAAGCTGACTCCATCCATGATCAGCTCGTAGTACTCGCTGCGACCAATAATGAGACGTTTTATCTTTTTGGATAGGGGGATCAAGACCAAATTGGCCAATCCGACACCATAAATTGTCGCAACGAAGGCAGTTGCGATACCCTTACCTAGCACAGTCGGGTCACTCAGATTACTCATGACCTGAATCAGTCCCAGCACAGCCCCCAAAATACCCAGGGTGGGAGCATACCCCCCCATACTTTCAACCACGCGTGCGGCATGCATATCCCGATTTTCAACCCGCGCTAGCTCAGTCTCCAATACTGCTCGCACAATCGATGGCGACTGAGCGTCTGCCAACAACTGTAGGGCTCTGCGCTCGAAGGGGTCTGAGGATTTGGGGATCTCCCGTTCAAGTGCAACCAGACCGGAAACCCGCGAAGCACGGCACCAGGATTTAATACGATCGATAGTCTCGCGAACCCGGTGTTGGTCCTCTCTCAATGCCCAGCCGAGTAGCTCCATCGCACGCGCAAAGTCTCGTTTGGGTGACTGTACAGCGGCCGCTGCAAAGGTACCGCCGATCACGATTATCGCGGCAGGTAGATTCAGTAGTTCACTAACACGGCCACCCTCAATACTGTGAGCAAGCACGAGCACGCCGACACCGATCAGTATTCCTAACAACCCCTGCATCAGTGGCGGCGCCTCTTCGCCAGTGCACGACCCAAATCATTAATATCGAGGACATCATCAGCTAAACCAGCACTTACAATCGCGGCGGGCATACCATAAATCGTGCAGCTCTCTTTACTTTGAGCCCAGATCGTTGCGCCCTCACGTTTGAGTAACTTAGCGCCCTCTGCGCCATCCGCACCCATTCCCGTCAGAATCAGAGCGAGCGTTCGTTTGCCATAGCAACGAGCTAACGAAGCGTAGGTAACATCGACACTGGGTTTATAGGTGAGACTTGTATCTCCCTCTAAAACGCTAACCCGATCCTTCTGTCGTGGATCAATAATCATCTGCATACCACCGGGTGCCAAAAGGGCTAAACCGGGTTTGAGTCGGTCACCATTGACAGCCTGACGCACCTCTATCTGGCAGTTCTTGTTCAGTCTTTCAGCAAATACCGAGGTGAATGTATTAGGCATATGCTGAATCAGTAGTATGGGCACCGGAAAATTGGCAGGTAACTGACTTAAAAGGATCTGCAGTGCCCCTGGCCCCCCTGTTGAAGCGCCGATAACGACAATGTCGCAGTCAGGTACTTTGACCCGTTCAACACTTGTAGTCACTGCACCACTTCGGTCCAGAGCTGTGCGACTTACAGCGCCTCGAGGGACTTCTCTCACATCAGCCGCTTGGTCCCTCCTTGAGCTCGAGGTCAATGGCGAAGCGCCGCTTGATGTTGGACGACTAGATGTCGAAACAGGATCCGGGCGTGCAACAAAGGTACGCCCCGGCGCTGCAGAGCTCATCCCTGGCATTGCCAGACTCGACCCTGCTCGCGCATAGGGGGTGCGCTGCTGACCCAGTGCCATAACACGGCGAATAAGATCCTGTTGTAATTCGCTTTTGTGGCTGATCCAAGCGCTCGCCTCTTTCGGCAAATAATCTGCAGCACCAGCCTCCAAAGCCTGAATAGTCACCCGGGCACCTTCGTGTGTTAGCGAGGAGAGCATTAGCACCTGAGTCGGCGCTTTCTGCATGATATGTCGAACCGCCTCAATACCACTCATACCGGGCATTTCGACATCCATCGTAATGAGATCGGGACGCAGACGAACAGCTTGCTCAACTGCTTCTGCGCCATTGGAAGCGGTACCTACGACTTTAATACGGGGTTCAGCTTTGAGCATCTCCTCAATGCGCTTACGAAAGAAGCCCGAGTCATCGACAATTAGAACCTTTACAGCCATAGAGCTCCTTAGACTGAGCCCTTAGGCTGAGGCGTAGTATTTCAGCAGGCTTGGGATATCGATGATTAGCGCGATACGGCCGTCACCGGTGATGGTTGCGCCAGAAAGACCCGGAGTTCCATGCAGGATGGTCCCGAGAGGTTTAATCACCACCTCTTCCTGACCCACCAGTTGATCCACCACAAAACCGACACGGGTTGTGCCGACGGAGACAATGACTACATGCCCCTGCGGCGGTAACGAGGCACCTTGTTGACCATCCACTAGCCAGCGCTTGAGGTGGAATAACGGCACAGCCTGATCACGCACGATAATAGCCTGCTGACCGTCTACGACGTTAGTTTGCGTCAGATCAAGATTGAATATCTCATTGACGTTCACCAGTGGCAGTGCAAATGCCTGCCCCTCAAGCATCACCATCAGGGTCGGCATGATCGCAAGCGTCAATGGCACCTGAATCGCAATCCGAGTGCCCTGACCCAAAACCGAATCAATCGCCAAGGTACCGTTAAGCTGGGTAATTTTAGTCTTAACCACGTCCATCCCGACGCCACGACCAGAGACATCAGATATTTCTGTTTTGGTAGAGAACCCGGCGTGGAAGATCAAATTGAACGCCTCGCTATCACTCAGTCTGCGCGCAGCCTCCTCTTCAAGAATGCCACGATCGACGGCAAGCGCGCGCAACTTATCAGGATTCATACCCGCGCCGTCGTCCTGAATGATCAGCAGAATGTGGTCACCCTCCTGCTCCGCTGAGAGCAGTACATGGCCCTCGCGGGGTTTGCCAACCCCTGCTCGAATCTCAGGTGCCTCAATGCCGTGGTCGACCGCGTTGCGCACCAGGTGAATCAGCGGATCCGCTAGAGCCTCGACCAGATTCTTATCAAGGTCGGTCTCCTCGCCACGCAACTCCAGACGCACCTCTTTATTGAGAGAGCGCGACAAATCCCGAATGACACGGGGGAACCGCCCAAAAACCTTCTTGACCGGCTGCATACGGGTCTTCATCACAGAGGTTTGTAGGTCAGCCGTAACCATATCCAGAGTAGACAGGGCTTTACCCATCTCCTCATCCTCTTGAGAAACCCCGAGGCGAACGAGACGATTTCGCACCAATACCAATTCGCCAACCATATTCATGATCTTATCCAGCAGCCGTGTATCGACGCGCACGTTTGAGTCTGAATTGGCTTGCTGTTTTGATGAAGACTTATCTTTCTCAGCTGGCTTGGTTGCGCTGACAGCCGGAACGGAGGGCTTCGATCTCTCGGCCTCGACAGACGGTTCGATTGCAGGGCTCCCTTTGGCAGCAAAAGCACCTGCACCCGCTGCCTGCAGATCGTCAAGCAGTGACTCGAACTCATCTTCAGTGATCTGATCTGAGCTCGCAGCTGATGCAGGCGCCTCTGATTTAGACGGCGCTTTGAAGGCCCCCTGTCCTTTCGACTGCAGATCATCCAACAGGGACTCAAACTCATCCTCGGATATCTCATCCGAACTGGATGACGCTGCATCGTTCGACGCACCGGCCAGATCTCCCATCAGTGCATCGAAGTCATCACTGGCAGTATTCGGGTTCGGAGTAACCGGTTCAGGTTCAATCTGAGGTTCTGGTGCTGGCTTCGCGGCTACTGCCGGTTGGCTACTAACGTCTCCCGCAGCGAAAGCCTCAAGTCGTTTGAGCAGCGCCGGATCAGCCGGAACTGGCTGTTCACCAATACGAACCATCTCAAACATGGTGTTAACGGCATCAAGGGATTGGAGTACCGCATCCATCAGCTCGGCACTCACTTGTAGATGGCCGTTTCGCAATTCATCAAACAGGTTCTCTGCTTTATGGCAGGTCTCAACCATCGGATCCAATTGCAAAAAGCCAGCGCCGCCTTTTACCGTGTGAAAGCCGCGAAAAATAGCGTTAAGCAGGTCGCGGTCATCTGGCCGCTGCTCCAGATCAACCAACTGCTCCGACAACTGTTCGAGGATCTCTCCCGCCTCGATCAGAAAGTCTTCGAGTATCTCCTGATCAACTTCCAGATTCATATTTCGCTCCCATTAGAAACCCAGACTAGACAGCAGATCATCAACGTCGTCTTGGTTCTGCGCGACATCTGGCGACGACTTATTGATCTGAGGTCCCTCAGCCTTCACTTCATTTGACGAGGACAATGCTTTGTCAGTCTGCTTGGCTGGTTTAGACTCTTTCTTGAGTTCCAGTTTAGATTCGATTCCGCTAAGTTGCTCGACAGTGGCAGCCATTCCGATCAATTTAACGAGCTGTCCTTCGACCTGTGTCAACAGAGTGATCACTCGTCGAATTAATTGGCCCGTAATATCTTGCACACTTTGTGAAACTACGATGTCTGTCAGTAGCTCACGCAACTCCGTGACCGTCTTCTCTGAGGCGTCTCGCAACTCACAGGTGCTGTCGTAAACACCATTGAGCGCCTCAAACTCATCCTCGAGCTGGCCAACCAGCGACAATAAACCCGCAAAGCGCTCACTCTGATCATCCAGGGTGTCTACCAGTGTCAAAGATCTATCCACACGGTCCATCGTGGCATGCGCATTATTTTCCGTGAGTTCAATAACATGATTCAGACGGTCTGAAGCGCCGTTAAGCACCTCAGTGGCCTGTTCGTCGAGAGCCAGTTTGCTACCAACATCAGTACTAAAGGACTTTATTGCTTCATGCAGACCGCGCGTTAGTGCGCCCACTTCACGATAGAAGACTTCGTGTCGGGCCATGTAGAGGGAGTTAATCAACTCCACACTGGCTGGTATGTCTCCCGCTTGAACGGTTTCGAGCAGGGCTTTGGACTTCTCAAGCAGAAGCTCTTGAAGTAGCTCTTGCTCGCTATTGGTGTGGTTTTCGTTGGACATCGTACTACCACCCGCCATTTGTATTAGTGGTGACTACTGCAGACGCTGGAAGATTTTTTCAATCTTCTCCTTAAGCGTTGCCGCTGTGAATGGCTTCACGACGTAGCCGTTCACACCAGCCTGCGCAGCCGCAATTATCTGCTCGCGCTTGGCCTCAGCCGTTACCATCAGAATGGGTATGTGTGCGAGATTCTCGTCCGCGCGCACGGTCTTTACTAAATCAATACCCGTCATTCCGGGCATGTTCCAGTCAGTCACGAGAAAATCGATTCGACCTGTTTTTAGGATGGGAAGTGCTGTCTTACCATCATCGGCCTCCTCCACATTGGTGAAACCGAGATCGCGCAGCAGGTTTTTTATGATGCGTCTCATCGTTGAGAAGTCATCGACAACGAGAATTTTAACGTCTTTCTTCAAGACTCTATCCTCCGATCCAAGTTAACTGCTCTGACAAATGCAGAAGGATCATATGTTCCAATCTTTAAGCCGCACTCTCAATCGAGCCGCGGCCTGGCTGTGTATCTGGCTCACTCGAGATTCCGTCACATCCAATATCTGACCAATCTCTTTAAGGTTGAGCTCTTCTGTGTAGTAGAGCGAGAGCACCAACTTCTCACGTTCAGGCAACCCGTCGATAGCCTTAGCTAAAGCAGCCTGAAAACCCTCAACCTCAACCTGTCCTTCAGGAGCGGGGGTAGATGATGCCAGCTGCTCACCCGGGCGATCTTCACGACCATCCGTGATCTCTTCAAGGCTAAATAACTTAGCCTCAGCCGAGTCCTGTAATAAAGCATAGTAGTCATCCAGCGAAACACCCAACTCTTCAGCAACTTCTATATCACTCGCATCTCGCCCAAGCCGCCCCTCTACCTGAGATATAGCCTCAGACACGCGCCGGCTATTACGATGAACCGAACGTGGCGTCCAATCACCACGACGCACTTCATCGATAATGGCACCCCTGATACGAATACCTGCATAGGTCTCAAAACTTGCACCTTTGGAGGGATCATATTTACTAAAGGCTTCCAGCAAACCCACCATTCCCGCTTGGATCAGATCATCCAGCACTAGGTGAGATGGCAAACGCGCCATTAAATGATGGGCGATACGCTTAACCAGTGGTGCATATTGATGCACCAGCTCAGAATCTGTTCTGTAGTTCAACTGGTTATACATATTTAGTGGGGATCTTGAGATCAATGGCTCTGAATTAGCTTCTCAACAAAAAACTCTAAATGCCCGCGAGCAGACTGATGTACTGGCCACTCGTCGACCTTTTTAGCAAAGTTACGCAGGGCAACCGCGACTTTACTTGTTGAGTATAGACGGATTACGGGCTTTTGCTTCTGTACAGCCTTGCGGACATTTTCATCAAATGGAATAGAGCCTAGGTACTGTAATGTGACGTCGAGAAAGCGTTCAGTCACGGTCATCAATTTACCAAACATGGCGCGCCCCTCTTGCTCAGAGCGAACCATATTTGCAAGGACACGAAAGCGTGTCATCCCGTAGTCACGATTCAGTAGTTTGATCAATCCATAGGCGTCGGTTATCGAGGTTGGTTCGTCACAGACAACCACTACAACCTCTTGCGCCGCTCGCACAAAACTGACAACCGAGTCGGATATACCTGCAGCAGTATCTATCACCAGCACATCCAATTTATCGGCGATGTTGCTGAATGCGTGGATAAGCTCTGCGTGTTCATGCGCTCCCAGAGAGGTCATCTCCTGAGTACCTGAGGAAGCGGGTACGATAGAGAAGTTTTCACTCACCTCTACCATTACATCCTCCAAATCACACTCACCCGATAGGACGTCCGAGATGTTACGTTTAGGTTTAACGCCCAACATCACGTCGACGTTGGCCAACCCAAGATCCGCATCCATCAACACCACTCGGCGCCCCATATCCGCTAGCGCGATAGATAGGTTTACTGACACATTGGTCTTTCCGACGCCGCCTTTGCCGCCAGTCACTGCGATCACTTTAACGGGGTGATTGTGCGGACGATTCACAAGTTCACCTTAAACCCTTTGTCGACTGCAGCAGCGGCGAATCAGACTCACTCGAACGACTGAGTTTGATCGCCTGCTGCATCAGTACGACGGCACGGCTGATGAGATCTTTTCTCTGTGCCACTTCGATATCATCGGGAACGCGCTGACCATCAGACAGGTAGGCGATGCGTAGCTGCTTCTCAATACTCAAAGCTAAGGCTTCGCCGAGGCTACCCGCTTCATCGGCCTTGGTCAGCACCAAACCATGCAGCCCGATAGGTGCGAGATTGGCGTAGGCCTGATCCATTAACACGCGCTGACTAGAGGTTGCCAGTACCAACAGCTTTTTCATCCGCACGCTCGGATTTTTAAGCATCTCAAGCTGTTCCTGACCAGCCGGATCCCGAGTATTCATACCCGCAGTGTCAATCAGCACCAATCGTTTGTTGCGCAGTGTCTGAAGCACCTGGTCCAGCGAATTATTCTCGTCGACGATTCGCACGGGCACATCCAGAATTCGGCCAAAGGTTTTAATCTGCTCATGGGCTGCGATGCGGTAAGAGTCTGTCGTGACCAGCGCTATACCTGCGCTGCCGTGCTCCAGTACATAACGGGTTGCCAACTTACCGATGGTGGTTGTTTTACCTGCCCCTGTCGGCCCCACTAAGGCGATCATACCGCCACGAGCTACCAGATCCTCACCAATGACCGGCAACGACTCGGCCAAGCGACCGAGTGAATTACGCCAAGCTCTATCAACAGGGAGAGAGGCTTCCAAACCTGCAATCAGTCCCTGTGCCAAGGACTCACCCACCCCCAGTTTTAGCAGCCGACCAAAGACCTGACGCTGAACCCTGTTGGCATTCGCTGGCTGAGCAACCGAGGCATTGATCCTTGGAGCAGATGGACCTACTGGCGCTAGCTGCTGTGTCTGCAGCTGCATATTCAACATCTGTTTGAGCTGATCAATCTCAGCCTGAAGTCCAACGATCGCGGGATCTCTGACTGGCGCGTCCTGATACTGCGACTCCTCCTGCAAAAGCCGTTCGAGCTCACTGGATTGCTCTCGCACCTGCCGATTAACTCCCGAGGGTACAGACGGTTCCTCAGCGCGCATTCGCGCCTCACCTATACGCGCCCTCGCCCGCGCCAACTCCTCATCAAGCTTGCGACGTGAATCACCTTTAGCACCAGTCAGCAGAGCAATCTGCTCAGCCCGTTTCATATCACGCTCCTGCGTCAAACGAGCCTGAGCCAGCTCGTACTCTGATTCGGGTGAAGCGACCACCTCAACGCCGCCAGCCACCCGCTTATTCGACAGGATAACGGCATCTGGGCCTATCTCTTCGCGCACCCGCCGCATAGCGGTTTTCATATCGGGTGCAAAAATACGCTTCACTTTCATCACTAACCCTTATCGGCTAAGAGACTGACATTATTAGGCACCGGCTTGCCCTCCTACCGTAGCAACAATCGTCACCCGACGGTTCTCCGGAATCTCCTGATAGGAGAGTACATGAATCTGATGCTCTCCATAACGGACGAATTTAGCCATCAAAGGACGCACTGGAGCGGACACCAGCAGTATCGATGGTTGGCCAGCCATCTCCTGGCGCTGTGCTGACTCAGCCAACGAACTTTGCAATCGCTCTGCCATCCCCGGCTCCAGCACCAATCCATCTTCACCCGGCTGCCTTTGCTGCACTGAGCTGAGCAACAGCTGTTCCAATTGAGGATCCAGCGTAATCACCGGCAGATCGGCACTTGAACCATTTATAGACTGTACAATCAAGCGTGAAAGGGAGACTCGCACAGCAGCCGTTAAACCCAGTGGATCCTGCACACGATTCACAGCATCAGCCAAGGATTCTAAGATGGTACGAAAATCCTTGAGGGGCACTTGTTCTAGAAGCAGACTCTGCAACACCTTCAGGAGTACGCTTATACTCAGCCTTTTAGGTACCAGCTCTTCAACCAGTTTGGGCGATTTTTCAGCTTGTTTATCGAGAAGCTGCTGTACCTCCTCGTGCCCCAGTAACTCTGCAGCATGCGACTGCAACACTTTATTGACGTGTGTCGCTACCACAGTACTGGCATCAACAACCGTATAGCCCAGCGTCTGCGCACGCTCTTTTTGCCCTTTCTCAACCCATACAGCATCGAGACCAAAAGCGGGGTCTTTAACGTTAATACCTTTGACTTCACCGAACACCTGTCCCGGATTGATTGCCAACTCACGGTCTGGATAGATCTCCGCCTCACCCACCACTACACCCATCAGAGTGATGCGATAAGCACCGGGCGCCAGATCCAGGTTATCTCTGATATGCACAGAGGGGATCAAGAAGCCGAGGTCCTGTGACATTTTCTTGCGCACACCCTTAATGCGACTCAATAACTGGCCGCCCTGCATTTTGTCGACCAGCGGAATAAGACGGTAACCGACTTCTAACCCAATCATATCGACAGGCAAAACATCATCCCAACCGAGCTCTTTCTGCTCGTCAGGCGAGGGCGGCGGCGGTGCATCCAGAGCAGCCTCCTGCTCTTCACGCTCCAACGCCTCTTGCGCTAACTGGCTGCGTGAATTTCGCTGCTGAATCCACCAACCAAGGTATCCCGCACCGGCTGCTAAAGAGAGGAAAGCAAAATGCGGCATCCCTGGCACACTACCCATCAAACCAATCACTCCAGCCGAAACATAGAGTGCACGTGGAGATGCGAACATCTGACGGAACACCATCTTACCCATCTCTTCGGATGAGTTAGCTCGGGTCACCATAACAGCAGCAGCGGTTGATAGGAGAAGTGAAGGAATCTGAGCAACCAGACCATCACCAATTGTTAACAAGGCGTAGTACTGAAGCGCCGTATTAAAGTCGAGTCCATGCTGCAGCATACCTATACCCAAGCCGCCAAGCAGGTTGATCACTAGAATCAGAATACCGGCAACCGCGTCACCACGAACAAACTTCGAGGCACCATCCATAGCACCGTAAAAGTCTGCTTCCTGCGTCACTTCGCGACGCCGATCACGCGCCTCCTCCTGATCAATTAACCCTGCATTGAGATCAGCATCGATCGCCATCTGCTTACCTGGCATAGCATCCAATGTGAAGCGTGCGCTTACTTCCGATATACGCCCGGCACCCTTGGTCACAACAACGAAGTTGATGATCACCAGAATCAGGAAAACGATGACACCAACGACGTAGTTACCACCAACAACAACCTCGCCAAACGACTGGATCACCTTACCGGCGGCATCACCACCCTCGTGGCCGTAGAGAAGAACGACTCGAGTCGACGCGACGTTCAATGCCAAGCGCAGGAGCGTTGCACCCAAAAGAATGGTAGGGAAGACGGCAAAATCTAAAGGGCGTAGTGCGTAGATACCGACAAGCAGAACCACGATGGATAGCGCGATATTGAACGTAAAGAAGACGTCAAGCAGGAACGGGGGCATGGGTAGGGTAACCATCGCAAGCACGACTAGCAGCAGCAACGGAATGCCAAGATTCCCCTGCGTCAGTGTGCGAACGTTATCCATTACATCAGCTCTGGCCAAGAGCGCCCCCTAAAACGTCAAATATATGACACACCTGAGCGCTAGATAGAGAAGATTCAGCTGACCAGGGGTGTCAAAGCGTTAAAAGTAGCAGAATTTTGACACTTCCAACAGCTCAGTAATTTGAGGTGCAAGAATCTAGCCAAAACTAGCGCAATCAACACAATACTAAAAGCCAGGAAAAAACTGAGAGACGCCTGTCAAAATTTTGTCTATCGAGGTTCATCAACCTGCAGTTCTGCAGGTATCTCGATCTCTTCTGGACTGGGCGGCAGGGGCTGTTCACCTTTGGGTTCATCTCGGTAAGCACGTAGCTGAAATACATAGGCAAGTACCTGGGCCACGGATTTGTAGAGACCTACCGGTACCTCATCACCAATCTCTGTGTTGTAGTACAGCGCTCTGGCTAAAGCGGGAGATTCAATGATGGGTACTTCGTAAGCTTCGGCAATTTCTCGAATTTTGAGTGCAATGAAGTCACTGCCTTTGGCGACGATGAGCGGGGCGCCCCCCTCTGCTTCGGAGTATTTTAGTGCCACTGCGTAGTGTGTCGGGTTTGTAATGACGACATCCGCCTCTGGCACATCCTGCATCATCCTACGCTGTGAAATCTCCCGCTGCAGTTGTCGAATGCGTCCTCGCACCTCCGGACGACCTTCGGTGTTTTTCATCTCGTCGCGCACTTCCTGCAATGTCATCTTCATTTTTTCAGTGTATGCATACATCTGATACGGGACATCGACCAGTGCGATTAGGATCATTGAGGCACTGATCACCAGAAATGACCAGATAACAATGCGTAACGCCTCAGCCACACCCGGCCCAATAGGCAACACTACCAATGAAGCGATATCCGGCTCATCCAGCAACAACACGATGACAGCGGTGGTTCCCACCAGCAAAAACTTAGCGATCGCTTTGAAGAGCTCAACCAGTGCGT
>DATHZN010000124.1:0-7570 GCA_035458585.1 Marinobacterium sp. | reverse complement strand
GAGGGGTATACCCAGCGTTTTGGTATTGTCTATGTCGACTATGAAACGCAGCGGCGCTACCCCAAAGGCAGTGCGCTCGCATTTAAACGTTTCCTTACAGCCGAAGGGTAAATTTCCGGGAAGTGCCCTGCCGTTTTGAGGCCGTAAGCACTGGATGCCTTGTGGGTGATGAGGGGCACTCAAAAAAGAGAGGGGGAGGGTGGCTGCAGTGCAGCGGCTCACCAGCCCCCTTCCGGCGATCTAAGCGAGCTGAATCAGCATAAAGCCGTTGGCGCCCAGTGAGCAGCTGTCGCCACTCAGCGAAGCATTGCTGGCAAGCAGAACCTTACCGGATTGCGCCTTATAGGTCTGCGTCTTGGTGGAGAAGTTGAATAGACACTGCACCTTGCCACCGCGAACGAAGTCGAGGATCACCTCATCTGAACAGTGATACTGGGTATCACCGGTGCGCAAGGCGTCAGATTGCGAACGGATTTTCAGTAGCTCACGGTACGTTTCGAAGACCGAACCATCTACACCCACTTGAGTATCTGCGGCGCGATCCAGTTGCGGCTGTTTTACAGGTAGCCAGGGCTTGGCCTCACCAAAACCGCCGTTTGGCTGTGCTGCGCGCCACGTCATCGGTGTACGACAACCATCACGTCCCTTGTCTGCCGGCCAGAAGTTAATACCCTGCGGATCGGTCAATTCGTGGTACTCAAGATCAGACTCTGGCATGCCCAGCTCTTCGCCCTGGTAAACACAGATTGACCCCTGTTGCGTCAGTAGCAGAGCGCCCGCTTGTTTCGCCAGATCATCCCAGTTCATTCCCTCGCGGTACCATCGACTGGCGTGACGCACAACGTCGTGGTTGGAGAATGCCCAGCATGGCCAGCCATCAGGGGCCCCCGTAAAGAACGCTTCAATCTGAGTGCGGAAGTGTTCAGGCGTGAATTTGGGTCCCAGCATCTCGAAAGAGTAGGCCATGTGCAGACGATTACCTGTGGTGTACTTACCCATAATCTCAATCGGATGATGCGCCTCACCGACCTCACCGACGAGTGTCCGATCATCATACTCATCCAACAACGCACGCATCTTCTGCAGGAACTCAAGGTTCTCTGGTTGGTTCTTCGAGTAGATGTGGTAAAGGTAGTGATAGGGGTTCCATTCGCCCACTGACAGATCGGTCTTAGGGTTGGCAGGATCGTTGCGCAGATGTTTGTCGTGGAAGTAGAAGTTCACCGTATCTAGACGGAAGCCATCAACACCACGCTCCAACCAGAAACGCATATTATCTAAGTGCCAGGCTTGGACCTCTGGGTTGTGGAAGTTGAAGTCCGGTTGCTCTGCAAGGAAGTTGTGCAGGTAATACTGGCGACGACGCGGCTCCCACGTCCAGGCATTACCGCCGAAGATGGCTTGCCAGTTATTCGGCGCACTTCCATCGGGATTTGGGTCAGCCCATACATACCAGTCGGCTTTGGGATTGCTCTTGTCTTGACGGCTCTCCTGGAAAAACGGGTGTTCGTCAGAGGAGTGGCTGATCACCTGATCGATCATCACCTTCAGACCCAGCGAATGGGCTTTTTCAACCATCGCGTCAAAATCACTCAGTGTGCCGAAACTGGGGTCGATATCGCAGTAATTAGAGACATCGTATCCCATATCCTTCATCGGCGATGTAAAGATAGGCGACAACCAGATTGCATCTGCACCAAGGTTGGCGATGTGCTCTAGACGAGAAGTGATGCCCGGGATATCACCGATACCATCACCATTAGAGTCTTGGTAAGAGCGTGGATAAATTTGATAAATAACGGCGCCTTTCCACCAATTACTATTCATTAAAATACTCCAGGGGTCAGACCCCTTTTAAGCTTTAAAGGGGTAGATCCCCATTATTAGAACGAGACAATAAAAACGGGACCAGCCAAGCGCTGCTTGGTGGCCCCAAAAAGCTAGCCTTTAACAGAGCCGGCTACGAGACCGCGTACAAAGAAGCGTTGTAGCGCGAAGAAAACCACAAGCGGCAAGATGATACTGATGAACGCGCCAGACGTGAGCACCTCCCAGTTCGATCCACGTGTTCCCAACAGAGCACGTAGCTGAGCCGTCAATACAATCTGATCTTCACCCTGACCGAGGAATACCATCGCCACGAGCAGATCGTTCCATACCCAGAGGAACTGGAAGATAGTGAAGCTCGCCAGTGCCGGCACTGAAAGCGGCAGGATGATGCGCACGAACACTTGGAAGTGGCTCGCGCCGTCAACTCGCGCTGACTCAATCAGATCTCCCGGCAGGCTGCGCATATAATTGCGCATCAGATAGATGGCCAGCGGCAACCCAAACCCGGTATGAGCCATCCATACACCGACATAGCCTTTCGACTCGAAACCAAACATTTGCCCAAGATCCGAATAGAGACGCAGTAGTGGTACCAGTGAGGTCTGTAGTGGCACAACCAACAGACCGATAACCGCTGCAAATAGCCACTCTCTACCGGCAAAGCGCATCCAGCTGAAGGCGTAGGCAGCAAAAGCAGCGATCAAAACCGGGATCACTGTTGCAGGGATGGTTACCGCAAGGGTGTTGAGGAACGCCTGGCCTATGCCGCCATTGGATATCACATTGTCATAGTTCTCCAACGTAAATTCGGCAGGCTGAGCGTACGCGAAGAAGATTCGCTTGCCGCGACTCCCTTTGATCGGCTCATCAGAAATATACTCATAACTGCCGTCAGCGTTCACTTGCAGCCTGTCACCATTTTTAAGGGTGATCTGTGAACCGGCTTCAGCCTCTTGCGGAGTATTAGAGGTGCTGCCAAAGGCAATGACGTTTGTGTAAGTCTCGCCCTCATTGCTCGTCAGCTGGCCGGCGAGTACGTAACCCTTATCAGTCTCTACTTGCTCTGAGGGATCTTGGGTACGTGCAAAGGTGACCTGAGTAGATGCGTTAAAGGCGGTCCACCAGCCAGATGCAGCCAGAGCGTCTTTGTCACGAATAGAGCTGACAAAGAGTCCCAGCGTCGGGATTAGCCACAGGATAACCAGCGCAATTAGCGCGGTGCTATTGAAGAATGCCGGGAGTTTAGATTTAGAAACACTCATTAACGTCCAGCCTCATCTTTGCGGAAACGGTAGATGTTCCACGCCATAATCGGAATGACAGAGATCATAATGATGATCGCGATGGCCGAGCCGCGACCAAAGTCACCAGCACCACGGAACATCCAGTCGTACATTAGGTTTGCTAAAACTTGGGTCTCCCACTGTCCATTGGTCATCGCCAAGACGATGTCAAAGACCTTCAATACGAGAATCGCGATGGTCGTCCAGACGACAATCACGGTCGGCATGATCTGTGGAAGTGTGATGCGGAAAAATAGCTGTCTGCGGGAGGCACCGTCGATTATGGCCGCTTCGAGTGTCTCTTCAGGAACGCCACGCAGCGCTGCACCAAGGATGACCATAGCAAAACCGGTCTGAATCCAGACCAGAATCAGCATCAGTAGAACGGAGTTCCACGTGGTGATCGAGAGCCAGAACTGCGGCTCGCCGCCAAAGGCAACAATCACTGCATTGAGAATACCAATCTGGGTATCACCTTCGCCGTTGTAGTGGTAAACAAATTTCCAGATAACCGACGCACCCACAAATGAGATAGCCATCGGCATAAATACGATCGATTTCGCAATCGTACCGAACTTAGAGCGGTCTGCGAGCACGGCTACAGCAAGACCTAAAACAGTCGACAGAGTCGGTACAATAATCAACCACAGCAGGTTGTTCTGCAGTGTCTGATGGAACTCACGATCGGCGAAAAGCCACTCGTAGTTGGCCAAGCCAACGAACGCACTGGAGTCCGAGTTGTGGAAAGAGAGCCAGAGCGTTTCGAAAACGGGGTAAACTAGGTAGAGCGTCAGAAAGAAGATCGCAGGTCCGGCAAATAGCCAAGGACGGATCTTTTCGCGCAGTACCTCTTTGTTATCGCGTGATGAACGCGAGATAAGCGTATCGAGAATCCAGTTACTACCCCAAAAATAGACAACTACCGCGGTTACACCGACGAGTATCGCTATCAGGGCTGAATAGATCTGTTCAGTCATGTTGGTCTCGAGAGAGTTGTTTCAGTGAGAGGAGCCAGACCCTGAATAGAGTCCGGCTCCGGATTAACGTTGGGCTACTTACTTGAT
The DNA here is from genome assembly GCA_035458585.1 of Marinobacterium sp. Lineage (GTDB taxonomy): Bacteria > Pseudomonadota > Gammaproteobacteria > Pseudomonadales > Balneatricaceae > Marinobacterium_E. The sequence continues at coordinate 3,393 of DATHZN010000124.1, read as the reverse complement.
AGCATCCCAAGCTTTCTGGATGTCGGCAGTAACCTCTTCAGCAGATTTGCCTGACGTGAAGTCAACCATACCTGTCCAGAATGCACCTGCACCGATCGCGCCAGGCATCAGGTCTGATGCGTCGAAGCGGAAGGTTGTAGCGTTCAGGAAGATCTCACCCTGCTTACGCAGTACTTCGCTTGAGTAAGCTTCCAGGTTCGCACCTTTGTGTGGCGTCAGGAAGCCTTGGCCAGCCATCCACAGCTCGTGTGCAACTGGAGTCGTCAGGTAGTCCATCAGCACCTGTGCTTCTGGAGAGTCCTTCATCATAGTGACCAGCGTACCAGCACCCAGAACTGGGTTACCCAGATCTTTGCTTGCGTAAGATGGGAAGTAGAAGAAGTCAGAGTCAGTTCCGACAGTCTCTTTGTACTCATCTGGGAAAAACGCAGGGATGAATGATGCCTGACGATGCATGTAACACTTAGGTGGAGTCTCAAACAGCCCCTTAGGTGAGTCACCGAAGAAGATCGATGCCACTGCAGAAGATGAACCGTCTACGTAGTCGTCGTTCAGGACGAACTGACCGAAGGTGTTCATAACTTCGATTACTTTAGGATCGTTGAATGGCATCTCGTTAGAGACCCAAGCATCGTAAACGTCAGGAGTCTGTGTACGCAGCATCAGATCTTCCATCCAGTCAGTGCCGACCCAGCCAGTTGCACCGCCAGATTCCATACCGATACACCATGGCGTGCCGCCATCAGCAACGATCTGGTCGCTCAGTGCGATCAGCTCTTCCATAGACTGTGGGATCTCGTAACCTGCCTCTTCGAAGTTCTCAGGTACGTACCAAACAATTGACTTCAGGTTTACGTTGTACGGCAGGCCGAACATCGCTTTATTGCCGTCAGCACCTGCGTAAGTACCCAGGTCGACCCAGCTCTGGCCAGCGGCATACTGATCCAGTACAGCTTTCTCTACGCTGCTAGGCAGTGGAGCCAAGTTGCCCTGTGCAGCTAGCTCAGCAACGGTACCGGGCTGTGGCCAAGCTGCCAGGTTTGGTGGGTTGCCAGCCTTCATGTCAACCAGTACCAGCTGCTCAAAGTCGTTAGAGCCGTTGTACTCAACAGTCGCACCTGTAGCTTCCTCGAAGTAGGCCAGCACAGTCAGCAGGTTAGCGGCGTCGCCATCTATCCAAGGGCCGTCAAAGCGAATCGTTTTACCGCTGAGGTCCATGGCTTCAAATTTAGATAGTGAGTCCCAGGAAAAACGGTTGTCATTTTTGTCGAATTTCAATCCAGCAGCTGAAGCGCCACCCGATACGGTTGCAAGAGCGACAGCGACTGCGAGGGTCTTACGTAGATTTTTCATTAGAGTATGCCTCTATCTTCTTCGTTTATTATGTTGGGCTGTATGCAATTTGCTGAGGCGCCCGCCCTCAAAAAGATCATGCCTGAGCATGAAATCTAATCCTGTAAATCTAGTTCTCATCTAGTGGCAAAACACGCTGCTCGTTCTGGTCAAACAGGTGCGCGCGGCCTGCGGGTATGCCAAGTCTGATCACATCGCCTTTCTGCGCCATAAAGTCGCCATCAGCGACTGCCACTATAGGTCCCTCAAGGCCATCACGCTCCATGTACAACATGCACTGATCACCAAGATGTTCAACGACGCTAACGGTGCTCTCAAGGAAGAGGTCTCCGGTACCGTCAACGGTCAGATGCTCCGGACGAATCCCGAGTACAGCTTTGCCGCTGAGTTTTTCTGCCTGGCGAGCTAGTACCATGGACTGACCGTCAAAGTTGAGAGTCACCGACGTATTGGTAGCGTTCAGTGTATCGACCTCAATAAAGTTCATCTTTGGGGAGCCTATGAACCCAGCTACAAACCGGTTTGCAGGGCGGTGATAAAGCTCTAGTGGCGCGCCCACTTGTTCAACTCGGCCGGCGCTGAGGACCACAATCTTGTTCGCAAGCGTCATTGCTTCAACCTGATCATGGGTGACATAGATCATCGTGTTCTTCAATTCACCATGCAGGCGAGCAATCTCAATACGCATCTGTACACGCAATGCCGCATCCAGGTTCGAAAGAGGCTCGTCAAAAAGAAAGACCTTCGGTTCGCGCACAATGGCTCGACCAATAGCGACCCGCTGCCGCTGACCGCCGGATAGCGCTTTCGGTTTGCGGTCGAGGAGGTGGTCCAACTGCAGTGTCTTTGCGACTGTGGTGACGTGTTTGCGAATCTCCTCTTTCGGCATTCCGGCCAACTCCAGACCGAATGCCATGTTGTGGTAGACGGTCATATGGGGGTAGAGCGCGTAGGACTGGAATACCATACCGATCCCGCGCTCTTTGGGCGTGCGATCATTAACACGCTCGCCAGCAATGTTCAGCTCGCCGGAGGAGATATCTTCGAGGCCGGCTATGCAGCGAAGTAGGGTCGATTTACCACAGCCTGATGGGCCAACAAATACAACAAATTCGCCATCAGCGATGTCCAAATTTACATCGTGCAGTATATGCACAGGCTGTTTTGTTCCTTCGCCGTATATCTTGTTGATATTGATCAGTTGAACCGATGCCACCAATGACCCCCTGTTCTGTAAATGCTTTCTGGCGTTAGGTGCCGCAAACGCGCTTGTCACCGGGTTTTGGGTCTCAGCTGTCTGTCGGTCTTCGAAACGTTTTTATTCTGGCGGCCCATAATGTTGGCTGTGCCGCTGTTTGCGATTACTTAAACGTTTCAGATGGTTGGTTATGCTATCAGAATAAATCTGATAGTCGATACTTTTTCTCAACTTAAACGTTACTTAAATTTTATGATAGACGGGAATTCAGATGTTGGTCTTGTGTGAGATAACATTGGTTCTGAGTTCAAAGCACCCTATCGACACTGAATTCTAGATGGGCGCTTAGCCCAACGGCGTGGCGGGTAAGCGGTAATCTGTTGCACAGTTTCGTATCTAGAGTAGTGTTGAAACTAATTAAGATTCATGGCGCACAGATGGGTTTGCGCTGCCGTCCCGCCGATAGTTGCGCTAACAGGCTAGGGGCAAACTGAATGAGGCTTGCACAAGATAAGTTCGATTGCCAGCTGTGCAGCGCTTGGTGATATTGTCGGTCCGTTTGCGCTTCTACACCGAATTGTTGGCGGGTGACGGAGCGGCCCCCCCATAGACGCGAAGAGTAACTGCGGTGACTAGCGCCCGGAGCTAACGAAGGTCGGATCGCTTTGAAGGACCTGATGTTGATTTATCATAAAGTCGTTGGAGATCTGAATTGCAGCAGCGCCAAGTGCGCCGGCTATGGCACCAAACTTACCCGGGCTTATCTGTGGCGTATCTATACCCTGGCGATCTAATAACTCCCATTGCTCTCTGATCTCGTTTAGTAGGCGATCTCGAACATG
>DATHZN010000123.1:0-4275 GCA_035458585.1 Marinobacterium sp. | reverse complement strand
TAAACGAATCAACTACAACGAAAGCGTGCGTCCAAAAATTTACGACCGCATGATCAGCGAACGTCGGCAGATAGCTGAACGTTTTCTATCAGAAGGTAACGGAGAGGCCGCCAGAATCCGAGGGAACAGGGTGCGTGACCTCAACAAGATTCAGTCTGAAGCCTATCGTCAGGTAGAGGAAATTCGTGGCTTAGCGGATGCCAAAGCTGCTGAAATTTACGCCTTCGCTTACAATCAAAGTCCGCAATCTGTGGAGTTTTACGAGTTCACACGAACGATGGCCGCTTATCCACAAATCATAGGTAAAAATACCACCATCGTTCTCTCCACTGACAGCGACCTTTTTAAATTCCTCAAAGGTACGCAAGCAACCGAAGACTGATCCAACCCAAATGCGGATTGGTTTTTGGGCGGCTCTGCCAGGCTCAGACCTCATCCGTTACGGCGTTGGCCACTCTCTATCTGAAGGTCGGTACCGCCTTATCCCCCTGCGCCTAACGAAAGTTCACCGGTATATTGTGTGTCGTCATGCCCCGGACGTTGAGTGAGATGACAGGGTCATCAAAGCGGTTGGACAGCTTCTCGAACTCACGATCAAGCTAGGGCTCAAAGGTACCGTTGCGATCAAAAAGGACTTCAGGCTCCAGTTCAGTGTGGATGCTTCGCACCCATTGACGGCTCGTACCCTCACATGAGTCGCCCCTGCTTTAGTCTGCAGGCTCGCGTTTGGCGTAACCGAGATGTTCACTCATCTCACCGTTTGTGGCAGGTTCATCAACCTTCTGGTTCAGTTATTTGCGAGGACCATCCTCACCGAGGATGTCCGCAGAGCGGGCGCACCGTTAAAGAATTTGAGCAATAAGCTTCGCCGATATTGGTGCCCTGGTTTCCCTTCGTTAGGGTGGTAAGAATGCCACTCACATAGCTCCCAATACACCCTCCCGTCAGACTGAACGGGCGCCGATCCCTAGCAGCCATCTCGGCTGAGTGGTCAATAAGCTAACCTAATCTCGTCTAATGATGATAAACAGAATGGAGGCATCTTAGAGGTGTCTTTCTAGTCTAAGAAACCTTTGACTCCGTAAACAGAGAAGCTTCGGCTGTTAGCGTATTAGAACAATCCTTCAATCCAGATCTGCAAGATCTAAAAGGAGACGAAATGGCAGTGAAAGAAATGACTGATGAGGAGCTGGATGCGCATTTTCGCGAACTGGTGACTCTTTTTATCGATCAAGGCAACGAACTTGCTAAGCAGAGTAATCCAGAGAATGTCAGTCTTGCTTTATTACATGCAGCCTCTCGGTATAACGCCTATGTTGTCGCATCGCATGCTGAGTCGCTGGCACAGTATGAGCGGGATATAACGGGTGCGAAAAGCTATTTCCAAGCCAGATATAGCGAAATGCTTGATGAGAACCTAGAAGACTATAAGCAGGTTTATAACAAAGGCTGATCAGCACGACTTCCGATTAGAGAGAATGACTTAAGCCCTGGCCTCGATGTTTCTTCAGAGCGTATTAAGTTGGGTGCTCGAGTGGTTTACGGATGATGCGGCCCTCGCGAATTACTGCGGGGGCTTCTTTATTTTTGGCCGGTGATTACCGTCAATTGAAGTCACTGAAAGTGACGTATATCTGCAGGCAGAGGAAGGGCAAGGCCTGTTCAGCCTTTGGGGCTACGAGGGGAATAGTGCAGGACTAAAAATCTCACTGGACAGCCTCACGTCTCCGATTATAATACTGTATATATGTACAGTATAGTTTATAGGCGAATACCATGTCTTTGACGCTGCTCGGAGCAGCTGATGTTGCTGCTTCCGCTATCCGTGTTCCGTTCTATATCGACAAAGTTCCTGCAGGGTTTCCGAGCCCTGCACAAGGCTATGAAGAGGCTCGCTTGGATCTTAATGAGCTGTGTATCAAGCGCCCTTCAAGCACGTTTATGCTGCGATGCGACGGTGATTCTATGCAGGATATTGGAATCCTGTCGGGAGATATTCTGGTGGTTGATCGCTCGATTACTGCAAAGCACGGAGACGTTGTGATTGCCTCAATCGACGGCGATTTGACGGTCAAAACACTGCACCTTCGGCCGCGCACCCGGCTGATGCCGGCAAATCGCCGCTATTCTCCAATCGAATTGCGAGAGGGGCAGGAGTTGCAGATTTTTGGTGTGGTCACCAACGTTGTCCGCGAGATGAAGCGAGGTTAACCATGCCAACCTACGCATTAATCGATGTAAACAGTTTTTACGCGTCAGTTGAGACCCTGTTTCGCCCGGATCTGGTTGGTAAGCCGGTATTGGTGCTGAGCAATAATGATGGTTGTGCCGTGGCTCGAAGCCGAGAGTGCAAAGCGCTGGGTATAAAAATGGGAGCTCCACGACATCAGATTGAGGAGTTGATTGAGCAGCACGGCATTGTGACGTTCTCAAGCAACTACGCGCTCTACGCAGATATCAGCCGACGTGTTATGGAGACCATCGAGTCTATGGTGCCCGAGGTATCGGTCTACAGCATTGACGAGGCCTTTGCTGACCTCTCAGGACTGGAAAATCAGTTCACTCTGGAACACATCGGGCAGGATATCAAAGGTCGCATCCTCAGAGATGTCGGCATGCCTGTGTGCGTCGGTATCAGTACAACGAAGACGCTTGCAAAACTGGCGAATCACGCCGCTAAAACATACCGAGGCTGTAAAGGTGTTGTTGATCTAACGGACCACCAGCGACAGCGCCGGTTGATGGCTATCACGCCGGTAGATGAGGTTTGGGGCGTCGGGTACAGAATTGGCAAGCGTCTGAATGAGATGGGTATTGCGACAGCACTGGATCTCGCAAACGCAAACCCAAAGTGGATCCGTAAGCATTTTTCGGTCGTGTTGGAACGCACCCAGACTGAGCTGAACGGTGTCGCTTGCCTGCCATTCGACGATACCCCAGACGCTCCGAAGCAGATTGTCTGCTCCCGCTCATTTGGATCTCGTGTGACAAGGCTGGCTGAGTTACGTGCGGCCGTTGCCAGTTTTGTTGTAAGGGCCTGCCAGAAGCTAAGAAAGAGTGAACAAAAAGCGGGTTTTCTGCAGGTTTTCGCGCGAACCTCGCCCTTTGCTAAGCAAGATCCTCAATACAGCGACGCGCGGTCATATCGCTTCCCGGTTCCGACCCAGGACACGCGAGAAATGATGAGCGTTGCTGCTCGCCTAACACAGCAGATATTTAAACCGGGCTACCGCTTCGCAAAGGCTGGAGTGATGTTGGCCGACTTGTCCTCAGAGGCGATTGCGCAGGGTACGCTCTTCAGTGCTTCTGACGTTGACGCTCGCAGTGAGGCGTTAATGAGTACGGTGGATCGCATCAATAACTCTAAGTTTGGCCGGGTACACTTTGCGAGTGCTCAATCGAGCGACCATTGGGCAATGAAGCGCGAGTACCTTAGTCCCTGCTATACCACTCGATGGGCCGACATACCGCGCGTGAAATAGTCGATTGGGGCGCTTGGTTTCCGACTGAACGGTTTAAACGATACCCGTTAAAAACGCCCGGTTACGCTGAAGATCGTCTCCGGTTCGCTGCAGACCAGCTTGTCGTAGCGCGTCCAGCGCTCGAGGATTGCGCTATTTTGTGTGCCTGGTGAGATTTTAGTCCCCTCCAGCCAGACATCACGCATTAACCAACCCTTGTCATCTAATTGATACAGGGTTGCATTAGCTCGGTAGTCGGCACCGACCTGCTCTCTGCCCTGAGGCAATACCAATGCATCCAGCGGTGTATCGATGTCACCCAGTGTCAGTTCCTGAACTCGCCCTTGAACTACACCGAAGAGGGTTACCGGGGTGATACTGTAGCGCGGTTCGGCTGTCCCGTTTTGTTGCAGATTGGGGGGCAAGAGATAGTCCAGCGTGGTGTGCATGGCGGTACCAAACGCGTCAGTCTCAAACCAGGTAACAGCAAATGGCTGGTTCGGACCGATCTCCCCCTTTGCTGCGGCATGCTTGGCGCGTTCGTAAAGTTTGCCGCACGTGGCGTTAGCCGCGACGGCTGTCAATTTCTGCCAGTCGGGCAGGTAGTAGTTACCTTTCTCGTTGAAGAGACGAAGTGTTACTCGCTGGTTGACGCTAGCCACAGTGGCAGACCCGTCTGCATCGATTTGAGCAGTCATTTGAGAGGGTTCAAACTCCCTATCGCATCGAACGATAACGGCTTGGAATCCCTCAAATATCGCCTCTGATTTGGCGCGTTCAGGGGCGCGCGAGAGTAAAAAATTGTGCTGCAATT
>DATHZN010000122.1:0-3559 GCA_035458585.1 Marinobacterium sp. | reverse complement strand
GTCCTCCAGAATTGGCACGTCCGATGCTGTGTATTCAATCAAGTAACTCGCTGCATTGAGGGCAAGGGTATGCCTTTAAAGTCACAGGATCGATCAATCCACTTCGCAGCGGAACAACTTCCCGCCGGAGACCGGGAAGTTGTTCCGCAAAGTCTTACTCATTCGTCTGCTAGTCTAAATGCAAAGGTATTTGGTCGATTACTGTGATCTATAAAAAAATGCAGTGCCGTTGGAGAGTTCTCAGAAATTTATTTTTGGCTGGCTGTCTTGTTACCAACCTGTCATTTGCACAAGATGTTCAAAAAATTCTTGAGGCCGGTGATAGAGCTTACTTCGGACGGGGCGAGCCGCAGTCTTACGAGACTGCATTTGAACGTTACCAGCTTGCTGCTCAAAAAGGGGCTATTGAGGCCTTGCATTACATTGGCTTTATGACCGCCAAAGGATACGGTGTGAATCCTGATCTGAATTTGGCAGTTGAATGGTTTCATAAGGCAGCGAACAAAGGATATGCGCCGGCTCAATACATGCTTGGTAAGTATTATCAGGACGGAAATGGCGTCAAACAAAGCTTCAAGAGTGCATTTGAGTGGTATGAGAGAGCGGCCAAACAGGGATATGCCCTCGCGCAACGCCAGCTAAGTTTGATGTTTGCCAGGGGAGAGGGTGTACAGCGGAACCTAGGATGGGCAACTTACTACAGCGCACTCGCAAGTGCGGAGGGTGATCGGTTATCCGACCAGATACTCGAGCAACTACTTCCTCGTCTACCTGAATTGACAACGAACGCCGAGTTCACGACCTTATACGCCAAGCCATCGCTCTCTTCGAAAAGTTCCGCACAAGTCTTTGAGGGAAGTCCTCTGTTTCAACTGGATAAGTTCAGAGGTGATTGGGTGGTGGTCTACTCGCCCGAAGCTAAAGCAGTGGCCTATCTCTATATCAACGACCTAATTCCAACACGGGCAACGGCTGCGGGTCGTTGAGTGGGTTCTTGCCCTCCTGATCACAAACAAAGCGCTAACGTGACACAATTTGCTCGTCAGAAATTCAAAAACGGAGCTTCACACCGACTCACTTAAAGGTACTAACCGGAACGTCCCTGAACATTGGGGGCGTAGCACCGCCAATTAAGCTTATGTCATGGACACTCAACCCTATATTTTCGGTGGAAAGCTTATGCGAAACCCTCGATTCTGCCGTTCGATTAGCGATTCCTTTAATTAATGCACCGCTTTACAGGCGAAAACGTCTGGCGTGAATTAGACTCAAGAGTACGTTGAAGCATCAGTGCGATCAGCTGATACTTTCAAGATACAGCTTGGCCTGAGCGCCGCTATCTTTCCGATTTATGACCGGGCCTCCTGCCTGCCAACGCAAGAACCATTTGAGGAATAAGACACCATGTCCATACGTTCAAAGATGTTTTTGACGGTTGTCGTTGTGATCGCTCTTGTCGGGCTAATCTCTGTTGGGGTCAGTATCGCTTTGACAGCCTCGACACTTAAGGAACAGTCAAATATGGCGCAGGAGCGGGCGCTGAACGATGTTCAGCGAGCGCTTGATATTACAGACAAGCTGATGTCGGCTCGGGTTCAGTCGAGTATGAAACAGCTGATAGAGGACGGTCAGAGCATAGGCGCACCGCGCCTTGGCGATGAGATGGTCACAGTGGGAGAGCGGGTAGTGCCGCAGCTGTATCTTGGAGACGCGCCGCAAGCACTGAACTATGAGCTCGTTGATCGGCTCACCGATAAGATGGGAGGTACCGCTACGCTCTTCGTCAAAGCGAGTGATAACAATTTTGTTCGCGTATCAACGAATGTGAAACGTGGCGATGCGAGAGCGACCGGCACTATCCTGACTCCGGGTGGAGCGGTCTATGAGAAAATTCAGAATCGCGAGTCCTATTTCGGGCAAATAGATATCCTCAATTCACCCTACCTCACCGGTTATGTGCCGATGTTGGATGCGGCCGGCGATGTAATCGGTATTTGGTATGTTGGTTACAGCGCGGATCTAGCGTTCATAGATGATATCGTTTCCAACCTGAGAGTGTTGAACGAGGGTTTTGTAGCTCTGCAGGACGACAAAGGTCGAGTTCGGATGGTCAGTCGCACGCTGGAGGGGGGAGTTGAGCGAGCGCAGGAGATTATTGAGGCAGAAAATAGCGGCAGTTGGGGAGTGCGCTCTTCAGATTTCGCTCCCTGGGGTTACAAGGTAATAGCAGCGGCATCTGGAACTGAGGTCACATCAAACGTCATTAAAGAGTCTCTTACAGTGGCTGGTTTCGTGCTGCTGGCAACGCTCGTCATTCTAATCTCTTTGGGTGTGGCAATCCGGTTGATCATTGAGCGTCCACTCGATGCATTGCGCGCGGTGGTGACTAACCTCGCCACAGGTAAGGGCGATTTAACCGTTCGATTTAACTCTGATCGCAAGGATGAGTTTGGAGAGCTGGCTAATGGATTTGACGCGGTACTCGAAAAAATTCAGCAAACCCTTAAAACCGTGAACGGTCTGGGTAATGAGCTGGATGATGTCTCGTCGCGCCTTTCCAGTATGGCCGGTTCGACGCTCGCCTCAACCGAGCGCCAGGGCGCAGAGTTGAGTACGGCATCCAGCTCTGTACACCAACTCAGTGCTACCGCGTCGAGCGTGGCGCAGAGCGCAGTGGAGGCCGAACAGGCAACACAAGAAGGGGGTAGAGAGGCGCTCAATGGTGACAGGCAACTTGAAGCCACCGTCAGTAGTATTATGCAGCAGATGGAGGCGGTGAGCCGCTGTCACGACTCTGTAGATGCATTAAGAGTTCAATCCGACGGTATCGGTGCCGTGCTGGACATGATTAACTCCATAGCTGACCAAACCAATCTTCTGGCGTTGAATGCGGCGATTGAGGCGGCTCGTGCAGGTGAACATGGACGTGGTTTTTCGGTGGTGGCAGATGAAGTTCGAAACCTCGCGAAACGTACCCAAGAGGCTGTGGAAGAGATCCGCAATCGCATAGATGGGCTTCAGAACAGCTCGCAGATGATGTCGGATAATATCAACATTGCCCGAGAACACTCGGAGACACTGAACGACCTTGCGTCGAAATGCAAAGCCGCGATGCGCACCATCACGGAGGTTATCTCTATGATTGGGGATCAGAATACCGGGATCGCCAGTGCAGCAGAGGAACAGAGTCAGGTCTCTGCGCAGGTGAGCGAAACCCTGGAGAATATAGCGCACGCAGCAATGTCCAATACTCAGTCGGCAAAAGATACCGCCTCACAGAGCCAACGAGTTGCGCAGATGACCAAACGGCTCAAGGAAGAGATGAGCCGGTATCGTATAGAGTAGTTCGTTCGCAATGGATTAGATATGCGGGTACAGCGATCGGACAACCCGCATACCTTGCATGCAATCCCCGGGCATTTGTTCCTCACGGTCGTGGAGAAAATGCTCGTCAGTTAAATCCTAGAGATCAAAGAAGGTCAGGATTGGGGGCGGCACCGAGTCCAACTAGAAACCCACTGACTACAATTAATCTACGAGCGACGATCAAGCGCTAAGC
>DATHZN010000121.1:0-23498 GCA_035458585.1 Marinobacterium sp. | reverse complement strand
CGCTTAGTCCGGACTACCCGATTCTAGGGCTGGAGGTATCAGATACAGAACAGTGGGTAGCGAAAGCACTGCAGGGCAATCTTGCACTACAGTCTTATCAACTGAGCGAACGTGCCGCTAATCAGAACCTCGAAGCTTATCGGGCCGCTGCTATGCCGACCCTATCCTTGTCTGCCTCCCTAAACTCGGGTGAAGATAACTTCATGCGCAGTCGAGCCGACTCTCAAGTTGGCCTGACGCTCACGATACCGCTCTACCGTGGGGGTGCCACGAGTGCTGCTGAAAAACAGGCTGAGTATCAGGCAGCTCAGAGTGGGTACGAGTATGACGATAAACTACGCGAGGTCACACAATCGACGCGCTCACTGGTTCGCGATATCGAAACCTCTGTGGCCAGTGTTGAGGCGCGTATGAAAAGCATCGAGTCGCGTGAGACAGCCCTTGAGGCGACTGAGCAGGGTTTCGAGGTCGGTACACGCAACGTTGTAGACGTTCTTGACGCAGAGAATGCACTCTATGTTGCACGTCAAAACTATGTAGACGCGCGCCTTGGCCACATCAAACAGCAGTTCGCGTTGAAACAGGCAGTCGGTACACTCTCACCGGAAGATATAGTAACGTTGGATAAGTGGCTCAAATAAATCAAGGCGTCCCCCTGCTGAGGGGTACTGATTCAAAGCGCTGAAGAGTAAGCAACGGCGGCGGAAGCGCGTATTGGCGAGAGACCTGTCAGATGAACTTAGCGATATCCGACGAATCAGTGCACCGTCGGATTGTCCTCTTCACTATCATCGATTAGTGGATGTCCTGCCGCATCGCAACCTAGCGCGCCCATGGATACAGCCCGCTCTACCAACTGCTGTACCAGCATCTCTGTTAGATGAGCACTGATAATCATTCCTGCCGGTGGATCCCCTTCAAACAGCTCCGGATCAACCATTCCGTCGTCGCGTAGCCCCAACAGAAGGGGATTTTCTAAAATAAAGGGCGCAAGATCATCTGGTGCAAAAATCGCATGATCAGCCGCCACACTGAGAGCAAGCTGGTAAGCGTCGTGTGTGCCATTCTCAAGCTGCTCCTCAAAAGCGGCCTCAGCCACACCAAAGAGCTGACTCAGTTTTGAGCGTCCGCGATGAGCTGTAAACTCACCGCTCGTGGCTGAGTAGTCCGCCCCCGCATAAGGCCGGATAAGATCCATCTCATGCGCCTCAATCTGCGCGGCCCCCTCATCATCAACCCCCATCCAGTTTCGATTGACGGCAACCACAATAAGACCCTCAATTCCAGCCACCACCAGATTGGCGCTTATGATGGCCCCAACACTCGGATTAGCCACCTCTTTGGGATCTTCAATAAGCTCGCTAGCGCGAGCTGCCAGCAGTTTGGGATCCTCAGCAACAAGCTCTGCCAACTCCTGACCCGACAGGGCCAACACTTTATTTGCCACACGGTGGGCTGTGAGGAACGGATAGGAGTGCCCGTTCGCATCCATCTCATGCAGATACTCGCGACGCACATTTTCAAGAAGCTTGGCTAGTTTTTCGCTCATTTGCTATATTTCCGGTAGATGCGCTTAAAGCTTAGCGCACCTTGGCGCTGTGACACCAATACAAAATTGCTCCTGCTCAGCTGAAAGGGCAATGCAGTGGGTAGATAGGTTTGGCCGATCAACGTTGAATGAAGCCGTCAAAACCGGGGGAGGTTTGACATGGATCTTTCAATCGATCAAAGCGATCAGGGCGAGAACGTGCCATACGTTCTCTCAAGCAACTAGGAAATTTGGCGGGCGCTTAACGACGCCCTGCACATAAACCTCGCCTATTGCGCAGGTTGCCTCTGTCAGTGGAGCTGAATTCCGAGCGGCTTCACATGGATTTTCATTGCGTCAAATTCGGCGCGAAGGTTGCTCATCGGTATTAAACCATAATCGAGTGGTTCAATCGGAAGATCAAACCAGTCTAGCGCCCAAATGCGTGTCATTATTTCGTATTCGCCAAGTAGTGCATCCAGCAAAATCATTGCTGCTTCGACACGGGGGTCCATGTCCAAAACCTGTGGCGCATCATCAAGATAGATCGCAAGTTCGAGACGCCCATTGATGTTTCGCAATGAGCACCAGAATTCATCGATACTAATCAGCTCGCCACCAAGGTTAACCATGTGCGGAACCGGATTGCAGCGCTCATTGAACGCACGAATTTGCACGCCGGCTATCTGCGGTGCTGAATCGACAAGCGACAACACCGTATGAATGGATTCAGGGTAGCCGTCACAACCAAACACCAAATCAACTGCGCCCTCGTCCGTCTGGCGTTCAATATTAAGCGTAAGGTTGTTATCTATCTCTTGAAGCCGCTTACGGTAAGGGCTCAATAGCCTCTCACCCTGCTCTGACAGATTCTCGGATTCCGTTTCCTTAAGTTGCTCTACCGTCTGTTCAAGCTGTGACCAGAAGTCCTCAAGGAGTTTAGTGGTTAGCATCCCTTTCACCTTTAAGTGCGTGGTACGGTTACGCCGGTCTGACCCTGGTACTTACCACCACGGTCAGCGTATGAGGTTTCACACACCTCATCGCCCCGAATGAAGAGCATCTGTGCTACACCCTCATTAGCGTAAATTTTGGCTGGCAGCGGTGTGGTATTTGAGAACTCCAGGGTCACGTGCCCCTCCCACTCCGGCTCAAGCGGCGTAACGTTAACGATAATTCCGCAACGTGCGTAGGTACTTTTACCTAGGCAGATAGTCAGCACATCGCGCGGGATACGGAAGTATTCCACCGTTCGCGCTAGGGCGAAGGAGTTTGGCGGAATAATGCAGACATCCGATTTGATGTCGACGAAACTCGCTTCAGAGAACTGCTTAGGATCAACGACAGCGGAGTTGATGTTGGTAAACACCTTAAACTCGTCAGCACAACGCACATCATAGCCGTAGCTAGACGTACCGTAGGAGACTATTGGTGAACCATTAACAGAGCGCACTTGACCCGCCTCGAATGGCTCAATCATCCCGTGCTCTTGTGACATCTTACGAATCCAACTATCGGCTTTGATACCCATCGACACTACCCATGACGCTTTTAAAACAGCGCGAGATACTAACAGAATTGGACGAAGTGCGCTCGGATATTTTTGATAAGAGACCGTAAAGAGAGGCTGTTAGAAATGCAGATCATTTATTGGAAGAGGCAGAGCGGTTGAAGCCGCTCCACCGACACCGAGAGTGGCGTTCAGTCATCCATGATATTGATGAACGGCGCCTCTGTTTGCTTGGCAGCAGCCAGCTTCTCTATGACTGTACGTGCAATCTCACGAAAACGCTGACTGTACTCAGACTCGGGTTCTGCATGGACCATCGGCTCACCCACATCACCCTGTACACGAATAGGCAGAGCCAAAGGTATACGACCAAGAAGTTCCGTATCGTAATCAGCGGCGATCTTGTCGCCACCACCAGCACCGAATATCGCCTCCTCATGGCCGCACTGGCTGCAAATGTGGGTGCTCATATTCTCAACCACGCCGATTACTGGGATATCCACTTTGTTGAACATCTCGATGCCCTTCTTTGCATCGAGCAGGGCAATATCCTGCGGTGTTGTAACGATCACTGCGCCATCAACAGCCGCTCGCTGGGACAACGTCAGCTGAATATCGCCAGTTCCCGGCGGCATATCAATCAACAGCACATCTAGTTCGCGCCATTGAGTCTGAGTCAGCAACTGCTGCAGGGCACTGCCAGCCATTGGACCACGCCAGACCATCGCGGTATTCTCATCAACGAGGTACCCCATCGACATGGTCTGCAGACCCAAAGCCTCAACCGGAATAAAGTACTTATCGCCAGCTGTTTTCGGACGAGTGCCTGGGGCAACACCGAACATCATGCCCTGACTCGGACCATAAATGTCGGCATCCAGTACACCCACGCGTTGCCCTTCAGCTGCCAGAGCCAGAGCGAGGTTAGCTGTAACGGTGGACTTACCTACACCACCCTTACCCGATGCAACAGCGACAATTTTTTTAACTCCCTGCAGAGCAGGCCCTTTTACGGCTTCAGACACAATGGCTCCAGATTCAGCGGTTTATTTCCGACTAATTTAGTAGGTTTTTAAGGCGAGCGCCAGACCCTCAGCAAAAATTGTCTCTGCTAGATACGTTTCAGCACCACCCCACACTCAATGTGGTCTGTATAAGGAAACTGATCAAAAAGCGCAAAACGCTCAATGCTGTGCGTCAGACACAGAACGTCTAGATTCTCTGCCAGCGTCTGTGGGTTGCACGAAATGTAGAGGATATCTTCGTAGCCCTGCACCTGCTTAACGGTCTCGTCATCCAGGCCAGCTCTGGGGGGATCTACTAGCACCGTTCTAAAATCACAACGCTCAAGATCTACACCAGCAGTGCGACGGGTCGTAAGTTTGCCTCGCAGTACTTCGGTGAACTCTTCAGAGGAGAGGCGCAGAATCGCGACATTTTCGATGGCGTTTCTCTCTATGTTAACCTGCGCGGCCCGCACCGACTCTTTCGAAATTTCAGTCGCAACGACTTGACGGAAATTTTGCGCCAAAGGCAAAGTGAAGTTGCCGTTGCCACAGTAAAACTCGACCAAATCACCCTGTTTGTGACGCGTAGCATCAATCGCCCACTCAATCATCTGTTCGCAAACTCGCGCATTGGGTTGAGTGAAGGCGTTTTCCATCTGTTTGTAGTGGAACCTACGCCCATTAATCGTTAGCGTCTCGAGTACAAAGTCGCGATCCAGAACAATCTTGTTTTTGCGCGAACGGCCAACGATATCTATGCCAAACTGCTCGCGCAGCGGTCGTACCGCCTCAATCCACTCATCGCCGATTTTTCTGTGGTAGAGCAGACTGACCAACAACTCACCGGATAGGGTCGCCAGAAAATCGACCTGAAACAGACGTGAGCGCAGCTCTGTTACAGCTTTCACAGCATCGAGAAACGGAAACATCATATCAGCGATACGACTATCGACCATGGGACATTCCGTCAGTTTGTACTTTTCATGCTTAGAACCGGGCTCAAACATCACATAGTCCAGATCATCGCCCTCATGCCACACCCTAAATTCGGCCCGCATACGGTAGTGCTCTGTCGGCGATCGGTAGAGCTCCATCGCGGGTGGATTGAAGCGGGCAAACAGTTGCTCCATACGCTGCTGTTTAGTTGCAAGCTGCGCTTCGTACTGACTCGGATCCACCTGCGGAAGTGCCATAGCTACCCACCTTTATGCCTGACTGTGCAAATTGGGCGCGGATTCTACCACTTTATCCCGGTCGCCTGAACGCGTAGAATCTTGCGATCTTTAATTTAGCCATTCAGAAACCCGAAACGATGACCACAGAGCGCAAAATCCTGGTTACCAGTGCCCTTCCCTACGCCAACGGCCCGATCCACCTCGGCCATCTGGTCGAGTACATCCAGACCGATATCTGGGTCCGCTTCCAAAAACAGCGTGGAAATAGCTGCACCTATGTGTGTGCAGATGATGCACACGGAACACCGATCATGCTTAAAGCGGATCAGATGGGTATCACGCCGCAACAGCTGATAGATAAAGTGAGCGAAGAGCATCAGCGTGATTTTGCCGGGTTCCTGGTTAATTTTGATAACTACTACTCCACCCATTCAGAAGAGAACCGTGAGTTCGCATCGCTCATTTACACCCGTCTGCGTGACGCTGGGCACATTGCAAAACGTACCATTACGCAAGCCTACGACCCAGAGAAAGAGATGTTCCTGCCGGACCGTTTCATCAAGGGCGAATGCCCAAAATGTGGTGCAGCTGATCAGTATGGTGACTCCTGTGAATCCTGCGGTGCAACCTACAGTCCAACAGAACTGAAAAACGCCTACTCTGCTGTGTCTGGTGCCAAGCCTATCGAGAAGGACTCTGAACACTACTTCTTCAAACTGGAAGATTTTGAAGAGTTCCTTAAAGGCTGGGTCGATACTCATGTACAGTCGCAGATGAAACACAAACTCAATGAATGGTTTGAGTCAGGCCTGCAGCAGTGGGATATTTCTCGTGATGCGCCTTACTGGGGCTTTGAGATCCCCGATGCACCCGGCAAATATTTCTACGTCTGGCTGGACGCGCCAATCGGTTACATGGCGAGCTTCAAAAACTGGGCCGACAGGAACGGCGTTAACTTCGACGACTACTGGGCGAAGGATAGCGATGCTGAGCTCTACCACTTCATCGGTAAGGATATCGCCTACTTCCACACCCTATTCTGGCCGGCCGAGCTCCACGGTGCGGGTTTCCGCACGCCGACCGGCGTGTTCTGTCACGGCTTCCTGACCGTCAACGGCCAAAAGATGTCTAAGTCGCGCGGCACATTCATTATGGCCGAGACCTACCTTAAGCACCTCAAGCCTGAGTACCTGCGTTACTACTTCGCGGCAAAGCTTGGTTCAGGTATCGACGATATCGATCTGAGTCTCGACGATTTCCGTCTGCGTGTTAACGCAGACTTGGTCAACAAAGTTGTTAATATAGCCAGCCGCTGTGCCGGCTTCCTTACCAAGAAGTTTGATGGACAGCTAGCAGACGAACTGGCCGAACCTGCACTCTACGCCGATGCCGTTGCTGCGGGCACCGGTATCGCCGACGCCTACGAGAAGCGTGAATACGCCCGTGCGATGCGCGAAATCATGGCACTGGCGGATAAGGCAAACCAGTACATCGATGCGGCTGAGCCATGGGTGCTGGCTAAGCAGGAAGGTAAGGAGTCTGAGGTCCAGGCGTGTTGCTCCATGGGGATTAATCTGTTCCGGGTGATTCTCAACTACCTAGCGCCCGTGCTACCTGAGGTGGCAAAACAAGGCGCCGAGTTCCTTAATATCGAAGACCAGAGCTGGGACGCCATTAACGCGCCGTTGCTCAATCACAAGATTAATAAGTTCAAACCGCTGATGCAGCGTGTGGAGCCAGAGCAGATTGAGAGGGTTATCGAAGACTCCAAACAGAACCTGCAGGCTGCTCAGGCGGCTGCACCTTCAAAGAGAGTGCCCGCTATTGAGCCCATCGCTGATGAAATAAGCTTCGATGACTTTGCCAAGGTGGACCTACGCGTTGTGCGTATTGCCAAAGCTGAGCATGTTGAGGGTGCTGATAAACTGCTTCGATTGACTCTGGATCTGGGCGAAGGAACACGTAATGTGTTCGCCGGCATCAAGTCTGCCTATTCACCCGAGGATCTTGAGGGCAAGCTCACGGTAATGGTTGCTAACCTCGCACCCCGCAAGATGAAATTCGGTATGTCAGAAGGCATGGTGTTGGCGGCCGGTCCAGGCGGTAAAGATCTGTGGATCCTTGAACCTCAGAGTGGCGCTCAGCCGGGCATGCGGATCAAATAGATGTGTCCACGGGCGCAGCCGGCCTGCGCCCGTACGTCAGGTCAGGTCAGGTCAGGTCAGGTCAGGTCAGGAAAGATCCTCGTCAGGATTATTGAGCCGCACCAGCATCGGCTCGATATGACCGAACTCCAACCCTATCATCTCATTGTAGGGACTTTGATGGCTCAGCAGAGTCTGAGCAACTCCCAACCCCTTAAAGGGCTTCTTTGCAGCCAGTTGTGAGCGAAACATAAGCGGCTTGTCATCGTTCCCGACGACTTGATAATCATTGGAATTTATTTTTACATCAACGAGATATATTTCACACTCAAACGACTTTAAAACAAGTTGCTCTATGACTGGTCGCTCAGTTTGAATTGCCTCTAACCTGATCTTCATTACTCTTCCCCACGTAGCTATCTCCGCTACTACGTTGATACACTAGCGTCAGATTTACATTAGTTTGCAGAGGCAAAATGAATCCAGTTGGTCTGTTTTTAATCGCTCTCGTCATTTTAGGGGGCTGGTTCTGGTACCGCAGACAGCCATCAGAAAAACGTCCTATGGCGGCTTTTAAACTCTGTCTAATCATTATTGGTTTGGCGCTTCTCTACCTAACGGTCACTGGCAAGCTTCACTGGATCGGCGCATTTTTCGCTGCTCTGCTGCCACTACTACCAAAGCTCTTTGCCTGGCTGGTCCGGGGAATTGGACTGTTGAGGTTTCTGCGCAAACAGCGACCTGCTGGTGGTGGCCGTCGAACCAACCCACCTAGCGGTAAATTAACCGAGGCCCAGGCTAGGGAGATCCTGGGAGTCGGGCCAAAGGCTAGCCGGCAAGAGATCATTGATGCCCATCGGCGACTGATGCAGAAGGTACACCCTGATCGTGGCGGTAACGACTGGCTGGCGTCACAACTCAACAGTGCGAAAGAGATGTTGCTGGAGCGCGTTAAGGAATAATTCTTGAACGCTTTGCGCTGGATAGAAGTGGCTCGACACCCGGATATAGCCGGATATCACTTCCAAACACCGGGTGATCACTGACCAAAAGCAGCTCGCTCCCTCGTCTGGCAAGTCGCAAACTACGTCCCGCTCCTCGCAACCGTTCACCCTCTAACTGCAGCAGTAATTGCCCGGTGTTGAGCAACTGCCAAGTGCCGCTGTACCGCTCAGACTCGCCCTTGCGATCAATAAGACTCAGTGCGAAACGCCCGTCAACTCTGAGTTCTAGACCAAATTGACGTAACAGCGAGGCGTCACGGCTGTAATAACGTGTCTTCAACAAATGGCGCTGTAAGTCCCCGTAGCGGGCACATCCTTGCAAACGCGTCCCAGCAGCGACAAACTCTGCACTGAGAGCGTATTCAATATCCAGATCATCGCGACATGGCTGCTGACTAATTGTCAGACTAATGGCGTTGCCACTCCAGACCCAGCGGTTGGCGACCTGCTTAAACTCGGGCCGCGTCAGATGCCATGAGCGCAGGCGGGTACTATCGTGGACCTCTAACTCTCCGGCTTTGATATCGGCGTACCAGACAGGGTTGAGCCCCCCTGCTCGCAATTGAATACCATCAAGCTGGTGACTGCAGGTTGCAAAGTCACCACCGAGCATCTGCAATTCATTAATCGGGCTCTGTGGATCGCCCCATGCCTCCAGATAGAGGCCTACGCCAAACGGCTGGTCGGCAAGGCGCTCCACTAGGCGTTCACGAAGTGAACTATTAGCGAGTCTCATGCCGCGCCAGGCTGACTCATCACAAGCACGGAACTGTAATTGGTTATCCACTACCTGAACCAAACCACGAAAATAGGTTTGCGAGGAGAGCTGTTGCTCAGGGATCGTGGAGCAACCACCTAGCAAGATAATGCAGAGAGTAGCGTAAAAAATTTTAGACATGAGGCTATGGTCAGTCCATCTAGGCAGTATAAGCGGCGTAAGCGATAATATGTGTCTGCTTTTTGCAACAAATATGCTAAACTCATCGCGCAACGATAAAGAGCTTAGGCGAATATCGACAGAAACAAAAGCTTAGCGCTAAAAAGCCGAACGGATACCTATGCAGCACTCAGATTTATTAATTATTGACTCCGATCTCCAGGCTGCGCGACTTGTTGCAGATACCTGTAATCCCCTAATCGGTCAGGTCGATCTCTGCGCTACTGAGAGTGAGGCTATTGAACGTCTCTCCAATAAGCACTACGGAATCGCTATCGTTGATATCTCCATCTGTGACTCCAGCGGTTTCAAGCTTTACGACTATCTACTAAAAGCTCACCAGAGTACTCGCGTAATCTTGCGGTGTGGTCAATCACAGGTGATGGAGGCGATCGCAGCCACTCGCAATGGATGTTTCGCCTTCTTTCAATTGAGTAGCATGGAGACACAGCTCCCCCATCTGGTGCGTGCAGCTGCACAAATTGATGCCCGACGCGCGCTGAACACTTGGCGAAACCTCATGGTACATCGTTCTGCACTCATTGATCGTTTACTCGATCAGATAGATCACTGTGCTGCAGCCGAAATTCCAGTTCACATAACCGGGCCTGCCGGTGCAGGCAAACGGTTATCTGCCGAGCTTGTTCATCTAGCCGGTCCACGAGCAAAAGCAAAATTCGCAGTGCTCGACTGCAGAGGTAAAGTCGCTGAACAGCTGATGTACGAACTCTTCGGCTATACCGCTGGCGCCTTCCCAGAAGCAGCGAACGATCTACCCGGATTACTCAAACGCACTGAGGGCGGTAGCCTGCTGTTACACCACATCGATACGCTCCCTGAGGCAGTTCAAGTTCAGATAGTTGACCTGCTAAACAGTCGTCTCTATCGTCCATTTGGCGCGCTCTACAACGAGACACTGCATACCCGCATTATCGCCAGCTCAGATCGCGACCTCGAGTCGGAAATGTACACCGGAAATCTAATTGAACCGCTCTACTACCACCTACAACCGATGCAGATTTATGTTCCTGAGCTTGCGGAACATGCCGAAGACATCCCACTCTTGGTCAAACAACGCGCAAAGCAAGCCGCCAAGATTTTCGATAAAACATCGAATACTTTCAGTTCGGGTGCGATGCAACTGCTTACCGAGGCGTCCTGGCCAGGTAATGTGCAGCAATTACTCGACTTTATTGATGACTCTGTCGCTGATTTTGATGGAGTGGGTTCAATCCCTGCAGAGTTTGTAGAGGCGCGGCTGGGCAATACGCCCCGAGCGGTACCGACCTTCCAGGAAGCGCGCGCTGCGTTTGAACGCGAATATCTTATTCAGGTGTTGTTGATATCCGAGGGTAACGTGACTCAGGCCGCCCGTCTAGCTGACAGAAATCGCACCGACTTCTACAAGTTACTCAAACGCAATAATCTTGATCCGAGTAACTTTAAACATCGCCCACCAACTGTCAAACGCAGCGGAAAACGTGGACCACTGCCAAGGCCGCGCATTAAAATGGCATAACTACTACAACGAATCCTAGAGCTGACGCTTGCTCTTAAAATTTAAATTTTGCGATCGCTGCAAAGTGGGCCTGTGTCAGTGTTGCTAGACAGGCCGGTGATAGTTCCAACTCAAGGCCGCGACGCCCAGCACTGACATAGATAGACTCCAGCTTCTCGGCACTAGCATCAATGACCGTTGCGAAGCCTCGCTTCTGCCCCAAAGGGCTGATTCCCCCTAAGAGGTAACCCGTTAAACGCTGCGCGACTTGGGGCTCAGCCATCGCTACACGCTTCTGTTTCAGCGCCCTAGCGGCTGCCTTGAGATCAAGCGTAGCAGCGACCGGAATAACGGCCACCGCCAGCACTCTACTTCCCAAGTCAGTCTCTAACATCAGTGTTTTGAAGACACGCTGGGGGTCAACACCCAATTTTTCGGCCGCTTCCAACCCATAGGCCGCCCCGTGATCGTGCTCATATTGATGAATCTTAAACTCGATCCTGGCCGCTTTTGCAGCGTCTACAGCGGGTGTCACGTCTTAATTGGATTCAAGCATGCGTATCGCACGATCGCTAAGGTCGATGACATCCAAGACCGTCCCCCGACCCTCCATCACCCGCAAGATCCGATCACCGACCCGCAAAAGCTCCACGGCATCGTCGCGCCCTGTCACTCGTCGCAACAGCTCATCGGGTATGCGCTCTGCTTGGCTATAAACCTCGGGATCAATCTTTTCACCGCGTTGAAGCTTCTTCTGCCATCCCGGCGGAAGAGTGCCACCACGTTCTAACTTCTTTTTCAGACCGGGAGGTAACTCCCTCGAGGTCCCAGGGGGCAGAGTATTTTTGGAGAACCCGTACTCCTTCTCAAGAACGAGCTGAGCCAACTCATCCTGTTCAGACTCACTCAACGCGCGGAGCATAGCTGTTGGCCCTTCTACCTCAGACTCTCCGTTTTTACCTTTTTTCTCAGCTTTCCATGACTTATCCTTACCCTTGCCCTCGTTTTTATCAGCAAAACTCGCGGGAGCAAGAGTCAGCCCCATCGCGGCGATGAGTGAGACGGCCAGCGCCAAACTACGCATAATTAGTAACCTCAAATACTTAGACTGATGGTCTAAATCTAGTTCATTATGCGTCAGTTGATGTCAATATCGGGAAATTTTCATGCAACCTGTACACTCTCTTCGCGAGATCGTCCGTTACCCATTGAAGTCATGCCAAGGTGAATCACTTGAGGTTGCAAACCTCGAAGCACTCGGTATCGCTGGGGATCGGCAGTTGATTCTAGTCGAGATGGACGGGCGGTTTATCAGTGCGCGCAAAGATCCTCAACTCCTTCTCACATCAGTTGTGTCGAGCGGCGACAGTTGGATCGCGATGCATCCAAAGGCTGGTAGTTTGCACATCTTACCCTATACCTCAGCATTGTCTGATGTTCAGGTCTGGGGCCGCACAATCAGCGCACCGCGCTTGACCACAGCTGAAGATTGGTTCAGCTCACTTCTGGGTCGTCCTGTACAACTGCTACTTAACAATAATATGGCTGAGGATAAAGCGGCGAAGCGATACCCTTGGGGCCCGATTTTTAGTGATGGCTACCCTCTGCTGGTCTGTAACAGCGCCTCACTTGAGGCCGTTAACGCCGCAAGCGGCGGCGATTTTCAAATGGCCCGCTTTAGACCCAATCTAGTGATCGAAACAGACAGAGCATGGACAGAGGACGACTGGTGTCGCATCCAAATTGGGGAGGCGATTTTACGACGCGAGAAGCCCTGTGAGCGCTGCGTTCTCGTTACACGTGACCCCAGTACCGGTGAAAAAGACCGCCAACAAGAGCCACTAAAAACGCTTACCCGCCTCGGTCGCCAAGCGGATGGAGCGGTATTGTTCGGTGAGAATTTTAGCGTGGAGGTGCCGGGACAGATACGACTGCACGATCAGGTCCATCTACTTGATTGAAGTGTCTCTCAACCGCTCAGCTACCCAAAGACGCAGCGCTTTAACCTGCGTGGGTGTAAGGGTTTCCACTCCTTGTTTGAGAACTGAAAGATAGGGATGGTCGGCCTCTGAAAAACGCTGTAACAATGGATAACGCACCAGAGAGAGTGGTGCAAAATGGTGAGCGAAGTTTTCTATTGAACGCGTAGACCATTGCTTTATCATATTTTTATATTCAGCATCACATAACAATTCCAAAATATTGTTATTAAATGTTTTTATATAAATATCTTGCCAGTATTTTGCCCTGTAATTCATGGGTAATAGCACCTGTGCAGCCGGCGCTGCAGCAACTGGATCAACCCCTTCACCGAGACGAACTAGCTGGTAACCGGCATGTTCCCAAAACCTCAATATATGGGCCTGGGCAGCAAAACTGGCGCCAACAAAATCAGCTCCTGCTGCACCGGCCGCCGACTCAACACACCTGAGCAGAGCCCGCCCAACTCCCTGCTCACGATGTTCCTCAACTACCGCTATTCTCACTATCCGCCAGTAAAGCTGATCTGCGGCCTCCGGCCAACCAAGATAGTGAATTAGCGACTGGGGTAACAAATTGCCCGATGGACGCCGCCGCCCCTGCGCAATCTCTATTGCCAGCTCAGAATCAATAGTTCCCTCCTCTGCGACCCAAGCTACAGCAAACAACACTCCACCTTGGGCATAAGTGAAGATTCTTTGGCCAGTTGAGTCGAGCATCAGACGCAGATCAGAGGGTGAGGTTCGATAGTGCGCTTGGGCCAGTAGCTGATAAATCGCGTTGAGCCAGCTCGGGTGCTCGATTAACTGCTGACGCTCAATCTCATTGAGTCCCTCGGGAAAAGAGGCAGATACATCCTCAGTATCGACTAGCAGAGCGGCCTTTACCCAAGCCTCCAACGGATCACCTTCAGCCCAGCGTAGCGGCTGCTGTAGTTCCAGCCTCAGAAAATCAGACCGGCGATCCGACAGTTCACGTAAAAACTTCAACCCATAACCTCGACTGAACCCTTCATAGCCATGTTGGGTGCTGGCCAACACCAGGTGGGGCGAAGACTCGCACAGACGTTGTAGTATCGGCAAAGGTAATGCTGCCGCTTCATCTATGATCAAACATTGAGGCGCAGAGGTTTGTTGCAGCAGTTGTGCTGGCGTTCGGTAGACTGGTGGCCCACTCTCAGGACAGAGACGAGCATATGCCTCAGTGAGCGTACGAAGAGCACGTTTGTCGGCAGCGGTAATGATGACGTTCTGCCTGTCAAAGCTGGTTTGTAGCGCCAGAGCCAGACCCAGTGCACTGCTCTTTCCCCGACCGCGGTCAGCGTCAATCTGGATACAGCTTGTGGGTTTTCGCCACTGAACCAATAAACGTTGAACGACTGTACGCTGGGCCTCTCCCAAGTAAACACCTATGTATTGAGGTTGGTGGTCAGCCTCAAACCCGAGCGTTTCTAAGCCTTTACATGAACGTATTACCGCTGGACTCGCGATAAGATGAGAGATGAGCCAGGAGATAAAAAGCCCCTTCGGTTCAGACCCGGCTCCAAGATGAACATACTCCGGGTCTGGATAGTCCGTCCAGTGTTCGGCATCAGGGGTTAGCAGGATTAACACCCCCCCGCCACAGACGGTACCTGCCGCCTGGGCCAGCACACCGGGGTTTAAACCGGAAAAGGCATCAACCACAACACAGCGGTAGGTTAAGCCGAGGTGACGAACGAATTCGCCCCTGCGAATTGGCTCCAATCCACACAAATAACGCTCGGAGATCAGGCAACTCTCCTCCTCGGCGTAGCCCAGCAAGGACAACAGCTTTGATAGATGTGCTTCAGACTCTGGTTGGCTAGATTCGATCCATATCAGGCGACGGGTAAAACTGCGAGCAAGTTGGCTTGATAGCTGATGGAGCGCAGGCATTAGAGCGAGTAGGTAACACTGGGCATATCGAAACCTTCAGATTCACAACGAAGTTTGGCCTGAGTCTCGTCACCCATCTCCACCTCAAGTTGGGTAAAAGTTTCGATTACTTTGGTCTGGTTGAGATCTGCTGTCGGTTGAAAGGTATAGCAAACTAAATGCACGTTCTCGACATGCTGATTGACTAACTGAAAAACGCGCTCCGCAAATCCGCTGACCGCCTCATTAGTTGCCGGTAACAGAAGCCAAAGCCCGTTGGCCTGGTCCAGTGCAACCAAATCGCCAGGTCGCGTCATACGCTTTTGGAGTGCCTCAATCAGGGTCCGCTGGTGGAGATCCATACCTGCGCTGACTGGCAACAGACGCATCACGCTGACAGGGCTGAACTCACGCATCGCTCGGCGACACTCCTGCTCAAGCATACGCTGAAACCAGAGGTAAGTTGTTGCGCCCGTATCGCTATCAATGGGCAGTTGGCGTTGCAACTCTGCTTGTAAATCTTCTACCAGTGCGCGTTGTGACCGTATCAACATCAAAGCAGAAATAGCCACAGGTATTGCGGCCATCAACAGTCCCGTCGACAGTTCCGGCAGACCAAGCGCTGCAACAACCAAAGCAGCCACGGTCAGGAGCAGACCACTGGTCAATTTCCAGTACTGGGCTTCGCGGTCAAGCCGTCTGTCCCCCATTCATCGCTCCTTAAATGCTAACTCTCTGTATTCTGTATCAAAAAACAGGAAACAGCCAGTTTACGGCAAGATATTAGTGTACCCGATCAGCGATGCCGCTCGATGTTTTCCAGGCGCTGCTGTTCATTTTTGCGTAGCAACAAATATATTGCACTTAAGCCTCCGTGTTGAGGCTGGCAGGAGTGAAACGCGAGGACTTCATCAATTTTTGGGAGCCAAAGCACGAGGCAGGAGCGCAGCACATTTTGCAGCGCTTTAGTGTGTTTACCTCGGCCGTGATTAATAATGACGGTGCGCAACCCGAGCTTGTAACACTGTTTAACAAATCCTGGCACCTCATCAACTGCCTCAGCCAGCGAGCGATTCAGCAGGTCAAGCCGTGCGTCAGCAGCATACTTGCCCAACCGCAGGTTGCGGTATACGCCTTCCTGAACACCGTCTCGTTTCCACTCGATCGGGTCCGCAGGATTGATGAGCTGCTCTGGCTGCAGACGAAAACGTTCATCCACGCCCTCGGCCTGCTTGCGGCGTTCAACTAATTGATCCAGCTCACCTCGGCGCAGACGCTCCCGCGTTGATACTCGCGTCTCTATCTGAAGTGGTTTGACCCCCTCTCCCAACATCAGAGAGGAGAATTCACTCTGTTTATCTGACTCAGACATCTCAGACCTTTTGTACTCCAAAAACAGTATATTAACGGCCTTTTGCCCTTTTATCCCTGTAGAAAACTGATTATTGTTGGCGCTACACCAATCGATGGATGGGTCGTCCATCCCCAGGAAAGAGAAGTTAAATGCAGCGTGCCATTCTAGTCCTGATCCTAATCATAGTGGGGATCGGCATCTACCTATTCAATCAAAAGTCGACTTCATTAGATAACCCCCCCAATTTGAATTCGACAGTAACGCCAGCGGAACGCGTCGAACCAAGCGTGAAAGTGGCTGCCCAGCAACACATTACGAATCTGACCACCGAATCAAAAGAGCAGGTATTAGACATCACAACGGCTGATAACTTCGTGACCGGCGAACAGTTACTCATGATGCCAACAATGGAAGTTGAAACGATTAATATCGAACAAATTGCACCACAAACAGACCCGATTGCACGGTCAGTCGCCAAAGCCGCCTCGCAACCTGCAGCCGAAACCGAAACCGAAACCGAAACCGAAACTGAAACCGAAACCGAAAGCGGGGACAACAGTGGCGTTCAGGCTGCAAAGCCACAAACATCGGGCGAAGAGCCCAAAGCAGAGATCATCCCAAACCAGTCTCGTCAAACAGAGCGAGCATTAACAGCAACAGGAGAGGAAGCCGTATCAATTGCGGTGGTCAAAGCACTTGAGCCCTCAGTAACCTCTCAAACTCAGAGCGTAACGGCTAATCCGGTTGAACCCGACACTGCTCCAGTATCGTCAGATGATCGGCCCGTCTCGATCGCGGTAGTCAAAACAGTTGAACCTGCCACTCAGATCATACAGGGCGCAGCAGAAGCGCTGCAGAACCAGTCAATCGTAGTGACTCAAGGTGCGGAGCCAGCCATCAGCTTTGAGGCCACAGAGGCGAGCGGCGAGGTGCAACTTGATAGCACTCCAAACACCCGATCGCTGCGCCCGGGGCAACGTATTCGGCTTCAAGAACTTCTATCAGACCCTGACCTTGCGGCCGGCACGGTGTTCTACATCCATGCGGTATCACCTAATGATGAACAGGGCCTCTGGGGCATCCTTCAACATGGCCTAATCAAGACCTTTGCTCAGGGAATCGAGTTGAGAGAGAGCGGTCGCACTCTGACAGCAGAGATTCCGATGCTAGCCGATGAGACGCTGGAAAACCGCCGAAGCTCTTTCCTCGGGGAGTTTCTCTACCAAAAGGTACAGGACACCTACGTATATAACTACCAGCAGGGTATGCTGGGGCAGGATCCTGATCTAATTAAACCCGGACAACAGCTAATCATCGTCAGCTACACAGAGGACGAATTGATTAGCATCTTTAACCACTTTACGCGCCCCGGTGCCTGAAACGGGCTGAGTCAATCGGATAAAGGGTACGACATCAGCATAAAAAACCCGCTGCGACGGAATGCACGCCTTGTCTAGACGACAGGCGTGCGCTTCTCAAGTGATGACGCAGGCTGTCGATATCAATCATTCCAAAGCACACAAACAGACTTCGCACTCCACCGCTACGCAAATCAATGCGGGAACAACGGGCACCATCATATTGGTCAATTGAGAAGCGCTTAACTCTCATTTGGCGCATGGAAGCCTTTGATTTTGTTCAATGAGGCGCGATTGAGTCAGCTTAAAGCATCAATACTTTAGCTAGACGTAACTGTTCAATTCGTATACACTCTTGGCTCTTTTGTCGGCCCTCTGTTATGGTTCTTTACTCGTTCCTCGGGCCGCGCACTCTAAAACAGGTACACATCCTCCTATATGTCTGATTCTGAAAACCCCACCAGCAACTTTGCTGACTTGGGACTTGCGCCCGCTATTCTCGAAGCTTTGAAAGATGTAGGTTACGAGACCCCTTCGCCCATCCAGGCGGAAGCTATTCCTGCCCTGCTTAACGGCGATGATCTTCTCGGCCAGGCGCAAACGGGTACGGGTAAAACCGCGGCCTTCTCCCTGCCCCTTCTAAACCGTATTGATCCGAACCTACATCACCCACAGCTGCTGATTTTGGCGCCGACGCGTGAGCTCGCGATACAGGTGGCGGAGGCATGTGAAACCTACTCGCGGTATTTATCAGGCATACGTACCCTCTCCATATATGGCGGTCAGGCGTATGACACACAGCTGCGAGCACTGCGCAAAGGGGTGCAGGTTGTAATTGGCACACCTGGACGCGTGATGGACCATATCCGCCGGGGGACACTGGTACTCGACAAACTCCAGGCGCTGGTACTGGACGAAGCCGACGAGATGCTGCGCATGGGTTTCATCGATGACGTCGAGTGGATTCTCCAGCATACGCCTCCGGCGCGCCAGATCGCTCTCTTCTCAGCTACGATGCCAAATGAGGTCCGCCGCATCGCAGATGGCTACTTGCAGAATCCAACAATTGTTAAGATCGCCTCGAAAACAGCAACTGCAAGCACGATCCGCCAGCGTATCTGGGAAGTGCGCGGCATGTCGAAGTTCGCCGCCCTGACCCGAATGTTGGAACAACATGAGCATGATGCCGCACTGATCTTCGTACGCACGAAGACCATGACCGAAGAGCTGACCGAGCAGTTGCGCGCCGAGGGATTTCCTGCGGCCGCGCTGCATGGTGACATACCTCAGGCACAGCGCGAAAAAATTGTCGATAAGCTGAAAAAAGGTAATTTGGAGATACTGGTCGCTACCGATGTGGTCGCTCGAGGTTTAGACGTTGACCGCATTACCCATGTATTCAACTTTGATATCCCCTACGATGCCGAATCCTACGTACACCGTATCGGCCGAACAGGACGTGCCGGACGTAGCGGGGACGCAATACTGTTCGTAACCCCGCGTGAGCGTGGTCTCTTACGCCAGATTGAGCGTCGTACCTCTTCAACGCTCGAGAAGCTTGAACTGCCAACCGCAGCGCAAATCAATCAGCTGCGCTCAATGCGCCTGAAGAAGCAGCTGGTAGACGCCACGGGTGGAGCCGATAGCTCGGCCTATCATAAGCTGATCACTGATCTGGTTACCGAGAGCGGTATCACCGCCAGTGCTCTCGCTGCTGCGGCACTGGGGCTGCTCAACTCTGATCGTCGCTTCTTTCTCGACGAGAATGAGCCTGATCCGAATGCAGCGCCGCCTCGACGCGAGCGCGCCCCTCGTACGGAGCGGGAAGGCAAACCCGGCAGTCGTCAGCGTAACCGCGAAGCTCTGGATGCCGACAAACAGCGTTACTGGATCAATGTAGGCCATGATCATGGCGTTAAGCCCGGCAATATTGTGGGTGCCATCGCGAACGAAGCGGGCATCAACTCAGGGCAGATTGGCCGTGTTGATATCAGCGATGGATTCACAACTGTTGATCTCCCATCAAACTTATCGAAGGCACAGCTGAGTCAGCTAGCAAAAGCGCGTGTATGCGGCCAGTCGTTGAACATCCGACCCTGGAGTGACGAGGCACCAACACGTAGCCGTAAACCGCGCGACGCCGGTGAAACACCAACCAAGCGACCGCGAAAAAGCCGTGAGAGCAATGCGGACAAACCCCGCAAGCCGACAAAGCGTCCGGCAACACGTAGCTAGTCACTGATAGCCCCGAAACACCGGGGTTTATCTATGCCAGAACCCATAATACTTGCGTCGCAACCCAGACGGTTGCGACGACTCGTTTGGGTAACTAGACAAATAGAAGAGGCGGCCCCGTAGGTGCCGCCTCATTTTTTGCGGGAAAGATTTCCGCTCGTCATCCCCATAATGACCCGGGTCAGGTTGCCGGGGTCTACACCGAGTCAACGGCTCACCCTGCATTCACTTTCAGTCTAGCCCCAATGTATCGAAACGCTAGTGAAAGTCTTTCAATAGCTAAACCTTTGTTTTACCGTGAACCATTCTTCTAATTGCCCCTCTAAGGGCAAAAAATGCAGTAAAGACGTTCCTCAACAGGAAAATTCTTCAGCTACTTGCGATGTGATCAGCAGTTGTTCTTTTGCATTTGCCCTGAGACGCTTAATCTCAATTTCGCGACGCGCCGCACTCGATCGATCAGGTCGGGACTCGAGCCAGACCATCTTTATTGGAAGACGGGCACGTGTGTACTTTGCTCCACCCTTGATTTCTCCACGATGCTGGCGCAGCCGACGCATTGGGTCTGTTGTAATGCCGGTATAAAGAGAGCCATCACTACAGCGTAAAATGTAGACATACCAGCAAGGCGAAGCGTCCACAGACATTATCAATAACCTTATATAAACTATGGAATATACCCATATGAAAAAAAGTTACAAAAATCGACCTGTTAAGTGTCACAGCCAATCAAAACTTCTATCCAAAATCGGGTAGAATCTACACATCTTAATCTCAGAGCACTCTTAACGTAGTCATTTTACCAACGGGTAAGTCCAAGCTACGACCAGATGCTAAAATCTAAGGACCTACCTAATGTTACATATCGTCCTACTCTCTCTCGCAGGGTTGGCGCTGCTCTCCATCGTGCTTGAAGAGGTGATCCATGTAAACAAAGCGAAATCAACGCTGTTTCTCGGTGCACTTGCCTGGATCCTCGTCTTCCTCTTTCCTGAAGCGGGCACCACGCCCGAAGAGTTACGTCACAAGCTAGACGAGAACATACTTGAGATCGCTGGGCTCTGGCTATTTTTGATGGCCGCTATGACCTTCGTTGCTTTCCTGAACCACCAGGGTTTAATTGAGACTCTGATCTATAAAATGCTGCCACGGCGCATTAGCGAACGGAAGCTTATTTTCCTTGTGGCTGTTTTCGCGTTTGTCTTCTCGTCCCTCTGTGACAACATCACCGCGACGCTTGTCTCAGTGGCTCTTGTGCTCTCATTACGACTCGACAGACGCAAAACGTTGCGCTTCACAGTTATGGTGGTTTTCGCTGTCAACTCCGGAGGTGTGGCACTGATTACAGGTGACGTGACTACACTGATGATATTCCTCGCCGGTAAAGTACAGATCCAAGATCTTCTGCTGCTGTCGGCCCCATCGTTTGTTAGCGTTCTAGCACTGGCGGCAATGCTCTCACGGCCATTGACGGGCACCACGGAGATTATTCCGACGCCGCGTCGGGATGACCATGTAGGCAAAGTGATTGCCGTAGTATTTCTGGCCACCATCATCGGCACAATCGTGCTGAACATTATCGCCGGCATACCGCCTGTGCTGACCTTCCTGTTCGGCTTATCGCTTATGTTCCTGATAGGGCGTTTCCTTTACAACGAAGACAAACGTGAGAACTTGCTCGACTACATACGCAAAATCGAGTTTGACACACTGATGTTCTTCTTGGGCATACTGCTACTGGTTGGTATGCTCAAAGAGATCGGTGTACTCGACAGCCTCGTCCGTGTTTACGAGGTGATGCCACCTGTGGCTGCGAACTTTGTTATGGGGCTCTTCTCTGCTGTGGTCGATAACGTTCCTCTGACGGCAGCACTGCTGAAGTCCAATATCATGATGTCACAGGCGGAATGGCTCTCATTGACTTACGCTGTGGGTGTTGGTGGTTCAATGCTCGTGATCGGCTCGGCTGCAGGTATAGTCGCAATGTCAAAAGTTGAGGTTCTTACCTTTGGGACCTATGCGCGCTATGTGCTGTTTCTCGCGATCGCTTTCATGATCGGTTATGCGGGAAGCTACTTCGTCGGCCAGACCTTCCTCTGACCCTAGCGGGCAATTTGAGCGCTACTCGACCGATATTTTATCGGCGGTAGCGCTCATATCGACGTTTGCGTTTATTATGCCACCGACCATTCCACCAATGCATTACGTCGTCCGTTCAAAACAACCGTGCCCTCTTTTGTACCCGAGTCTGCTTCTTTCGGCATAGACCATTTACGGCACTTAGTTTTGAGATTGGGTTTTAAGAGCTTGGGTTATCAGAGATTGGGCTGAGTGGCTGAGTATCTCCAAACCACGCGAGAGAATCGTGTAGGTCGACCACCTCGCCAACAATAATAAGCGCCGGTGCTGGAAGTTGAGCTCTGCTCTGCAGTTCAGCGATCTGATCTAAGCGGCCTGTCAGTACCTGCTGATCACGCCTGGTTCCACGCGATACGATAGCGACCGGCGTATCGGGTGATTTGCCCGCTTTGATTAAGCCTGAGCTCAGCTTATCTATGGTGTGCAGTCCCATGTAGAAAACCAGCGTCTGGTTACTGCCAACCAACTCAGCAAAGTCCAGATCTGTGGTTCTGTTTTTAAGCTGGCCAGTGATGAATTTTACCGACTGTGAATAATCTCGATGGGTCAGCGGAATACCTGCATACGTACTGCAGGCGCTGGCCGCCGTAATACCCGGCACCACCTGAAACGGAACACCGGACGCTTTTAACTGCTGTAACTCCTCCCCACCGCGTCCGAAGATAAATGGGTCTCCGCCTTTAAGGCGTACCACGCGTTTGCCTGCCTGTGCGTGCTCGACCAACAGTGCATTAATCCCTTGTTGCGGCACTGCATGGTTGTCGCGCTGTTTGCCGACGTAGATAAGATCAGCGTCACGACGACACAGATCCAAAACCTCAGGAGATACAAGAGCGTCATAAAGCACAACATCAGCCTGTTGCATCAGACGCAATGCTTTGAAGGTGAGTAGTTCAGGATCACCTGGGCCTGCCCCGACCAGATAGACCTCACCCACCTGATGATCTGTATCGGCTGCTTCAATCTGCTGCTGTAGTAACTGCTCCGCCGCCTGAGTCTGGCCAGCAAAAACACGCTCAGCGACCGAGCCACTCAAGACTCGCTCCCAGAAGTTACGCCGTTTGTTGACCGAGTCGAACTTAGCTTTCACCTGACCACGGAAGCGACCGACAAGGTCTCCGAGCTGGGCATAGCTGGGGGGGATCAGTGTCTCGAGCTTAGCGCGAAGATTTCGCGCCAAAACCGGGGCTTTACCCGCCGACGAGATACCAATTACTATCGGCGAACGATCCACAATGGCTGGGAATATGAAGGTGCAGAGTGGCGGATTATCGACAACATTGACCGGTAGACCTGCAGCGACAGCATCAGCGTGAACTCTGCAGTTGACTTCGTCATTGTCGGTCGCCGCTACAATCAGACGTACGCCAGAAAGGTGGCTTGGGTGATACTCCGCTTGGATGAGTTCACCCCCCGAGTGCTCGATTAGCTCTCGAACCTCCAAATCAATATCAGGTGCAACCAGCCGCACTCTAGCGCCAGCACGCGTCAACAAACGCCCCTTGCGCAGGGCGATATCGCCGCCGCCGATTAACAATACAGACTGACCCTTGAGATCAAAAAATAGCGGTAGATACTCCAATTAACGCCCCTTAAACCCGATCCAGACTACTTAATCGCAGTGGATGATCAATTAATAGCACGGTATTTGAACAGAGACTCATACCCATCCTCGTCATAGAGACAGGTAAATCCATCAGCAGCACGAATCAGTGCACAACTCGAGTTGTAAGG
>DATHZN010000120.1:0-31322 GCA_035458585.1 Marinobacterium sp. | reverse complement strand
AGTAATGCTGAGGTTCTATCAGCCGTCGCTACCCGCTGCGAGAGCTGGCTTATGGAACCGCAGCTGCTGCATCAGTTTCTGGAGGCATTAGCCAAAAACGAAGCGGGTCAGGTGGGTTTTAGTCGTGTCTTGGTCGATCTGATGTTTCTGCCCGTTCACCGAATATTGATCATGCGAGGACTGCGTCAGAATGATATTAGCGATGGATTGAAAGCCGCTACCGAAGCGATGTTTGGTAGTGCATTTCGTAATCTTAACTAGGCGTCGGTCGGCAGACTTATCCCCAGTGACTCAGCTTGCTGCTGTGCCTGACGGAACTGACGCGATCGCGTGCGGCTGCCAGTCGGCAATGTAAGGTAGTACAACAGCTTACAGGCAACGGACTCGTCAAGGTTATGCTCCTTGGCGAAGCTCAGCATATTAGTGGCCTGAGTAACCTGCGACTTCTGCTCCAGAGCGATAGGATTGGGAATCTCCAGCGACTCACCTGCGCGCACTCTGCGGACGTTAAGCTGGTACTGGTACTCAAACAGCTTAAACGTCTCCTCCTCGGTCAATTTGCGCAGTTCAAACCAGCCGACCGACCGCCCACTCCAGTATACGATGGGGTGACTCCAACTGTGCTCAAGTGGATGATCAGCGAAGCGACAGGCCTCATGATAGGCGCTGCGCACACCCGGCAACCCCAAATCCGAGGTCAGCTTGCGTAACACCTCGAGAAACTCAGCGATACTTGGTGCCCAGGCATGGTTCTCTTTACAGTAGTTGACCGCCTGCACGAGCTCAGACTCAGAATAGGCCGCTACACTCAGGGCCCATTCGCGTTTAGCGATACGGATCTCATCCTCAGACTCGAAGGTGCTCTTAAATTTGTGACCATAGATCGCCATAAATCGCGCGAACAGCGCATTGACCAGCTGCTTTGTCTCCACACTGATCTGTGCGCTAGCTGGACGAGGCTCCTGCACGTCAGCCACCTCTGTTACTTCACCAGTCGGTGTTCTTGAGATCCATGACTGCTCGGGTAACCCGTTTTCGACCTTCCCGAGTATCTTGTCGGCTCTTTTCATGTGCTGTTCCTATCGGCGATGCCACTGCGAAGCCTTCTGCCCCTGCACGTCTGTTCTCTTCACCAGTCCATGCCTGTTTAACCCATCTCAGAAAGCGTTGATCCCAGTTAGATTCGGGCTTTCCGCGCTCCACATAGAAGGCAATAAACTCATCAATACACTGCTGCGCGAATGCTGGCTCAATCGCCGTTCTACTGAGTAGCTCATAAAACGTTTGCGATGGGGTCCAGTCAAGGTCCATTTCACGCCGCTGCTTGGCACGCTGTTCTGCTGCATCAAAAATCTCATCCAGCTCGTTTGGCGCTCTCCAACCACGCCCAGCGCCCCAAGTAGGTGCCGGTCCAAGTGGCTTATTGCCAGAACTCGGCCTCTCAACAACGGGAAGCTGCTGTACCGAACGCGCGTTGACCGATGGCTTCAACCGCGAGGTCGGCCGCCGCTGCGATACTGGAGAGCTGGCTTGTTGGGATGGTGCTGCTGGTTGCGGCACTTGCTCGGCGTGCAGCGCAATCTCTAGCTCGGCATCAAGTAGCCGAAATTTTAACTGTTTACAATGCTCTAGCTGCTCGAGTAGCTGCAGCAGCCGAGCTTCATCCCAAAATGGGAAAAAACGCTGGAGGGGTGCCAGCGCTGTGCGTAACCGACCATTGGTCAGCAACGACTGCTGACGCAAAAAACCCAGCAATAACGCTGCATCTACGCCCAATTGTGTCGCCAGGGAAGGGTCAAGTAGCAGGTGATTTTTGGTCATAGTGGGCTAGACAATCTCAGATACATCTTTCGTCAGTTTACCAGTGGCTAATATCCTGTGACAGGTAAAAATCGACAATCCACTATATTTCACCTTAGAGTAGAGGGTGTGCACAAACACTTGTGCGGCTAACGAGGCTGGCCATGATACCGGAAAAAATGATGCCGCTTAAGGCTTGCCGCCTTGGCATAGATACCCACCATGAACCCAACATTTACCTGCGCAGCGACAGCCCTGTCTGCAAATCAGAAGGGTTTGACTCACTTTCACGGGTCACCGTCAACACCGAACACAAACGGATTATTGCCACGCTTAATATGGTCACCTCCGACTTGGTAGCCGAGGGTCATATTGGCTTCTCTGAGGCGGCCTGGGAGATGCTCAACCTGAGGTACGAGGACTCAGTCTGGCTATCTCACCCCAAGCCGGTGCAGTCGATATCCTTCGTTCGTGCCAAGGTGTACAACCAGAGACTGAACCAGGAGCAGATGCAAGCAATCATTGACGATATCGTGGAGGGACGATACGCGGAAGTTCACCTGGCAGCGTTTATAACCGCCTGTGGGGATGACAAGCTGAATGATGATGAGATTACCTACCTCACCAGAGCCATGATCAACGCCGGTAGCCGAATAGATTGGCATCTCCCTCAGGTGGTGGATAAGCACTGCGTTGGAGGACTTCCTGGCAACCGTACAACACCTATTGTCGTACCCATCCTCGCGGCTGCCGGTTTGACGATCCCAAAGACCTCATCGCGAGCAATCACCTCTCCGGCCGGTACCGCTGACACGATGGAGACACTGACGGAAGTGAGCCTGACACTAGAACAGATGCGTCAAGTCGTTGAACAGGAGGGCGGCTGCCTGGCCTGGGGTGGATCTGTACGCCTCTCCCCTGCTGATGACTTGTTAATACAGGTTGAGCGTGCATTGGACATCGATAGCGAGGGTCAGTTAATCGCCTCTGTGTTATCAAAAAAGGCCGCTGCCGGCGCCTCTCATGTACTCATTGATATACCCGTTGGACCCACGGCCAAAGTACGCTCTCAAGCAGCCGCTGAGCGTCTGGCAGAGAGTTTCATAACGGTCGCGACAAATCTGGGTTTAGAACTCAAAATACTGTTCACAGACGGTAGTCAACCGGTCGGCCGCGGCGTTGGCCCAGCACTAGAAGCGATGGATATCCTAGCGGTACTGCAGAACCAGCCTAATGCACCTGAGGATCTGCGCGATCGCTCTGCACTGATCGCAGGCGCTATGCTCGAACTCGCTGGCGCAGCGGCAGAGGGAGAGGCTCGTGCACTGGAGCTGATTACCTCTGGCGCTGCATGGGAGAAGTTTAAAGCGATTGCCGTGGCACAAGGAGGCCTTAAAACGCCACCCGTCGCGCCCTATCGTTATGAGTTGTTAGCACACACGGCTGGCCATATCGATACCATCGATAACCGATTACTGGCGAAAGTCGCCAAACTCGCCGGTGCGCCAGCAGACCCAGCAGCGGGCCTGGAGATGCATGTGAAACTGGGTGACTCGATAGAGCCCAACCAGACCTTACTGACTGTGCATGCAGAGAACTCAGGCGAACTAAACTATGCCGTTGAATTTCTACTGGAGCATCTGGATGTCATCCAGATTAAGGAGAGCTAGCAGGTGAAAAGGTTAGTTTTCAACCTGGTTGAGGGGGGTGATCTTGGATTGCGCTTAACCGATGCGCTCGGAGCTGAATCGGGCTATCTTGAATCACGTCATTTCCCAGACGGGGAGCTCTATCAGCGCATAAAAAGCGACGTCAGTGGCGCACAGGTGTTGATCTTTGCGGATCTTTTTCACCCGGACGCACAATTTTTCGCACTACTATCGCTTGGGCATACACTTAAAGAACTCGGCTGCAGCAGCCGCACGCTGGTCAGCCCCTACCTGCCATATATGCGTCAAGATAAGCGTTTTCGCCCGGGTGAAGCCATCACCTCGCGCCATTTTGCAGCGCACCTATCGCTCGCTTTCGACCATCTAATTACCGTTGACCCGCACCTGCACCGCTACTCTAGCCTCAATGAGATCTACACTCTTGACGGCCAAGTATTAAGTGCCCAATCAGCCATCACCGGGTACCTAAAACAGCTGGAAGAGAAGCTGCTGTTGATCGGACCAGACGAAGAGAGTGAGCAGTGGGTCGCGTCGATTGCAAAAGCTGTCAATCTACCCTTTCAGATTTTACTTAAGCAGCGCAGCGGTGACTATCAGGTAGAGGTTTCAAGGCCACAGCTTGATCCTTACCGTGATCACCGCCCTGTACTGGTGGATGATATTATCTCGAGTGGTAGAACAATGCTCAGAACACTGGATCACCTTCAGCAAGCTGGTATGGAGCGACCGTTGGTTATAGGAGTGCACGGAATTTTTGCCGAAGACGCTTATGATTTGCTGCTGCAGAGAGCAGAGGTTCTAACCTGTAATTCGATCGCTCACCCATCAAACAGAATCGATTTACTCCCAACCCTCGTACAGGGTTGCAAGACTCTTTTAGATTGAGTGGCCGCAACTGTGCAACCTCTAGCTCAGGACAGCTCCATCCTCTATGACCCCCATTTCATGAGTCAGGGTGAAGCAGACACGCTTCTGGCTAACCTGACAAAGGATTTGAACTGGCGACAGGACCAGATCCACCTGTACGGGCGTCTTGTCAGTATACCTCGCTTACAATCGTTTATTGCCGAGCCAGGGGTGTGTTACACCTACTCCGGTCTAACCCTTAAGGGATCTGGATTTCCTTCAAGTTTGAAGCCTTTGCGAGCGAAACTGGCTCAGCAACTTGGGCTGAAATTCAACGCTCTGCTCGCTAACCTCTACAGGGACGGTAATGACACCATGGGGTGGCACAGTGATGATGAGCCAGAACTGGGAGAGGCGCCGGTGATCGCATCTGTAACGCTGGGTGCTGAGCGCAGCTTCAAATTCAGACCCAAAGCGGGGGGGCCTAGCTGGGGCGTAGAGCTCGGACATGGATCGCTATTACTGATGGGCGCCGGTGTACAATCGCGCTGGCAACACTCTCTACCCAAGCGCAGTCGTTGCAAACAACCACGAATAAACCTGACTTTCCGACATATCCGCATGGAG
This sequence comes from Marinobacterium sp., assembly GCA_035458585.1. Lineage (GTDB taxonomy): Bacteria > Pseudomonadota > Gammaproteobacteria > Pseudomonadales > Balneatricaceae > Marinobacterium_E. The sequence goes on along the minus strand of DATHZN010000120.1, from coordinate 26,379 downwards.
ACCTGAGATGAACCCAGTCATTGATACGCTACTGGCGCATCGATCTATTCGAAAATTCACCACTGAGCCGATCAGTGACGAGACACTCGAGCTACTCTTACGGGCTGGACAAGCAGCTTCCAGCTCAAGCTTTATTCAGGCCTACTCGATTATCGACGTTGAGGAGCCGGAACTCCGACTCGAAATCCAAGCCTGCACCGGCAATCAGGCCTGGGTAGGCGAGGCAGCCAGGTTTCTGGTCTTCTGCGCAGACTTTGACCGGCTCAGGCAGGTAGCGGAACACCAGGGTGTTGCACCTGAGCTGGGTTTTACCGAACAGTTACTGCTTGGTAGTGTTGACGCTGCACTCGTGGGTCAAAATGTCCTGTTGGCGGCAGAGTCTATTGGCCTCGGTGGTGTATTTATAGGTGCTATACGCAATCAGCCGCAGCGGGTGGCGGAACTGTTGCAACTGCCAGAGCAGGTATTCGCGGTGTTTGGTATGTGCCTCGGACACCCAGACCAAAGACCGGGTCTAAAACCCAGACTGGCGCTTAGTCAGGTACTCCATAAAAACCGCTATAACGAAAAGAGTTTTATCGCCGGGATGGATGCTTACGATAAGCTTACCAGTGATTACTACCGGGAGCGCACTGCTGGACAGGTTACCAGCGGTTGGAGCGAGCAGATGGCAGAGAAGTTCGAAGCCGAAAAACGTCCACACATGTTGAAATTCTTACAAGATCAAGGATTCGCTCGGCGCTAGACTTCAAAAGGCCAGATTCTGTCCTATGCTTTAGAGGCAAAGCAGTACTGGGGGAGTAAGCATGCCACATACAAATATCGAATCTCTACTGGCCAAATTGAAGATACGCGGCGATGAACTCTCATCGAGAACGCCTTTAACGATCGCGATCGACACTGATGACCTGATTCGACTCGAGGCACTCAGCCGCCTCTACAAACTTCCGATGGAAGAGCTCAGCGCAACATTGATGTCCGAAATTCTTCAGCAGGTTGAAGCTCGCATACCCTATAAACCGGGCCCGAAGGTGATCCGCGTTGAAGATGATGAGCCGATCTACGAGGATATTGGCGATATGCCTAGATATCTTGAGATTAAGCGAGCAATTGAGGGCCAGTCTAAGCACTGACCTCTCGTCTCGCAGTCAAGGGCCTAGCGTAACAGCTTGGCCCAACCCTTGACCCATTTAGCAGCGGGCTTTTCCGGCTCGTAGTCAACTCGTCCATCAATAAACAAGGGCTCACCGATGCACTCTGCTCCTAATGAATCGAGCACAGCTTTCAAACGTTTCGAGCCACCATTGAAGACATCATAACTACTATCACCCAAACCAATGAGTCCGTACTGCCTTCCATACAAGTTCGGGCTATCATCAAGCAGTTCGCAGTACAGCGGCATGATACTGTCGGGCAGATCACCCACCCCTGTCGTGGATGTACAGATCAGCGGGGTCACATTCGGATCGCTCTGAATATCAGCCAGTGTAGGGTTATCACTAATCAGCACGCGATGCCCACTGGATCTGAGCACATCAGCACAGGCCCGTGCTGCCTCCATCGCGTTACCGTAGAGCGTTCCCACCAGAATGACCACCTGAGCCATTGGACATCTCCCTTACCGAGGTTCTCGGTATCAAATACGTAGAGGCACGCACCTCAGCCCATGAGCCTAGCCTAAAAAGTAATAAACCCCGCCGAAGCGAGGTTTATGAATGGCATGGCAGTGTCAGCTTTCAGAAAAGCAAGGCGCTCCCAGACCTAGGGTAGAACCCCAATTAAGCTACAACAGTTACGTTGTCAGCCTGTGGGCCTTTCTGACCCTGAGTTACTTCAAAAGTAACTGTCTGGTTTTCAGCCAGGGAACGGCGACCGTTACCGTTAATAGCACGGTAGTGAACGAAAACGTCTGGACCACCTTCCTGCTGAATGAAACCAAAACCTTTTTCGTCGTTGAACCACTTAACAGTGCCGGTTACGAGCTGTGACATCTTTTGCCTCTTTTTTCATTGTTGACCAAGTTGCTGGTCATTTCTCGGGTCTGGGACCCGCTTTTTTCTAAGATACACGAGTGTATCTGCCATACCGCCCGAGGGCGAACCGCTTGAGCGGTATCTTTTCTCCATGCAGGTTTTATACCAACATTAAGAAAATTTCTTAGTTCACCAGCCGAGAATCTCGAGGTGCGGAAAACCAAATAGGAGACTTAACAACAGTGAGACGCTCTCCAGAAAGATGAGTGGCACTGCAAGGGTATTTAATCTGTTCAGAATTCAGAACGTGTGTAAACACGGAAGCTGTAACGACGAGCTTAAAACGCTTGAGGGGTGCTGCAATCAGAGGATCACGATATGTACAGTGGTGCAAATATTCTCTCCGCGCTCTGGATAACGGCGCGAGTTGTTTAAGTTGTGAACAAACTATACACGCCCCCGACCCAAATACAAGAGCTTATCTCAACTATATTATTTCACCTTGTGGCGGCTTTTTGGACGCTGCTGTGACCTATTTTTCGCCACCGGACTTGCTTTGGTTGACCGAGGCGGCAACCCCGTGTGCTGAGTCAACAGATTGCCACGGCGGTTTTTCATCGCCTGACCTGAATTTTTTCGGCGCGGGCTGGCATATTCAGATTGGTCAGGCTGATATTCAGGTATCAACTGCTGGGGTCGGTCACCAATCAGATCTGCCCTCCCCATCTCTTTGAGGGCATCACGCAACAAGGGCCAGTTTTCAGGATCATGCCAACGCAGAAATGCCTTATGCAGGCGGCGCTGTTTCTCTCCTTTTACGGTCTCAACCTTTTCGCTAGAGCGTTTGTAGCTGAGGCGCTTCAGTGGGTTTCGCCCTGTGTGGTACATCGTCGTCGCCGTCGCCATAGGAGAGGGGTAGAACGCCTGGACCTGATCCGCTTTGAAATCGTTGCGTTTGAGCCAAAGCGCTAGATTCATCATATCCTCATCCGTCGTTCCCGGATGCGCGGCAATAAAGTAGGGGATCAGATACTGATCCTTACCCGCCTCTTTGGAGAAGCGTTCGAACATCTTTTTAAACTCATCATAGCTGCCAATACCCGGCTTCATCATATGATCTAGCGGACCGCGCTCGGTGTGCTCTGGTGCGATTTTAAGATAACCACCGACATGATGGGTCACCAGCTCACGCACATATTCTGGATCCTCAACCGCTAGATCGTAGCGCAAACCCGAGGCAATAAGGACTTTCTTCACCCCTTTTAGCTGCCGAGCTTCGCGGTAAAGTTGTGTCAGAGCCGAGTGATCGGTGTTGAGATTGGGGCAGATGCCCGGGTAGACACAAGAGAGCTTGCGGCAAGACTTCTCAATCTCCGGCGATTTACAAGCGATGCGATACATGTTGGCTGTTGGCCCCCCAAGGTCAGAGATAACTCCCGTAAACCCTGGCACCTTATCGCGAATCTCTTTTATTTCGTTCAGTATCGACTCCTGAGAGCGGTTCTGAATAATTCGTCCCTCATGTTCTGTAATTGAGCAGAACGTACACCCGCCAAAGCAGCCACGCATGATGTTCACCGAGAAGCGGATCATCTTGTAGGCGGGTATCTCCTCACCACCGTAAACAGGATGCGGAACTCGAGCGTAATTGAGCCCGAAAACATGGTCCATCTCCTCTGTTGTCAGAGGGATCGGGGGAGGATTGAGCCAGACCTCCTGATCACCGTGTAGCTGCACCAAGGCACGGGCATTACCCGGGTTTGTCTCCAGATGCAGTACCCGACTGGCGTGAGCATAGAGCACCGAGTCACGACTCACCTTCTCAAACGCGGGTAGCCTGATTACCGTGCGCGAGCGGTCGAGACGGATCTTAGTTTCAGCAAGAGACTCGAGGTGCAGGCTCTGTACACCTTCATCCTCGTCTGTTTCTGAGCCATTCTCCAGAGCACAGCTTTCAAGATCACGTGTATTGACGTAAGGGTTAATTATTCGATCAATCTTACCTGGGCGGTCGATGCGAGTGGAGTCGATCTCCATCCAACCTTCAGGCGTGTCTTTTCGCAGAAACGCAGTACCGCGAACGTCGGTGAGCGACCCGATCGGTTCGCCCATATCCATACGACGGGCCACTTCAACTACGGCGCGCTCTGCATTGCCAAATAGCAGCAGATCAGCACGGGCATCTAGCAGAATGGAGCGGCGAACCTTATCCTGCCAGTAATCGTAGTGAGCAATACGACGCAAGGAGGCTTCAATCCCTCCCAGCACGATAGGAACATCTTTGAACGCTTCGCGACAGCGCTGACTGTACACGATACTGGCTCGATCAGGGCGCGAACCACCCTTGCCTCCGGGGGTGTAGGCATCATCCGAGCGAACTTTTTTGTCCGCCGTGTATCGGTTTATCATTGAGTCCATATTGCCGGCCGCTACGCCAAAGAATAGCCGCGGCTTGCCGAGTACCTTAACAGCATCCGCGCTCTTCCAATCCGGCTGAGCAATGATACCGACTTTAAACCCCTGAGACTCCAGCAAACGACCAATAATCGCCATACCGAAGGAGGGATGGTCTACATAAGCGTCCCCAGTGACGATAATGATATCGCACTGGTCCCAGCCCAGTTTGCGCATCTCCGCTTTGGACATCGGCAAAAAAGGTGCGCTGACTTGAGACTTGTGAAGGTTGAGGCTGGTTAACTGCGCCATGGAGAGCTCCGAATGAATCTAAACAGATTATACCTGAGGAGCCCTTTGGCGTCTTTAGAGTCGCAGTTAACGGATCAACTTCGGCCTATATCGGATCTTGGGCCTGAACTCACTCGGCAGGTGTCGATTCAATCGGCGATTCACCAGGCTAAAGAGCCCGATAACAATCAGTGTCAAAAGAATGAAATAACCGGCCAAAATGGGGTAAGGGACGAAAGGGTTAAAGGTCTTGTCGGCAAAGTAGCTCGCGTAGTAGAGCGCATCTCCTTGTTGGCGCCAGGCGGGGAAACCAGAGAAGAAGACCAGAGTTGTCGCGTGGAACAGAAAGATCGCTTCATTCGTGTAGGCGGGCCATGCCAATCTCATCATCGTTGGCCATACAATCTTCCTGAACTTTGTGAATCCTGAGAAACCAAAGGCATCCGCCGCTTCCGAGTCCCCTTTGGGAATGGATTGCAGAGCGCCATAAAATATCTCACCTGCATAGGCTGATGTATTCAAAAAGAGGACGATCGTCGCCCCTAACCATGCAGCAGTAAAGGGCTCGAAAAACTCGATCGTCGATCGGAGATTGAGGAAGAGAAAGTAAGCAAAGAAAAACTGAATAAACAACGGAGATCCTCGGAACAGAAAAATAAACCATTCGGAGGGTTTGCGAAGCCACAGGTTTTCTGACGCTTTACCTAGCGCAACCGCCGTCGCCAGAAAAAAACCGGCAGCCAATGCGATCAGGCCAAAGTAGATGTTCCAGATCATACCAGAACCTATAAGGGTGACCTGATGGCAGAGGGTAAAGTCCGTCGTCGGCAGGAGCCTCTCTCCGATGCCGATAGAGCGCAGCCCGTAGTCAGAGATTGTCTGCAAGCAACTCATACTGCTGCTCTCCTCAGAGCTTCACCACCTGCAGTCGCCTGTCCATGAGACAAGCGTCGCATCAAACGATTCAACACCACCTCAGATACTTTGGTAAAAGCAAGGTAAAACACGAGAAGCACAAGGAAATACCACATGCGCCAGTCTCCGTGGGGGTAATCTGTAAAGCGCGCATGCTTGGTGCCCCCTAATTCGCGGGCCCAATATACAATATCCTCAACACCCAATAGAAACAGTAATGGAGTGGCTTTGATCAAGACCATCCAAAGGTTTGAGAGTCCGGGTAGAGCGTAGACCCACATTTGAGGGACGATAATCCGCCAAAAGGTTTGGCCAGTGGTCATTCCGTAAGCACCCGCCGTTTCAATTTGCGCTCTGGGTACTGCATTCATAGCTCCGAAGATAACATTGGCGGCAAAAGCACCAAATACAATCGCAAAGGTCAGAACAGCTAAAAAGAAACCGTAAATCTCGTGAATCCATTGAGGCGAAGTACTCAGCGGTAATTTCGCCGCAGAACAGACGATAAAATCATTTCCCTGACGAATGGGTTGATCCCAATCCGGGCAATTAACTTGATGCAGCAGATACTCAAAGCCCTGATCCAACGCGATGACAAAGAACATGAAAAAGGCGATATCGGGTACACCCCGAACAATAGCTATGTATGCCTTTCCGAACCAACGAGCCACCCTGACTTTGGAGCGCGCCATCGCTGCTCCGCCAAACCCGAAGGCAAGCGCTACAGGCGCCGTGATGGCTAGCAACACCAATACGGTTCCAAAGGAGCTGTAAAACGACAGGTGTTTACCTGTCGTCAAATAACAAGATGCCCAGGCTAAACTGCCCAGGGTATCGGGATTAGTGCAATATTCGAACATAAATTAAGGGGAGAGGCCCGCGCATGGAAGTCTGTGCGGGCCTGCGGCGACTAGAATTGAGTCGCGACCTCCCATTTAGCAATCAGCGCATTCAACGAGCCATCGTCTTTCATAGACTGAATCGCACTGTCAAACTTAGCACGTAACTCAGCGTCACTTTTGCGGAATCCCATGCCTACGCCGCCACCGATCTGTTCCATACGGGAGAGCATCACCAAGCCATCCTGACCAACAAACGGATCCAAGAAGGATTTATCTGCCAGTACCGCTTCAGCTTCGCCATTGCGAACGGCGGCCACTGACTCCTCTGGAGTCGCGAATTCGACCAGTGTCCAACCCTCACCCGCCACAAAAGCGGCCTGAATAGTCGTCGCTTGCGCCGCAACCACTGCACTCTCTAACTCAACGTCCGCAGAGAGCGCCAGGTATGCTGATGGATCAGGTGGAGTGTAGTTCTGTGTGAAGTCGATCACTTTTTCGCGATCTTCAGTGATCGACATACCCGCGATGATCGCATCATAGTTACCGGATACCAGGTTCGGAATAATTGAATCCCAGTCATTGGTCACCCACTCACAGGTCAGTGCAGCGCGTTTACACAGCTCGTCACCCAGATCACGCTCGAAGCCAGCCACTTGACCGCTGTCGTCTAGAAAGTTCCAAGGGGCATAGGCGCCCTCAGTACCTAAGCGAACAGTGTCCGCGAATGCCACTCCGGTGCTCAGCGTGAACGCCAATGCCGTACCTAGAAGTCTTTTCATACTTGTTACTTCCTGCTTCGTTCTATTAATGTTCAATAGCCGAGAGAAAACCCCTCAGCCTTTCTGATTTGGGCGAACCAAAAAGCTGGTCTGGTGGACCCTCCTCTTCGATTAAACCCTGGTGCAAAAATACTACGTGATTTGAAACGTCCGAGGCCATCTTCATATCGTGGGTAACAATAAGCATCGTTCGACCTTCAGCGGCAAGTTCTTTGATGACTTTTACCACCTCTTGCTCTAGCTCGGGATCGAGCGCCGATGTTGGCTCGTCAAACAGTAACGCCTCTGGCTCCATACAGAGCGCCCGGGCAATCGCAGCGCGTTGCTGCTGCCCTCCAGAGAGCTGCGCAGGCCAAGCGTCCGCCTTATCGCCTATACCTACCTTATCGAGGTAACGCCGCGCACGCGCCTCTACCTCGTCACGTGGATGTCCCAAAACAGTGACCGGCGCTTCCATGACATTTTGTAAGATGGTCATGTGTGACCATAGATTAAACTGCTGAAATACCTTGGAAAGCTTTGTGCGGATTCGCAAAACTTGTTTGTTGTCGGCGGGCTGGCGGTGTGTGCCCTCCCCTTTCCAGAGTAACGGCTCACCACGGAACAGAATGTTGCCCTGCTGACTGTTCTCCAGGAGATTTACACAACGTAGCAAGGTTGACTTACCCGAGCCGGAAGAACCAATCAACGATACGACATCGCCCTTGTGAGCGCGCAAGTTTACGCCTTTGAGGACCTCCAGATCACCATAGCTCTTGTGGAGATTCTGAACTTCAATAACAGGCGTGTCGTCAGCCAAGGTCGCTCCTATCGTTTAGTACCAAAGCTCTGCAGATTAAACCAGCGGCTCGGGCCCTGTAAAGTTTAGTGTTCTTAAAGAATCGTTAACGCCGGCTCAGTACGCATCTAAGCTTCCAACAGTTTACCGAACTCACGATGTTTAAGCGGCGTTTGACCTGCGATCTTTGCAATTGCAGCGCCAGGGGCGACAAGACGGGCACTCATATGGGCAAAAAACAACCCTGTCGCCTTTGTGGTAATTGGTATTCGCCCTTGCTCTGTTGAATCAGCTAGGGGATTGACCAATACAGCAATGACATCGCCGGCTTCAACCCAGTCGCCAAGCTGCTTCTGGTACACCACGAGCCCCGCAGCAGGTGCATATACCAAATCCGTCCCCTCAAGCGGAGTTGCCTGACAGAGCGCCTCGGGTAGTGGAGCCACATCACCTTTGAGCAAGTTGCATCTCTGCAGAAAGCGAAGAATACCCTTCGCATCCCGACCTGCAAGTGTATCGTCAACATCTTGTTCTCCTCTGAGCTCAACAGTCGAGGAGAAACAAGCTAAGGGAATTGGCTTACGCGCGCCAAAACGCTCTTCAAGCTTCCACCACACCCCGGCATTACACTCATCAAAAGGCGATCCACCCGCTTCGGTCTCCAAAAGTACGACTCTCGAACCGAGCTCACAACCTAACTCTTCAGCCAGCTGCTGATGATGGACTGATGAGTAGAGGTGGGGAAGCGCCTGAGAGTCACAATGCAGATCGAGAACGATATCGGCTCCAATCGAGTATTGCAGCAGCGATTGGCGAAGGTGATCTAACTCGGTGCGAATTCGCAGATTTTCAACTTGAGACTCTAACGCCTGCCTGATGATCGCAACATTATCATCAGGGTCATCGGTCAGTAGCTCATCAACCTGTTCCGCTACCTTCGCTGAAAGGTCTGGCCAATTACGATTAAAGTTGCCTCCCCCTGCAAGCTCATAGCGCCCAAGGTGCTGATCATTGATCCGCTGACCCAATCCGATGGGGTTTGCAACAGGCACAACGATGATCTCCCCAACTATCTCGTCGCGGCTGTCGACATGTTCCAACTGATCAATCAGATGATGCGCTACCAAAAGAGCCGGATACTCATCTGCATGCAATGCAGCTTGAATATAAGCTTTTGGTCTAGCGCCTCTTTTACCGAACCGATGAATCGTCAGTTGATGTCGGGTTCCGGGGCTAGAGGATAAAAGTTCAACTCTCTCTGTTACCTTGCTCATGCTACCATCTCTCCAACGTATAAAGGCTCGAACAGCATAGAGACCGAATCAGCAGCCAGCTCATCAGCGTTAAGCATCTGTCCCAATTTAGCGGGCCGGGAATCGACTAACAAGCGATTCGAAACGCTAAGGGACAGTTCTTCAAAATTTATGCTGGAGCAAAAATAGAGCGCCCGTTCAGAATGAGCGGGCGCATAGGGCTCAATACGACAGATCAGCCCTTGGAAGCAGCAATAATCTCATGCCATTTTGCCGGCCCTGTTGTGTGTACTGAGGTACCGTTCACATCCACAGCCACCGTCACCGGCATATCTTTCACCTCAAACTCGTAGATAGCCTCCATACCCAGCTCTGGGAATGCCAGCACTTCAGCACTGGTAATTGCTTTTGATACGAGGTAAGCCGCACCGCCAACAGCCATTAGGTAGACTGCTTTGTTGTCTTTTATTGCTTCAATCGCAATCGGACCACGCTCGGACTTACCGATCATACCCAGCAAGCCGGTTTGCTCTAGGATCTGACGGGTAAACTTATCCATACGGGTTGAAGTCGTCGGGCCTGCCGGTCCAACCACCTCATCACGAACAGGGTCAACTGGACCTACATAATAGATAAAGCGACCTTTAAGATCGACCGGAAGCTCTTCGCCGTTATTCAGCATCTCAATCATGCGCTTGTGGGCAGCGTCTCGGCCGGTCAGCATCTTACCGTTGAGCAGCACAGTTTCACCGACTTTCCACTCCTGAACGTCCTCGGGGGTCAAATCGTCAAGGTTAACTCGGCGCGTATTAGCACCAACCTCGAAGGTGACATCTGGCCACTCATCCAGACTGGGTGGAGTCAGTACGGCTGGCCCTGAACCGTCCAGTTTGAAATGAGCATGACGCGTTGCCGCACAATTAGGGATCATGCAAACCGGTAAAGAGGCGGCGTGTGTTGGGTAATCCATGATCTTAACGTCAAGAATGGTGGTCAGGCCGCCCAGTCCCTGTGCCCCTATACCTAGGTCGTTCACCGCGTCCATTATCTCGAGGCGCAGCTCCTCGATACGATTTTGCGGGCCCCGCTCGCGTAGCTCGTGGATATCGATTGGATCCATCAATGACTCTTTCGCCATTACAGCCGCTTTCTCCGCTGTACCACCAATGCCGATACCGAGCATACCTGGCGGACACCAGCCCGCGCCCATGGTGGGGACTGTTTTCACTATCCAGTCGACGATTGAGTCCGATGGATTAAGCATCACCATCTTCGATTTATTCTCCGAGCCACCGCCTTTGGCCGCGACATGTACCTCAACCTGATCACCCTCCACGATCTCATAATGAATCACGGCGGGCGTGTTATCCTTGGTGTTCTGACGTTTGCCTGCAGGGTCCGCTAAGATCGAAGCACGCAGCACGTTGTCCGGGTTCATGTAAGCACGACGCACGCCCTCGTTGACCATATCAGTCACGCTCATCGTTGCATCCCACTGCACATTCATGCCGACCTTAAGAAACACGGTCACAATACCCGTATCCTGACATATAGGGCGTTTTCCCTCAGCACACATGCGTGAGTTGATCAGAATCTGTGCCATCGCATCCTTCGCCGCTGGGTTCTGCTCCTTCAGGTAAGCTTCGTGTACACCTTGAACAAAGTCGATGGGGTGGTAGTAAGAGATAAACTGCAATGCATCAGCAACACTAGTGATGAGGTCGTCTTGGCGGATCAGGCTCATGGAGGGCTCCCTGTGTAAAATGGACTCAGGTTGAAAGTCTGAATAAACGGTAGGCGAGTATAACAAACAAGCCTCATTAATGACTTAAGAAAAGGTCTAACTTGCTGACTTGAAGCTGTGAGCAGCAGCCACACCCCGCCCGAAAGCGGGAGCGTCGATAAAAGGGAGCGCTGATAAACAAAGCGTCCCCTTTCCAGGGGTGAGAACTAGGCTACCTTGCGCGGTGAGTTAGGCAGATCACGCATCAGCAGTGCGAACTGCATGTCGGTATCGAAATCAATCGGCAAAGTCACACGGTGACCGGAGCCTGGGGCCGCCTCAATGCGCGCACCCTTCTTGTTGTAGAGTTCATCCAGTTTGAAGCGGCGATTGCCGGCTGGAGTCATCAACTCCAGCGTATCTCCAACTTCGAAGCGGTTTTTCACGTCAATCGTCAGCACACCTGCATCGGTATTATGCTCCGCCACTTCCCCAACAAACTGCTGGTGCACACCTACCGAGTTACCATTCTCGTAGTTCTGGTACTCATCATGCACATGACGGCGATAGAAGCCTTCGGTGTAACCTCGGTTAGCCAGATTCTCAAGAACGTCCATCAGACCACGGTCGAACGGGCGCCCCGCAACCGCATCATCGATAGTCTGACGATAAGCTTGAGCAGTACGTGCAACGTAATAGTGTGATTTGGTGCGCCCTTCAATCTTCAGTGAGTCGACACCCATCGCCGCCAAACGATGCACATGCTGGATGGCGCGAAGATCCTTGGAATTCATAATATAAGTGCCGTGCTCATCCTCGAACGCTGGCATGTAATCACCCGGGCGCGTCTGCTCTTGAAGCAGAAAGATCTTATCGCTGGGTTTGCCATCGCCCAATGCTGGTTGTTGCGCGGCCGGGTCAAAATCCTGCACGGGCGCCACGTCACCGTTGTCTGTCTCTTTTGCTTCATGAGCGTCGTACTTCCAGCGGCAGGCATTGGTGCATGTACCCTGATTAGGATCACGATGGTTCATATATCCCGATAGCAAGCAACGTCCCGAGTAAGCGATACAGAGGGAGCCGTGCACAAACACCTCTAACTCCATCGTTGGACAGCGTTGTCGAATCTCTTCAACCTCATCCAGAGAGAGCTCACGGGAGAGAATCACCCGCTCAATTCCTGCGCGTTCCCAAAATTGAACCGTCGCCCAGTTCATGGTGTTTGCTTGAACCGAGAGGTGAATCGGTAGATCCGGATACTTATCTTTAACCATCATAATCAGCCCGGGATCTGACATGATCATGGCGTCTGGACCCATATCTATTACGGGGGCCAGATCACGCATATAGGTCGTCAGTTTTGAGTTGTGCGGCAGAATATTACTGGCCACAAAAAACTTCTTACCCTGCCGATGCGCAATACTGATACCCTCTTCGAGATTATCATGAGTAAAGTCATTATTGCGCACACGCAAACTGTAGCGCGGCTGGCCTGCATAGACTGCATCTGCGCCGTATGCAAAGGCGTACTTCATGTTGCGCAGCGTTCCTGCTGGCGAAAGTAGTTCAGGTTTTCGCATTTTGTTCTCGAAATATTAGTTGGCCCGTGGCAACGGAAGATCTATCTCAAACAGGGGAGTGTAGATCGATCCCTGCTCACCCGGTCTGCTCTGCATCAATACAATTGCATCCGCGGGTAGACTCAAGTCGAGTTTAGGGAGTTGATCCGTATCGAGTTCAAACTGATTCTCACTGGGTAGACGCGCAAGCGTAATATGAGGCAGGAAGTTCTTCTCGTCGTATTTCAAACCTGCAGCCGTCGCAACATCAACCAGGCAATCATGCAACTCGGCGACCTCCTGCTGTTCAGACGTCATAGCAGCCACAACAGAGAGCCTTGGATTGACCGCGTAATAACCAATTTGATCGAGTGCAACACTAAATCGGTTAGCGTTAATAGCTTCACGGGTGCGTTCCTCCAACTCTTCTACCTGTTCGAGGCTCACATCGCCAAGGAAACAGAGCGTGAGGTGATATGAGGATGAGTCTACCCAATGTGCTTCTAATCCGCGGTCGAACTGGCACAACTCATCCGCATAGTCGGCTAGTTTGCGTGTGACTCTTTCAGGCACCCTGAGTGCAAAGAAAGCTCGTACGTTCATCAGCGGTTGTATTTACCTCTGTTCGGTGGCGAGTATTCTGCTGACGCACGATTAGTTGAACAAGTTTTGATCATCATCCTAAGCAACCTAGCGAGCCGTTCGATCAAGCATCAAACCGTTCACCTGCCCCTGGACCTTGAGTAGCTCAGTATTGAGCGCTGTTCTGGATGCGTCGATCGCCTTTAAACGCTCCTCAATAGTACGCAGACGACGTTCCAGTTCAGCACTTGTGCCTTGTGGCTGCGACGCCTGAGTAATCCTAGCATTAAGATCTGCTGCAAGTTTTGCGCGCTCATCACGTTCCACTGAGAACTGGAACTCCATATCACTGCTGATCTGCAACGCCCGCCCCTCCACAGTTGCGACCGCGGCATCGATCTTTTCAAGCTCAGCCTGCAACGCCTTCGTTTGTGTCTCTAATGACGCTACTCCAGATCCTTGCTGAGTTAAAGCGGATGCATTCGCATCTAGCTTTTTCTGCATTTGCGAACCGGCCACACTCAACTCTGAAAGCTGGGTGACCTGAGACTCGATCTCATTTCGCAGCACCCCAAGACTGGCAAGCGCCTCCTTAAGCCTGGCATCCTGAGCAACCACTGTCTCGCCCAGCTGCGCAAGCGTCTTTCCCTGCTCCTCTAGCTGGGGTTTGTTGCGCTGGAAAGCGATTGTCCAGAGTTTAGCGATTTCGGAATCAAAGTGTTTAATCCTATCCTCTAGCCGGGTGTTGATATCATCCACCCTTCCCATCAGTGTCTCGCCTGAGCGAGAGGCGGTAGTGGATGTCTGTGTCAGCGTTGCGTCAGTGCTCTCTAGCCATAGGTTCATCTGTTCAATCAGCACCTGTTGCTCAGACATCTGCTCTCTTAGCTGCATGCCCCAAAAACCGAGCGCCGCGGCAGCGCCTAGCGAAATAATGACCAACAGCGAGAGCAGAACCGTCGCCACAGAACCGGACTTAGCCTGGGTTCGATCGACAGCTACACGCGTGCGAGATTGGGTTTGGTTGACTGGGGAATCAAGGGTTGGTACTGAATCTTGGATCGGGTCCAGGTTAAATCCGGGCTCGCGTCGCTCTGACATTCGGGTATATCGCCAATTTTGCTAAAGTACGCCTCTTTTTAGCACAAAAAGGGGTCCAACCCCAATAAAAAAGCGCCCGAACAGAATTCGGGCGCCATTCAGCAGCACTGGATTGACAGATTAGATCGCGAGGTAATCGTGACGCAGTTGTTCGTTGTCCAGGACCTCTTGCGCGCTTCCATCAAACACTACCGTTCCTGTGTCGAGAATAACTGCCCGATCCGCAATCTTGAGGGCAGCGATGGCGTTCTGCTCAACGATCACGGTCGTAATACCCAGCGCTTTAATCTCCTTCAGCGTTCTCTCAATCTCCTGAACGATGACAGGCGCGAGACCCTCATACGGCTCGTCTAAAAGCAGCAGTTTGATATCACGCGCCAGTGCTCGACCAATAGCGAGCATCTGCTGTTCTCCGCCTGAGAGCGTTACACCCTCCTGATGACGACGTTCGCCAAGGCGCGGGAAGAGTTCGTATATCCGCTCAATACTCCAGCCGATGGGTGGTGCTATCTGAGCTAACTGCAAGTTCTCTTCGACCGTGAGCCCCGGAATAACGCGGCGGTCCTCTTGAACCAGTCCTATACCCGCCTGTGACGCCTCATAGGCTGTCATGAGATGCACCGGCTGGTGATCCAGTGTGATTTCCCCTGCTCGCAATTCAGGGTCATCGCAGCGTGCTATCGTTCTTAAAGTGGAGGTCTTACCCGCACCGTTACGCCCAAGCAGCGCCAGTATCTCTCCCTCATGAATATTGAACGATACGCCCTGCACAATATAAGACTCACCGTAGTAAGAGTGAATATCATGAACCGAACAGTAGGCGACCGGAGTCCCAAGATTCTGACTCTTGACTGAATCGCTTGTTACACTTGAATTCGTCATACTTCTGCACCTCCGAGGTAAGCTTCGCGAACGCGCGGATCACCTTTTATCTCATCAGGCGAGCCCTCAACAATAACGTGACCCTGTGCCATGACACTGACCTTATCTGCCAGCGAGAACACCACGTGCATATCGTGCTCAATAATAACTTTGGTCATGCCACGCGATTTGATCTTTAACAACAGATCAATTGTGTTGTTGGTATCAGCGCGCGCCATCCCCGCCGTCGGCTCATCTAAAAGGAGAAGCTTTGGATCCTGCGACAAACACATAGCTAACTCCAGCCGTCGTTTGTCACCACGACTCATACTACCGGCGTGCTGACCCGCCTTCTCCAACATGTTCACGTCTTCGAGAAAATGTGCAGCCTTGTCCTGAATCTCAGAATCGCGGTCTGAGCGTTTCCAGGCACTGAGTTTGAACTGCCCATCGCGGTGCGCCAGCAGTGGAATCATCATATTTTCCAGCAGCGAAAGATCGGCAAAGATCTCCGGTGTCTGGAACACTCGCGAGATGCCCAACTGGTTTATCTGGTGCGGCTTCAGGCCGATCATACTTTGGTTCATAAACATGATCGAACCGTTGTCCGGGATCAATTTGCCGATCACTGCGTTAAGCAGTGTTGACTTACCCGCACCGTTCGGACCTATAACCGCATGTACGGTTTTCTCTTCAATCTTGAGGTTGACGTCATCCAGCGCTTTCAAGCCACCGAATGTTTTGTTTACGCCAGAAATTTCTAGAACTGACATAGCAATATCCTGTTAGCTTGAGTTACTCAGCATCCGCTTTGGAGAAGCGGGCACGGATTCGACGGTAACCTTCCATAATGCCACCCGGCAGGAAGATCACGACCAACATGAACACCAGACCCAACGTCAGGTGCCAACCTTTACCGACGAACAGGGACAGTACCGGCACAATCACACTCAGAACAGCATCAGGCAGGAAGTCGAGGGCGCTTGTCAGTACCGCACCGTCTATCGCCGAGAAGATGTTCTCGAAGTATTTGATCGAGGCTGCGCCAATTACGGGACCTACCAAGGTGCCCACACCACCGAGAATAGTCATCAAAACAACCTCACCCGATGCAGTCCACTGCATGCGCTCAGCTCCCGCCAATGGATCCATAGCGGCCATCAGTGAACCCGCCAGACCTGCATACATACCTGAGATCACAAAGGCTGCCAAAGCATAGGGACGAGTATTCAGACCGGTGTAGGCCATGCGGTTCTGGTTTGACTTCACACCACGCAACATCGACCCAAAAGGGGAGCGAGTTATGCGCAGCGCAACGTAAAACCCGAGGATCAAGAAGGCTGCACAGATGTAGAATCCTGCCAGCCCCCCCATATCGGTCATCTCTAACCCGAAAAGGTGCGTACGTGGCACTTCGCCAGCGGCCAACGGAGCCTCCCAGGCACGTGGGTCAGATGCCTCCACCTGCAGGCCGGTCTCGCCCATGGTGATCGGGGTGAGCACAGAGTAAGCCAAGTTGTAACTCATCTGCGCCAGCGCGAGTGTCAGAATCGAGAAGTAGATACCTGTACGGCGAAGACAGATGAAACCAATCACCAGTGCGAATATACCCGAGAGAATCACGCCCGCGATCATGGCCGGAATAATATTCATGGTAAAGAGTTTAAAGACCCAGACGGTCGTGTAGGAACCCACGCCGATAAAGGCTGCATGCCCAAACGAGAGGTAACCTGTCTGGCCAAACAGAATATTGAAGCCGATAGCAAACAGACCGAAGATAGCGAAGCGCTGCATAAGGTCGGGGTAGGCCGCACCGAAAGGCTGCAACCAAATAGGCATCAGCAGAATGACGGCTGAGAAGATCAGCACCATCATCATGTCAGACTTGGGGGTAAACTTTTCAATATGCATCTTAGTCCTCCATCACACCTTTGCGACCCATCAGACCGCGTGGACGGACAAGCAGAACGATCATGGCGACGAGGTAAATAATTACCTGGTCGATACCTGGGATGATTTGCTTCACCTCGTTCATTGAGGCGAATGACTGCAGGATCCCCAGCAGGAAGCCGGCGGCAACCGCCCCCGGTAACGATCCCATACCCCCTACAACCACGACGACGAAGGAGAGTACGAGAAAGTCCATACCCATGTGGTAGTTGGGCGAGAGAATGGGTGTGTACATTAGACCCGCCATACCTGCGACCACAGCCGCCAGGCCGAAGACAATACTGAAGCGCTTGGTAATGTTGATACCCAGCAATTGAACTGTCTGGCGATCAGCCATACCTGCACGCACAACCATCCCGAACGTGGTGAACTGCAAAAAGGCGAATACTGCACCGATTACACCGAGTGCAAAAAAGAGGTACACAATACGCCATTTGGGGTAAACAATATTGTCGCCAAGACCAAAGAGTGCACCGATATTAGCCGTGCCTGAGAACATCTCAGGTGCTGGCTGGGGAATTGGGTTTGCGCCGTAGATCGCCTTGATGATCTCCTGAATGACGATCGCCAGGCCGAAAGTCACAAGAATCTGATCAGCATGGGCGCGCCGATAGAAGTGGCGGATCAGCCCACGCTCCATAATCAAACCGATGGCCAGCATAATTGGCACAGCGATCAGTATAGAGATTGGTACCGACCAGTCGATGATCGCCTTCCCTGTATCACCTAGCCAGACCTCGAGATAAGGAACCTCTTTAAAGGCCTCAAAGAAAGTCACTGACTCATCTTTGACCTTAGTCGAAATCGTAAGAACTTCGCGAACCGAGACCGCAACAAAGGCACCCAGCATAAACAGGGCACCGTGTGCGAAGTTCACGACACCCAGTGTACCGAAAATCAACGTCAGACCCAGGGCGATAAGCGCGTAAGCACCCCCCTTGTCCAGGCCGTTCAAAATCTGGAGGAGTATCGCATCCACAGCTATGAATCTCCGAAAAACTTTTTGAAAAACGAAGGGGTCCCTTGGACCCCTTCGCGCGCCAAGGTGTAAAGCAAATTTACACTTGGATTACGACCACTGAGCACCGCCAGCGAATGGGCCTTCGTTTGGATCGTAAGTCAGACGCTCACGAGAAACGACCTCTACCACTGACAGACGGTCAAAGTCTGAAGTTGGGTTGGTGTTACCCTCAACAACCAACGCATTCTTCATTACCTGGTGGTCGGCTTTACGGTACAGTGATGCACCGTTGCCCATACCGTCAAACTCGTGATCTTCTAGGGCTACAATGACAGCCTGAGGATCGAACGAACCAGCGCGCTCAACCGCATCAGCGTAGAGCAGCGTCTGCACGTAACAGGTGTGAGCAGCCTGTGATGGTGGGAAACCGTACTCCTGACCGAAGGACTTAACAAATGCCTTAGAGCCCTCGTCGGTGAGTTTCCAGTTCCAGTTTGTAGAACCCAGAATACCCTTCATATTGTCACCCGCACCCTTCGCCATCAGACGAGAGAAGAGAGGAACGATAATCTGGAAGTCGCGACCGTTAACCTGCTTATCCTTCAGACCAAACTGAATAGACTGGGTCAGTGAGTTAACCATATCGCCGCCGTAGTGGTTTAGGACCAGTGTATCCGCACCCGAGTTCAGAATCGGCGTGATGTACTGTGAGAAGTCACCTGCACCAACGGGAGTCTTGACGTTAGCAACGGTCTGCCAGTTAGACTCTGCAGCCATACCTTTCTCGATAGAGTCCTGCTGTGACCAACCCCAAGTGTAGTCCGCAGTCAGGTGGTATACCTGACGGTCTTTACCGTAGGCTTTGTCCAGCACCGGACGCAGCGCCAGTGCAGACTGATGACAGTTAAACATGTGACGGAAGCCATGGCGGCGACGGTCTTTACCTGTGGTATCGTTTGAATGAGTTAGACCCGCCATAAAGATGGTGCCCATCTCTTCTGCCAAAGACTGTACAGCGATGGCTACACCTGATGAAGAACCACCAGAGAACATAATCACGCCATCTTTTTCAATCATACGTTTGGCCGATGCGCGTGCAGCATCAGACTTAGTCTGAGTATCACCCGTCACGTACTCGACTTTCATACCAAGGATACCGTTACCCTTAAGGTTCATCGGCTTCATAGTATTCATCATACCGCCGTCGCCTTCACCATTGAGGTGTTTGACGGCCAGTTTGAATGCACGCAACTCGTCCGCACCCTCATCAGCGTAAGCACCTGTCTGTGGCACGTTGAAACCCAGCACACACTTGCCAGAGGCAGCAGGGTCGTTACGGAACGCACCAGCCGCAGTCGCGTTTGGGATATAGAAGCTTGGAACAGCGATGGCAGCTGCTGTTGCAGCACTGCCTTTGAGAACCGTACGACGAGATACGCCGTTAGTCTTGTCAGTCATCTTTAACTCCGTTGAAAATTATTGTTATAAAGCAACCGGAGATGACAAAGTACTGGCTTCAATGCGGCCAAACAACCATACCTTTGGCTAAGCTAGACCAATGGCTTAGAAGCAGGCGCAGCAAATAAAAAACCCGGCAAGCCGGGTTTTTTAATTCGAGCCTAAACGGATGATTACATCATTCCGCCCATTCCGCCCATGCCGCCCATGTCAGGCATTCCAGGCTTATCTTCTGGGATATCAGCAACCATAGCTTCAGTCGTGATCATCAGACCAGCAATAGACGCTGCGGCCTGCAGTGCCGAACGAGTCACTTTTGCTGGGTCAATGATACCCATCTCCATCATGTCACCGTACACTTCCTGGCCTGCGTTGTAACCGAAGTTACCTTCGCCTTCGCGGACTTTGGACACCACTACAGATGGCTCGCCGCCAGCGTTGGCAACGATCTGACGCAGAGGCGCTTCCATAGCACGCAGTGCTAACTGAATACCGATCGTCTGGTCGTGGTTATCGCCTTCCAGACCCTCAACAGCCTGCAGAGCACGAATCAGTGCGACACCGCCGCCAGGTACAACGCCCTCTTCCACAGCCGCGCGAGTTGCATGCAGAGCATCATCAACGCGAGCTTTCTTCTCTTTCATCTCAACTTCAGTCGCAGCACCGACTTTGATTACTGCAACACCGCCAGCCAGCTTGGCTACACGCTCTTGCATCTTCTCACGGTCGTAGTCTGATGAAGTTTCATCCATCTGCACACGGATAGCCTGTACACGAGCCTCGATATCAGCTTTGGCACCGTATCCATCAACAACGGTTGTGTTCTCTTTACTGATCTGAACTCGCTTAGCCTGTCCAAGCTGTTCCAGCTCAACAGTATCAAGCGACAGACCCACCTCTTCAGAGATTACCTGGCCGCCAGTCAGTACCGCGATGTCCTGCAGCATCGCTTTACGACGGTCACCGAAGCCAGGTGCTTTAACCGCACAGACTTTAACGATACCGCGCATGTTGTTAACAACCAGAGTCGCGAGCGCTTCGCCCTCAACATCTTCAGCAATGATCAACAGTGGACGTGATGACTTAGCAACGCCTTCCAGTGCTGGTAACAGTTCGCGGATGTTAGCAATTTTCTTGTCAACGATCAGGATGAACGGGTCGTCCAGTTCAGCTGTCATCGAATCCTGGTTAGTCACGAAGTAAGGGGAGAGGTAACCGCGGTCGAACTGCATACCCTCTACGACGTCCAGCTCGTTCTGGAAGCCTGAGCCCTCTTCAACGGTGATGACACCTTCCTGAGTCACACGCTCCATCGCTTCTGCGATGATGTTACCCACTTCAACGTCAGAGTTTGCTGAAATAGTACCAACCTGAGCGATCGCTTTGTTGTCTGCACATGGAACCGCCATCGCAGCCAGCTTTTCAACAACTGCAGCTGCCGCTTTGTCGATACCGCGCTTAAGGTCCATTGGGTTCATCCCAGCAGCAACCGATTTCAGACCTTCATTTACGATCGACTGAGCCAAAACAGTTGCGGTAGTCGTGCCATCACCTGCAACATCGTTAGCCTTGGAAGCAACCTCTTTAACCATCTGTGCGCCCATGTTCTCGAACTTGTCTTTCAGCTCGATCTCTTTGGCTACAGATACACCGTCTTTGGTTACGGTCGGTGCACCAAATGATTTTTCGAGAACAACGTTGCGGCCTTTAGGACCCAGAGTTGTTTTTACTGCATCAGCAAGAATGTTAACGCCGACAAGCATCTTTGCGCGTGCGTCAATACCAAAAAGTACGTCTTTAGCTGCCATGGTAATTAATCCTGTTAGTTAAAATGTTTCATTTCTGAATCGTTTCGCGAAACGGCCGAATTAAGCTTCGAGAACGCCGTAAATTTCGCTCTCTTGCATGATCAGCAGCTCTTCACCATCGATTTTGATGGTGTTAGTGCCTGCATACTGACCAAAGAGCACCTCGTCGCCAACCTTGACTGAAGGTGCAATCAGCTCGCCGTTGGTTGCGACGCGACCTGGACCTACAGCAACGACTTCACCGCGGTTTGGCTTCTCTGCAGCTGAGCCCGGAAGCACGATACCGCCAGCAGTTTTGGCTTCTTCTTCGCTACGGCGAATGACAACACGGTCTTGAAGTGGACGAATTTTCATCTGGTTCTTCTCCTGATTCGAGGATCCATTTAGATGTTGGTTTGTTATACAGAGGACAGTCCATTCCGCCCCCCAATTTCTTAAGGTGAGGTGTTAATGGGGCGGATCTGAATTGTTTTCAACTGTCGAGATGATTTTTTTTTCGAAGGCGCGGTTTTTTTTGACAAAAACAACAACTTATTGTTTTGAGCGCGGGGGCAGTCGGGTCTCGTCGTCCCCTCGCTTACCCTCTTTGTCCCCGAGGTCGACGTAATCTCCATCGATAACATCGTCGCGGCGTGCGCCGCCTTGGTTTCGCTGTTCATATTGCGAATAGTGGAACTGAGCCTTACCACCGCGTTGCATCCATCCCATGAAACCCTTGGCTAAATTTTTGACAAATAGATGACGGGTTAACGGAATTAGGCAGCAGAATCCAAGGAAATCAGTGAAGAATCCGGGTGTAATCAGCAGCGCACCGCCAACAGCAATGAGAATCCCATCACCCATCTCCCCTATGGGCATCTCCCCCTGGTCCAGCTTCGCACGAGCGCGCGTCAACGTAGCCAGCCCCTGATGACGCAACATATTGACACCAATAAACGCTGAAAGCAGCACCAGCCCAACTGTATACCAACCACCAATAAGCTCCCCCACTTTGATTAGCAGAAGTATCTCAACGACAGGAATCACAATAAAAATAATAAACAGTGGCATGTAACGCTCCTCTTGTTGGTTATACGTTAACACCGACTGACTAGGGGACTCAAACAGGCTGTTTTAATCAAAATTTTTTGCATATGCACACGATTGATTGCTGCACTGCCGCACAAAATTATTTTTTGTGCACTAGTATTAACCTAAGGTCTAGCACGATGAAGCAAGCGTATTTAATTTTTGAAAATTAATAGAATTCATCATGTTACGATAACCTAAAAAGGATAATTCACTACACAGAGATCTTTTATAACGACAAGTAATAAAAATCGGGTAGATTTTTTACCAAAGCGGACTTAGTTTTGATGCAGCGCAATAGCTGCTATGCAGCAAACAGAAGAACAAGAACAGCCTAACAATAGCAAAAGGTAGTATGTTATGGATTTGAACAACAAAGTTATCGCTATCACTGGAGCGGGCCGTGGACTAGGTCGTTCAATGGCACTTACTCTCGCCGCCAAGGGAGCGAAACTGGCACTGGTCGATCTCAACCAGGAGGACTTGGAAACCACTTTGTCACAAGTCCGAGAAGCTGGCAGCGATGGCAAAACCTATACCTGTAATGTCGCCGACGAACCTTCGGTAGAAATGTTGTTTGAAGCGATTGTAGCGGACCTGGGCGGCCTTAACGGTTTAATCAACAATGCGGGTATCACCCGCGATAGTCTATTTGTAAAAGTTAAAGATGGTGAGATCGTCTCCAAAATGAGTATGGAGCAGTGGAACCTGGTGATGGATGTAAATCTCACAGGCACTTTTCTGTGTGGGCGAGAGGCAGCTGTACAGATGATCAAACACCAGCAGGAGGGCTGCATCATCAACATCTCGTCCATCTCTCGCCACGGCAACATGGGACAGACAAACTATACGGCCACTAAAGCGGCCGTGGAGGCAATGGCCGTCACTTGGGCGAAGGAGTTAGCTCGCTACGGTATTCGAGCAGCCTCGATAGCACCTGGTTACGTCGGCACTGAGATGGTCATGAATATGAAACAAGAGGCGCGAGATAAAATTGCAGCTGGCATCCCGGCTAAACGCCTTGGCAAGCCAGAGGAGATAGCAGCAACTGCCGCTTTTATCTTGGAGAACGACTATGCAAGCGGGCGTTGCTTCGAAGTCGATGGCGGTTTGCGAATCTAATTAATTATTTTTACTGAAAAAACCGGCACAGCGCCGGTTTTTTTATTCTTCAAAAGAGCGCTAGCGACTGCTAAAGTCAAAAATAAAATCTGATGGAATACCCGCAAATGAAAACCTCTTTCGCTGAGACACTTCGCACCTATAAAGACCGACGTCTGTTGTGGATCTTCCTGATGGGCTGCAGTAGCGGTTTTCCGTGGGTCCTCATTGGTTCAAACATGAGTGGCTGGCTAAAGGACGAGGGGTTATCCCGTTCCGCAATCGGATTCTTCGGCTCTATTTTTGCCGTGTACGCCTTCAATTTTCTCTGGGCACCGCTGGTCGACCGAGTTCGCCTGCCTGTCTTAGGCGGTCTAGGACAACGGCGGTCTTGGATTTTTCTCTGCCAAGGTCTGATGCTGCTGATGATTCTGGCCATCACTCAGGCGGACCCAGGAGCAGCCTACGCTGCCATGGGTGAGCCAACCACCGAAGGTGGCAAAGTGCCCGGGATGCTTTTCGTATCCCTTATTGCACTTCTGATTGCGATTGCCTCAGCTACGCAGGATATCGCCGTTGACGCCTTCCGTATCGACCAGTTCAAACCGAGTGAGCACGATAAGATGCCACCCGCCTCGGCAATGGCGGTGGTTGGCTGGTGGACCGGTTACTCGCTGCCAGGCTACCTTGCCTTTGTAAATGCCGACTCGATGGGCTGGAGCGGCGTTTACGCTGTGATGGCAGTGATTATGGTTCTGCTAATGATCTTTACTCTACTGGTCAAAGAGCCTGAGGATCGGCGCTCCAATCTGCAACACTCCATGGAGGTTGCTTACCAGAACCGTTATGGGCTGGGGCGTTTTGCATCCTGGATTGCTGTCACCGTGATAGAGCCATTTGCCGACTTTATTCGACGCAATGGTTTAGGCATTGCCATCACCTTGCTCGCCTTTATTTTCATGTTCAAAGTCGGTGAGGCTTTCCTCGGGCGTATGTCTGTCGTGTTCTACAAAGAGGTTGGCTTTACCAACGAGCAGATTGGCGAATACACCAAAATGCTAGGCTGGATAGCGACAGTCGTATTCACTCTAATTGGCAGTGCAATCAACGTCCGTTTCGGAGTTCTACGAGGGCTAATGATTGGCGGTATCGCGATGGCTGGGTCAAACCTAATGTTTGCTCTTATTGCTGAACTCGGGCCACTGGAGTGGCTTTTCGCTGCCACTATCATCGTTGATAACTTCACGACCGCTTTCTCAACTGTTGCGTTTGTCGCCTTCCTGACTGCACTCACAGGCCGCGCGTTCAGTGCAACCCAATACGCCCTCCTCGCATCTCTGGGCAACCTGGGCCGCACGACGCTGGCCAGTTTCAGTGGCACCATGGTTGATGGGCTCGGCGGCAACTGGACACTCTTCTTTGTGATAACCACGTTGATGGTGATCCCATCACTGGTAATGCTATGGCTGCTTCGCGACAAACTCGACGCAGCCCAAGAGCGGACTCAGGCACACAACGAAGCAAATGAGAATAATGGTTAAATGGACAGGATACGGGGAGCTTGAGAACTCCCCGCTTGATTATGTTTCGAGTCGAGTGTTGATTTAATCGCAGCCAGAGATAGGCCTAATCGCGGAAATTTTTGTACTGTAAGGGCAAACCTATATTTGACTCTCGCATTAACGCCATCACTTGTTGCAGATCATCACGTTTCTTACCCGTCACGCGCACCTGTTCACCTTGAACCTGGCTCTGGACCTTCAACTTTGACTCTTTAATAATCTTTACGATCTTCTTAGCGGCGTCTTGATCAAGCCCCTGTCGCATGATCACCTTCTGGCGCGCCTGCATGCCGTTCTGCTCGACCTTCTGCGGATCCATGGCGTCTGGATCCACTTTACGATTGACCAATTTGGCGCGCAGCACATCAATCATCTGCTGCAGTTGAAACTCAGCCTCGGCAACGACATTGATATTGTCACCATCCAATTCAAAGTTCGCTGTAACTCCTTTGAAATCAAATCGATTCTGAATCTCACGGTTAGCCTGATCAACGGCGTTTGTCACCTCATGCGTGTCGACTTCCGAAACTATATCGAACGATGGCATCTGCATCTCCTGTTCTGTGATCTTACAAAGCTGTATATGATACCCCTTTATGAGATAGGGTCGACTAGTGTGTGGCATATTCTTGGTGTAGGTGCAATTGGAATGCGCTGGGCGCGCAAACTGGTGCTGGCAGATGAGCGCGTAGAACTGATACTGCGCAACGAGCAGAAGCTAAACGCTTTTACTGACGCCGGCAGCGGCGTGCACTTCTTAAAGGATGAGCAAAAGGAGTTTATCCCCTTTGCGGCGACACATGTTGACGCGCCCGATCTCGCTATCAACAACTTGATCCTATGCACCAAATCTTACTCGCTGCTCGAAGCTTTTCTCGCCGTCCGATCAAGGCTACATCCACACGCTAACCTGGTACTGCTTTGCAATGGCTATGGACCGCAACAAGAGATTGCCGCACAGGCACCCGAACTGCGGGTGTGGGGTGCTTCAACGACAAACGGCGCTAATACCCCCTCACCCTTCATGCTCAACCTAGCGGGTGACGGTGAAACCCTCGTAGGCGCTCTGAACGATCCAGCCAAACATGCTCCCTGCCCGCTACTGAACCTGCCCAGACACAAAGAGACAAGTGATATCGAGGGTACACTTTGGCGTAAGCTGGCAATTAACGCCTGCATCAACCCGCTAACAGCACTTCACGGTGTGACAAACGGCGCGTTGGCCAGAGATGCTGAGCTTTACCGGTCAATGTCAGAGGTAGCCGAAGAGATCGAAGAGCTGGCAACACAGATAAGTAAACCACTCTTCGACCAGCCGTTGGCTGAGGCGGTCCGGGCGGTATGCCTGCAAACCGAGAACAATCGCTCCTCAATGCTGGATGACTACACCTTGGGGCGAGCCACTGAGATCAGAGAAATT
>DATHZN010000119.1:0-38036 GCA_035458585.1 Marinobacterium sp. | reverse complement strand
AAAAACTTACGCTAAATGAATTCACATATAGGTTGCTTGTCTTGATTAAGCTTTGTTGCCTAACCCTAACAAGCGCCCACACGCATTACTTGATCTATTTGTTAAAGAGCGTTGCTTGTATCTAGGAGCCTTGCGTTTCCGTTGTCTCCCCAAGCGAGGCGCGTATATTACCGCGCCGGTTTCAGGAGTCAAGCTTTGAAGGATAAAATTTTCGATCTTTCGATAACTTTTACCAACTTCATACTCCTTGGTTAAATTACTACAAACCGTTGATTTGTATATATTTTAACCAATCCTGTGAACAGTGAGACGCTTTTGAAGCGCCACTCACTTGCTCAAGAGCGGCGCATTCTACAGAGGCTAAAAACAGAGTCAACAGCCTATGCAAAATAAATTTAACCTCTGCGCTTTTTATCCTTATCGCGCTTTTTCATATCCTTAATGTGCTGACGATTACGCTCTTTCTTGGCCAACTGACGCGGTGTTAAACGATTTACCTTGCCAGAGAACGGGTTATCCCCAGTACGAAATTCGAATCTAAGTGGTGTTCCACGGACCTTAAGGACTTTCAGGAAGCGGTTCTCCAGATAACGCTTATAAGAACCTGGTAACGAATCCGTCTGATTACCATGAACAACTATTATCGGCGGATTTGAACCGCCCTGATGCGCATAGCGAAGCTTAATACGACGATTCTTTACGACGGGCGGCTGGTGATCGGCAACAACATCTTCAAGCAACTTGGTCAGAGCATTTGTCGACCACTTTTTGAACGCAAAGCCGTAAGCTTCATTCACAGAGCGATAAAGATCACCAACTCCGGTTCCGTGCTTTGCAGAGATAAAATGAAAACGCGCAAAAGAGGCAAATTCAAGACGACGCTCAACTTGCCCTTTCACTTTATCCTTGGCGTCAGCATCCATTCCATCCCACTTGTTCAATGCAACTACCAGTGCGCGTCCCGAATCGATGACAAAACCTAGCATATGTAAATCTTGTTCAGTCACTCCGTCTTGCGCATCGATCACCGCGATAACGACATTGGCATCGTTGATTGCCTGAAGCGTCTTGATGACAGAGAACTTCTCCACCGCTTCCGTTACCTGACGACGGCGCCGAACACCGGCGGTATCGATTAGGGTGTATAACTGCTCATCGCGCTCGTAGGGAATGTAGATAGAGTCACGAGTGGTACCTGCGTGGTCAAACACCACGACTCGTTCCTCCCCGAGCATTCGATTTACCAGCGTCGACTTACCCACATTCGGACGACCAACAATCGCAATCTTGATGTCATCATTGCTCTCTTCCTCCTCGGCCTCAGGGTCTGGTAACGGCACACCTGCTTCATCGAGCGCCATATCGATCAACTGACGAACGCCACGGCCGTGTGATGCGGCAATGCAGAGTGGATCACCCAGGCCCATAGTGAAGAAATCAGCGCGAGCCACGTCCTCATCGAGACCATCGGTCTTATTGACCACCAGATAACAGCGCTTCTCACGTCGGCGCAGATGATCCGCAATCATTTCATCTGCCGGGTTAAGACCCGCTCTGGCATCAACCAGAAACAGCACAATATCCGCCTCATCAATCGCTTGTAGCGACTGGGCAGCCATTAGGGTATCAATACCTGTCTCGTCACCTGAGATACCACCGGTATCAACAACAATATACTCGCGCTCGCCCATACGGCCTTCGCCATATTTTCGGTCACGAGTAAGACCCGGCAAGTCCGCAACCAGCGCATCACGTGATCGCGTCAGACGGTTGAAAAGGGTCGATTTACCAACATTTGGGCGCCCCACTAGGGCAATTACCGGAAGCATTTTGCTCACCTACTACAAACGAAAAAAACGGCAACCTGCAGGGCAGGTTACCGCATTGGAGAAGCTAAATGCCGTTACTGCAGACGCAACGCTTCAAGCTTCCCAGAGTTACTCAGTACCAATAGTGTATCATTTATAACCACTGGTTCAGCATAAATTGCTGAATTATCGATCTGGTAACGTGCAACCATGTGGCCATCCGCCTGCGAGAGAACATGAAGATAACCATAGCCATCCCCAACGACAAGGTCATTACCCAGAGTTACCGGACTACCCAACTTGCGGTATGCAAAGTTATCGTTACGCCAGATACTCGCTGCAGACTCGGCATCGAAAGCCTCTACGGCACCTGAAGCGTCAACTGCATAAATATTACCGAAGCCAGCGGCTAAACTACGGTAGGTCGAAAAATCCCGCGTCCAAACTGTTGTTGCGGCAGCCGGATTAATTGCAACCAGACGCCCCTGATAACCACCGGTATAGACCAAATCACCCGAGATAAGGAAGCGGCCATCAAGATCAATCAGACGCTCAAGCTCGCTTCGGCCCGTCGGTTCCGAAACGCGAACCTCCCACACGGGCACACCCGTATTGAGGGCGAGCGCAACGACTTTACCATTGGCGAAGCCGGCCATGACACCGTCACGAAGGAGTAACGGCGTACCCGTTCCGCGCAGTGTCAGAGCGGGTTCTTGAGCATCATAAACCCACAACTGCTCTCCACTTTGACGCGCCAGAGCGATCACTTGTCCGTTACTGGTTTGAACGATCACTTTATCGGCATTGATCTGCGGCTGAGCGAGCACTTCAGAGGCGAGAGGGGCTCGCCATAACTCCTCGCCTTTGTCAGCGCTAACAGCAACAACCTCACCTGACCTCAAGGCCACTGCCACTACCCCGAACCCTGCTCCAGCACTGGCGCTGACGCGATCGCCAAGACTAACCCGCCACTGCAGACGACCAGTCTCCAGAGCAACCGAGCTGAGCTGCCCCGAAGCGTCAGCCACGTAGACTCCCGTCTCGGTCACGGCAGGTCGAGTCTGATGGTAGATATCTCCGAAGCCACTCCCCGTATCAATACTCCACTGGCGAACCAGCTGCTTTTCTGGATTGAACTCTACCAGTGCCTGAGGCTGCGCCTCTTGAGGACCAGACCAGAGACCGCAGCCTGTCAGTGCGGTTACTCCTAAGCTCAATACAACCGAGCGCAGTATTATTTTCATTAGGAGGCGTCTCCTGCAGCTATGTCATCCAACTTCAATTGAATTAAAGATCGCGCCTGAGGCGCAGCGTTCTGGAGTGCCCTAGTGTAGGCTGCTCGAGCCGCAGACAGGTCGCCTTTAGCAACGGCAATATCGCCAGCCAACTCGTGATAGAGGCTCTCGTACTCAGCTTCACCAGCGGCATTAAGGGCAGCCTCTGCAGCCGAATACTCAGCCTGAGCCAGGGCAACACGAGCCAGGCGAAGGTTCGCTAACCTCTGAAGATCAGTGTCAGAAGCTTCACTGCTGACCACATACTCCAACTCTGCTTTCGCCTTATCCAGTTCACCTGCCTCTACTGCGGCTCGGGCTAACAACATAGCCGCCATGGGGGCGTAGGCGCTTGAGCCGTACTCGCTCTTGAGCTGCTCACCAAGGTGAAATACGGACTTAAGCTGTGCATCATCGCTTACCGATGCCGTCACAACAGTACTGATGTTCTCGTACAGTGCTGAAGCGTTGGCCGCATCGGCCTCCTGATTAGAGACCCAAGCCTTCCAACCCACAACGCCAGAAACAGCAATACCAATACTGATGAGGAGAGACATACCGTTCTCTTTCCACCAGTTTTTTATAAACTCGACCTGTTCTTCTTCGGTCCGCAACTCTGCCACACTACTCTCCAAAACCTTCATTGAGGCGCTGCTGCAACGCCATCGCTAAATTTGCTATCGGCATACGCATCTGCTCTCCGCCTGTTCGTAGCGGTTTCACGCTCACTTCGCCGGCCTCACGCTCCTCGCTACCCATTAACACTGCCAGTTGCGCGCCGCTCCGGTCCGCCTTTTTCATCTGGCTCTTAAAACTACCGCCCCCGCAGTGGAGTTGCACGTTTATACCACCCTCACTACGCAACTGCTCAGCAACCGCCATAGCGGGAGCTAGATTATCATCACCAACGCCAATGAGGTAAACATCAACCAATTGGCGAGCCGTATCAGGAACAGCCTTGAGCTCCTCTAACAGCAGCACAAGACGCTCAACGCCCATAGCAAAACCAACGGCTGGTGTTGGACGACCGCCTAACTGCTCTACCAAACCGTCGTAACGTCCACCTGCACAAACGGTACCCTGAGCACCAAGTGCGGTGGTTACCCATTCAAATACGGTTTTGCCATAGTAGTCCAAGCCACGTACCAGCCTGGGATTCAATCTATATTTCACACCTGCCGCATCTAGCAGCGAACAGAGTTGTTCAAAGTGACTGCGCGACTCTTCATCGATGTACTCGTCAAAGCTTGGCGCTTCGTCAAGTAGCGACTGAGTTCCTGAATCTTTCGAATCGAGAATGCGCAGCGGGTTTGATTCGAGACGTCTCAGGCTGTCTGCGTCAAGCTTGTCTTTACGCGCCTCGAGGAAGGTCACCAAATCGGCTTTGAAGCGGGCTCGCGCACTGCTACTCGCCAGCGTGTTGAGCTGCAGTTCAACCGAGCCGTCTATCCCCAGCTCCCTCCAGAGACGTGCGGTCATCAATATCACTTCCGCATCGATATCGGGTCCGAGCATGCCGAATGCTTCGGCTCCGATCTGATGAAACTGGCGATATCGGCCTTTCTGTGGGCGTTCATGCCGGAACATTGGACCAGCGTACCAAAACCGCTGAACCTGGTTATACAGCAAGCCATGCTGCTCTGCTGCTCGAACGCAACTTGCGGTTCCCTCGGGACGAAGGGTCAGGCTATCGCCGTTACGGTCTTCGAAGGTGTACATCTCCTTCTCAACTATATCGGTTACTTCACCAATCGAGCGTTTAAATAGTTCAGTCTGCTCAACAACCGGCGTGCGAACTTCGGCATAACCGTAGCTCTGCAACACGAGTTTTACTTTACTTTCAAGAAACTGCCAGACCGGGGACTGGTCTGGCAGCAGATCGTTCATACCACGAATGGCTTGGAGTTTTGCCACTGAATAAACCCGTTATCTGAATTAAGTGTCTGCTACGTTAGCGCGGCAAACTAAGACGGGCGACATTATTTTTGGTATGAGGCGCTAAATCAACTGTTGTACCGTTAAAAGTGAAAGAACTTACAGCATCCGCTCGGCCAAATACGAAATTAATTGGGGCTACACCGGTCAACTCCAAAGTGCGACCGCGCTCAGCCAGCCCATTGAAAAGCGCATCACCCTTACTATCTTTGATATTCACCCAGCTGACATCACTAAAGCCTACACTGACCTGGACGACTCCGTCAGCCAACGCAGGGGCTGATTCAGATGAGGCCGTTGCCTCTTCGGCGGGTGCTTGCACCGGAGCCGGTGCTGCAACTTCAGGAGCAGGTTCAGGAGCAGACTCAACGGGTAGCTGCGGTTCTGGACTGTTCTCGACAACTGCCTCGGTCACAACCTCTTCAACCCGATCAAGACTGGTCACTACTTCAGTCTGTACTTCCGACACCGCCTCTAGCTCAGGAGTCGACTCGATCACTGTTTCGAGGCTTGGCTCCGCAGCAACTGCTGTTGGTTCAGCATCTGGTTCCGAGGGCACAGGTAATCCTGATTCAGGTGTAACAGATGCCGTTCCGGGTATCTTAAGCAAGTTGGAGTCAGCCTCGACGCTTGACTCTGAACCACCGAAGATTGAATCAAGGGAAAAACTGCCCAGATTGATATCAAGTTTACTGACGCCGTAGACAGCTCCTCCGAGCACACCGGCTAACACAACGACTTTCACAGCACCCATAAACAAACCACCTATCGGTGATCGTCTAGGTGTTATATTCATTGAACTGGTAGAGGGGGAACTGGAGGCCATTTCACGAATACGGGAGCGCTTGGGCTGCATCTCCCCGACGATGGTGTCGTATTGCTCAACGAACGGGTCAGCATTGATACCAACGCGTTTGCAGTATGATCGAATATAACCACGTGCAAAGACCGGCTGCCCCATACCCTGAAGATCACCTGATTCGAGCGCAGCCACCACTCGCGGTGTCAAACGTAACTCACGTTGAATAGCTTCGGCCGTCAACCCCAGGGCCTCACGTGCCGCAATTAACTCTTCGCTGGCAAATCCATTGCCAGTATCTAAACCCAGGTCCTGGTCGCTCACCGGCTGGACTCCTCGTACTTCTTATATTCTTCTGATTCCGGGTACAAGTTCTTCAACAGCAACGCATAGGTTGCCGCGCGACTCGCATTACCTTGTATGCGTGCCAACCTTACACCAACCCAGAGGCTTTTAGCAAAGTGATCAACACGGCCTCGATCAACCAACTCGCGGAACTCTGCGAACCACTCTGACGCCGGTTCATAGCGCCCCTGTTCAAGATAGAGATCGGCTAATTCAATCATCGCCAACGGACGATCGGGTGACAGTGTCAATGCCCGCTGCAACACAAAGCTCGCAGCATCATTTCGTCCCACTAGACGGTAGCAACGGCCAAGGTTCTCAAAGGCCTGAGCACGTTGTGGGTAAAAGGGGTCTTCCGTCGCACGCGACAACTCCGTACAAGCCTCCTCATAGCGTTTTTGGGCGTAAAGAAAGGCACCGAAGTTATTGTGTATCATTGCCGACGAAGGGTCACTTTTTACAGCGTCACGGAAATAGTTTTCAGCTAACTCATTTTCCGCTTCAGTCTGGAACACCAGCGCAAGTCCATTGAGCGCGGGCGCATGGGTCGGGTTTATATCCAGTGCTTGTTTGAGCGAGGACTTAGCGCTGATATTGTCACCCGCCTGAAGATACTTGATTCCGAGCTCAGTATAGGACTCTACAGAGGCCTGAGACCCTTTATTAAACATGCCATTTGGCGACATGCTCGAACATCCAGCGAGGAGCGCCGATAAGAGGACGCCTGCTATGAGGCGACGAGTCGTATTCACTCTCTTTCCTTGTGGTTGAGACTATTCTCTAGTTCTAACACAGGAACCCGGCACTGTCATGTTGAGCTGAAAGAAAATAAATAAAATTCAGACTCTTAGCGCTCAGTTAAGAGGTTAGTCGGACTGACGCAGCTGGATATATTTTTGGCTTCGGCGGGTACGGTCCGCTACCTGACCGACCAACTGCCCGCAAGCTGCATCCACATCATCACCACGCGTGCGACGCACAGTGGTGAGTATTTTCCCTTTGAGCATCTCACTCTTAAACTTCGCAATTGCCGTTTCACTCGGACGCTCATAACCAGAGTTAGGGAAGGGGTTAAACGGGATCAGATTGAGTTTACAAGGCATCTTGCGTAACAGTTTAACCAACTCACGTGCGTGCTCTGGCTGGTCGTTTACGCCCGCTATCAACGTGTACTCTACTGTTGGCACTCGCTTATCACCAAGTTTAGCAAAGTAACGATTAACCGAATCTACCAGCATTTCGATAGGATATTTTTTGTTAATCGGAACCAGCACATCGCGTAGCGCATTGTTGGCGGCATGTAGAGAGACTGCCAGGGAGACATCTGTAACGTCTCCAAGCTTATCCAGCGCTGGTACGACACCCGAGGTACTCAGCGTGACGCGACGTTTTGAGAGGCCGTACGCATTGTCATCCATCATCATCTGGACGGCATCGACGACATTATCAAAGTTCATCAGCGGCTCGCCCATACCCATCAAGACAACATTGCTTACGCGCCGTTCCCCACTCGGATCAAAACCTCCGCAACAGCGTATCGCTACGCGCAACTGTGCAATGATCTCTGCGGTACTGAGATTGCGATTGAACCCCTGCTTACCGGTTGAACAGAAGCTGCAGTCCAGTGAACAACCGACCTGCGATGAAACGCAAAGAGTCCTGCGATCACCCTCCGGGATCAACACCATCTCGATCGCAGATCCGCCATCCATCTGAATGACCCACTTGCGCGTGCCATCTTTAGATGTCTTGTCGATGAGGATCTCTGGCTCACGTATCTCCGCGACCTCAGCCAGCTTACTGCGCAGTGCTTTGCTAATATTGGTCATTTCGTCGAACGAGCTTGCGCCTTGCTGGTGCATCCATTTCAATACCTGGACAGCACGAAACTTCTTTTCGCCAAGCGTTTCAAAAAACTCTTCGAGTTTTGCGGGGGATAAACCTAGG
The DNA here is from genome assembly GCA_035458585.1 of Marinobacterium sp. Lineage (GTDB taxonomy): Bacteria > Pseudomonadota > Gammaproteobacteria > Pseudomonadales > Balneatricaceae > Marinobacterium_E. The sequence continues at coordinate 29,928 of DATHZN010000119.1, read as the reverse complement.
AGGTTTACTTTTGATTCGGACATGGTGCGGGGTGTCTCTTGAGGGTTGGCACAGGTGCAAGCACCTGCGCCCGGATCTTCAACTTATGCGCCGAAGAAATACGCGATTTCGCGCTCAGCAGATGCTGCAGAGTCAGAACCGTGTACAGCGTTCGCATCGATAGATGAAGCGAAGTCTCGGCGAATAGTACCTTCAGCAGCTTCCTGTGGGTTAGTAGCACCCATCAGCTCGCGGTTCAAAGCGATAGCGTTTTCACCTTCCAGGACCTGAACAACAACCGGGCCAGAGGTCATGAACGAAACCAAGTCACCGAAGAACGGACGCTCTTTGTGTTCAGCGTAAAAACCTTCCGCATCGGCCTGCGATAGCTGCTTCATCTGCATTGAGACAACTTTCAGACCCGCCTTCTCGAAGCGAGCAACGATTTCGCCGATAACGTTTTTAGCCACTGCATCTGGCTTAATGATAGATAGAGTACGTTCGATAGCCATGAACCTAACCTTTAATTAGTTGGATGAAATTTTAGTGCGCGAATTATACGCTAAGACTTTGGGATTAAACAGTAGCGCGACAGGCTGAAGCAGTTAGTTGTACTCATCTAGCCAAGCCATCTGAATAGCCTCGAGAATCTTTTCTCCGCAGTGATTGGGATCACCTTCAAAACCCTCAAGACTCATAACCCGCTGGTATAGATCTGGAAAGCTGACTTCAAGAGGGTTTTGCTCTGGGAAAATCTCAGTCAACGCAATCGCAATATCACTGACATCTGTCCACTGCATCCTTATCTCCCGACCGCCTTAGTGACCCTCAGAGACCTGATTGATGGTGTATTTTGGAATCTCCACCACCAAATCCTCGTCTGCCACAACTGCCTGACAACTCAGACGCGATTCAGGCTCAAGGCCCCACGCTTTATCAAGCATGTCATCTTCCAATTCGTCCGACTCGTCGAGACTGTCAAACCCCTCACGAACAATTACATGACAGGTGGTACAGGCACAGGACTTCTCACAAGCGTGCTCGATGTGAATGCCGTTGCGCAAAGCCGCATCACAAATCGTTACCCCCGGCTCAGCTTCTATAACCTGTCCTTCCGGGCAAAGCTCCGCGTGAGGCAAGAATATAATTTGCGGCATTAGCCCTTCTCCTTTTCAAAATAGTCAACACTCTGCCCCTGCAGAGCACTCTGAATCGAACTATCCATACGACGTGAAGCAAAGAAATCACTCACCTGAGCGAGATGCTCGACTCCAGCCTCTATAGCTCCAGCGCTCTCACCTTTTGTCAGGTTTTCGAGCACCTCAATCTCCGCTAATAGATCTTTTGCTTCTTGCTCGGACAGTAATCTGGACCCGTCCTCAGCAATCGCACTGCGCAATGCGCTTATCAACCGATCCGCCTCTACCTGCTGCTCCCGCAAGCTCCGCGCTTCGCGATCATCCTGCGCGTTGGAGTAAGACTCCTGCAGCATACGCGTGATCTCTGAATCCGACAGCCCATATGAGGGCTTAACCTGAACGGCACTCTCGATTCCCGTTGACAGCTCCTTGGCAGAGACATTAAGCAGACCATCAGCATCAACCTGGAAGGTGACACGAATCTTGGCCGCACCAGCCGCCATTGGTGGTATACCTCGCAACTCGAAACGTGCTAGAGAGCGGCAGTGATCGACAAGCTCTCGCTCACCCTGAAGCACGTGGACCAGCATCGCGGTCTGGCCATCCTGATAAGTCGTAAACTCTTGGGCACGGGCCACTGGGATCGCAGTATTACGGTGAATAACTTTTTCTACCAACCCCCCCATAGTCTCTAAACCGAGCGAAAGCGGAAGAACATCGAGCAGGAGAAGCTCTGAGTCAGGTTTGTTTCCAGCCAATATATCTGCCTGCAGTGCAGCGCCGATCGCCACTACACGGTCTGGATCAATATCGATATGCGGTGCGCGCTGAAAAAACTCCCCTACGCTCGACTGTACCAGAGGGACACGGGTTGAACCGCCTACCATTACTACGTCCTGAATCTCTTCAGTCGTGACTCCAGCATCCTTTAGAGCACGTTTACACGCTCGAATTGTTTTAGCCACCAACGGCTTCACAAGCTCGTTAAAGTCAGCTCGGGTCACGGCAAGCTGCTTGCCAGTGCCGGGCAGCGTTAGGTTAATCTGCTCCTCTGCTGTTAAGCGCTCTTTTACGGAGCGAGCTAAACCGAGCAGTTCGCGCGTTGTGGAGGCGTCATACTGATGTTCGCCACCCTGCTGCATCAACCAGTTAGCCAATACGTGGTCAAAGTCATCTCCACCCAGGGCCGAATCACCACCGGTCGCCAACACTTCGAATACACCACGCGTCAATCGTAGTATCGAAATATCAAAGGTTCCGCCGCCCAAGTCATACACTGCAACAACACCTTTGTCTTGCTGATCCAGTCCATAGGCGACCGCTGCTGCGGTCGGTTCATTTAACAGACGCAACACGTTCAACCCGGCAAGCTGAGCCGCATCTTTAGTCGCCTGGCGTTGAGCATCATCAAAATAAGCGGGCACAGTAATCACTGCACCCTCAAGCTCTCCACCGAGACTCTGTTCCGCGCGCGCATTCAACGCTTTGAGAATATCTGCCGAGATCTGAACGGGACTTAAATCACCTGCCGCCGTACGCAAATAGGGCATACCCGTACCTGACTCGACAAACTCATAGGGCAGCTGTTCGCCAAGCTGCAAGGCATCGCTGGCCGAGCGACCCATCAGACGTTTGATAGACTGCACCGTATTGTATGGATCTTGGTTGGCCTTGAACGCAGCCTGCTGCCCAACTAACGGGGGCTTGGCTTCTGAATAGTGCACAACAGAGGGAAGGATATGCACCCCATCAGAATCTGATAAGGTCTCAGCAACACCATTGCGCACGGTCGCGACCAGCGAGTTGGTGGTACCTAGATCTATACCTACCGCCAGTTTTCGCTGATGGGGATCCAGGCTTAGCCCTGGCTCGGCGATCTGCAACAGCGCCATAGTGATCAGTACTCCTCATCCAGACGATCTTCTGCCGCCTCAATTTCTCGAATTAATTTATTGATAAATTGCAGCTTACGAATCGAAATTTCAGCAGAATCCAACTCTTGGGCTACGAGGGCGGCATTAAACTGTGAATACTCAGCAGCTTCAAGGCCTTTGGCTTCAACGGCGAGTTTATCGAGGGCTTCAAAGGGATCCTGGCCACTAGCGGCTTCTACCAGCGACTCACGCAGTTCCATTTGCTGCATCAAAAAGGGGCCGGGAAGCTGGCGACGATTCTCCTCACCTGTATCGACACCCTCGAGCTTAAGCAAGTATTGCGCGCGCAGCAAAGGTGTCTTCAAGGTTTCAAACGCTTCGTTAAGGTGAGCAGTCGCCTGCACTGCGAGGCGCTGCTCGCGCTCTCCTTTGTGTGCGTGGCGGTCAGGGTGGTGTTCGCGCTGAAGCTCACGGTAACGTTCACTTAAAAGCTGCAAGTCCAGATCGAAACTAGTGTCCAGTCCGAACAGTTCAAAGAAGTTCTGTGCAATATCCATGATCTCTCGCGAACCAGACTGATGTAATCAGACGTTAAAGCTCTCGCCGCAGCCACACTCGCTGCGTACATTGGGGTTATTGAATTTGAAACCCTCGTTTAAACCTTCCTTGACGAAATCAAGTTCAGTGCCATCCAGGTAGACCAGACTCTTTGGGTCTATCACTACCTTAACGCCCTCAAACTCAAACACCTCATCTTCGCCGTTGAGATCATCAACATATTCGAGCACGTAGGCCATGCCCGAGCAACCCGAGGTACGGACACCCAAACGGATGCCCAAACCCTTGCCGCGTTTTTCAAGGTACTTCGCCACGTGATTCGCCGCGGCGGAGGTCATTGAGACTCTCATATCCATCACTTCTGTTTGTTACGGTAATCTTCGATTGCCGCTTTGATGGCATCTTCTGCCAACACTGAACAGTGGATCTTCACAGGTGGTAGCGCCAACTCTTCCGCGATCTGCGCATTTTTCAGATCAGCCGCCTGATCCAGAGTCATCCCTTTAACCCACTCGGTCACCAGCGAACTTGAAGCGATAGCAGAGCCGCAACCGTACGTTTTAAACTTTGCATCCTCTATCACACCCTCATCGCTCACTTTGATCTGGAGACGCATAACGTCACCACAGGCTGGTGCACCCACCATACCAGTGCCAACGTGACTGTCATCCGCATCCATCTTGCCGACGTTGCGTGGGTTTTCGTAGTGATCAATAACTTTTTCGCTGTAAGCCATCTTAAGCTCCTAAAAATCTAAACCGGTAAATTAATGGTGAACCCACTCGACCTTGCTCAGATCGACGCCGTCTTTGAACATATCCCAAAGCGGCGACAGTTCGCGTAGCTTGTCCACGGCTGTGCGCACCTGTGCTGCCGCATAATCCACCTCTTCTTCAGTGGTGAATCGGCCAAATGAAAAACGGATTGATGAATGCGCCATTTCATCATTCAGACCCAGCGCGCGCAGCACGTATGAGGGCTCCAGGCTTGCTGAAGTACAAGCAGAACCCGATGAAACAGCCAAATCTTTTAACGACATCAGCAGAGACTCGCCCTCAACGAACGCAAAACTGACGTTAAGGTTGCCTGGGTAGCGCTGATCAAAAGAGCCATTAACATAGACCTCTTCCATGTCTTTTATCTGCGACCAGAAACGATCACGCAGAGATACCAGACGCGCTCTCTCAGAATCCATCTCCTCTTTGCCAATACGGAAGGCTTCGCCCATACCGACAATCTGGTGAGTCGCTAGCGTACCCGAACGCATACCACGCTCGTGACCGCCACCATGAATCTGCGCTTCAATACGCACACGTGGCTTGCGGCGAACGTACAGCGCACCAACACCCTTAGGCCCGTAGACTTTGTGCCCGCACAGGGACATCAAATCGACCTTCATCTCTTGCATGTCTATTGGCAACTTACCAGCACTCTGAGCCGCGTCAACGTGGAAAAGGACACCATGCTTGCGGGTCAGTTCGCCGATAGCCGCGATATCGGTAATCGTGCCGATCTCGTTATTAATATGCATCAAAGAGACTAATATAGTGTCTTCACGTAGGGCATCAGCAACCATCTGCGGCGTGATCAGACCATCAGAGCCCGGTGTGAGGTAGGTTACTTCGTACCCCTCGCGCTCCAACTGACGAGTCGCATCAAGAACCGCTTTGTGTTCGATTTTTGATGTGATGATGTGTTTACCCTTCTTATGATAGAAGTGCGCAACACCCTTTATAGCCAAGTTATCTGATTCGGTCGCACCCGATGTCCAGACGATTTCACGGGGGTCGGCATTAATTGCATCAGCAACTTGACGACGGGCAGTCTCAACCGCCTCTTCCGCTTTCCAACCAAACAGGTGAGAGCGACTGGCAGGGTTACCGAAAGTACCGTCGGGAGTAAGGCAAGCCATCATCTTCTCAGCGACTCGCGGATCCACTGGTGTAGTGGCTGAATAATCCAAGTAAATTGGCAGTTTCATCTATATCTCCAAACTCTGGGTGCAACCCAACTTCTAATTAGTTTGACTTGAAAGGATTAGGTCTTCTGAAATGCGACCGTTTTGACGTTTCGCAACACGCTGCACATCATTACGCATCACAAGGTCTGCCAGACTAATACCGCTCAAGAAATTATGAATTTGTTGACTCAAGTCCATCCAAAGGTGATGGGTCAAACAGATCTCGCCCGACTGACAGTTGCCTTTCTGGTGACAACCGGTGGCGTCTACGGACTCGTTAACCGCATCGACGACCTGAGCGACGTTTATCTGATCTCCGTCCCGCTTGAGTTCGTAACCGCCACCAGGACCACGCACACTCTGAACCAGTCCCTGTTTGCGCAACTTCGCAAAGAGCTGTTCCAGGTATGAAAGCGAAATACCTTGCCTTTCAGAGATATCAGCCAAACTAATCGGCCCCTTCCCCTGATGCAAAGCAAGATCTAGCATCGCTGTCACTGCATAACGCCCTTTGGTTGTAAGACGCATAGTGTCTACCTCAGTCCCTAATCGCTATGGGGCTATTATGGTATTTCCTACAATTTTGATCAACTATTTAACCAACTAATTTAGTAGGAATTAATTCTGATCCGATTTTGATGCAGCGGTTAACCGTCCAACCTTCTTCAAAATCCCACGCATTACGTTGACTTCAACCTTATCTGGCACCGCCCGCAGAAAGAGGCGCCGCAACCTTGGCATCAACTGCCGAGGGTTAGCAGGATCCAGAAAGTCGATCTCAACCAACACCTTCTCCAAATGCTCAAACATCTGTTCAATCTCATTATTGTCAGCAAGTTCGATATCCCAACGCGTTCCCCACTGTGGCGTTTTAGCGACCTGGTCTTCAACCAGCGCCATACGCATCTCATAACTGATCACCTGCACTGCTGCTGCAACATTGAGGGAGCTAAAGCTTGGATTGGTAGGAATGTGTACATGTTTGTGACACCGGTGCAGCTCGTCATTGGTCAATCCACTCGCTTCGCGACCGAAGAGCACTGCAACACGCGCATCACGGGAGCTATCGGCGTTCAACGCCTGCGCAGCAATCGCGCCCAATTCCCGGGGATTAACCAGTGGCCAGGGGATGTGGCGCTCACGCGCGCTGGTGCCAACAACAAGCTGGCAATCAGCCAATGCTGCCTCAAGGCTGTCGACTACCCTAGCCGAAGCGAGTATGTCATCTGCGCCAGAGGCTCGGGCATCGGCATCGGCATGAGGAAAATGCTTGGGTTCCACCAGACAGAGATCAGAGAGTCCCATATTTTTCATGGCGCGGGCGGTGGCACCAATATTCCCCGGGTGGGTCGTATTAACTAATACGATGCGGATTTTATCAAGCATTTACATCTCCCAAAATTTTTCGCGTCGATGTTACCAAATGCGACCGACCCACGCACCGTAGTGATCACTGGAGTTAAACAGCGCATGTAGGTTATAATTCGCCCCCGCTCTTTTAAAATTGATGGATACCCGACTGATGCAACCAATGGTCAACATTGCGCTGCGCGCTGCGCGCCAGGCAAGCGAACAAATTGAACGTGCACTTGAACGCCTCGACCTTATAAAATCTGAACAGGGAAGCGTTGCCAAGTTCCTCAACGACACCTGCAAAAACGTTGAGAAAAACATTGCTCAAGTAATTCAAAAGGCTTACCCGCACCACAGTGTGATGGGGGAGTACTCCGGTCTTTACGAAGCGACATCAGCCGAGGGTCCAACCCCCTGCCACTGGCAGGTCCATACAATTGACTCCATCACACATTTTTCGAACGCACTACCCTCTTTTGCGCTCTGCATTGTCGGCCGCGTCAGGGATCGCGTCGAACATGCTCTTATCCTTAACCCGATCACGGGTGAAGAGTTCACTGCCAGCCGCGGACAGGGCGCTCAGCTGAATGGTCGTCGCTTACGGGTTGGCTCTCTTAAGAGTCTCGATGGTGCGTTGATAGGCACAGGTCATCTGGGCCGTCCGAGCGACAAGAGACATCTAGAGATGCAACTCGATATCACTCGCGCGATCGTCGAAGCCGGCGCATCGACTTTTAGTACGGGTTCGGTTGCACTTAATCTGGCTTACACAGCGGCGGGGCGTCTCGATGCTATGTTGCAGCCTGAAGTGCACGCTGAGGAACTAGAAGCGGGATTGCTTATTTTGCAGGAAGCTGGGGGTCTCGCATCAGACTTTAACGGCGGCACAAACTTCCGGACCAGCGGCCAGCTCGTGGCAGGTAACCCGAAGATCTTCAAAGTACTGCTAACCACCGTAAACAGCATTAGCAAACGATACTGATTAGCGACGCTCGTACGAGTGGCGGAATCACTTAAAAAAAGCGCGAAAGCGCTTTTTTGTTTTTAAGTTGTCAAAGATGGTAGAGCTATCCCCGCCAGCCAGTGCCCGTTAATAGGAATACAGAATTCGAACGCTAGACGACAGGGTAAATACTGAGTCAATTGAAAAACCTATACCCCTGAATGGATAGGCTCGGGCCATGCCTTAGATTTTTTCAGGAAGGTCAACTGAAAGCTTTGCCAGCACTGGCTGAGCGATTAGCCAAGCGATAATCAGGTAACCGAGCATACCCCAGATGATGAGCTGAAAGTGCACGCCAAAATCGATTAGATAACCAAGGAGAGCCGGTGATATGGCAGTCCCTAGAACCATTGCAGACTGCAGCGTTGCCCTCACCCGCCCCAGGTTTTCTCCGCCCCAGATGTTTACCAGTAGAGCATTCACCACGGGCTCCTGAAATCCAACCACCAACCCGCTCAGAATCATGAGTAAAATCAGACCAGCTGAACCGCCTAGTATCGGAGCAAACAGAAGTGCCAGAGCGAACGGCAGTATAAACAGTCGGGCCGTCATAGCTGAGCCATAGTGATCGATCTTCGGCCCAACATACAGAGCACCCAGGATCCGCGCGACTCCCAGACCAGTCAGCGCCCATGCATAAGCCGATGGAGTTGCCCCCAGATCGGCTGTCAAATGTGCCTGATAGATCATCAAACCGGTGGAGATAATCGGCAGCGCCATGATTAACGGTAGCAACATAATGAAGCGCTTATCTTTGAGGGGTTTAGGCCCTGCGGCTCGCTCTATCTTAGATCGCTTTAAAGGAGCTGTTGGCCAAGGGGCAAAGCTGAGCAGTAGTAGCCACATCAAGCACCAGAATGAGGCTAAAAACCACCAGGTCTGCTGCCAACTCAGCAGTGTCAGCAGCAAGGTCACCGCTAGAGGCAGAATGATTTCACCTGAGGGGTAGCCGAGACTGACCAAACTGAGTGCCCTACCGCGCGCCTGTTTAAACTCACGCCCAGCAAGCGTGTTTCCGAGGTGACCAAACATACCCTGTCCATTGAAGCGAAGCAGGCCCAACCCCAGGAGTCCCAACCAGAATAGATGGGTTGTCGTTAAAAGCACGACTCCGATCACCAGCCCGATGAGCACAGCAAGGGCAAACTGCCGCGGCGGCATCCAATCGACTTTTGGACCGAAAAACATCAGTGCACCAGCGGAGAGTAAAGTGACACCAGCATAGGCCGTGCCAAACTGGCCCGCCGAAATTCCCAAAGAAGCAGCTATATCAACCTGGAAAAGACCGATAAAAAAGCTCTGCCCCAGACTACTTGAGAACACGGACAAGTAAGCGATCAGCAAGAGTCCCCGGTGAGTTCGAAACAGATAGGTGTAGCCCGGCTCTTTCATATTAGATCCGACTCTGAACAAGGCAGAAAGCCTCTATAGCTGGAAGAGTATAAGTACTATTCTCAGCCACGTGAGGCGCCGCAGCAAGCAGTTTAATACTCAAAAGTATCAAACAAAGCGGAATCTATTTCCTCCCAAAAGAGCATGGAGACATGTTTTACAGAACCCAGAGCTCAGATCTTTAGATTGCTACTCTCACTGCGCGGAGACAAAGACTCAAGATTACCGGTCTAGCGAAATAGTTAGACCCTTGCGAGCGCTGAACCCAAATAAAAACGGGTCCCTAAAGACCCGTTCTAACTCACACGCAGAAGTGCGCGGCTGACTTAAAAGCTAACTAAACACTGTAAGGATCGCGCAGCACCACGGTTTCAATACGATCGGGACCCGTCGACACGATATCAATCGGGGTCTCCATCAACTCTTCGAGACGCTTGATATAGTTGACCGCAGCCTGCGGCAGCTGATCAATGCTCTGCGCGCCCAAAGTTGATTCACTCCAACCTGGCATGGTCTCGTAGACCGGAGTTACTTTCTCGTAATCTTCAGAGCCGTTCAGTGAGAACACATCATTACCCTGGGCGTCTTTATAGCCAACACAGATTTTGATCTCTTCCATACCGTCGAGTACATCAAGCTTCGTCAGACAGATACCGGACACTGAGTTAATTTGAATAGCATGATTAAGTGCGACTGCATCAAACCAACCACAACGGCGCGCGCGGCCTGTTGTTGACCCAAACTCGTGACCGCGCTCGGCAAGTCCCGCACCCACTTCGCAATGCAGCTCAGTTGGGAATGGACCGCCACCCACACGCGTCGTATAAGCCTTGGTAATACCCAGAATGTAATCTAGGTAGAGTGGACCGAAACCAGAACCCGTCGATGTACCACCGGCCGTGGTGTTCGAAGAAGTGACGTACGGGTAGGTACCGTGGTCGATGTCCAGCAGCGAGCCCTGAGCACCTTCGAACATGATGTTGGCACCTTGCTTGCGCAGTTCGTGCAGCTTTGCAGTGACATCCATCATCAGCGGCAGCAGCTCCTCGGCCATCGCTAGCGTATCTGACAGAACGGTATCGAAATCAACTGGCTCAGCTTTGTAGTAGTTCTCTAACACAAAATTATGGTACCCGAGGATCTCTGCCAGCTTAGTAGCAAATGCCTCTTTATCCTGAAGGTCCCCTAGGCGTAGACCACGACGCGAAACCTTGTCTTCATAGGCAGGGCCAATACCACGCCCTGTTGTACCAATCTTCGCAGCGCCGCGAGCGACTTCACGCGCTTGGTCAATGGCCACGTGGTAAGGCAGTATCAGCGGACATGCAGGACTCAAACGCAGACGCTCTTTGACCGGCACGCCGTTCTCTTCAAGCTGCCTCATCTCTTTGAGCAGTGCTTCTGGTGACAGTACGACACCGTTACCGATCAGACAGAGTACGTTTTCACGCAGAATGCCCGAAGGAATCAAGTGAAGTACGGTTTTCTTACCATCGATTACCAGCGTATGCCCGGCATTGTGGCCACCCTGAAAGCGAACAACGGCAGCTGCCTGCTCGGTTAGCAGGTCAACGATCTTGCCTTTACCTTCATCACCCCATTGGGTGCCCAGAACAACGACGTTTTTACCCATGTGTCTCTAGTGCTCTATTTTAAAATTTAGAGTGCTTCAAGCACCCATTCAGTTCCATTTTTTACCAGCTGACGATCACAGTTTTCAGGCGTCTGAGCACCCTGTAGCTGAGTCACGACTCGCTCTCCCTGAGCGCGTAGCTGTCTAATACGGTCCAGCAGATCCGCTTCGCAATTGGATGGGGCCACTATCGCCCGACGTACCACCGGTTGCGTCTCTAGCGCCAACATAACAAGAGTCTTCAAATCGGTGCTGAAACCGGTGGCCGCGCGCGCACGACCGAAATCTGCACCAATTTGGTCGTATCGTCCACCTTTGGCTAGCGCCTGACCGAAGCTCGGTGTATACGCAGCAAACACCACACCTGTGTGGTAACGGTATCCGCGCAACTCACCTAGATCGAAGTAGAAACCTATATCCGGAAATCGTGCACTGACGACCGCCTCAACCTGCCGAAGGTGCGCGATCGCTGCCTGTATCTGCGGCTGGTCGGCAAAGATAGTCTCTGCCCGATCAAGTACCGAGTCACACCCGTTAAGACTTGCTAATGCACAAAGCTGGGCTCCAAGTTGGGCATCCACATTGAGCGATTCGACAAATGGGAACAACTCAGGCAGCGCCTTGCGCTGCAGAATATCAATGTAAGACTCGGTCTGAGCAGAGCTCAAATTAGCGGTCTGTACCAGCTGAGAGAAGACGCCTACGTGCCCTAAATCCAGATTGATGGTTCCCTGAATACCAGATGCTAACAGCGTTTCCAGCATCAGCGAGATAACCTCGGCATCAGAGTCCAAGCCCTCATGGCCAAAAAGCTCTGCACCCAGTTGCATCGGATTGCGTGAAGCCAACATGTTAACAGGGCGAGTGTGTAGAACAGAACCACAATAACAGAGGCGACTCACGCCATCTGTGCGCAGGCGATGGGCATCGATACGTGCAACCTGAGGTGTTATATCGGCTCGTATTCCAAGCATGTGACCACTGACCTCGTCAGTCACCTTAAAGGTCTGTAGACCCAGGTCTCCACCCACACCGGTCAACAGTGATTCCAGATGCTCTGCCACGGGCGGCATAACCAACTCATAGCCCCAGCTATCGTACAGATCAAGAATCCGACGACGAACAAGCTCCACCTCTCTCGCGACAGGCGGTAACAGCTCTTTCATGCCGTCAGGCAATAGCCAGCGATCAGCCAAGGCCATCTAAAACTCCATAACCCTAAGGGTGTTTAACGCGATATCAACAGTAGTGCTGTACCAGCAATCATTGAGACAAATCCAACCATTCTCAGGTTTGAATCGCTTATGCCCGCTAACTGGGAAACCAGTCGACGCCAGCGCTGGGGATAGAGAAATGGGATAACTCCTTCAATCACTAACAGCAGGCAAAACGCGATCCATAGCTCGTGCCAAAGTTCGGCCATAAGGGTCCCGCACAATCACAAAAAAACCGGGCCGTGCCCGGGGTGAGGATTTTAACATGAAAGCGGGCGCCATTGGCACCCGCTTTTTGTTTGATGTTTAACCAGCCACTCGATTAACGCTTAAAGTCACCCAGGTAGCGGAAGAACTCGCTGTCAGGCTTGAGCAGCAGAACATCTCCCCCCGAGCCAAAGGACTCTTTATAGGCCATCAAGCTCCGGTTGAACGAGTAAAACTCGGCATCGCGATTGTACGCATCTGCGTAAATGCGGGCAGCCTCAGCATCACCCTCACCTCGAATGACTTCAGAGTCTCGGTACGCTTCTGCCATGATGACAGTGCTCTGGCGATCGGCGTCAGCACGGATACCCTCAGCCAACTCCTTACCGCGTGAGCGCAACTCACGTGCCAGACGTTCACGCTCTGATCGCATACGCTCGTATACTGAGCTCGACACCTCTGGTGGCAAGTCGATACGCTTCACTCGCACGTCAACTACCGCAAGACCAAGCTCCGCTTCAGTCAGCTCACTTAGCGTTGTGATAACGGCATCCATCACCTCTTCACGTTCACCCGAAACCACTTCTGTAAGTGTGCGAGTACCGAACTCATTACGAAGAGACGTTTCGATACGAGTCGAGAGCAGATCCGACGCTCGGAAGGAGTCACCCGAAGTCGCTGTGTAGTACTTTTCGACATCAGATATACGCCACTTGACGTAGGAGTCTACAATCAAACGCTTCTTCTCCAGCGTTAAAAACGGCGCCGGGCGCGTGTCAAGCGTCTGAATTCGTGCATCAAATACACGGATCGCGTTGACCATGGGTATCTTAAAGTGCAGGCCAGGCTTAAGATCAGGATCGACCACTTCACCGAACTGCAACTTCACACCACGCTCTGTCTCTTTGATGATGTAGACAGATTTTGATAGCACCAGCAGCACAACAACCACCAATCCTATAGAAAAGAGTGAAGATGGCTTCATATTAACGACCCTCTCTTAGGCTGGTTGAAGATGAGCGACTGTTCACTTCCTGCATAACCTGATCAGTGATCTGGCGCAAGCTTGCGTCGTCCAAGCGAATATTACGATTGGTGCCGGTTGCCGGCGCACGATCCATCAGCTTGTCGAGCGGAAGATACATCATGTTGTTACCTGTCGCGTCGCTATCCACCATCACTTTCGGCGTGTTGGTGTAGACCTCTTGCAAGGCTTCAATGTAAAGACGTTCACGAGTTACGTCGGGGGCCACCAGATAAGCGTCTAGCAGTGCGCTGAATCGAGCAGCCTCACCCGTTGCTCTGGCTACAACTTCCTCGCGGTAGGCATTTGCCTCCTCTAGCACGCGCTGTGCTGTACCTCGAGCCTCTGGAATGATGCCGTTAGCATAGGACTCTGCCTGGTTCTTCGAACGCTGCTCGTCCTCTCTCGCCTTGATCACATCATCGAACGCGTCCTGTACCTGACTTGGCGCGGTCGCATTCTTTATGTTGACACGAGAAATCGCCAGTCCGGTGCCGTAGACCTCCATGTATCGCTGGAGACGAGCCTGAACTTCGACTGCCAGCGTTTCACGGCCCTCAGTCAAAATACCATCCATGTTCGTCGCACCAACGGTGTGACGAAGTGATGACTCAGACGCATGCCCCAAACTCGTCTCAGGATCACGCACGTTAAGTACGTAATTCTTCGGATCGGAGACAACATACTGGATAGTCATATCAACATCGACGATGTTCTCATCTTTTGTCAGCATCAACGACCGGTGGTCGTAAGTACGGACACGCGTCACGTTGAGTATGGTTACGTCATCAATTAATGGTGGGTTCCACTGCAAACCGGGCTGAACAGTCTCGGTAAACTTACCAAGACGTAGGATGACACCACGCTCCTGCTGATCCACTGTGTAGAAGCCCATACCGGCCCACACCACAACAGCCAACAGTGCTAGTACGCCAATGAATCCGAAGCCCGGGCCAGCATGATTACCTCCCGAGCTGGAACCACCAGACCCACCGCCTTTCTTCGTACCAAAGAGCGAATTCAACCGCTCTTGCAGCTTCTGTAGGGCCTCATCAAGATCTGGAGGACCCTGATCACCGCCGCCCGAACCACCGCGACGGCCGCCGCGATCGTTACCTCCACTGCTCCAAGGATCGTTCTTATCATCACGACCGCCCGGCTCATTCCAAGCCATAAGTGCTCTCCACTTGCTAACCTAATTAAAAATCTTTACCACTCCGGCCCCGAGGCCGCAATATACTGCTCTGCAGGGATGTTCAATCGACTCAGAACACGTCGCAGGTCCTTGATCTGCATACGTACTTCAAGCTGGATTCGACCATCCTCACTCACCTTCTCATCCAGTACCGCATTCTGCGAATAGAGCTGCGCGCGTAACTGACCTTGATCAGGCCCTAAATCCATATATTGGTGGAACATATCCACCGCAAGCCGCTCGCGCAAAGCCTGCAACAACAACTCAACTCCCTCGCCTGTCTGTGCCGATAACCAGACCCGAACTGCTTGCCCGGTATCATCTCTGTCTATATGCGGCTCAACACCTTCCATTCTATCGATCTTGTTGTAGACCTCGAGTACAGGGGTCTCCTGGGCACCGATCTCGTGCAACACCTTATTCACTTGGTGAATGTGCTCGCGACGTTCCTCATCACTGGCATCTATAACATGAAGAAGAAGCGCCGCTTCCACCGTCTCTTGCAGCGTCGCTCGAAACGATTCTACTAGTTTATGGGGGAGGTCTCGGATAAATCCAACCGTATCAGCCAAAATAGCAGGACCGATGTCAGCCAACTCGAGGCGGCGTAAGGTTGGATCAAGTGTGGCGAACAGCTGGTCCGCAGCATAAACATCAGCTTCCGTGATGCGGTTGAACAGGGTTGACTTACCGGCATTTGTATAACCCACGAGTGAGAGTGTTGGAATTTCAGCACGCGATCGCGCGCGGCGCCCTTGCTCACGTTGCTTACGAACTTTTTCCAGACGCGCTGTGATGGCCTTAATGCGCGCACGCAGCAACCGACGATCGGTCTCCAGCTGTGTTTCACCCGGACCACGCAGACCGATTCCGCCTTTTTGCCGCTCAAGATGCGTCCAACCGCGAATCAGTCGCGTTGACATGTGTTCGAGTTGAGCCAACTCAACCTGCAACTTACCCTCATGGGTGCGAGCACGCTGGGCAAAGATATCGAGAATCAGACCCGTCCGGTCAAGCACTCGACACTCGATCTCCCGCTCAAGGTTACGCTCCTGTGCCGGCGAGAGCGCATGATTAAAAATCACTAGCTCGGCTTGATGCAGGCGAACTAAATCACCCAACTCCTCAACTTTCCCCTTACCGAGAAAAAATTTTGGACTAGGGTCTGAGCGTGAGCCGGTCAACCACTCAACCGGGTCTGCCCCGGCTGACAAAGCCAGTTCTTCGAGCTCTCTTGGGTTATCGTTTGCGTCGGGTGACGCCAGTGTAATGTGGACGAGAATAGCCTTCTCGCCCGACTCAGGACGCTCGAAAAACAATTACTTTTTTAACCTCGGTGCTTACTCTTCAGTCGCTGGAAGTTTTACCGGTCGAGACGGTACAACCGTTGAAATAGCGTGCTTGTAAACCATCTGGCTTACCGTGTTCTTCAACAGAATAACAAACTGATCGAAAGATTCGATCTGCCCCTGCAGTTTGATGCCGTTGACAAGGAAAATAGATACGGGAACGCGCTCTTTGCGAAGAACGTTCAGGTAAGGGTCTTGTAAAGTCTGCCCTTTTGACATGGTCCTCTCCTTCTATGTGGAGGTTATAGTATTGATACTAGGCTTGGTTTGAGTGGGCTTGCGCCCTCCGCCGGATCCTTCCGGAACAAAATGTCGCACCAAGGTCTAATAGTATATAGGGGCTTACTGAATTTGTCTCAAGCTTTGGGCTAGAAGATCATTAGATTTTTTTAGCGGATCCAAGCAGATAGCTCCATCCCACCCACGAATCCATGTCATCTGCCGTTTTGCCAATTGACGCGTTGCAACAATCGCTTTATCTCTCATATCTTCAAAGCTGATTTCACTGTTAAGATGCTGCCACATTTGCCGGTAGCCAACACAGCGCATCGACGGCAGATTAAGATTGAGATCACCGCGCATCATCAGCGACTCCACCTCTGCCTGGAAACCTTGTTCCAACATAACATCAAAACGCAATGCTATACGTTGGTGGAGTTCGAACCGATCAGCAGGCATGAGCGCAAGCGGAATAGGTTCCCAGGGCAAAATTTTTTCCGCCTGTTCCTGCCAAAAACTCTCGATAGACCGACCTGTTAGCATAACGATCTCAAGTGCCCGTTGAATTCTCTGAGAGTCGTTAGGCTTGAGACGAGCGCCAGAGAGCGGATCGAGCTGGGCTAACTTAGCATGCATCGCCGGCCAGCCTCGTTCAAATGCGTCTGCTTCTATCTGAGCACGTATTTCTGGGTCAGCCTCAGGTAATTTAGCTAACCCCTCAGCCAAAGCTTTGAAGTAGAGAATGGTGCCACCCACGAGAACGGGTGTCTTATTCAGCTCGAGCGCCTCTTCGATCTGCAGTGTAGCGTCAGCAGCAAAATCGGCCGCTGAGTAGGTTTGGGTAGGGTCAAGAATATCAATTAGCGCATGGGGATAATCGCGCAACGTATCTGCATCCGGCTTTGCGGTACCTATATCCATACCGCGATAAATCAGCGCTGAGTCAACGCTGATCAGTGAGACATCCTGACGGTCAGCCAATGCCAGTGCGAGATCTGTTTTGCCAGACGCTGTCGGTCCCATGATGAAGAGCACTTTAGGCTTTGAAAGCTTAATAGCCATACTACTGACCACGCAAAAAGAGCTTGTCCAACTCTGCGATACTCAGCTGAACCCAGGTGGGTCGCCCATGGTTACACTGACCGCTGCGCTCTGTCGCCTCCATATCCCGTAGTAGGGCATTCATCTCAGGGACACTCAGTTGACGATTTGCCCTGACTGAACCGTGGCAGGCCATCGTCGCCAGCAGTTCATTGATACTCTCCTCAATTCGTCGACTGTTACCGTAGGTACGCATATCAGCCAGCACATCGCGCACTAACAGACTCACATCAGATCTGGCTAACGCCACCGGTACCTCGCGAATACTCAAACTCTCCTGACCAAGGCGCTCTACACCAAAGCCCAACCGTGTAAACATATCCGCCTGCTCAACGGCAATCTCCGCCTCAGCTTCGCTAACATTCAGAGAGACCGGCACCAGCAGAGGTTGTGACCTAATGCCGTCAACCTCCCAAGAGCTCTTCATGCGTTCATAAACAATCCGTTCATGGGCTGCATGCATATCAACTAACACCAACCCTTGCGCGTTTTGAGCAAGTATATATATGCCATGTAACTGCGCCAAAGCGAACCCCATCGGAGGCAAATCCTCTTTGGCAAGCGCAGAAAAATCTACCGCTGTTGGTTCAGCAACGGCTGCAGTTTGCGGGTGTAACTGCCCATACCCCTGTATCTGCGACCTAACATCTGAAGCACTAAAAGCCGGGGAGCTACGCTGTACATAAGCGCCAAAACCCTGAGCACCGCTTGCTGAACCATCTCCACTGACATTGCCAGCACTCGCCTGCGGTAGGCTCATGCGTTGCTGATCGAAGCTCTGATTGACCGGTTGCGCCTGGGTCGCCAGGTTAGTCAGACTTCCAACACCTGCTCCACTCTCGCTTGGACGCTGATCCGCAATGACACGGTGCAGGGTACGGAAAATAAAGTCGTGGACCAATCGTCCCTCGCGGAAACGCACTTCATGCTTTGTAGGATGGACGTTGACATCAACCAACGCAGGGTTGAGTTCGAGATAGAGCACGTAGCAAGGGTGACGGCCGCTAAACAATACATCCGCATAGGCCTGACGAATCGCATGCGTCACTAGTTTGTCACGAATGACTCGCCCGTTCACAAAGAAATACTGCTGGTCCGCCTGACTACGCGAATAGGTCGGCAGACCGATCCAGCCCCACAAACGTAAACCGGAGGCCTCTGCTCTGACATCGAGATGGATGGACTGCTCGATAAACGAGGACCCAAGCAAGGATGCAATACGCCGTTCCCGCATGGATTCAGTATCAGCAGGCTTTAACTGATGCACTACACGGTTGTTATTGGAGAGCTGAAAGTGCAGATCAAAACGACTCAGTGCGAGTCGCTTTACCACCTCTTCGAGGTGCCTGTATTCGGTCTGTTCTGTCTTAAGAAATTTACGTCGTGCGGGGGTATTAAAGAAGAGGTCACGCATCTCAACAGTGGTCCCCTGTGGGTGAGCCGCTGGAGACAACTCTGCCTCCATATCGCGCCCCTCCGCTTTGACCTGCCATGCACTCTCCTGCCCCTGAGCGCGCGAGGTAAGCGTCAAACGAGAGACTGACGAGATAGAGGCGAGCGCCTCTCCGCGAAAACCTAAACTGGCAACCGCTTCCAAATCATCAAGAATTTTGATCTTTGAGGTCGCGTGGCGGCTCAATGCCAGCGCTAAATCATCCCTGTCGATGCCTGAGCCGTCGTCACGGATCCGGATTAATTTAACTCCGCCCTGTTCGACATCCACCTGAACACGGTTAGCGCCAGCATCAATCGCGTTCTCTAATAGCTCTTTTACAACTGAAGCGGGGCGTTCAACTACTTCCCCCGCTGCTATCTGGTTCGCCAGTTGGGGCGAGAGTAGCTCAATTCGACTCATCAATATTAACCCGCGGGTATCCGCAGCACCTGGCCTACGCGAATGCGATCTGATTTCAAATTATTGGCTGAACGTAAAGCCCCGAGACTAACGCCGGTACGCTGTGCAATGCGTGACAGGCTATCACCGGCTACCACCCTGTACTCACGCTCCATTCCCTTGGGCATCTGCCCCTGCTCTTTCAACTTCGCTACCAACGTGCCTGCGGGTGGTCGCTGCCAGAAATGTTCAAGCAAACCCTGTGCAATCGCACCGGCCATCCGCTTCTGGTAGGCACTGTCTTTGAGACGCTTCGCCTCAGTTGGATTGGAGATAAAGCCTGTCTCTACCAGAATAGAGGGGATATCCGGCGACTTGAGCACAACGAACCCCGCTTTTTCGATGTGGGGCTTGTGCATTCGGGCAAAACTGGCGATGTGTTTGTGTACCAGTTCCGCAGCATCTGTACTGCTCGTACGAGCATAGTTCATCGACATATCCAACAGAACGCTGGCAAGCGTCTCATCCTTATCTTCAAGACTCACGCTCCCCACTCCGCCGATCAGATCGGCCGAGTTCTCACGCTTGGCCAGCCATCGACCCATCTCACTCGACGCTCCGCGATTAGACAGCACCCAGACAGAGGCTCCGCGCGCTTTTGAATTTTCAGCCGCATCAGCGTGTATGGAGACAAAAAGATCAGCGTTGAGCTTGCGAGCTTTAGCAGTGCGTCCCCGCAGACTGACGTAGTAATCTCCGGTGCGAACCAGCTCGGCTCGAAACCCTGGCTGCTCATCGATACGCCGCTTGACCTCCTTCGCAATGGCCAATACCACACCCTTTTCAAACAGCCGCCCAGGGCCTATTGCGCCTGGGTCCTCGCCTCCATGCCCGGCATCGATCGCAATAATAATCTCGCGTTGAGTGTCAGGGATGGAGAGTGGCTGGGCTGCCGGTTTGAGAATCTGTTGCGATTCTGTAGCTAGGTCAACAACCAGACGATGCCCATACTGGTCGTTGGGCGGCAATGTGAAGCTGCTTGGCTGCGTTTTCATTGCCAGGTCCAGCACCAGACGCAGCCCAGTATCGCGTTTACCTGAGCGCAACTTGCTAATTGGGCTCCCCGACAAATTGAGCTTTGACAGATCGGTACCCAAATTTGCCCGCTCCAGATCAATCACAATTCGAGCGGGGTTATCGAGCGTAAAAAGATTGTGTTCTACCGGGCCATCAAGGTCGAACACCAGCCGGGTATTATCTGGCGCGAGCCAAAGCCGCAGATTTTCAACTTGGGTATTTGCCTGAGCTATCATTGTCAGGCTACTGGCTACCAACAACAATAGACGCAACATCATACCGCCACCCCTGCGACACCCTGCTCCCGCATCGCTTCAATAGCCACTACTCCTCGGGAAGAGTTGGCTATAGCCGTCAGTCGTCGACCGGGCAGATCGGGTTCGAGAAATATATCGATATCCGGTTTAGGTAAGAATCCCATACCCTTCTCCGGCCACTCCACGAGGCAGAGCGACTCGCCGTCAAAGTAATCTCTTACACCCAGATACTCAAGCTCCTCCGGATCACCCAGACGGTAGAGGTCGAAGTGATAAACTGACTGTCCGGCGGATAACTCATACGGCTCCACCAGAGTGTAGGTAGGGCTTTTGACGCCGCCAGTGTGACCCAAAGCACGCAGCACTCCACGACTAAGCGTGGTTTTACCCATGCCTAGATTACCATGCAGAAATATCACGCAGCCGGCGCTGTGCGCAGCCAAAGTTGCACCGGCCGCGAGCGTGCCACTCTCATCAAGCAGACGCCACTTAAGCTCTGAAGCCATAGGTTAACTAACCCTGATTGTCGATCTCGTTATCATTTACCGCCGCTCGAATCTGTTCTAACAGATCTGAGGCCAGCAACCCACGCTCCCCCCGAGCGGCTGCCAGATCGCCTGCACGCGCGTGTATCCACACACCACAAGCTGCGGCACTGGCCGGGGCAATACCCTGTACCAGCAGTGCGCCTATGATACCAGAAAGTATATCTCCCATGCCTGCTGTTGCCATGCCAGGATTACCTCGGTCGCACACTTCAATTTGACCATCTTTTACACAGAGAGTTCCAGCCCCTTTGAGCACCTGCACGCCGCCGAAGCGGCGCTCGAGGTTGAGCAGAGCCGCCACTCTGTCAGCTTGTACCTGCGCAGTGCTGATACCAAGCAGTCTTGCGGCCTCACCCGGGTGTGGTGTGAAAACGGATCCTGCACCGGCACGCGCCTCTCCATTCGCAATCAAATTAAGTGCATCAGCATCATACAGACAGGGTCCCTCAAACTTTTCGGCAAGCTCCAACCAGGCTTTAGCCCAATCGTCCTGACCCAGCCCAGGACCAATCACCAAAGCGCTCGCCTGACTCAGCTGTTCACGGGCTTGTGCCGGGTCCAAGACCCCCTGAACCATCACCTCCGGTACTCGGGCCAGTGCAGCACTTACATGCTCAGGTCGGGTCAACAATATCACTCGCCCAGCTCCACTTCGCAGCGCCGCCTCTGCTGTCATGATGGCACTTCCACCCAATCCAAGATTGCCACCAACAACCACTAACACACCAAAATCCCCTTTGTGAGCGGCACGCGAGCGTCGCGGCAGAGCCAGCTTGATCTGCGCCTGTTTCGTCAGAAGAGCATAGGGTTCCATCTGCTCTAACAACTCGCCCGGGACACCCAAGCTCGCCCAGTAGCGCTCACCGGCTAGTTCAGGGCCTTGAGCCGTCAACCATCCCAGCTTGTTGGCGATAAAACTGAGCGTCGCGTCCGCCCGCACAGCCACTCCAGCGGCAACGCCAAGATCTGTGTCCAGACCAGAGGGTTGGTCCAGTGCCAGAACCGGTATGGAGGCTCGATTGATCCTTTCAATCATGGATGCTATCGGATCTCGAACCCTGCCTCGCACCCCAATTCCGAGCAGGGCATCGACAATCAGTTCGCCACGAATCTGCAGTTGAGCATCGAATATCTGAGGCACAACCTCTTGAGGCAGATCGCGCCAGGCCTGTGCGGCTTCATTGCGCGCCGACTTCTGGACGTCGGAGGCTGCAACAACCAGTTGCACCTGCCAACCCCTCTCCTGAGCCAGTCTGGCTAAGACCACACCATCACCGCCGTTGTTACCTCCGCCCACCCAGACTGAAATAGCCCGAACACTCGGCCAACGTTGACCTATGAGTGCAAGAGCAGCCTGAGCGGCCCGCTGCATCAATTGGTATCCCGGGATCCCCATCACTTCAATGGCTCGGCGATCGAGCGCTTTGCACTGCGCTGCACTGAGCACCGGGCGAGGTAGGTTAGGACTGATCATCTCATCTCCACACTGCGTTACCAGACTGAATTCAGTATAGTAACCGCTCTGATAGCAACTATGATTTAGGCCCATAATGTCCTCTAGCGCCAGCAGTGATCAACTGACACAACTAAGTTTGGGACTGAAAACCAGGGCGCGCGAGCTTGGATTCGATGCCTGTGCTGTGACACTCCCCGACGCCAGCGCTGAGCGTGATCAACTGATGGCATGGCTTGCAAAGGGCTATCACGGCGAGATGGGGTACCTCGAAAAGCACCTTGATAAACGCCTTAACCCCAGTCTGCTGGTGGAGGGGACTGAGAGGATCATTCTGTTGCGAATGAACTACCTGCCGCAAGACACACAGATCACGGATGTACTTCGCGATAAAAGCAAAGCCTATATTGCTCGCTATACGCTCGGGCGTGACTATCACAAACTGATTCGATCGCGCCTCAAACAACTCGGAAGCTGGCTTGCTGATGCGGCCAAAACTGAGGTTCAGTTTCGACCATTCGTGGACAGCGCGCCGATTTTGGAGCGCCCACTGGCCCGCCAGGCGGGTCTCGGGTGGATTGGTAAACACACCCTGCTACTCAACCGCGAGGCGGGCTCATGGTTTTTCCTGGGGTCGCTGTTTACCAACCTACCTTTGCCAATTGATGCGCCAGAACAGGAGAAGCACTGTGGTAGCTGCCGCGCATGTCTGGATATCTGCCCGACCAACGCCTTCCCTGAACCCTACGTGCTTGATGCCCGCCGCTGCATCTCTTACTTAACCATCGAGTATACGGGCAGCATACCAGTTGAGTTGCGACCGCTGATGGGCAACCGGGTATTTGGCTGTGACGACTGCCAACTTATCTGCCCATGGAACCGCTTTGCGAAGCGCAGTCCGGAAGACGATTTTAAACCACGCCACAACCTCGATCAGGCTGAACTGGTTGAGTTATTTAACTGGAGTGAGGCGGAATTTCTCAGCCGAACTGAGGGCTCTGCAATTCGCCGTACAGGCTATCAGGGATGGATGCGTAACCTCGCGATTGCACTGGGCAATGGGCCTGCTTCACTAGAGGCCATATCGGCGCTGCGGCAGGGGCGAGGCAAGGTCTCTGCACTGGTCGATGAGCATATAGACTGGGCGTTGGCTCAACTAACAAGTGCAAAAGAGCGCCAACCTGAACCTATATTTAGTCACCCTGGAGCGAAACGCCTCCCCATTTAGCCGAGCTGCCCCCGGAAGAGACTCTTTGTGAAGATACTCGCCGGCACAATATCGCCTAGAGTTGGAGAACAGGTTCTAGGTGGGTTTATCTGCAATGAGGAAGTGCTCCCGGTAGTAGCGCAGCTCTTCGATCGAGTCTCGAATATCATCCAGCGCCAAATGTGATCCCCCTTTCTTCAGACCGCTCATCAGATCCGGGCGCCAGCGACGCACCAACTCTTTAATGGTACTGACATCCAGATTACGGTAGTGGAAATGGTTCTCCAGCTCGGGCATGTAACGATTGAGGAATCGCCGATCCTGATGCACTGAATTACCGCACATCGGTGATGTTCCCGCGTCAGTGTGCTCTTTTAGAAACTCCAGCATCTGAGCCTGGGCTTGAGCTTCAGACAGTTTAGACGCTTTCACCCGTGCCACGAGACCCGAACCACCGTGCTGGCGAGTGTTCCACTCATCCATTGCATCGAGAATTGAGTCTGGCTGATGCACAACGAGGACCGGACTCTCCGCGATCGGGTTGAGGTGCGCGTCCGTTACGATGATAGCCATCTCAATAATGCGTTCATTCACAGGGTCAAGCCCCGTCATCTCTAAGTCTATCCAAATTAAACGGCTGTCACGCGACATAGATATCTCCCTCACTTATCGTAATAGAATAAGCCTTCGGATCGACCCGCTCCACCCTTGTAGGTATCATAATGAAAATAATTACACCGAGTGAGTGCCGACCTGAATGGCCAAACGCAAAGTAAACCGCCGCCAAGCCTGGCGGATTGAGAAGATCCAAGCAGAACGCACTGCCAGAGCGGCGCGCAAAGACGCCCAGATAGATGCTCAGCTGGAGGGCGGAGATCTCGGCGCCGAGCAGCACGGTATTATCATATCCCACTATGGCAAACTCGTTGATGTTGAGGCACTTGAGGGCGCGAACTCAGGCAAGATTATTCGTTGCCACATGCGCACACACCTTGGCCAGTTAGTCACGGGAGATCGCGTAATCTGGCGACCCTCTACGGACGCTGGCGTAGTGGTCGCACTCGAAGAGCGTAGCAGCGAACTTAAACGACCCAACAACCATGGAGAGCTCAAACCCGTCGCTGCTAATATCGATGCCATTCTGATTGTTGTCGCCGTGGAGCCGCGCGCGCATGCGAGCCTGATCGATCGCTATCTGGTGGCCGCCGAGCTCTCAGGAATTGAACCGGTCATTGTTCTCAACAAAACAGACCTGATTAACGAGGATAACGCTGAGTGGTTGCTACCAATGATTGATAGTTACATCCAAATCGGCTATCAAATACTCTACGCATCAACGAGCACGCAGACCGGACTCGACGAGTTACACACCTTTCTTAGTGGCAGAACGACAGTATTCGTGGGGCAGTCTGGCGTTGGCAAGTCTTCGCTGGTGAATGCCCTGCTGCCCGGCGTTGATTTAAAAGTAGGAGCCCTATCCGAAGCACACAAGAAGGGTAAGCACACAACAACGACGGCTCGCCTGTTCCACATCCCCGGAGGTGGCGATCTGATTGACTCTCCCGGAATACGTGAGTTTGGACTCTGGCATATAGATCCAGACCGACTGCTGGATGGATTCCGTGAATTTCGTCCCTATATAGGACGATGTAAATTCCGTGATTGTGCTCACGAGCAGGAACCGGGCTGTGCATTTGATGAGGCACTGGAGAGCGGAGCCGTCTCTGAGCAGCGGTTTATGAGCTACAAGCAGATTCTTCTATCTATGCTCGACTCCGACTTTGCGCCAGCGCATCGCTAGCATTGGTAAGGCGAACTTGGCTTGCTATTATTGAGCGCTTGTAAACATCCGCATTAGGAGTATCGGTTGAAAACCACCCTGTTTATTCTATTTCAGCAAGTTGTGCCACAACACCTGCTATCCCGTCTTGTTGGCTACCTTGCAGAGTGCCAACAGCCCTGGTTGAAAAACTGGCTGATCCAGCGTTTCATCAACCATTTCAACGTCGATATGAGTGAAGCAGCTGAGAGTCAGCCTCAGGCTTACGCTAACTTCAATGCGTTCTTCACCCGAGCTTTGAAAGAGGGCGCGCGAAAAATTCAGCGCGATGAGAACTTGATTACATCTCCTGCTGATGGTGCGGTATCGGAGATCGGTAATATCGAGTACGGCCGAGTACTTCAGGCAAAGGGCCGTGGCTACAGCCTGACAACGCTGCTTGGGGGCGAAGAGCAACGCGCTGAACCCTTCATAAATGGTCGCTTCGCGACCATTTATCTATCGCCAAGGGATTACCACCGGGTTCATATGCCGGCTGGAGCAGCACTCAAAGAGGCAATATACATACCCGGCGATCTCTACTCAGTTAACCAGACCACCGCAGAGAATGTTGATGCTCTGTTCGCACGCAACGAGCGTCTGGTCTGTATCTTTGAAACTGAACAGGGACCCATGGCAATGATCCTTGTAGGGGCTATGATCGTAGCAGGCATAGAGACCGTGTGGTCTGGCCAGATCGCACCACCCTTGAAGCAACCACGTCAGGTGTTTAGTACGACAGCCGATACGCCCGTTCTACTCGAGCAAGGTGCCGAAATGGGCCGCTTCAAACTAGGCTCCACTGTTATTCTGCTGTTTCCTGACAAAACCATCGAGTGGCTGGACTCTTTGCGCGCTGGAAGCCCTGTTCGCATGGGAGAGGTAATTGGCGAGCGCACCAACCTTCTCGATACCGATTTAGTTGAGGAGTAGTCCTTGAACCAAAGCTACAAGTGGCTAGAAAACCACCAAGATGATTCGCGTGCGCTATGCAGCGCACTGAGCAACTACCGCATCATACAAGTCAGCGGACCCGACACTGAGAAGTTCCTGCAGGGGCAACTGAGCTGTGATATCCGCCAGTTGGCAAAAGTCGGCCACTTAGCAGGCTCTCACTGCAATATCAAAGGCCATATGATCAGCATCTTTCATCTCTTTTATCGAGGCCCAGAGCAGATCTGGCTTCGAGCACATACTGAGATTGCACAAACCGCTTTTGATACCCTGAAAAAGTACGCTGTGTTCTCCAAGGTGAAATTAGAGATGGCTGACCACCTCAGTGGTGTTGCGCTAGATCGTACTACTCAACAGGCACTGTGCGCTGGACTTCAGATCTCAGCTGAAACACAGAGCGGATGGAATGATGAAGCGTCCATCGCGTGCTACGACGAACACCTCTTTGAACTTTGGAGCGAAGATGGCTGCCTGCAAACAGCCCTCGAAGCTGGCAATATTTACGGCACCAGCGAAGAGCGATGGATCGCAGCCAACATCGAACGAGCCATTCCTGACCTGCGGGGCGCAACGGTTGAACATTTCATACCGCAGATGTGCAATATGCAGGCAATAGAGGGGGTGAGTTTTTCTAAAGGTTGCTACACCGGGCAGGAGATTGTCACGCGCTTACAGCACCGAGGAATTCTCAAAAAAGCTATGTACCGTTTTGCGACGGATACGAATGCGGCAGTGGCGGCGGGGGATACGCTACTGAACAGCCAAGGCGCCACCGTAGGCGAAGTAGTGCTAGCTACACGAACAGAAGGTAAAACGGCTCTGCTAGCGGTTGTCCAGCAGGCTCAGATAGAGGCCAAAGAGACTCTCTCTCTGGCGTCGGGGAATCACTTAGCGTTTGAAGGCCTGCCCTACGAGCTGGATCCTCGCCTATTCGAATCTAAACGGTAGTCAGGTTAGAAGGGGGGGTAGACAGCAGCTGCCCCCTCTTCCCGCGTGAAGCTAATTGACGACTCTCAATGCGACCGGTTTGACGAATCGCTCGGTGCAATACCCTGTGCAGACGCCCTATCCAGCAGTGAATCAAATCGACCCGTTTTAACCAACTGTGCCAGGGCATCTTGAAAGCCCTCAGCACTGAAAGGTTTGGGTAGTACAATGTCGGCGCCGGCATCAAGCAAGCGTTGACTTTGTTCACCGATAGTCGCCGCGGTGACACCAATGATGCTCCCTTGATAACCACCCTCCCTAAGCTTTTGGATCAACTCAGCGCCCGACATTTCGGGCATGAAATAGTCTGTTAATATTAGGTTGTGACTCTCATTGAAGGCCTCGAGTGCCAGCAAGCCGTTCTCGAACGCACTTACTGGGCATCCAATTTTCGATAGAATTTTTTCTGCAAGCAATCGCAGCAGCGAATCATCCTCTGCTAACAGAATATTGAGTTTGGGAAGGAGTTCGACTACCTCTGGAGTCACCGCAACAGAGGTCCGTGACTCTTGATCCGAATCTGATTCAAGCTTCACCTTGGGTACCCGGACTGTAAACCTCGTACCTCCCATCCGAGTAGGGTGATGCTCAATTACGCCATTAATCTCTTCTATCCAGCTTTTGGCAATATAGAGTCCAAAGCCCGTGCCTTCCGCCTGCGTATCCCCGCGTTGGCCTGCGCTAAATAGACGAGCGATCTCAGACGGCGCTATACCCTTGCCGTTGTCCTCTACCTCCCACTGGAAATAATCCTGCCCATCGGCATCAGTGTATAGTGACGTGGTGAAGCAAACCTGAGTGCCGTCAGAGTGAAGGAAAGCGTTTTTTAACACATTTATTAGTACGATGCGCACGCGGTAGGTGTCAGAGATAAACTGGGTGTTTAGCAGATCGAGGCCTAGTTCGTTATTTAGCGTGAACGAAATACTGGTGCTGGCCGCGGTGGATGCTATCGCAGCAGCAACCGTTGAGTTGAGCTGCGATATTGTAAATGCCTCCAACCTGACCGGGCGGGAGAGGTCGGGATAGAGAATCAGTCGCATATCGTCGATTGTGTTCAGTAGGTCGTTACAACTGCGCAGCACTGTCTGACGACTCTGCAACCACTCATCTGGCTCATCAGTGGATGCCATCATTGTGATGGCCGCTACAGGCGTTCGAAGCTCATGGGCGACCACGCCCAACATCTGCGACCGTTTTTTGTTCATTTCACTGTAGATTCGCTCTCTCTCGTTACTCAGCAACACTTCGAGGCGCAACTTCTCCTCAGACTCCTCTAGACGAATAGCCCGCTCAGTGATTTTCTGTTCCAACTCCTGATTGGCGAGCTCTACCGACTCCTTCTCGCGAACAATATCAGTGATGTCGTCGCCCGTCGTAACAAAGAAATCACCCAGAGGGATGGTTGTGAAGAGAAAGTGTTTCGCTAAATGCTCGAAATAGTCTCGGAACTGATGAGCCTCTTCAGTTTCGAATATTTTCTCAATAACGGGTAGGTAGTGTTCAGTCGCGCCAGCGCCAAATATCTCATCCGTCGTTTTATCGACAATATCCGAGAGGGAGGTCACTCCCCATGTTTTAAGCGCAGGAGGATTTGCATAAACCAACGACCAGGTTTTTATGCTGCCATCTTCATCTCGAATCAACGCCCAAATATGGACCTCGACAGTGAGGTGGTCGAATACAAAAAATGGGCCCCGGCTCTCCATAGCTCGGGAGAAACTGCTCATCTGACCTCCAAAAGCTATTTGCAAAAGCGATGTTCAACACATCATCAAAGCTGCAGAGCAAAATAAGATTACCCCTTCAGCTTAACTCAAGTCGACCATGTTTCGCGAAACAGTTTAGATTTCCCCAAAAGGAAGGGTCGCACCGCTGCCCTTCGTTCGACAAGGGTCAAAGCAGCGAAGCTACCATCATCCCTTAAACCTCATAATCCGGCGCAAGCGCTATTCAACCGAATTTGACCCTCAGTTCTCGAGTATTCTCGAACGAGGCGTACTGAGTCAAATGCTGCGGCTGATCATATCGTCGATAGCACGGCTGAACGAACTATTGAAACGGTTTTTAGACCGGTTCCACCATGCGATTGCAATCTCATCTGACAAGGCTGATCTACACGTCTGTGCAATGCCATTCCAGGAGTCCATATGCAACGCACCCTCAGAAGTCTGGTAGAAAGCACTCTCACTTTTGCGGACAATACTGAGTAACAGCATCTCATAGCGTAGTATCTCTTCAACAGATAGACTCCTTGGGTTAGCACTAACCCTCGATATAATCCCAGCAAGCTCGCTATCTTGGGCGATAGCCAAGGGGATCTCGGAAAATGAATCCCTGACTTGGTGGAAACTCGCGGACCTGAGCGCTCGGGTGTTCTGACCAATTTGAATCGCCAGAAGAATCAGTGTGACCAGCACTGTGACAGAGCCAATTAATGTTCCAATCGCTGATAAGGCATCCCAATTCATTTTTGAAAGTCTCACTATGAAAGGCTGAGAGTCTCTTCATTATAGGCGGTTCTTTGGGTAACAAGTGGCACATAGGTTTGGGCAACCTGTGGTCGGCCTAAGCTTAGGTTGACTCTATTTC
>DATHZN010000118.1:0-5284 GCA_035458585.1 Marinobacterium sp. | reverse complement strand
TATAATTTCCTCAAAGCGGATGGTTCTCTCTGCGATCACCAAATCAATGAGCGGTGCGTTAGCATGCCTCTGGCGAACTTGGCCAAGATCAAGCAGCGTATTCTGATATCGGGGGGCGCCGATAAGACTGACATTATGTTGGCCACGATCGATGCACTCAATCCTACTGTTCTTGTAACGGATGAGCAGTCTGCTAAGCGTCTGCTTAACATCAAACTAGGTCTGTAAACGCCAATTTATGGCGGTTTTCTCGCCTCTACGCAGCGATGGCGCCATCGTACTTGAGTAACACTGGTGTCGCGGCGTAAGGGCAACTGCCTGGTTGATCTCTGTCGACTTAAAGCTATGCTGGTTAGATAGTACAGCCGTCAATCGTGTGTGTGAGTGGTCAATTATGCTGAGCTCAGAACAGATCAGTTTCTATCATAAAAATGGCTATTTAATGGTAGAGGATGTGGTAACGCCAGAGCAGTTGGCGAAGCTTCAGCAAATTACACACCAGTTAATCGATGCCTCTCGCAACGTTAACAGTAGTAATGATGTTTATGATCTCGATGAGGGCCACAGTGCAGAGAATCCGAGGCTTACTCGTATCAAGCTACCCCACAAGCAACACCCCTATTTTGATGAGATTCTTAAGCACTCAGGCGTGACTGAGGTGTTGCGCAGTTTGCTAGGTGAAGATGCTGTGCTGATCACGTCTAAGCTTAACACTAAGGCCCCCGGTGGCGGAGCTGCTGTTGAATGGCATCAGGATTGGGCTTTCTATCCACATACAAATGACGATCTACTCGCGTTCGGTTTAATGCTCGAAGATGTGGGCAGTGATAGTGGCCCTCTTCAGGTGATCCCGGGTTCTCACCGTGGGCCTGTGTTAAGTCACATGCATGCGGGTCGATTTGCCGGTGCGGTAGATCCTGAAGACCCGGATTTTGATGTCAGTCAGGCTATTACTTTAGAAGGCAAAGCCGGGAGTATGACTGTGCATCACGCACGCACATTACACGGTTCCGGTCCGAACCAAAGTGACCGGCCTCGTATGATTCTTTTTTATGAGATTGCAAAGGCGGACGCTTGGCCGATACTCGGTGCCTCTTCTTATATCCATGCACTGGGTCAGGAGAGGTTCTGGGACGATCTTCAGGATCGTCTGATTATAGGTGCGCTCTCTTTGGAGCCTAGGCTGGAAAAAGTTCCTGTCCGAATGCCTCTTGCGCCGCCCTTGGATAGCGGCTCAATATTTAAAACTCAGAAGTATGGCGGGGTAATGAGTGCATTTGACAAGTCTAAGTAAATCGGGACAACACTGAAGTGCTTCGCTCTAGGATCCTCTTTTTCTCGTTTTTTGTTCGCACAATGATAGACAAATGTGGATTTGCTGATTGGCGGTTGCTGTCGTCAGATACTATGATGAAGTCTGTGTACCGAGAGCAGACAAGTACCGAGGAAAGCCGGAATGAAAACCTCCATTAACCGCACGCTTCTAGCAGCCACGCTGCTCGCGTTTGTGCCTTTGGCTGCTCAGAGTAAACCTTTGAGAGAGACCATAGTGGAGACGCTGGAGACTCACCCGCAACAAGTGCGTGTAGTTGAGCGCCACGCCGCGGCACTTGAAAGTGTTCAGATGGAAGAGGCGGGTTACCGACCAACGGTTGATCTAAGTTTGGGGATAGGGCGCGAAAAAACCTACAGTGGTAGTGATAACGACTGGTTTACGCGGCGCGAAGCAGCGTTGCGTCTTTCGCAGATGCTCTATGACGGTTATGAGACTAAATCACGCGTGGATTCAAGCATGGCAGGTGCTCGGGCAGAGGCTGCTCGGAGCGAAGAGCGTGCTGAGGGCATTGCGCTGGAAGTCGCCACGGTGTATCTGGATGTTCTGAGGCAGCGACAACTGCTTGAGGCAACTAAAAATAACTTAGCTGCCCATCAAGATACTTATGAAAAAATTGCACGGCGTGCTGAAATGGGAGTCGGTAGTGGTGTCGACGCGACTCAGGCCAAAGGGCGTCTTGCGCTTGCAAAATACAACCTGAGCGTAGTGGAAGGTAACCTCTGGGAGTCAGAGATAAATTTCGAGCGAGTCGTAGGGTACAAACCTGCCGAGCTCCAGATGCCCAATGAAGACTGTTGTACCCACCTGCCATACACAGCTGAGGATGCACGCTACGTTGCAATTATGGAAAACCCCCGCTTTGCCGCGGCCGTGGCTGATCACGAGTCCTCGCTCGGGCAGGTGGCTGTTGCGAGATCAGCTATGCAACCCAAGGTGCACTTGGAAATCGACTTGACGAGTAACAAGGGTGCGAATGCCACCCCCGAGCGAGAGTCTGCACTCAGCGCGATGATTCGTGCTCGACATAACCTCTATCGGGGTGGTGCAGATGAGGCTCAAATCAAAAGGGCGGAATACCTGAGTGCTGCGACACGCGCCCAGGGCGAGAAAGATCGCCGTGATCTTGAGGCTGATGCTGAGATCGCTTGGTATGAGCTTGAGTCGATCTATCTTCAGTTGCCAGAGCTTGAACGTCGCCAAAACGAGGCTCAGGGTACTCGCGATGCTTACTCTAAGCAGTTCAATATTGGTCAGCGTTCTCTGCTTGATCTGCTTGACTCGGAAAACGAGCTTTTTACTGCGACGAACGACCTTATCTCTGCACGGATCGATGAACAGCTTGCTCGCTACACCCTACTGGCGCGAGTGGGGCGTTTTATGGACTACCTGGAGCTTGAGGCGCCGGGCCATCCAGAGCATCGTAATGATGAAGGTGAACTGCCCGAGCTAGATGCTGTTAATGTCGCCACCGCAGTCCGCTAGGGTTTGAGCGTTCAAGCTAAGAGGCCAGCGTCGCTGGCCTTTTTGCAGTCATTCATTTGGTAGTTTAAAAGGCCATATCGGATTGTCCGTACATTGCCTTCGCAAGGATTGGATGATTAGCAGTTGGAGGTGTTGTGATGGTTCAAGGTCTTCTATTCGTTCTGCTATTTCAGTTAATCGGTGAACTCGCGGTGGTCTCTTTGGGGTTGCCACTACCCGGTCCTGTGCTGGGTATGGTCTTACTTCTCGTTGTTCTTCTTAATCGCAAGCAGGTTCCGTCATCCTTGCGCGTTGTGTCTGACGCTCTACTGGCCAACTTGGCGCTCCTGTTTGTGCCAGCCGGTGTCGGGCTGGTGCTGCATTTTGAGCTGCTTAAAAGCGAGTGGTGGATCATTCTTTTGGCGATTGTTATCAGTTCCATCGGTGCTGCGTTCATAACTGCGCTGGTTTTTGCCGCTCTACTGCGTCGACAAAGATCAAAAGGAGAGGCTGGCGATGCTTGATGTGACCGAGTTTTGGGTCTATTTCTCAGCTCAGCCGCTGATGTGGATCGTGGTTACGCTGGCTGTCTACTCTGGGGCTGTTGTACTTCATCGTTTAGCAGACAACACACCACTGCTGCACCCTGTGCTTGTGAGTATGATTTTACTAATCGGACTACTGCAGCTGACAACCACACCCTATCAGACCTACTTTAGCGGCGCGCAGTTTATCCATTTTCTTTTGGGTCCTGCGACTGTGGCGATCGCTGTACCCTTGTTTGACCATTTCAAAACCATACGTGAGCTTTGGTTACCTATATTAGTCGCTTGTATCGTCGGTGCATTCACCGCAGCTGCCCTTGCCGTTGTGGTGGCTTGGCTATTTGATGCGCGAGTTGAGACACTGCTCTCGATAGCACCGAAATCGGTGACATCACCGATTGCGCTGGGCATTTCTGAAAAAATCGGCGGTTTTCCTGAGCTTTCCGCAGCGCTCTGTTTGGTAACCGGCGTGCTCGGAAGTTTGCTGGTGCCCACGGTTCTACGATTGATGCGTATCGAGGATCAGGAGACACGTGGCTTTGTTTTAGGTCTAACTTCACACGGTTTTGGGACGGCGCTGGCTTTGGAAGCCGGCGCTCTGGCAGGTGCTTTCGCAGGTCTTGCAATGGGACTCACCGGTTTGATGACTGCCATCATGCTACCCTTACTGGCCGCTCTATTCTGAATTGAATTTCACCTCGATGCGCAGTAAAGTTCGCGCAAATTTAGGATCCAAAGAGGTGAGCTTAAGATGCCAACCCCACTGGCGCGTTATAAGAGAGATCTGCAGCGAGATGATTTTTCCTACGATGCAACCCAAGAGATGGCGGTTCAACATCTGCAACGGCTCTTTGATGAGCTGGTTGCTGCTGAGAACACTTCGAAAAAGGGTGGTCTGTCACGCTTTAAATCCAAACTGAAACTGGGTAAACCCAAGCCTGTTGAGCCGGTAAGGGGACTCTATTTTTGGGGCGGTGTCGGTCGTGGTAAAACCTATTTGATGGATACCTTCTACGACACCCTGCCGTTTGAGCGCAAGATGCGCACGCACTTCCACCGTTTTATGCAGCGTGTTCATCAGGAGCTCAAGGCACTGGACGGAACTAAAAACCCGCTAACAACGATCGCCGACAAGTATGCTGCCGAAACGAGGATTATCTGTTTTGACGAGTTTTTCGTTTCAGATATCACTGATGCGATGATCCTCGGAAGCCTACTACAAGAGCTATTTGCGCGGGGCGTATCCTTGGTGGCGACATCAAATATTGTGCCTGACGGGCTCTATAGAGATGGTCTTCAGCGCGCACGCTTCTTACCGGCTATTGCGCTCCTGAATAAGTACACCGAGGTGGTGAATGTCGACTCAGGTATAGACTATCGCCTGCGTACACTGGAGCAGGCGGAGCTCTACCATTGGCCGCTCGATGCTCAGGCGGATGTGAGCCTGAATTCAAGTTTTGAGAGTCTCGCGCCTGATTTGGAGGAGCTTGAAGAGAATGTCAAAATCGAAATTAACAATCGCTTCATACAAGCTCGTAAGGCCTGTGAAGATGTGATCTGGTTTGATTTTGATGCTATCTGCGAAGGCGCTCGTTCGCAAAACGACTACATTGAGCTGGCCAAGCTTTATCATGCTGTACTACTGAGCAATGTTCCCCAGCTCGGCCGCTCACGTGACGATGCGGCGCGTCGGTTCATCAACCTAGTAGATGAGTTCTACGACTCCGGCGTGAAACTCATCATCTCAGCGGAAAAGCCAATCCATGAGATATACACCGAAGGTAAGCTCAATTTCGAAATCGAGCGCACGAAGAGTCGTCTCTTGGAGATGCAGTCACATGAATATTTGGCGCGTGAGCATAGAGCATAGAAGGTGTGGGATAATTCCTAGTCGGCGAGTCGACCGGGACGCTGTTCTTGGAAGCTCTGCGAGTACATCCCT
>DATHZN010000117.1:0-11576 GCA_035458585.1 Marinobacterium sp. | reverse complement strand
TAAAAATCCGATTGCTTACTTCTACAACCACCGACTCAATGTCTGGTTTGCTGACCTTGAGGAGTCCGACACAGACCATGAGATCTTCCAATTCAGTCCGCTGCAAAAAACGATACTGGAGTCACAACTTATTCAGCAGGCGGTACAAAGAAGCCAAGACCGGAGCCAATTTGACCAGCGTCTGGCCGCTCAGCTCGAACGTCTTAGCAACAGCGGCGCGCTTGGAATTGCCAGTGTGGAGAGGCATTTAAGCGCAGGCATCAGTGCCAATATGCCTGATCTTTTTGAGCGTTACGCGAACCTGCTAGAGGAGTGGCCAGATGTCCTACCCGATCGCGAATTCCGTCTTCTGTTTGAGACTGAGGTGGGCGCCGTTGAAATCATCGACCGCATCGGCGAGCTGCGTCGCAACCCGGCAGGCGACTATGCGCGCATACTGATATCCAGATCTAAATTATTGAACAGCCAGAATAAAAAACGCATACGCTATGAGAAACTGCTCACAAATTGGGTTGTACATCTCGCTGGACAGATCGCGGGTGAGGGCTTCTGCAGCCTTATCTTAAGCAAAGAGGAGAACTGCTGTATTGAACTCCCCGCTGTGGAGCCTGAGCGCGCCCGAACGCTCTTTGATGCAATCCTCACAACATGGATGCGGGGCCAGACTTACCCGCTGCCTGCACTTCCTGAGATCGCCTATGAGGTTCTGGATGCAGCAGAAAAAGGTGAGCCAGAGAAAGTGCGCGAGAGAGCTGAGGCTCAGTATCAGAAAACGGTAGATGAGTACGATAAAGGTTATCTGGTTCGCGCTTACCCCCATTTTGAATCACTCTCGGAGAGTGACCAATTTGACCCACTGATACACCAAATCTACGAGCCCCTCCGCCAAGTGCATCTGAGCAAAACACTAGGGGTAGATGAATGAGTGAACGTAAAACCCTGCAGCCCCTAACACTACCTTTGCGGGGCAGCCACCTGATTGAAGCCAGCGCAGGCACGGGTAAGACTTTCACTATTACTCTGCTGTACGTACGACTGGTACTGGGGCAGGCTGACGCCAGCAGCCCAGACCTCAAGGCTGGCCTGCTACCGCAAAACCTACTCGTAGTCACCTTCACCGAAGCCGCCACTAAAGAGCTACGTGAACGAATCCGTAAACGACTGACCGAAGCTGCTGAAGTGTTTGCTGGTAACACGACGCGCACTAATGACAACGCCACACTTTTTGAACTGCGACAACAGTACTCGGCGGAGCAGTTACCGACGCTGCGAGCCAGACTCCTACTGGCAGCAGAATGGATGGACGAGGCAGCCATCTCTACGATTCATGGTTGGTGCTACCAGATGCTACAGGAGCACGCGTTTGATAGTGGTAACCTCTTTAATCAGACACTGGTTACCAGTATCAAAGAGCTGCAAATCAATGCCCTGCGAGACTACTACCGCACAGAGGTCTATCCCCTGGGTAGCGCATCAGCTGGACGCTATCTGAATCTCTA
Organism: Marinobacterium sp.; assembly: GCA_035458585.1. Taxonomy (GTDB): domain Bacteria; phylum Pseudomonadota; class Gammaproteobacteria; order Pseudomonadales; family Balneatricaceae; genus Marinobacterium_E. The sequence goes on along the minus strand of DATHZN010000117.1, from coordinate 10,077 downwards.
CCCTAACCCCGAAGCCCTGTTTAAGAAGGTCAGAGCCATCCAAGGTGGGCTAGACAGTGACCGCCTCTCACTGGGTGAGTTGCTGGAGCGTTTTGAGTCCGAATTCGATACAGAGTTGCTGCGTCTCAAGTCCCTTTCCTGGACAGCGTGGCGCGAAGAGATCGGTGATCTGCTTGAGGCTTTGAAGACAGAGTACAGCCTACATGGTGGCAGTAAAAACGCGATACTAAAAAGCTGGGAGGCTTTGACGGAGTGGGCCGCGAGTAACGAGCCTTTCCCAGCAGGATTTGATAAGGCGGCAGGTTTTCAAAATCAACGACCAGAGCGATTAGCAGAGTTAATAAAAGCCCCTCAAACTGCGATCGATCACCCCTGCTTCGAAGCGATCGAATCACTATGGCAATTGTATTTTAAGCTCAACAACATAAGTGAGCCCTTACTTAAACATGCGGCTGACTGGCTCCACCGACGGGTGAGTGCGCAGATGCGCAAACGGGCAGAGCTCGGGTTTAACGATCTCTTGGATAACCTCCATAGTGCTCTGCACGGTCCAAGAGGCGATCATCTTGCACGACAGATTCGCCACCAATTTCCTGCCGCGTTGATCGATGAGTTTCAGGATACCGACCAGACCCAGTATGCGATCTTCGATCGCATTTATCGGGTCGTCTCTAACGATCAAAACAGCTGTTTTGTAATGATTGGCGATCCCAAGCAGGCAATCTACCGTTTTCGCGGCGCCGATATATTTACCTATCTCGGTGCGCGTCAGAGTGTTGCACGTCGCATACACACATTGGGACGAAACTATCGCTCCCACACCGATGTGGTGGCGGCAGTGAACAAACTCTTTCTGCACGCAGACACCTTGCCAGATGGAGCCTTTCTTTTCGGTGCCGGTGAGGCGTCAAATCTTCCTTTCGAGCGTATGGAAGCTAACGGCACGAGAGCGAGTTTTGTTCACCAGAATGAACACCAGCCAGCCCTCTGTTTTTGGGCTCTGGACCCGCCAGAAGCAAAGAAAAAGGGGGAGTTCAAAACGCTCGGCGCAGCTGAGAGCCGCAAGCAACTCAGTGAAATATGTGCCAGTCAAATTGTCGATCTTTTAAGCAGTGAATGCTCCGGTTTTATCGACCAGGATGAACCCGGATTAATCCGAAGAGTACGTCCTAGCGACATTGCTATTCTGGTTAACAATCGAACAGAGGCTGAGGCTGTACGCAACGCACTGGCCCAGCGCCAGGTAAAAAGTGTCTACCTGTCGGATAGGAGCTCAGTACTCTTATCGAAGCAGGCGCAGGAGTTACTGCACTGGATTCGCGCTTTTGCTGAACCAGGTCGCCTGGAACTCGTGCGTGCAGCACTGGCAACGCCTTCGCTTGCCCTCGAACACGCTCAACTTGAGGCCTTCAATTGCGATGAAATTGAGCTCGGAAAGGTGCTGGAGCAATTCGAGGGGTATCAGCTCAGCTGGCAGGTCAATGGTCTCTATGCGACGCTGCGTCGCTTCCTCAACGATTATCAGGTGCCGGCAAAACTCTTAGCTCGCCAAGATGAGCGCGCATTGACCGACCTTCTGCATCTTGCAGAGCTTCTGCAAGCGGCGAGCATGCAACTGGATGGTGAACATGCGCTCATTCGCTATTACGAGCAGATGCTACTGACCGCAGATGAGGAGAGTGAGCACCTGAATATGCGCTTAGAGAGTGATGCTAACCTTGTCCAGGTTGTCACCGTACATAAGTCCAAAGGGCTGGAGTATCCACTGGTCTTCCTCCCGTTCGGCACCAGCTTGCGCAGTGAACTCAAGAGTAAAGACCCGGTCCGCTTTCACAACAGCGAGCAGCAGTGGGTTACCAAGTTCAACCCCAGTGATGAGGAGCTTATCCAGGCAGACCGCGAGCGTCTGGCCGAGGATCTGCGCAAACTCTATGTCGCATTAACCCGCGCAAAATACGCCATGTGGATCGGCGCACCAGCCACAGAGAACTGGCATATCAGCGCGCTTGGATATGCCCTGGGTATGGCCCAGAAACCAAAATGCGAAATATCTCCTGCATTACGAGTGCTGGAGGATGGGCGACTCATTCGCCTGTGTGAGCCCAGGTCACATGAACAAGCCTACGCGGCTGGGGAGAGGACTGAGCTTGGCGAAGCTCTGAAAGCGACACAGAAACTTGAGCAAAACTGGTGGATCGCCAGTTACTCGAGGATTCAGTACGAGTCGAGAGCACTGGGAGACATTGATGACTCCAGTGCCGAAAAGCGTGCCGATGAGCACGATGTTGAACCACTAGCGGTCGAAGCGGGCTTGCAGCTTAACGGCTACCATGCGTTCATCAAAGGCGCGGGGCCGGGTGATTTCCTCCACTCTATCCTAGAGTGGTGCAGCGAACAGCACTTTAATCGGATCATTCATGAGCCGCAGCGGTTACTTCAGGAGATCAGCCGTCGGTGCGAAACGAAAAACAGTCCTGACTATGACCCGCAATTGATCAATCGCTGGGTTCTGGATCTATTGAGCCAACCCTTTAGCCTACCCGACGGCAGCCGCTGTTCTCTGGCGCAGCTCAGCCGGGCTAAAGCGGAGATGGAGTTTTGGTTTGAGGTTAACTCACTGAAGATTGTCGAACTGGATGAGCTGATCAACCAGCTCTCTCCCACCCAGCTTCAACGACCGGCAGCCAAAGACCTTGAGTTCAATGGCATGCTCAAAGGTTTTATAGATCTAACATTTGAACATCAGGGCCGGTATTACGTTCTTGATTACAAATCGACCTTTATTGGCCCAGACGACAGCGCCTACAACCTGGAGATGATACAGCGCAAGACGCTTGAGAAACGCTATGACCTGCAGTACATGATTTATACACTGGCACTGCACCGTTACCTGAGAAGTCGCCTACCAGAATACGATTATGAGACTCACATTGGCGGCGCCTTGGTGATGTATCTTCGCGGAATCAATAGTGAATCAGCGGGGGTTTTGGCCGATCGCCCACCAAAAGAGCTAATTGAGCGAATGGATAGCCTCTTCCGTGGGGGAAGTCGTTGATGGAGAGAATGGTTTCTGTTTTACAACATTGGCTGGAGGCCGACTGGATTCGCGCCGTTGACCTACAGTTCGCGAAACAACTGCTCGCTCTAACCGACGTAAGAGAACCGCAGGAAGCCGATACACTGCTACTGCTCATGGTCCTCCTGAGTCATCAAGTCGGGCGTGGACATGTCTGTATTGAGTTGGATTCGCTCTGGGCAAATCCGGAGCAGCAGCTGGCGATTCCACCGCCAGACAAACGCTATGCACAGGCGCGCTTACCAGCTAAACGCGCAGCTGAAGAGTATATGCCCAGTCGGCTATTACAAAGCATTACGGCAACCGAAGCGATCGAATTGCTCAATCAGCACCAGCTAGCCAACGACGGCAGTGATGTATACCCGCTGGTGGTCAGCTCAGGGCGTTTATACATGCGTCGTTACTGGCTATACGAGGTTGAAATCGCATTGGCTATACGCCAACGCATGACCCTGCGGCCCGGTATGAGTGACCCTGCATCAGAGACATCCCTCAGATTACGGCAAACGCTCAACAACCTTTTCGGCGTGGCGAAAACGCTCGATTACCAGCGCATCGCATGCGCATTGGCAGCGCGCAGCCGCTTCAGCCTAATTACTGGCGGACCCGGCACCGGCAAAACAACGACCGTTATAAGGCTTCTCGCTCTACTACAATCACTCGCCAAGCTGGACCCAGTATGCGGTTCAGGGCGCTATCGCATTGAGTTGGCTGCGCCCACTGGAAAAGCGGCGGCAAGGCTCAATGAGTCAATCCGTTCTGCTATCGACAGCATCCAACCTCAACTAGCCGCAACAGGCTTGAGCGCGAGTGATCTGCCCAACCGGGTACGTACGCTTCACCGCCTACTAGGTTCGCGCAGATTGAGTCGGGAATTTCGTCACAATAGCGACAACCCACTACCCTTGGATGTACTGGTGATTGATGAAGCGTCAATGGTGGATGTTGGTATGCTCGCCGCCCTCGTGTCAGCACTACCGAGACATGCACAACTGATCCTGATCGGCGATCAGGATCAGCTTGCCTCGGTCGAGGCGGGATCGGTTCTAGGTGAACTCTCTGCCCGCTCCCGAGAGGGTCACTATCTTCCTCAGACGAACCAATGGCTGCATCAGGTAACCGGATCAAGTCTGCCCGAAGAGCTGACAGACCATCGTGGCCAGGCGCTGGATCAGGCTGTGGCCATGCTGCGACAGAGTTACCGATTCGATCTCAGTTCGGGTATTGGGCAACTCGCACAAGCGATCAACAACCCCGATGCCCTGACAGCGACGGTGCAAGGATGCATCTCAGGTGCCTACGATGACATAACCTTTTTAAAGCCGGCCAAGCTCGTTAAAGGGGAGCATAAGGAGGCGCTGCTGCAGCAGATAGAGGCCCAGGCAGTGCTTGCAAAGCATGGCTCAGAGTCAAAGCGGGTTGGGTATGCTGCCTATCTGCAACTGCTGGGGCATCAGAAACTGACCGAGACGACTCCGGCGGACGTGCGTAACCGTTTCGCGCAGCAACTCCTGCAAGCCTACGGACGCTTCCAGCTTTTGACACCCCTGCGGCAGGGGGATTTTGGCGTCACTGAGTTGAACAGGCGAATTCAACAGCATCTACACCATCTTGGACTGATCGATAGCGCTCAGGAATGGTATCAGGGGCGACCTGTTATGGTCAGCGCCAACGACTACAATATTGGCCTGATGAATGGGGATGTTGGTATCTGCTTGCATGTCGACGACCGTCCGCTGGTGGCCTTCATGCCGGCTGAGGCAGATGAGCCAATTCGCTGGATTCCACCTAGCCGGCTACCCGCCCATGAAACGGTATTCGCGATGACTGTCCATAAATCTCAGGGTTCTGAGTTCGAGCACTGTGCACTCGTCATACCGCCTCAAGACAGTTCTGTGTTAACGGCTGAACTGGTATACACCGCCGTCACGCGAGCACGTCGCTGGTTCACGCTCTTATCAAACCGGCCTGAAGCACTTTTACAGATTGCTCAGCGACGCACTGAACGTGCCAGTGGTTTAGGTATGCTCTTGTTTAACCAGACGGATGGAGAGCTACCTGACAAGACTGAGGTCACATCTATCAACGAGCAACTTGGGCTCTTCTAAGTGAGACGTTTGATCAGTCTGGCGATCTGTTGAAGCTTTGACTCGAGCGCGGCGAAGGCATCAAAGGCCTCCTGGCTTGAGGTAATCTGAACCCTGAGCTCCGCCGCCTCAAGCTGCTGTATTCGCATAAAATCTGACAGTTCGTTCAATAGAATCTGCTTTGAGGTAAGGCTGATGGGCTGTTTACAGTCCTCTGTCACCTCGGCGATTCGACGACTCACACCGCGCACAAGCTGCTGCATCTGTAGCACTTTCTCTGCATCGGATGAGTTCATCTGCAGACTCCAATAACTGAATTAAAAGCCGGTATAACGTCCAGGTTTGTGGTTGACGGTCAAAACAAAATTGAGCACCACCGCCCCCATTACAGAAACCAGCAGTAGCCAGGGAGGGATTAACCACAAACCCGCAATTACAATGCTCACATCCAACGCCATCTGTGTCTTGCCGACTGCCAAGCCAAAACGGTCCTGCAAGTAGAGCGCCAGCACATTGAAACCGCCCATACTCGCTTTATGACGAAAGACGATCAGCAACCCCATCCCAACCAGCAAACCGCCACCGACCGCTGCGAATACAGGCTCGATGGTATCGATCTGCAACCAAATCGGGATAAATTCCGCCATCGCCGAGACTAAGAACACTGCAAACACTGTCTTCAATGTAAAGCGCCAGCCCATACGCCTCACCGCCAGAACGTAGAAAGGCAGATTGATACAAAACAGCGTCAGACCAAAGTTAATCCCAGTTGAGTAGTGAATCAGTATTGCCAGACCCGTTGTTCCACCGGTCAAAAGCCCTGCTTGTTTGAGAAACAGAACCCCCAGAGCTACCGCAATAGCACCTGTAAATATCGCCTGAAGATCCTCGAAAAGGGAGTGTTTACTTGCTTGAGAGTTTTCTGACATATGTCTATCCACCTAGAAACAGCGCCAAGCCTATCACGGACGGAGGCAGTCGATAACCAAGTGAGTCAAACGAATCAAACTAAAGCAAAGCTGCCCAACATGAATCTGGGAGAGTTTTGCCTAAACCAAATGACTGAGGTGTGTTGAGGTCGAGACTAGCGTTGCTGCAACAGCGCTTTAATCTCCTCCAACTCCGCTTTCAGGTCAGCGATCGTGGGTTCGTTAGCGGCCTCTGCTTCCTCGCGCATAATGCGTTCATGCTCTTCATTCATCACATTGACGACGATTCCGATCACCATATTGAGGAAGGCGAATGCCGTCAGGAAGATAAATGATAGATAGTAGATCCAGCTCAGCGGATAGACCGTCATGGTCTCGTACATCACATCAGTCCAGTCTTCAAAGGTCATCACACGGAACAGTGTCAGCATAGAGACGGCGACATCACCCCAGAGTATCGGATTAATCGCGTGGAACAGCGTCGCACCCACCGCGGCATAGACATAGAAGATGATAAACATCAGCAACAGCACATAACCCAGCTGTGGCAACGCTTTGACAAGGGAATTCAACAGCATGCGCAGCTCAGGAATGATCGATACCATTCGCAAAACTCGGAAGACGCGTACCAGCCGCGCGACCAGTGCAGTATCTGCCTGACTGATCGGCACCAAACTAATCGTGACGACCAGCGTGTCAAAGATATTCCAGGGGTCATGGAAAAAGCGGCGCTTATTCTCATGCGCCACAAAGCGCACACTCAGCTCCAGTAAAAAGAATATCGTCACAGCAATATCGAGCCAGTAAACAACCTGGTCTGCCAGTGGGCTTAACTGAAATGTTTTCGCGCCAACCAGCAGTGCCGAACCGATGATCACGGCGATAACGCTGAACTCAAAAATCTTATTGGAACGAATGCGAATAAAGGCATTAAGTAACTGACTGGAACCACTCATACAAAGAACCGATCACCTAAAAATTTGGTGCGTAGATTATGCAATCCGGGCTTGAAGAACAACTGATTCTCAGTGCAGGCGCGGCGCTCGAGTACAAACTTGAGGCCGTTCAGACGGCGCTTCATGCCATCGACCTGCTTACTTTTTGAAAAGTGACTTACGCAGGGCCGGGCGAGTGTTATCTGCCTGATACTCCTTTGGAATTGGCTTGGATGCCCTCTGCTTTTTATCGGCCGCACGCTCGCGCTTGGACGGTTTACGATTTTTCTCAGAGAGGTAACCACCCTCTACAAGCTTACCGTCCTCAAGCGTGGGGACAGGCTGAAGTTGCAGCGGTTTACCAATCAGCTCTGAAATCGCCTTAAGAAATCGGCGCTCATCACCACCGACAAGCGAAATTGCATGCCCTTTAAGGCCAGCGCGACCAGTACGACCTATACGGTGCACATAGGCCTCTGGCTGGTTAGGCAGGTCGAAATTGACCACCTGGGGCAGAGCCTCAATATGCAGGCCGCGGGCGGCTACATCAGTTGCCACCAGCACACGGATCTCTCCATCATTAAACCGCTGTAACGCTGCCAGGCGTTCGCGTTGCTTGCGATCGCCATGAATAGCGGCAGTACTGATGCCTTCAGCCAGAAGCGACTCAGTCAATGCATCCGCACCTGCTTTAGTGCGCGTAAATACAAGCGTCTGTTGCCAGTTACCCGCCTGAATTAGGAAGGCTAGAACATCGGCTTTATCGCCGCGCTCCACCGCATAAATACTCTGCTTTACCTGCTTACTGGCGGAATTCCGTGCAGTGATTGCCACACGCTTGGGCTCCCTGAGTATGCGCTCAGCCAACACCTCAACTGAATCATTGAGGGTTGCCGAGAAGAGCAGGGTTTGGCGTTGCTCCGGAATGAGGGCTAGCAGTTTGCGAATATCATCGATAAAACCCAGATCGAGCATACGGTCGGCTTCATCAAATACCAGAATCTCCACCTTAGCGAGCGAAATCACATCATGACGAATCAGGTCAAGCAGGCGACCCGGCGTCGCCACCAGAATATCGGCCCCGCGCTTGAGTTTGCGGATCTGGTTATCGAAGCGCACACCACCATAGATTGAGACAACCCGCATTTTAAGATTACGGCCGTACTCCAGAGTATCATCGGCTACCTGCACTGACAGCTCGCGCGTCGGTACTAGCACCAGTCCACGAATATTGCGGTATTCACCTTCAGCGTGGTTCTCACTCAAGCGCTGAATCATCGGCAGTGCAAAGCTGGCGGTTTTTCCAGTTCCAGTTTGCGCCTCAGCAATCAGGTCATGGCTCTTGAGAACTAGAGGTATAGCCTGCTGTTGCACCGGTGTAGGCTCGGCATAGTCGAGTGTACTCAGAGTTTCGAGCAGCTCTGCGCAAAGTCCAAGATCAGAAAAGCCTGCCATGCCGTACCTTTAGTGGATAAAAATAAGTTACATCAGTTTACCCACTCGGCATGAACGCAGCACGCGATTTTCTATGGCCTAGTGCATATCTGGGCGAGATCGAACCGACGGGCCCATGCGGGCACACTAGGACGCTACTAGCGGATAACCGGAGGTCAGCTCTTGAGGCGACAAAATACAAACCCGCTGTTGCCCACAGTGTATGATAAGCAAAATCTTTTATGAGACTCTCCAATGTCGCAAACCTCCCGCGCGGATAGTCGCGCCACCAAAGGTAAGCTCGGTGCCCTGCGCCCGGTGCTCGGGTTCATTGCGCCCTACAAGTGGCGCGTTTTGGGTGCGGCTATTGCTTTGATGTTTACTGCCGGCGTGACACTGTCGATTGGGCAAGGTATTCGTATACTGATCGATGGCGGATTTGCTTCAGACTCAGCAGAGGCACTGGCCGATTCAGTCGAGTTCTTCATGATGCTGATCCTGTTGCTGGCAGTAGGTACCTTTACCCGCTACTACCTAGTCTCTTGGATTGGAGAGCGCGTCACAGCTGATATGCGCAAAGCCGTGTTTAACCACATAATTTCGCTGCATCCAGGGTTCTTCGAGTCGACCTCAAGTGGTGAGATTCAGTCGCGTATCACCACCGACACGACGCTTATTCAGACGGTGGTTGGCTCATCGGTCTCAGTCGCGTTGCGTAACGTTTTGATGTTTCTTGGCGGCATCATCTGGCTGTTTATCACCAATGTTAAGTTCACTCTCATACTGTTAGGCACAGTACCGCTGGTCGTCATACCGATTCTAATCTTTGGCCGTCGCGTGCGGCAGCTGTCACGCAGCACACAGGACAAGATCGCCGACGTCGGCAGCTATGTGAACGAATCGCTCTCTAACATAAAAACGGTACACGCCTTTAATCATCAGGCAGAGGATCGTCGGCGTTTCGGTGCTCACGTGGAGGATGCGTTCAACATCTCAGTTATTCGCATCAAACAGCGTGCCTGGCTGACGGTAGCAGTTATTGTGCTGGTCTTCGGGGGCATCTCGGTACTGTTGTGGATTGGTGGACAGGATGTTCAAGCTGGCACAATTAGCGGCGGTGAACTGGCTGCGTTCCTCTTCTATGCCATCATGGTAGCCACCGCGATGGCCTCAATCAGCGAAGTGATGGGCGATCTACAGCGCGCGGCCGGTGCGACTGAGCGGTTAATCGAACTGCTTAACGTCACTAACCTGATTACCACGCCCGCAAAGAGCAAAACGCTGCCAAATAGCGCACAGGCGGATATTAGTATTGAGCAGATCAGCTTCAGCTACCCCACTCGCCCAGACCATTTGGCGATCAACCAGCTATCCCTGCATATCGGGCGGGGCGAGACGCTTGCTTTGGTTGGCGCCTCCGGCGCAGGTAAATCGACGATGATTGACCTGTTGCTAAGGTTCTACGACGTGCAGCAGGGCCGCATCGCCTTTGATGGTGTCGATATCCGCGATATCGATCCACTCGAGTTACGCCAGCACATCGGTCTGGTCCCTCAGATGCCAACGCTTTTCAGCGGCACAGTTCTGGACAATATTCGCTACGGCACTGCAAACGC
>DATHZN010000116.1:0-4975 GCA_035458585.1 Marinobacterium sp. | reverse complement strand
GAGGGTGCGCTTATTGGTCGCGGACTTGTTAACTATGGCGCTGTTGAAACGGTGCAGATCATGGGGCATGCGAGTCAGGAGATCGAGTCACTGATTGGGCACATTTCTGAACCAGAGTTGGTGCATCGAGATAACTTAGCGTTGGTCTAACGCTGTTGGTACTCGAAGCCCTGCGGAGCCCTTCAATAAACACGCCAAGACTGCTTTGATCTTTGGTGAAAAGTTGCCAGATGCCGTCGGGATTAACCCGGCCTGAGCGCTAAGGTACTTTAGATCTTTTTACTAAATACAGGCACAAAAAAACCGAGGTAAAACCTCGGTTTTTTGTTACTCAACCTAGAGTTTAGGCAAGCGCTTTGATGCGTGCGTTCAGACGGCTCTTGGTGCGTGCTACAGAAGACTTCTTGAAGATGCCTTTGTTTACAGAACTGTCGATGATTGGCTGAGCTACTTTGAACGCTTCGTTCGCAGCAGCCTGATCGCCTGAGTCGATCGCTTTCTGAACTTTCTTGATGTAGGTACGTACCATGGAGCGCAGGCTAGCGTTATGCTGACGACGCTTCTCCGCCTGGCGAGCACGTTTACGGGATCCTGCGGAATTTGCCACGGTCCGGCTCCTTAAAAATTAGTTAATATACCTTTGAAGCACTTTCAAAGGTTGCCTCAAATTGGGATGCGAAATTATTCCTATCTCGGGCCTTCATGTCAAGGGAGATTCGTCGTTTATTTGCCTGGTGAGCCCCTAATTACATCTTCCCAGACACGCTGGCCCGCTGCGCGCTTGCTCCTGCGTCGCGCAGCATACCGTCCCTCCATGGACATATCCCTGGGCGCTCTGCATTCGCCATCCGTGGCGAATGAAGGTCTGGGAAGATGTAATTAGGCACTCTCTTCCAAGATCTAGCGTGGTCCCGGTATGAAAAGGCTAGGCTTACGATAGTTTGGGTGGCGGGGGTTGTTAGCCCAAGCGGGTCCAGTGAAACAATTCAAGACTCTCATTTTACATGGATGTAAAATTCGAAGCGCTACAGGGAAGTACCCGAGCGTGTCTTGAATTGTTTCGATAGGCACCAATGCGTAATTATTCACACGATTAGACTCTAAGGACATTAGTTGAGCGACGTCAAAACCCAATCCGCAGGACTACTACGCTCGAGCCTTATTGTTGGTGTGATGACCATGCTTTCGCGTGTGCTCGGTCTAGTGCGTGATGTTGTGGTTGCGGGCTATTTTGGGGCAAGTGGGGCGTCAGATGCTTTCTTCGTCGCATTTAAGATTCCTAATTTTCTTCGTCGCCTGTTCGCCGAGGGAGCCTTCGCGCAAGCCTTTGTGCCGGTGCTGTCGGAGTATCGTTCTCAAAGGGATTTGGCAGCGGTCCAACTCCTAGTTAATCGAGTGGCAGGGAGTCTTGGGTCCGTGTTGCTTCTGGTGACACTGATTGGCAGTGTTGGGTCACCGGTATTGGCGATGCTTTTCGCACCGGGGTTTTACCTGTCAGGGTCCGAGAGCTTTCCGCTGGCGGCAGACATGTTGCGCATCACCTTTCCCTATCTGATGCTGATATCGCTAACTGCTTTTGCCGGCTCGATACTCAACTCCTACGAGCGCTTTGCGGTACCGGCCTTTACACCGGTGTTACTAAATATTTGCCTGATTGGTTCCGCGCTCTTTCTTAGCCCGCTGTTTGATCCGCCGATTATGGCAATGGCTTGGGGTGTGTTTATGGCAGGGGCTGTGCAGCTGGCATTTCAGTTACCCTTTTTGGCTCGTCTTAGGCTATTACCTAGGCCGCAGGCAGGTTGGAAAGACGAGGGTGTGCAGAGGATTCTCAAATTGATGTTGCCGGCCCTCTTTGGCGTATCGGTGGCGCAGATAAACCTGCTTTTGGATACGGTGCTTGCCTCTTTCTTGCAGCAGGGGAGTGTCTCCTGGCTTTACTATTCCGATCGTTTGGTTGAGTTGCCACTGGGGGTCTTTGGTATTGCGATCGCGACGGTCATTCTGCCTAGTCTCTCGCGCAAGCATGCGGAGTCCTCATCGGAGAAGTTCTCGCAAATGCTCGATTGGGCGCTGCGAATGGTGATGCTTATTGGTGTGCCCGCAGCAGTTGCGCTAATTGTGCTGGCAGAACCTTTGCTGACGACGCTTTTTCATTATGGCGCCATGACTGGTCGCGATGTGGAGATGGCGGCGATGAGTCTGAGAGCCTACGGTCTGGGTTTGCTCGCCTTTATGTTGATAAAAGTGCTGGCACCGGGTTACTTCTCTCGCCAGGATACCAAAACCCCCGTAAAGATCGCTGTCATAGCGATGGTAGCCAATATGGTCTTCAATCTTGCGCTGATTTTTCCCTTGGCTCATGCTGGACTAGCGCTGGCAACGGCACTCTCTGCGTTTCTTAATGCTGGACTGTTGTTGCGCGGGTTATTGCGTCAGGGGGTGTTCAACTTTGCTCCAGGCTGGGGGCGTTGGATAGTTCAGTTGGTGAGCGCTAACGTCGTTCTTGGCGCACTGTTAGTCTACTTCTCGCCTGCCGCAAGTGAGTGGTTAGCGTCGAGCATGTGGCAGAGAGTCCAGTGGATGGCGCTGCTTGTAGCCGCAGGTGTACTGGCGTATGCAATCGTTTTGTTTTTGCTGGGACTGCGTCCGCGACATCTACGGGGCTGATGCGTTTGATACTGTATCTGCAGTGCTACTGGATCCAAGGAAGTGAGAAAACCACCCAAATTTAACTGGTTAGGTCTTAATCAGCCCCCCCTGTATGCGCTATAATCTCGCGCTTGTATTTAGCAATGACCTCTTAGGTGTAAAACTGCATGGAACTGATTCGAGGGCTACACAATCTGCGCGATCATCATCGCGGCTGCGTTGCCACGATCGGAAACTTTGATGGTGTGCACCGTGGGCATCAGCAGGTGCTGACTAGCGTCCGCCGCAAGGCCGACGAAATGGGTCTGCCGAGTATGGCGATCATTTTTGAGCCTCAGCCCAATGAGTTCTTCAACCCTGATGCGGCGCCACCGCGATTGACTCGTTTTGGCGAAAAGATCCGCCTTCTGCAGGCCGAGGGTGTGGACCGCGTACTTTGCCTCAGCTTTAACGAACGGCTGCGCTCACTCTCCGCCGAACAGTTTGGGGATGAATTGCTGCTCAAGGGAATCGCTGTACAGCACTTTGTTGTCGGTGACGACTTTCGATTTGGTTGTGATCGCCGTGGTGACTATCAGTTGCTGCGTGAGGCGGGTGAACGACACGGGTTTACAGTTGCTGATACGGAGACACTGAAAATCGACGAAGAGCGTGTCAGTAGTACGCGTATTCGTGAGGTGTTACTCAACAACGAGCTGCAGTTAGCAGCGCGTCTTTTGGGGCGCCGGTACCGTGTAACGGGTCGCGTGCAACATGGCCAAAAGCTGGGGCGTGAGTTGGGTGCGCCAACCGCAAACGTTCGAATGCACAAGCATGTCTGCCCGATGCGTGGCGTCTATGCTGTGCGTTGCAGCCTGCGCAATCAGCGGTTTCAGGGCGTCTGTAACGTCGGAATGCGCCCAACCGTCAACGGTTTGCGTCCGGCTTTAGAAGTACATTTACTGGATTTTTCTGGCGACCTTTACGGGGAGTTACTGAGCGTTGAGTTTCTGCACCCGCTCAGAAGTGAGCGCAAATTCGAAAGTTTAGAAGCGCTTCAAACACAAATTAAGTTCGATATAGCAGCGGCGCGAGACTGGTTCGCCTCTGCAGACCTATAACCTGGGATCACACAATGACCGATTACAAACCGACTCTTAACCTTCCGGATACAGCGTTTCCGATGCGTGGCAACCTGCCGCAGCGCGAACCGCAGCGCCTGGCGCAGTGGTACGAAATGGACCTGTATGCGCGAATTCGTGAAGTGAGCGCCGGGCGTCCCAAGTTTATCCTGCATGATGGCCCTCCATACGCGAACGGCAGCATCCACATTGGTCATGCGGTTAATAAGATCATCAAAGATATGATCATCAAATCGAAGACCCTCTCTGGCTTTGACGCGCCTTACACCCCGGGCTGGGACTGCCATGGCCTGCCGATTGAGCATAAGGTTGAGACGATGATCGGTAAAGCGGGTGAAAAAGTGCCTTACCGCGAGTTCCGACAAAAAGCGCGCGAATACGCGACTGAGCAGATCGCCGGCCAGAAAGAGGATTTCAAGCGCCTGGGGGTTCTGGGTGATTGGGAGAATCCTTACCTGACAATGAACTTCAAAACCGAAGCGGACACTGTGCGCGCTTTAGGTAAGATCATTGAGAACGGTCATCTGGTGAAGGGGTACAAGCCTGTCTATTGGAGCGTGGTCGGTAAATCTGCGCTGGCCGAGACCGAGGTTGAGTATCAGGATAAGACGTCGACAGCGATTGATGTGCGCTTCACTTTTGTCGATCAAGCCAAGGTTAATGAGCTATTTGGCACAAATAAACCCGGTGTATCGCTGGTAATCTGGACCACCACCCCTTGGACGATTCCCGCAAACCAGGCAGTGTCACTCAACGCTGAGCTCGATTATTCGTTGGTGGAGGTCCACCTAGAAGATTGTGTCGATTACCAGGTTCTGGCCGCTAGCATGGTGGAAGGCATTATGCAGCGCTGGGGTGTCGACAAGTACGAAGTGCTGGGTACGGTGAACGGTGCCGCATTAGAACTGTTGCAACTTAAACACCCTGTTTACGACCGTGAAGTTCCCGTTATTCTTGGTGATCATGTCACCACTGATGCGGGTACCGGTGCGGTCCATACCGCACCCGATCACGGTATGGAAGACTTTGTCGTGGGTAAGGCTTACAGCCTAAGCACTATGAATCTTGTTCAGGCTGATGGTGTGTACACGGATGCGGCTGGCGAATTCGCGGGTGTGCATGTCTACAAAGCTGATGGCCCGGTGTGCGACGCACTTAAGCGCGAAGGCAAACTGGTGCATCTGAAGCGCTTCCAGCACTCATAC
>DATHZN010000115.1:0-5179 GCA_035458585.1 Marinobacterium sp. | reverse complement strand
CGCCCAAAGGTTTCTCTGGTGTGCTCAGCATTAGAGTCATCGCCCGCGATGAACGTGGTGCTGAAGTTGAAACCATGATTGTGATTGATATTTCCAATGGCGCTCAGGGCACGATCTCTGCAAACGAGGCTCAGGGTAGTGAGCAACAACCTTTAAGTGCAGAGGAGGGTGATGATCAGCTCTCGGACAAGGTTGCGTCTGACGATGAGGATTTAGAGATGGCAGTCTTCAAGCCCGGGCTTAAAGAACAGCTGCAGTCGCAATCACAATTTGTCTGGAAAGCAGAGCGCGATGAACTGGTGAAAAAGGCCAAGAAACTGCGCTCTTAAGGCCCATGAAAAAAGCTATCTTCGGATAGCTTTTTTTTGTCTAAAATTAAGGCTCTAGCCTGTTTTTCTAATGGATTCGATTGATGCTCTCTACAGACGCCCAACCGACTGACCTACCCGAGAAAGTAAAAATCCTCTGTGTCGATGACGAGGCCTCAGTACTCAAAGCGCTTCGTCGTCTATTTGAAGGGGCCGGGTACGAGGTGCTCTCCTACGCATCAGCCAATGACGCCCTGAAAGTGCTGGAAGAAGAGGAGGTGGATGTCATCATCTCTGATATGCGTATGCCGGACCTGAGTGGCGACCAGTTTCTTGCTAAAGCAGCCTACGTATCGCCTGGCTCAATACGCGTGCTGCTGACAGGCTACTCTGACCTAGAATCAACGATCAATGCGATCAACGAGGGCAAGATATACGCGTACATCGAAAAGCCCTGGGATAATGACGAACTCTTAGCGGTTGTCTCAGCAGAGCTAGGTCATCGGCAGCAGGCCGCCGATCGCGTCAATATGGATCGGACAGTCAAGAGCCTGCAAACGATTGAGAGCCATAATGAAACAATCTTAGCGACGCTCCTATATTTGGCAAAGCGCACGCGTGTGAGTGTGAGTGATGCTGAACAGCGCTTTATACTGGCCAATGAAACCGTCAACCTCGTACCTTACCGCCAGGCGGTCTACTGGGAGTACGGTCGCGGCGTGGTAACGATCTCGGGTGTTACCAGCGTTGAGAAACATTCGCCCTATGTTCAGTGGCTCGATAAGTGGTTTCGGGCAGGCAAGCATCACAAGCAGACTGTCTCGGCGATAACAGCGGATCTCAATAGTCTGGGTAAAGCCGACAGCGCCTGGCGCGAGTGGCTTCCCGCGCAAGTGGTTACGCTGGATATCAACGCCCAGGGTCGCTACCCCGGTGGGCGACTGCTGATAGCACGTGAGGAGGCCTTTGATCCGGACGAAGTGTCCATACTCATTGAGTGGCTAGAGACTTGGCGCGATCACTACCAGCAGAACTTCCGCCTGCGTTGGTGGAAGAAGTTGGGCTTGGGTTACTCCTCGGCGAGGAAACGCTTTTTCACTCGCACAGTGTTAGTTGCGGCAATTGTTGCCGCTTCAATCTATCCAGTTCACCTCACAGTACTGGCGCCGGCAGAGCTCATACCGCTTAACCCGTCGGTGGTGCGTGCGCCCATGGATGCTGTAGTTGATCGACTGCTGGTAGAACCCAATCAACGTGTGACGGAAGGCGAGGCCCTACTGCAATTTGACCGTGTGGCACTGGAGAGTCGACTTGAGGTGGCACGTCGCGCCCTCGTGACAGCAGAGACCGAGTATCGTCAACAAGCTCAAAAGGCACTGTTTGACTCGGATAGTAAAGCTAAGCTCAGTGTGCTGCAGAGCCAGATTAAGCAGCGCGAGATCGAAGTGTCTTACCTGCAGGCGCTGAATAACCGCTCCGAAATACTGTCGCCACGCGCTGGCCTGGCGATCTACTCCGATCCCAGCGAATGGGAGGGTCGCCCAGTTGTGACCGGCGAGCGTATCATGCTGCTGGCGGATGAACAGTCGATGCAGATTGAGGCCTGGCTCTCACCAGCGGATATGATCGACCTTTCAGACGGAGCGAGTGTGAGATTGTTCCTCAGTGCCGACCCCACTCGCCCAATCGCAGGCAGACTCACCTATATTGCCTACCACCCTGAGTTACGTCCCGATGGGCTCTACGCCTACCGTGTTCGTGCAGCGCTGGATCAGCCATCTGATCTGCCCCGAATTGGCCTTAAGGGTACGGTCAGAGTAGAGGGCGAGGAAGTATCCTTGATCTACTGGGTGCTCCGTCGTCCTTGGGCGGCTGTTAGAGGTTGGATGGGGCTCTGATCATGGCGCTTCCGGATTTACGCGATGAGCTTGAACTCTTTACTGGCCCAGTAAGCCGCGCAGGTGCACCGAGTTGGTCAATCTATGATCCGGTGCGCAATTTATATTTTCGTATTGACTGGCCTACCTTTGAAATTTTATGCCGCTGGCCAATGGGTGACCCGGAGCAGATTGCTCAATCCATTGAGTCCGAAACCACACTCTCAATGGCGCCAGATGCGATCACTGACGTGCTTGAGTTCCTTATGCGCTCAGACCTTCTTCGACGCGCTACCGCCGAAGATACCGGTCGTCTAGCCAAAGAGCACAGTCGTCGGCAGCAGGCGTGGTACAAACAGCTGGTGCACACCTATCTATTCTTTCGTGTGCCGCTACTGCGCCCTAACGACTGGTTGGCGAATACGCTTCCCTGGGTTCGCTGGCTCGGAAGCTCGCTCTTCCTCTACCTAACGTTAATCGCCTTTCTCCTAGGGGTATTTCTGGTCTCGCACCAGTGGGATAGCTTCACCACTTCGCTCGTCGATCTATTCAGCGTTCAGGGGCTAGTTGCTTACGGGATAACACTTGTGAGTGTGAAGTTTTTACACGAGTTGGGCCATGCGTACACGGCTAAAAACTTTGGTTGTCGAGTGCCCACTATGGGCGTTGCCTTTTTGGTGATGTTTCCGCTGGCTTACACAGATGTCAATGATGTTTGGCGCCTGCCCGATAAACGTCAGCGCCTGCAGGTGGGTGCTGCGGGCATTCTGACAGAGCTCGCTATCGCAGCCTGGGCAACACTACTCTGGTCTGTGGTACCGGAGGGTCCATTGAAAACGGGTCTGTTTTTGTTGGCGACCACCACCTGGATCTCAACGATCATTATCAACGCATCACCGTTTTTGCGTTTTGATGGCTATTTTCTTCTGATGGATGCACTAGAGATACCGAACCTGCATCAGCGCGCCTTTAACCTCGCCAAATGGCGCCTGCGCGAGTTACTGTTCAAACTAAACGATCCCCAACCCGAGCCTTTTTCGTTGCGGGCGTTGCGCGTACTCCAACTATTCGCAGTGGGAACTTGGCTTTACCGCCTGATTGTGTTTGGGGGTATAGCTGTGCTGGTGTATATGACATTCCCTAAACCCCTAGGGCCAATACTGGCCTTCATTGAGATCTATTGGTTCATCGCTAAACCCGTTCTGCGTGAGTTCGGCGTTTGGATTGAACGAAGAGGAGATATCATGCGTTCCGTTAGAAGCCTCACCTCTTTGGCCGTGCTGCTGGGTTTTTTGGCCATGTTTGTTTTGCCTTGGGATGGTCGCATCGGTTCGCAAGCGTTGTTGATCAGCAGTGATAGCAGCCCAATCATTCCCGCTCAAGCGGCTCAGATTGTGCGGATCCCGGCACCCGATGGTGCATCTGTAAAAGCAGGTGACCCGTTACTCGTGCTCAGCTCCCCCGATTTGGAGGTGGAGCTTGCTGCCGCCATTGAAAAGGCAAATGAGTTTCAGCTGACACTCGAGATGGTTGAACTTGATGAAAGGGCTCGTGGGGAGATCGCAATTCTGCGATCACGCTTAGAGAAGGCAAACGCCGAAATCAAGGGTATTCGCGATCAACTGGATAAACTTGAAATAACTGCGTTGGTTGATGGGCGCGTCAGCTGGTTTGATCTGGACCTCAAACCGGGTGACTGGATTGAAGCTCGCACTGAGCTCGGTAAAGTGTGGAGAGCGGGTGAATATAAGGTCGAGGTGTTCATTGAGCAGTCTGAGCTTCAACGCATTGCGCTTGGAGATCGTGCGCAATTTAATGACGAAGTGGGACGTCTTGATCCAATAGAGCTGCAGGTCACAGAGATAGATACCGATGCCACCCGTGTTTTAGGCAGGCCACTGCTGGCAAGCGTGCGCGGTGGACAGATCTTAGTGCGTGAGGCAGGCAATCAATTGATGCCGGAGTCCGCTATCTACCGTGTGGTTCTGACGCCAACAGATTCGATTGCGGTCGAAGCGTTGCCAGAGCTGCGAGGTCAACTTGTTATTCAAGGTGCGGCTGAGGCGTGGAGTACGGGTTATTACCGCAGCTTTATGGCGTTACTGCAGCGGGAATCTGGGTTCTAGTGGTCGCTCTATTAGGTTCGCTATACCTATTTGTTTAGCTATAATACGCGCCTTGCAAACCATCAACCGGATTTAGCTCAGCTATGACAGTACGCACGCGCGTTGCGCCTTCGCCGACCGGCGATCCACACGTAGGTACCGCCTACATCGCTCTGTTCAACCTCGCTTTTGCCCGCCAGCATGGCGGTCAGTTTATTTTGCGTATCGAAGATACCGACCAGACGCGCTCTACACCTGAGTCTGAGCAGGCGATCCTGGACTCCATGCGTTGGTTGGGCCTGGAGTGGGATGAGGGTCCGGATGTGGGTGGTCCGCACGGTCCGTATCGTCAGTCTGAGCGCAAAGATTCGTACAAAGACTTCGCGATGCGTCTGGTGGAGGAGGGCAGCGCCTTTATCTGTTACCGCACCGGTGAAGAGTTGGACGAGTTGCGTGCTTCTCTGAAAGAGCAGGGCATCAACCGCGCACTGAAAGAGATCGATCTTGCGCTGCCTGCAGACGAAGTTGAGAAGCGCCAAGCGGCGGGTGCGCCATTTGTTATTCGCATGAAGGTGCCAGTTGAGGGTATTTGCGAGATTGACGATATGCTGCGTGGCACCATTGAGCTGGACTGGGCCTTGGTAGACGCGCAGATTCTGTTGAAGTCTGACGGTATGCCAACCTACCATCTGGCGAACGTAGTTGATGATCACCTGATGGAGATTACACACGTTATTCGTGGCGAGGAGTGGATTAACTCGGCGCCTAAGCACAAGCTGCTGTACCAGTACTTTGGCTGGGAGATGCCCAAGCTGTGCCACATGCCACTGCTGCGTAACCCGGACAAATCTAAGCTGTCAAAGCGTAAGAACCCTACATCGATCCTCTA
>DATHZN010000114.1:0-3079 GCA_035458585.1 Marinobacterium sp. | reverse complement strand
CCGATCTCGCTATCAACAACCTGATCCTATGCACCAAATCTTACTCGCTGCTCGAAGCTTTTCTCGCCGTCCGATCAAGGCTACATCCACACGCTAACCTGGTACTGCTTTGCAATGGCTATGGACCGCAACAAGAGATTGCCGCACAGGCACCGGAACTGCGGGTGTGGGGTGCTTCAACGACAAACGGCGCTAATACCCCCTCACCCTTCATGCTCAAACTAGCGGGTGACGGTGAAACCCTCGTAGGCGCTCTGAACGATCCAGCCAAACATGCTCCCTGCCCGCTACTGAACCTGCCCAGACACAAAGAGACAAACGATATCGAGGGCACACTTTGGCGTAAGCTGGCAATTAACGCCTGCATCAACCCGCTAACCGCTCTGCACAATGTTCCCAACGGTATGCTTGTCAGTGACCCGTATCTAAATAGCGTTATGGCTCTAATCGCGAACGAGATCGAAATGTTATCCAAGCAACTGAGCAAGCCCCTGTTTGATCAATCACTCCTAGAGGCAGCAAACGCCGTTTGCTTGCAAACGGCGAACAACCGCTCCTCTATGCTGGAGGACTTCACTCACGACCGGCCGACAGAAATTTGGGAGATAACCGGTACTCTCATTCAACTGGCAGATACAGCCGGAATTAGCTTGGCTGAGAATCGCAAACTTTTGCGAGCGTTACTAACAGATTAATTTGCGCTGACAATCTCGACTGAATCCTATTCAGCATAAACTGAGACCTATTCGTTTGCGTTACCAACTCCGCTTCCCTAGACTGCGCATCGCAACTAGAGCAGGTGCCTTTCGAAACGCGTTTCGTCAGGATAATCGGGAAGTTCGGTGCGTTTGATGCAAACTCAAACAATTCCGACGCTGCCCCCGCAACGGTAAGGGTGTTCGCTGTACAAATGCCACTGGCGCAAGCTGGGAAGGTTTACAGATAAAATAGCCCAAGCCCGGAGACCGGCCCGCTCTTCAACTCACTTTAAAGCTGCGCGGCGGGCGCATCTGGGGCAATCAAATGAAATATCAGTTATCCATCCTGACCATCGCTCTCAGCTCTTTTCCAGCGATCGCCGGGGCCACTAATCCACTCGAAGTTAATGTAACCGGTACCCGCAGTTACTCCGGCTTCACAACAGCACAAACAATTCAAATTCTTACGGCAGACGAGTTGAATGCTGCCGGAATAAGTTCACTAAATGAGGCGCTCGATCTACTAAACGGAGTGACAATCGCCCGCAACGGATCTGTCGGCAGCTCAACATCAATGTTTGTTCGCGGTTCAAACTCCAATCACCTCATCGTCTTGATTGATGGTCAGCGTGCCACATCGACCACTGATGGCAAGACAGAAGTAGAGTATATCCCTCTGGAATTGGTAGAGCGTATAGAGTTTGTGCCGGGGGGATTATCCACACTCTACGGGGCCGATGCGATTGGCGGAGTGCTACAAATATTCACAAAGCCACTGGCAAGCAGAGCTGTTAAACAGATCTCCACGAGAGTTGGGGAAGGCCACTATGACTTGGGTTATTTAAGTCTCGGCAAATTTAGCGAATCAGGAAATTACCGAATCAATCTAGGACAGACGAACTCTAGCGGTTACGATGCTTCAAATGTATACGCTGATACCGATGACGATGGCTTCAGTAAGCGTCATTTGGACCTCGCGCTCTCTCACCGCGTGGGTAAACTAAACCTCAGCGGTTTTTTAAGTGCGTGGGAAGGAACTACCGAGTTCGATGAGGACACTTTCTCAAGCTCTAACGCGACCGATTTCTACACTCGGCGCGTTGGTGCAAAGCTCGAATTCTTTAGCAGCCGTATCGGCTTCGATAGTCAGTTCTCAGACTTAAAAAATGATCGCAGGAATTATGATCAATCTGATCGATCAAGTTTCAACTCCACTCATGTAGATCGAACAGAATGGACCAACACAGCCAACATTGAGCTCGATAAGGAGCTGTTTCTGACTGCCGGCTTTGATCTCCGAAACGAAAGTGCACAAAGCACTTACGCAACAGGTAAAACAGAGACACAGGGTGTGTTTGCTTCTCTGAAAAAAAGTTTCAAGAGCGCGCAGTTGGAGGGCAGCATTCGTCGAGAGAGGCAGAGCACTTACGGGTACCAAACGAGCTGGTCATCCGGAGTTACAGTCCCGATTACCGACCGAGATGAGCTATACCTTAGCCGAAAATTCGCCTACGCTAACCCAACTCTCGCGGACCTAGACGCTACTTACGGCAACGCTAATCTTGTACCCGAGGGTGCCTACACCACAGAGGCAGGCTACCGCTTCAATCAGCTAAACGGATGGAGTGGTACGCTGAGTACATACGAAACCGAATTTACCAACCTAATTGAATTTCAGTCCTGGGTGCTATCGAACATCGGTCAGGCAAGGACTCGCGGGGTAGAACTGAGCCTCTATCGTCAATTTAACTCTTTAGCTTTCAATATAGATCTTGCTTATCTCGACTCTGAAAATATGGATCAGAACGGCGCACCATTAATCAATCGAGCAGCTCATCAAGCCAAATTAAGCACCAGATATCGCCTCTCGGAGGCGACTTCGATCAATTTAGGCTATCAGTATACAGGCAACCTGACCTCACTTGATGCGGATACTTATGCCGCAAAACCGATGCCAGATTATGCTCTTTGGAGCCTGGGAGCTTCGCATAATTACAACGAGAACTTATTCATCGGCCTACATATCGATAATTTACTGGATAAAACCTACGAGCCCGTTGATGGCTTCAACGGCAGAGGTCGCTACGCCGAAGCGAGTATCCGCTATACTTTCCGCTAGTAAAGAGGCTTGCACCAACTCGTTGATTCACGTCCCTTGTTTTTGGAGACAAAATGACAGACCGTTTAGACAAAATCTACACCCGCAAAGGCGACGCAGGCACCACCCGTCTGGCGACCGGCGAAGAGGTACACAAAACTCACCCGCGCGTGGAAGCACTGGGCGATATTGACGAGCTCAATTCACTGATCGGTGTAGTTGAGGCTTCACTGACACCGGCTGATGACCTGGCTCCACTATTTCGTCAGATCCAGAACGATCT
>DATHZN010000113.1:0-4446 GCA_035458585.1 Marinobacterium sp. | reverse complement strand
ACCGTCGAAGGCAACGGCTGCGCCGCCCCATACTTCTGAACATACGCGAGTCAGCGCTGCTGTCAGTGTAGTTTTACCGTGGTCAACGTGGCCGATTGTACCTACGTTAACGTGCGGCTTGTTACGTTCAAATTGTTGCTTTGCCACGTTTCATATCCTCGGTCAAAAACGAAAAAAGGCAGATATATCTCTACATCTACCCTTTCGGAATACTGGAGCTCATGGGCGGATTTGAACCGCCGACCTCACCCTTACCAAGGGTGTGCTCTACCCCTGAGCTACATGAGCGAATCTAGCTTGCTTAACTGCTCTTAACGCTCTTGAGTGAAGATTAAGAGCTGGAGCGGGTAGCGGGAATCGAACCCGCCTCTTCAGCTTGGAAGGCTGAGGTAATAGCCACTATACCATACCCGCCTGAAGCAGCTGATCAGGATGGTGGTGGGAGATGGATTCGAACCATCGAAGCTTTCGCGTCGGATTTACAATCCGATCCCTTTGGCCACTCGGGAATCCCACCACAACTTCACTGCTAAAATGGTGCCGGCACCAAGAGTCGAACTCGGGACCTACTGATTACAAGTCAGTTGCTCTACCAACTGAGCTATACCGGCTCAGCAACGAAGTGGGGCGTATCTTACTGATCGACTTAGGGGCTTGCAACCCCTTCACAAAGATTTTTTTCAAATTTTATCCCAAGCCAACTGTCGTTAATTAGCTGCTTGATTTCACTGGTTATTTCATAGCCAACCAAGTAGCTGGTTGAGACCTTAAAATCCCCAGAGGCGCGCAATACCGACTTGATTCGAGTTTTGTCAGCCACCTGCTGAGGCAGCGAAGCGAGCATCGTCTGGGCTGCCTGTTGATCAGCGTAACTACCCAGTACTAATGCGCCATCACGGCTCTCTGGCACCCAGCCGGCACGTGCCAGATCGTCCAGCACAGCGATCCGCGCTTCGGCATCTGCCGGGAGTGGGTACTCTAACCGCACACCATCCTCCACGGGAGGCATGGGTGTATAGTCTGCTGCGAATCCCTGCTCCCGCAATAACTCGACCAGGCGGCTCGCCTCGTATTCGCTACTCAAGGGTGCAAAGCTCGCGCACTCACGTGGCCGGGGCATCAGGCTCTCACCAGCACGCAACTCAGATGGCAGGCGTAACACCGAAGGCTTGAAATCTGGCTGACTGACTGATTGGGCGAAGTGGTACTTTTGCGCATACCAAAAAAACAGCAACGCATTGGCAAGCAAGGCCAACAGAAACACCCACCGCAGCATCAAACGCTCTCCCTTTTAGCCAATTTCAGACCGTCCATAACCAACTCAGGTAGATACTCGACAGGCAAATCGGTCTCCAGATATTCGCCCAAATGCAGCGCATCACCACCTGTTACAACAATAGTAGCAGCTGCACCGTCCGGTCCAAGCTCCCTAGCTAACTCCTCAAGCTGTAACGCTAAACCACGGAGCACCAGTTCAGCACCCGATGCGACACAAGCGGCGGTATCGACGCCACCTTTGATTGGATCGCCGGGAGCCGGCTCGAAACGTACACGCGCCGTGCGACCGAGAAGCGTGTTTTGTTGCATCTGAAAGCCTGCCAGGATAGAACCACCGAGGTAATGACCGTCAGCGGAGATCCGCTCAATGGTAATAGCACTGCCGGCATCAACGACTAACAGGGCAGTGCCGAATCGACTCCAGGCTGCCAGCATGGCCAGCCAGCGATCTACGCCCATACGCTCGGGTTGCGCATAGGCATTTACCAACCCGGCAGCACTTCCGGTCACTCGGGCAAACTCAGCTGTTGTGCCAAAGTGGACCTGTAGACGTTGAGCAAGCTGATAGTTTATCGCATCACCCGCCACAGAACTTATCCAAATCGAGCTCAACTGTGACTGCATACCTGCCAGCCAGGCCTCGAGGTTTGTCAGACTAAACTGACCACCATCCACCCGCTGTTCATTTTCAACCAAACGCCACTTTAACAGCGTATTTCCCAGATCAATTTCGAGTCGCATCAATTCGCCCGCAAGCTTATCTCACCGCCCTGGAAGCACTGCTCTCCCTCAGCGGTCTGCAGCCGCAGCGCTCCAGTAGCGTCCACACCCAGACATAAACCATCTACACGTCGCTGACCGATCAGCAGAGATACAGATTTGTCTCTAAATGCATTGGCCGCTTGCCACTCGGCCCGCATGCTAGAAAATCCTTTGGAGGAGTACTCGTCTAACATTTGAATCAAATGAAGCAGAACGACGGCTAGCAGATCGCTGCGTGTAAGGTCAGCCGGTAGTCGCCCTCGCAGATCTGCCCAGGGTTGATCAATCTGCTGCTCAACACTGTCGGGCATTGATACGTTTAACCCAATACCGATCACTGCAGTACATTCGCCGGATAGGTCTCCCCCCACCTCAATCAACACGCCACCAAGTTTACGTCCATTGAGCAGCAGATCATTCGGCCACTTGAGCTGAACATCATCGATATGGAGCGCCTGCAATGCTCGGCGCAGCGCAACCCCAACAGCCAGACTCAACCCTTCCAATGAGGCCACACCACCGCTGAAGGGCCAACTAAGCGAGAAGTAAAGGTTACTGGCAAAGGGACTTGCCCATGCTCGACCTCGTCGTCCCCGCCCACTGCTCTGGTACTCTGAAATGAATAGCGCTCGTTTGTGGCCGTTAAGGCTTGCTCTCTGAGCACTTAGGTTAGTCGATTCGCATTGAGCAACGAGGTCGACTAGATCCAAGTGTTCAGCGATACCTAGCCCCTCAAGCTGATGTTGGAGGTGCTCACCATCAATCAGGTCCAGCCCTCCGGAGATGCGGTAGCCGCGCCCACGTACCGAGTGAACCTCAATACCGAGCGGCTCCAACTCTTTGATCTGGTTCCAGACGGTTGTGCGGCTCACACCTAAGACTTTTGAGAGCTGCGCACCGCTATGAAACTCGCCGTCAGCCAGTGCATTGAGGAGCTGCAGGTTCATCTCAGTGCTCCGCGCGATCGTACACTACAAAAGCATAGGGATAGCGATTTGGCTGGTCTCCCGCCGGATAAGATTCGCGACTCAGTTCAAGCCAATGGGTGTAATCAACCTCCGGGAACCAGGCGTCGCCAACCGGCTCCGCAGCCACTTCTGTCATGTAGAGCCGATCAACCAGTGCAAGTGACTGTTGATAGATCTGCGCACCACCGATGACCACCGCCTCATCAACTCCGTCAATGAGTGCCTGAGCCTCTGCAATTGTGATGGCGTCTTCGAGTGATCGCGCCAGCTTGACACCATCGGCCCGCCAACGGTCATCACGCGTGATCACAATATTAGTCCGCCCCGGCAGCGGCTTACCGATGGATTCATAGGTTTTGCGGCCCATGATAATGGGCTTGCCCATCGTAACCTGTTTGAAATAGCGCAAGTCCTCTGGCAAATACCAAGGCAGGCGATTTTCATGACCAATAACTCGGTTTTTTCCTTGGGCAACAATTAATGCCAAGCGCATAACAACTCCTTAAACCGAAAACGGATAGTGTATGGCGGGGTGGTACTGATAACCTTCTATCTCAAAGTCATCCATCGTCACCCAGGTTTCCAGATCCTCGAGCGATCGTATGTCTGGATTGATTTTTAACCTAGGAGGAGGGAAAGGTTCGCGCTTGAGTTGCACATCTCGCATCAGTTCAAGCTGATCCTCATAAATATGGGCGTTCACGATTTTGTGATAGGCCATACCGGGCTTATGACCGGTAATCTGCGCAACAATGGCCAACAAAAAGTAAACCTGGACCATATTAAAGTTCAAACCCAAAGGGACATCGCAACTACGCTGAGTTGAGTTGAGAAAGAGTGTACCGCCAAGCAGAGAGAAATGATGACTGTACATGCAGGGGCGTAAACACCCCATATGAAAAGCACCGGGATGGTAGAAGGTTAGGATCTCACCGCGATCATCTTTACCTGCTTTAAGGTCATCAATAATTTTGCGAAGCAGGTCGATTGATCCGCCATCAGGCTTTGGAAAGTTGCGCGCAACCTTACCGTAAATAAAGCCGCAGTCATCTTCACCTTTGCGCAAAGGGTTAGCCAGCCAGTCGGCATTATCGTTGGCATTAGCATCCCAGGTTTTGGTTCCCAGTGCGCGAAAGTCTGCCGCGTTGTCGTATCCTCGAAGATAACCGATCATCTCGGCAATCGCCGCTTTATAAAAACTCTTGCGTGTCGTCACCAGCGGGAACTCGCCAGCGCCAACGTTGTAGGTCAGATCGGCATTAATAAGAGTGAGGCAGCGCTTACCGGTGCGAGCATTGTCCACCCAAACACCCTCATCAACGATACGCTGACACAGGTCGAGGTACTGTTTCATCTGATAGGTTACTCTACAAATGGTATTGATAGCACGGAGGCTACCAGCTTAGTCAGTAAGACTCCACCGCATCATTTTGCCGGC
>DATHZN010000112.1:0-18282 GCA_035458585.1 Marinobacterium sp. | reverse complement strand
ATCGATACTGGCAACGAACACCGTAATGAACCGACTGAACAACTGGGAAAACAGTGACCGCCTGACGGGACGCGAGTGGGCGGCCAACGTTGGAACATCGATTAAGAATGGTTGGTATGCATTTATTGTCCCAATCATCATCTTTACCGGCATCTTCTCAGGCAGCCTTACACCTACAGAAGCTGGCGCAATTGCGGTGGTCGTCACTATCGTCCTCGGTTTCATTCTGGGCACGCTAAAACTGAGCGATTTCCCCAGCATGTTGATCAGCTCTGCCAAGGTGAACGGCGTGATCATACCGATTATCGCTTTCTCCCTTCCGCTCGCGCAGGCGCTGGCGATCATGGGGGTTCCGCAGGGCTTCGTGTATGCCGTTACGTCGATGACCGATTCACCCGAGATGATCATTTTTCTAATGATATGCATTTTGGTTGTGGCCGGCTGCGTAATGGAAACAACACCGAATATCGTAATCCTAGCTCCACTGCTGCACCCGTTGGCGATGGAGATCGGTATGAACGAGATTCAGTTCTGCATCATGATGATCACCACGCTCGGGGTCGGCTTTATAACACCACCTCTGGGCCTAAACCTGTTCGTCGTTGCTGGCTTGACGGGCGAGTCGATACTGAAGATTTCGTACCGCGCGATTCCTTTCGTTCTTTTCATGCTGGGCGTTACCCTTCTGATTGCTTACGTCCCAGAACTATCAACATCTTTGCTACCCGATATATATAAGTAAGAGAATCCTAAAATGACTATTGAATATCTAAAGAAAGCTGAGATCTCCTCTACCGCAAACCAGAGCGATGTATCGGCTATTGTCCAAGAAATCCTAAACGATATTGAGCAAGGTGGTGACGAAGCCTGCTTGCGCTACCGTGATAAATTCGACGGCTACAATGGCAACGTTGTACTGACGCCAGAAGAGATCGATGCGGCTTGTGCAAAAGTTCCTCAGAAACTCAAAGAGGACATCGCCTTCGCTCACGCCAACGTGAAGAAATTTGCAGAAGCGCAGAAGAGTACGATCGTCGACACAGAAGTTGAAATTATCCCTGGTTTGATTGCAGGCCAGAAAGCCATTCCTGTTCAAGCAGCAGGCTGTTATGCGCCAGGTGGACGTTACGCTCACGTCGCTTCTGCACTGATGACCGTGACCACAGCTAAGGTTGCTGGTTGTAAAGAGATCGTGGCTTGTTCACCTCCACGCCCCGATGGAGGTATTCACCCCGCGATCGTCTACACAGCACACCTCTGTGGTGCTGATAAAATCGTCGCACTCGGTGGTGTACAGGGTATCGCAGCAATGGCATTCGGTCTCTTCGGCCTGCCAAAAGCTGACATCCTGGTAGGGCCGGGTAACCAGTTCGTAGCTGAAGCGAAGCGCATCCTTTTCGGCCGTGTAGGTATCGACATGTTCGCAGGACCAACTGACTCGCTGATCCTTGCTGATGGCAAAGCTGATCCTGAGCTTGTTGCAGCGGACCTGGTTGGCCAGGCAGAGCACGGCTACAACTCACCTGTATGGCTGGTGACTGATAGCCGCGAATTGGGCGAGCAGGTACTTGAATGGGTACCGAAAAAGATTGAAACCCTCCCTGACCTGAACCGCGAAAATGCGACCAAAGCTTGGAATGATTACGGCGAAGTGATTGTCTGCGCAGATCGTGAAGAGATGGCTCAGGTTTCTGATGCATACGCACCAGAGCATCTCACAGTACAGGCAGAAGATCTTGACTGGTGGCTTAACCGCCTAACCTGTTACGGATCACTGTTCCTTGGTGTGGAGACGACCGTTGCATTTGGCGACAAAGCATCAGGTCCAAACCACGTACTGCCTACCTCTGGCGCTGCGAAGTACACCGGTGGTCTGTCAGTACATAAGTACATGAAGCTTGTAACATGGCAGCGTTCAAATATGGATGCTATGAAAGATGTAGCGATTGCAACAGCACGCATCTCTCGCCTAGAAGGTATGGAAGGACACGCCCGCACAGCGGATATCCGCCTGGAGAAGTTCTTCCCGAATGAAACTTTCGACCTAACAGGACAGTAAATGACCCCGAACTTCGATGTTCGAGGCCGTGTGGCCGTCGTAACCGGCGGCTCTAGCGGTATTGGCCTGCGCTTTGTGCAGGCCTATCTTGAAGCTGGAGCAAAAGTGGTTGCGGTATCGCGCAGTGCAGGGCCTCTAGAGGACTTAAAATCTCAATATCCTGACAACCTCGCGCATGCTTCAGCTGATCTGAGTGACTGCTCAGTTACAGAGAAGTTAGGTGATGAACTGGTTAAAGTGTTTGGTGAGGTCGATATTCTGGTCAATGCGGCCGGAGTTAACCCTCGCAAGAACTCAGACGATCTGAGTCTCGACGAGTGGAACATGACTCTTAACCTCAATCTGACTGCACCTTATCTGCTGGCTAAAAGCCTGGCAAAGGGTATGCGCCTACGAGGCTGGGGGCGCGTCATCAATATAGCGTCATTGCAGACTGAACGCGCCTTTCCTAATGGTATCGCTTATGGCGCTACCAAAGGCGGCGTGGGTCAGCTCACCCGTGCAATGGCCGAAGAGTGGTCACGTGAGGGCGTGTCAGTCAACGCCATTGGTCCAGGCTTCTTTCCCACCGCACTGACACAAAAAGTGTTTGAGAACGATAGCTTGGTTGACCAGTTAGCGGCTCAGACCTGCGTTGGTCGAAATGGAAGCTTAGACGATCTGGTTGGGCCCTTGCTGTTTCTCTCCTCACCTGCAAGCGATTATGTTACGGGGCAGGTGCTGTACGTTGATGGAGGATTTACCGCCAAATGAAAGCGCTGGTGTATGAGGGAAATAATACCCTCGAATATAAAGATATCGAGACGCCCACGCCTGCAGAGGGCGAGGTTCTGGTACGGGTCGTATCCGCGGGTATCTGCGGCTCAGATCTTCATGCTTTTCATGGAAAAGATGAAAGGCGTCCGGCACCATTGGTTCTGGGCCATGAAGTGTCCGGTTTTGCCCAAATCAACGGTGAAGAGCGAGCCGTAGTTGTAAATCCTCTGGTCACCTGTGGGACCTGTCCCGCATGCGTACGAGGTGAGGACAACCTCTGTCCAGACCGCCAGATTATATCGATGGCGCCACGTCCGGGCTCTTTCGCAGAGTTCTTCGCAATGCCGGTGCGCAACCTGATCGAGCTGCCTTCCAATTTTGACATGCGTAAGGCTGCTTTATGTGAGCCCCTCGCGTGTGGCTGGCATGCAGTCCGCCTCGCTGAGCGCTCAACAGGGATGAACCTCTCGGATATCAATCTGATTGTCTGCGGTGCAGGTGCGGTTGGTCTGGGAACAGCGCTGTCAGCGCGAGCGCTGGGTATTGAAAATATCTGGGTAGTGGAGACACAACCTGGCAGACGAGCAAATGCTCAACGCCAGGGGCTTACAGCAGTTGATCCCAGTGAACTGGAACAACTCAATCTGCCCATTATCGACGCGGTCATTGACGCGGTTGGCATCGCACCGACACGAGCAATGGCGAGCTCTCGTTTACGACCCGGTGGCACACTGGTCCATATTGGACTCGGTAGCGCTGCAGATGGCTTCGACATCCGCCGTGCCACGCTACAGGAGTTGAAGTTTGTCGGTAGCTACACTTATACAATGAAGCACTTCAAAGAGGTGGTGGAAGCCATGGTCGATGATCGCTTCGGTGCCCTTGACTGGTATCAGGTTGAGCCCGCCAAAGATGGTCAGATTTGGTTCGAAAAACTATCCAATAACGAAGTTGCCTCTGCAAAAGTCCTGCTAGAGTTCAACTAGTAATCCCAAACACCAGCCTGAGTACCGCAGGGGTTCTCTTACCCCTTCAAATAGGCTGGTGGCTTACTTTTTTTCAACAAATTGATCGAAAAACATCGTTTGATGCTTGATGTGGTCCTGCGCATACTCTCCGCGTGTGAAATTGGAGAGAAGCTATGAACCATTCGTCATCACGCACTGATATCCAACTCGTATTCTGCGACGAAAACTACTCGGAATCTGACTACCTATCTCTGGCTCGCAACTACCGCAACGAAAAGGCCGGCGAGATTATTATCGCGATGTTCGCTGCGATCTCTCGTAGTCTAGGCGAAAAGCTCAGAATCAACTGGCTCGCTCATCTAAAGAGAGCCTGATTGCTACCTTAGATTTTGGTATGGGTAGCGTTTCGGCGCTGCCCTCACCTCATCTGGTATCTCTATCTGTGGGTCGCGCAGCCGAAGTTCCACTACCTAGAGACTCACTATCAACTCAATCAGTGACTCTTTGAACTACTGCAGAGAGCCCCCCATTCAGACATAAGACTCCTCAAATCAGCTAAATAAGCCTTATACCCTCAATTATCCGAATCGATATAAAAATTCCTATAGCGTCGCACGTAGAGTGATTTGGCTAGTAGCGTTTGGGTGAAAGAGGTTGGGTAGAAAATTCTGGGTCAAAAATAGTTACCTGAGAGATCTCATAAAAGCTTCTACTCCCATAGGTAGTGTGCCCGTTAACGGGAGCATCTAAAGAGAAGTCTTAGATCAGAAGGGCTAAGACGATAACCTTAGGGCACGGCTCATTTTTTTAATACGAACTAGCTCGATCACCAACACTCAGTTATGCGGAATGGATAGGCTCTATAGCCGTCACCCGCTTGCGTATCAGCAACGTCTGACCGCTCAATGCGGGACGGTATATGCAGGAGTTCAAAGATATCAACTGACAGGGATAGAGATGAAACTCGCCTCCCTGCAGATTATTGAGCGACGTCTCTAAGAGATTGTCGACGCGCTGAAAAAGTTGCCATTTAGCCTGCAAAAAGAGCGCTCGAGTCTTGTCCACACCGTCTCTTAACATGCCCCGCAACTCTTAAAATGACTCTCTTCAGAGTATTAGCCTTGTGGCTGGCAATTTATATACGACCCCAACCTGTCATCCATAAAAAAGCCGAGACAAGGTCTCGGCTTTTGAAGAGGTATGGCTTAACTTAGCCGACGAACTTAATCATCACGCCTGCCGCTACCGCTGAACCGATAACCCCGGCCACGTTCGGCCCCATCGCATGCATCAGCAAGAAGTTTTGCGAGTTAGCCTCAAGGCCTAGCTTGTTCGATACACGCGCGGCCATTGGAACAGCGGAAACTCCCGCAGAACCGATCAGTGGGTTGATAGCATTACCGCCTGATAGTTTGTTCATCAGTTTCGCCATCAGTACACCAGCGGCGGTACCAATTCCGAATGCAACAATACCTAAAAGAAGAATACCCAGGGTGTTGAGGTCCAGAAACTTATCCGCGCTCAACTTTGAACCTACAGAGAGACCGAGGAAGATCGTTACGATGTTGATTAGAGCGTTCTGGGCCGTGTCACTGAGACGGTCAACCACACCACACTCACGCATCAGATTACCAAAACAGAACATACCCAGCAGAGGTGCCGCATCTGGCAACAGCAAGGCGACCAGTATCAGCAGAATGATAGGGAAGAAGATCTTCTCTCTCTTCGATACATGACGAAGCTGGTGCATCTGAATTTTCCGCTCAGCTTCTGTCGTCAGCGCTCGCATGATAGGTGGCTGAATGAGCGGAACCAGTGCCATGTATGAGTAAGCGGCCACGGCTATCGCACCCAAAAGGTGCGGAGCTAGCATACTTGCAACATAGATAGCGGTTGGACCGTCTGCACCGCCAATAATACCGATTGCCGCCGCATCCTGTACGCTGAAATCCATAATGCCAAGTGCACTAAGCCCTACAGCGCCAAGTACAGTTGCGAAGATACCAAACTGCGCTGCTGCACCCAGGAACAACGTCTTAGGATTAGCCAAGAGCGGACCGAAATCGGTCATGGCGCCAACGCCCATAAAAATAAGCAACGGGCCGATCATTGAACCGATTACAACGGAGTAGAAGTTGTACATCATCCCGTTGCTGTATCCCGCATCAGCCGCCACCAGCGTCGCAGCATGATGCGTTGATGCATTAGATGAGCTGTACGCCGCGAGAACATCATAAGGGTCAGTGCTGGAGATACCCAGGGTCGTCGCCAGCGAACTTAACACCTCAGGTTTCGCAAAGTGAATGGCATTCTCCACCGCTGAGAACGCCAGTCCAGCTTCGGGTATGTTCGCCATAATGCCACCAAAACCTATGGGTACCAGCAGCAGCGGTTCAAACTTTTTATTTATCGCAAGATAAAGGAGGAGCATACACACCACAATCATGGTGATCTGCCCGCCCGATATATTGTATAGACCTGACGCGTGCCAGAGGTCTAAAACCTTCTCCATAGCTCTCTACCTCGGCCTTAGGCCAGACTGATCAGAGAGTCGCCCACCTGAACGGTGTCACCCTCTTTCACATCAACGGAAACAATGGTGCCTGAACGAGCTGCGCGCACCTCAGTCTCCATCTTCATCGCTTCCAGGATAACGAGCACGTCACCTTCCTGTACTGCCTGACCGACGCTCACTTGGACCTTCCAGATATTTCCTGCCAACGGTGCAGGAACTGACTCGCCGGAGCCAGCAGCCGGTGCCGGATTTGCCGAAGGTGCAGGAGCCGCTGAAGCAGCGACAGGTGCTACTGCGCTGATGTCACCCCCCTCGGTCACTTGAACCACATAATTCTGGCCATTTACAGTGATGGTGTAGACCTGTGGTCCTGTATTTTTAGGTGCAGACATAGCGCGTGCGTCCTCTAAAGTCGGTGCGGGTTCAAAAGCGTCTGGATTTCCGCGATTTTCTAGGAATTTAAGACCGATCTGTGGGAACAGAGCGTAAGTAAGAACGTCATCAATTTCAGACTCACCCTGCTCAAGTTTGATTCCCTTCTCAGCAGCAATGTTTCGAAGTTCGGCGACCAGCTTGTCCATCTCTGAATCAAGTAGGTCGGCAGGACGGCAAGTGATAGCCTCGCCGCCAGCAAGTACCTTAGCTTGAAGTTCAGCATTGTAGGGTGCTGGAGCTGCACCGTACTCACCTTTTAGGATGCCCTGAACCTCTTTAGAAATCGTTTTGTAACGCTCACCAACAAGGACGTTAATCACAGCCTGGGTACCGACGATCTGCGAAGTCGGCGTTACCAGAGGGATATGCCCCAGATCTTCACGAACTCGGGGAATCTCGGCTAGCACCTCATCAAAACGATCCAAGGCGCCTTGCTCTTTCAACTGGTTTTCCATGTTGGTAAGCATGCCACCGGGAACCTGTGCAACCAAAATACGGCTGTCAGTTCCCTGCAGCGAACCTTCGAATTTAGCGTACTTTTTACGCACTTGGCGGAAGTAAGCGGAGATCTCTTGCAGCGCCACCAGATCAAGACCCGTATCACGGTCAGTACCTGCAAGAGCTGCTACCACTGACTCAGTCGCCGTGTGTCCGTAAGTACCCGACATCGAGGAGATAGAAGTATCAACACGGTCTACACCCGCTTCTACCGCTTTCAGAATGGTCATATCTGACAGACCCGGCGTAGCGTGAGCGTGAAATTGAACCTCAAGCCCAGTTTGCGCCTTCAAACGCGAAATCAGATCAAAGGCGTCATATGGCGCCAAAATACCTGCCATATCCTTGATCGCAATAGAGTCAACACCCAGATCTTCGAGCTGCTTGGCGAAATCCACCCACATATCTACTGTGTGTACAGGTGAAGTCGTGTAGGAGATTGTACCCTGTGCATGCTTGCCAGTTTTCTTAACCGCTTTGATTGCACGCTCAAGGTTGCGCGGGTCATTCATGGCATCAAATATGCGAAACACATCAACACCGTTGTGAGCAGCACGCTCTACAAAACGATCGACGACATCATCCGCATAGTGGCGATAGCCCATTAGGTTCTGACCGCGCAACAGCATCTGCTGACGAGTATTCGGCATCGCTGCCTTGAGCTCTCTTATGCGAACCCAGGGATCTTCCCCTAGGAAGCGAATACATGAGTCAAAGGTCGCGCCGCCCCAACTCTCAACAGACCAGTAACCGATCTTGTCTAGTTTTTCGGCAATAGGCAGCATGTCATCTAGACGCATTCGAGTAGCGAGAAGCGACTGGTGACCGTCGCGCAAAACGACGTCAGTAATGCCGAGAGGCTTTTTAACATTAGACATAACGGATTATTCTCTCTTCTTTTACTTAGAGCGGTGATGGTGCACAGCGGCCGCTATAACAGCCAAAATATCATCGTTCTTACTGCCCGCAGCTTGGACTACCGGCTTTGCTTTGGGTATCGGCAGTGGCTCTGGCGCATATTTAGTCACCAACTTGGACATCAGGCTTGTCGCCACCACTAGCAAAGTGAGGAATACAAACACAAAGCCCATACCATAAACCATCAGAGAGAGGCCTTCTGATATCAGGTTCTCCATCCCAGCTCCTATCAATTTCTGCAGGCAAATTGATTAAACATCTCAGCCTAGTTTTTTTTAGAACATTTATTCTAACAGCGTTTTTTTCAAATACGCTTTTCTACCGCTACCTTTTATCCCACAAGCTAAGGGATAGCGCAAGACTACTTGTTGAGTAGTAATTTTACAAAAATGTCGGATTTGTATCATCAAAACCCCGAATATTTGTGCAGATGCACAAATTACGCGGGATAGCTCCAATTCATCGGTTCGATGATTTAGAGGATTTAGCGACATTCTAACCGTTGAATAAAACTCACGGTTCTTCACAGATGCGCTTACGACGCGCTTCAGTGCTCGAAAACACCGAAAACTAGACAATGTAAGCGCTTACATCATATTATTTGGTTTATTGAGATCTGGCAATCACTTACCTTGATCTAACTGAAAGGAACCCAAAGAGGCTAAGGGAGGCACTGTGCTCAAGATTCAGTTAAACAACGCCGACGAAGCGAGCGAACTCATCCTCTTATTTCGTGAGCTACTTGGCGCTGACCGGAGTTTCATTGCTGGCAACATCGATACGGGTGCAGCATTCGCCTCCGCTGTAGAGCAGTCAGGGCTTCCTGTCGAAGCCAGACTGGTAATCGGTGACACTGTCTCTGGAGAGCCATACCGAGGTTTGATCTTAGCACTTCCCCACTCAAGTAAGAGGTTAATCGATGACCTTTCGGACTGCACCTGCAATCTGTTCCTCGAAAAACCTTTTATTTTTGGTTCCATGAGCGCGACTTCTGACATCTGGCCCCATGCTACGCTTGAAGATCGTGTTATCGATACCTGTCTTTTTGCTCTAGCTGGCTACATGACACCGGCGACGGCCAAGTTAGTGCAGATTTAACATATCGCCATCTTTAAACACGAAAGCTGCTCTGCCCAATCTAGACTTATCAACTGAACCTGATTCACCAAGAAGCGCGATGGCCGTTTCAACCCTCTGGAACTGATACACCTACTCCGCAGGCCTGGTCTCGCCATATTGTTAGCAGCCTGATTCTTTTGTAATACCTAAAAATTATTAGAAATTTTCTATCTATTCTTTATAGTTATATTTATCGTATTCCTGATAACTTTTTTGCAGGTATGGAAAATGCAAACCAATACTACAGAGAAAAAATTCTCAGTTGAGCATCTACTGAGCCTGGTGCTGGGTTATCCACTGCTAGTGGCCTATCTGGGGCTCACCATAGCAGACACAC
The DNA here is from genome assembly GCA_035458585.1 of Marinobacterium sp. Lineage (GTDB taxonomy): Bacteria > Pseudomonadota > Gammaproteobacteria > Pseudomonadales > Balneatricaceae > Marinobacterium_E. The sequence goes on along the minus strand of DATHZN010000112.1, from coordinate 8,677 downwards.
TACAACAGAATATGTGGGCTTGGATCCTCGGCCTCATCCTAGTCTACCTGGGAGTGCTCATCGGGGTGCGTAATCTCTTGCCTCGCAGGCAAAGGGCCTCTACGCAGACACCTGAGGGAGCTTCCTGAGAGGAAAGGAGCAGCGGGACCCGTTAGGCCCACGGCCGTACATTGCTTGATATCGCATTTCGTGTACGTGGGTCCGTTGAGCATTGAGCTGCCTCAACCCAGATCTTCTGGCGGCGTGCTCTCTTTGGGATTCTTCTGGTACAGGTCCTGTCGAGAAACAAACAGCGTAGGCGTCTCGATTAAATTCAGTCAAGCCTGTGATCCTAAGCCTACCTGTTTCGGGCAAATAAGACCTTCGTCCGCACTGACCTAATTTCAGGTAATTTACTTAGAAATCGTGTTAGAGCGCGAAAAAATCCAGACGAATAAAAAAGCCACCGAAAGGTGGCTTTTTCATAGTTATGGCGCGCCCGGCACGATTCGAACGTGCGACCGCCTGGTTCGTAGCCAGGTACTCTATCCAGCTGAGCTACGGGCGCTTAATCTTGATGGCGGAGCGAGAGGGATTCGAACCCTCGATACGCGTAAACGTATACACCCTTAGCAGGGGTGCGCCTTCAGCCACTCGGCCACCGCTCCACAACAACGGCGCGTATGGTACAAGACCGGTTGTTAAAGTTAAAGCCTTAAGTTCAGAAAACTGCAGAAAAGTTTACGAAGATGCCTCATTAGGCTCACCTTCCTGCTGAATACGCAGATAGATCTCTTCACGGTGGACGCTAACATCTTTGGGTGCGTTTACACCGATGCGAACCTGGTTACCCTTCACGCCTAGCACCGTGACGGTAACATCATCTCCCACCATTAAGGTTTCACCTACACGACGTGTAAGAATAAGCATGGTCTCTCCCTAAAATTCCGTTTAAGCCAAATTGCGGATTAACATCAGTGCTCGAGTCCATGTTCCCACATGATCGTCCTTGCCCGAACCTTAGGTCTCTACAGACTGATCTTAATATAGACCAGTCTGTAAAATATGCTTAGCCAGTAACAGTATCTGTTTTATCCAGATCAAACGCTGTGTGCAGAGCCCTTACCGCGAGTTCCATGTACTTCTCAGAGATCACCACAGAGACCTTAATCTCAGAGGTAGAGATCATCTGGATATTGATGTTCTCATCCGCCAGCGCCGTAAACATTTTACTCGCCACACCCGCATGGGAGCGCATGCCTACTCCGACAATCGATACCTTCGCTATCTTGTTATCACCTACACACTCTCGACCACCAAGCATGGCATTAACCTCTTTGAGGATAGCGTACGCTTTTTCGTAATCGTTACGGTGCACTGTGAAGGTAAAGTCGGTTGTCTGATCCGCTGCTACGTTCTGCACGATCATGTCGACCTCGATGTTCGCTGCGCTCACCGGGCCAAGAATACGCGAAGCGACACCCGGAAGATCAGGCACACCCATCAGAGTCAATTTTGCTTCATCGCGGTTAAACGCGATACCTGAGATTATCGGCTTTTCCACAGTATCTTCATCCTCAGTAGTAATCAGTGTACCGCCGCCATCCTGGAAGCTCGAAAGAACTCGCAGAGGTACTTTGTATTTGCCCGCAAATTCGACTGAGCGAATCTGCAACACCTTAGAACCCAGACTCGCCATCTCGAGCATCTCTTCAAAGGTGATTTGATCTAGCCTCTGAGCGCTCTCGACTACGCGAGGGTCAGTCGTGTAAACCCCATCCACGTCAGTGTAGATCTGACACTCATCAGCCTTAAGCGCAGCAGCAAGCGCCACACCTGTGGTATCAGAGCCACCACGTCCAAGGGTCGTAATGTTGCCGTCCTCATCCATCCCCTGGAATCCGGCTACAACGACCACCCGCCCTGCATCCAGATCCTTGCGCATCAAATCGGTCTGAATATCCTCGATGCGAGCTTTAGTATGAGAGCTATCTGTCTTTATACGGACCTGTGCCCCTGTATAGGAGCGGGCATCGACGCCGCGCTGCTTAAGGGCCATGCTCAAGAGCGAAATCGTTACTTGCTCTCCAGTTGAGACCAGCACGTCATATTCACGCGGATCAGGTGTCTCCTGGATCTCTTTTGCCAAACCGATGAGCCGATTGGTCTCACCGCTCATAGCGGAGACAACCACCACAATATCGTGTCCCTGATCACGAAAGCGTTTTACTTTATCGGCTACCGCCTGAATGCGCTCTACAGAGCCCACTGAGGTACCACCGTATTTCTGTACATATAACGCCATTATCTGACTTCCTAAAACAGCTCCGGTTTAACTTAAATCGACGAACGTACCAGCTCAGTAACGCTGGCAATGGCGGCAGGCAGAGCCGCTGCATCGGTACCCCCACCCTGTGCCATGTCAGGACGACCACCACCCTTTCCACCTACCTGAGCGGCAAGATTACGAATAAGATCGCCCGCTTTGACGCGGTCTGTCAGATCCTGAGTTACACCGGCGACAAGGCTCACTTTATCACCTTCGGCAGCTGCCAGAACGACAACCCCAGAGCCTAACCTACTCTTTAACTGGTCCAGCATATCACGCAGTGACTTGGCATCAGCGCCCTCAACCTTAGTGGCTAGCACTCTGATACCTTCAATATCTACCGCGCCAGAAAGCAACTCACCGCTCTGTGCACTGGCAAGCTTAGCGTTGAGCCTTTCAATCTCTTTTTCTAATGCACGAGTACGGTCATTCAACGCACGGTACTTCTCAACAAGCGAATCGCGACCCGCTTTGACCATGCCACCCAACTCGCCTAAAAGCTTTTCACTCTGATTGAACCAGTGCAACGCAGCTTCACCTGTAACCGCCTCTATTCGACGCACACCGGCTGCAATGCCACTCTCAGAGACAATCTTCATCAGACCGATGTCGCCCGTTCGTTTAGCATGGGTGCCGCCGCAAAGTTCGGTCGAAAAGCCATTACCCATGTCTAATACGCGAACCATATCATCGTACTTCTCACCAAAGAGAGCTGCCGCCCCTTTAGCCTTAGCCTCTTCGAGTGCCATAATCTCAGTAGTGACCGCTGAATTTTTCCTAATCTCGTCGTTCACCATCGACTCAATAGCGGCGAGTTCTTCAGCGCTGACGGCTTCAAAGTGTGAAAAGTCGAAACGTAGGCGCTCAGCGTTCACCAGTGAGCCCTTCTGCTGGACGTGATCACCAAGGACTCGGCGCAGCGCTTCGTGTAGCAAGTGTGTTGCAGAGTGATTTAGCGCGGCGCCCTGACGTTTGGCTTTATCAACTTCGGCCACTAGGGTCGCTCCAACCTCGATAACCCCCTCGGTCACCAGACCGTGGTGCAGGTGGTTTCGTCCCTCTTTAGTACAATCAGTAACCGCAAACTGCCCTCTGTCCCAGCTGAGTGTCCCAGAGTCGCCAACCTGACCGCCGGACTCACCGTAGAAAGGGGTGCGTTTGAGTACAATTACACCTTTCTGGCCTGCACTCAGTTGCTGTAAAGACTCACCGTTCACAATCAGAGCACTGACTTCCACACGGTCCTCAAGGTGGTCATAACCGGAGAACTCGGTTTCACCCTCCAGCTTGATACCGTCGTTATAGTCGACATTAAAGCTACCTGACGCACGCGCACGTTCGCGCTGCTCTGCCATCGCTAATTCAAAACCGTCCATATCAATCGTAAGATCCTGCTCTCGCGCGACATCTGCGGTCAGATCAACAGGGAAACCAAAAGTATCGTATAGTTTGAAAACGGTCTCACCGGGAATGACATTGGTATTCAAATCGGCGATTGCTTCGGTGAGCAGAGCCATGCCTTTATCAAGAGTACGAGCAAACTGCTCCTCCTCTTTGAGAAGCACACGTTCCACCTGCTCCTGCATCTTGGCAAGCTCTGGATATGCTTCACCCATTTCGGCAACCAGCGGTCCAACCAACTTATGGAAAAACGGTTCAGTCGCGCCCAACTTGTTTCCATGACGAATTGCACGACGCATAATGCGGCGCAGTACATATCCACGACCTTCATTTGATGGTGTGACGCCATCGGTAATCAGGAACGAACATGAGCGGATGTGGTCGGCGATCACGCGCAACGATTTATTCGACAGATCGTTGGTAGAGATTATTTCCGCGGTCGCTTTCAGCAGATTTTGGAACAGATCAATCTCATAGTTTGAGTGCACACCCTGCATAACCGCAGCGATACGCTCCAGCCCCATGCCAGTATCAATTGATGGACGTTCCAGGGGCGTCATCGTGCCGTCGGCGGAGCGGTTGTACTGCATAAAGACAACGTTCCAGATCTCGATGTAACGATCCCCGTCCTCATCCTCACTTCCCGGAGGACCACCCCAGACATCTGGGCCGTGATCAAAGAAGATCTCAGTACAAGGACCACAAGGTCCGGTATCACCCATTGCCCAGAAGTTATCTTCATCAAGACGTGAGAATCGGTCTGGATCTACACCAATCTCCTCTTTCCAGATCTTTTCTGCTTCAGAGTCCGAGTGGTGTACGGTTACCCATAGGCGCTCTTTGGGGAGACCAAGCGTTTCCGTCAGAAAGGTCCAGGCAAAACGAATAGCATCTTCTTTGAAGTAGTCCCCAAAACTGAAGTTACCCAGCATCTCAAAAAAGGTGTGGTGACGGGCAGTGTATCCAACGTTATCCAGATCATTGTGTTTCCCGCCCGCACGCACACAACGCTGCGATGTTGTTGCGCGACTGTAGTTGCGCTTGTCGCTGCCAAGGAACACATCCTTGAACTGGACCATACCGGCGTTGGTGAACAGCAGCGTGGCGTCGTTTCCAGGGATCAATGGGCTGGATGCAACGATTTCATGCCCTTGAGACTTAAAGTATTCAAGGAAAGCGCTGCGAATTTCAGCACTGCTCATCTGTTTCATGGTTAATCCGTGTCCTGCAAAAAGGTACATGTATAAAATGGCGCCACAGTATACACCTGTATGCTTTTTGTTCGAATACCCACAATAGGAAAAACAGAATTACCTGCGCTATAAATCCATCAAAATAGCGTTTTAAGGAGAGTGGAAGCCCAATACTTACTGAGCTTCTTCTGAAAGCTGGTGGCGTATGGCGTAGTTAATTTCGTCGAATCCAAAACCACGCCCTGCCATATGGCGAAATCGCTTAGCGCGCTCCTTCTGGTCTGTCGCAGGACGATCACCATAGCGACGCTTGTAATACTCTAATGCTCGCTGATTCTCTTTGCAGTCAAGATTATTGAGCGTGGTGTTAATCATCTCCGCTGAGACACCTTTTTGCCTCAGGTCGTACTCTATTTTTCGCCGGCCCTGCCCCTGTTCCAACCTCTGTCGAACCTGTGCATCCACGAACCTCTGATCGCTCTGGTAACCCGCGGCCGCAAACTGATTCAGAAGTGACTCGGCTATCTCGGCGGGGCATTCCCGCTGCTGAAGTTTCTGTTGTAACTGTGATCTTGGATAATCACGTCGAGCCAGCAGGTCCATAAGATAACTGCGCGCTTCGGCCTCACTCTCTATCGGTTTCGCTTTAGATTTCATGAGACATCAGCCTAGATTAACTCAAATAAAAAAGGGCTCAATGAGCCCTTTTTCTGTGTATCAATTAAAAGTCGAGTTCTGCGTTGGACTCTTTAGAGCTCTTCTCATCTGTCTTTTTAACGGGTACTGAGAGCAACTGGTTACGGATCTCTGTCTCAATCTCATTCGCAATCTCGGGATGCTCTTCTAGGTACTTCGCTGCGTTTGCCTTACCCTGACCAATTTTATCGCCTTTGTATGAGTACCAAGCGCCCGCTTTCTCAATCAGTTTCTGCTGAACACCGAGGTCGATCACTTCACCCATGTGATAGATACCCGCACCGTACATGATCTGGAACTCAGCCTGTTTGAACGGTGGCGCCACCTTGTTCTTAACAACTTTAACGCGCGTCTCGTTGCCCACTATCTCATCACCCTGCTTCACTGCACCGGTGCGGCGAATATCCAAGCGCACAGAACAGTAGAACTTAAGTGCGTTACCGCCCGTTGTAGTCTCAGGGTTACCGAACATCACACCAATTTTCATACGGATCTGGTTAATAAAGACTAGCAGCGTATTTGATTGCTTGACCGTACCAGTTAACTTACGCAGCGCCTGCGACATTAAGCGCGCCTGCAGACCCACATGAGAATCACCCATATCTCCCTCAATCTCCGCCTTAGGCGTCAGCGCCGCGACGGAGTCGACAACGATGACATCTACAGCGCCCGAGCGGGTCAGCATGTCCGTGATTTCAAGCGCTTGCTCGCCCGTGTCGGGCTGTGAGACCAGCAGGCTATCCACATCGACACCTAACTTTTCGGCATAAATTGGATCGAGCGCGTGTTCCGCATCAACAAACGCACAGGTCTTACCCTGGCGCTGAGCCTCGGCAATAACCTGCAGAGTGAGTGTCGTTTTGCCAGATGACTCAGGGCCGTAGATCTCAACAATACGACCATAAGGAAGCCCCCCTATGCCTAGCGCAACATCCAGACCCAATGAACCTGTTGAGACCGCCGGGATCGCCTCACGTGGCTGCTCGCCCATACGCATCACTGCGCCTTTACCAAACTGACGCTCAATCTGAGAAAGTGCAGCGTCTAGGGCTTTCTGTCTATTCTGATCCATAACCGGCCTCACTAAAAAGTACTGTATTAATAAACAGTATTAAAACAGATAATAAAAAGAATGCAAGCGAGAGATCGTCATTAGAGATATTTCGATTCAATCAAACCCGACAGGGCAGCTTCGACCGCCTGACGACGAATTTCTGTCCGATCGCCCCGAAATTGGAACCTCTGTGCCCAAACATGTTGATGCACGCGCCATCCTACCCAGACAGTCCCAACCGGCTTCTCCAGACTCCCGCCGTCTGGACCCGCGACGCCGCTGATAGAAACAGCACAGTTGGCTTTCGAGTTGATACAGGCTCCGGTTACCATCTCGAGTACCACCGCTTCGCTCACGGCACCCTGAGTTTCAAGCGTCTCCTCACGAACACCCAACATTCGCTGTTTGGCCAGGTTTGAATAGGTTACAAAGCCAGCATCAAACCATGCGGAGCTACCGGCTACAGAAGTCACCAGCGCCGAAACCCAGCCACCCGTGCAGGACTCTGCAGTCGCCAGAACGAGGTTGCGACCGAGAAGCGCTTCTCCCAGACGTTTCGCTAAAGCTTCCATTTGCGGACTCCCATCAGATCTTATTTCGCGTAGAATTACTGATGTCACATCTTAATATTACGCACTTTCCAATTATAGAGTTCAAATTAGAGCCCCAATGACCACTGACGCCCAGAACCTCTCACAACATACACCGATGATGCAGCAGTACCTAAAAATTAAGGCGCAGCACTCGCAGGAGTTTCTGTTCTACCGAATGGGTGATTTCTATGAACTCTTTTTTGATGATGCTAAGCGCGCTGCGCAGATTCTCGATATTTCGCTCACTGCGCGCGGTAAATCCGCTGGCGAACCAATACCTATGGCCGGTATTCCGTATCACTCGGCGGACAATTACATTGCCAAGATCGTGCGAGCTGGCGAGTCTGTGGCCATATGCGAACAAGTGGGTGATCCTGCTACCAGCAAGGGACCGGTGGATCGCCAAGTTGTCCGTGTCATTACACCCGGCACATTAACCGACGAAGCTCTCCTCGATGAGCGTCGGGATAACTTACTGGCCGCCATCTGTCAAAGCGGTGAACGTTTTGGACTGGGGGCACTTGATATTAGTGCTGGCCGCTTTATCGTTTCCGAGGTTGATTCCGAGTCGGCACTTATCGCCGAGCTTGAGCGCATGAAACCAGCCGAATTGCTTTTGGGTGATGAATTAGCCAATGCTAGCTGGATTTCCAATCTGAAACATACTGGCGTTCGGCGACAGCCACCCTGGGCATTTGAACCAGAAACCTGCGAGCGGCTTCTAAATGAGCAGTTTAAAACGCGTGATTTAAGCGGCTTCGGTTGCGAGAACATGCCACTCGCAATTGCTGCCGCCGGATGCCTGATGCAGTACGCTAAAGAGACCCAAAGAGGTAACTTGCCACACATCACACGCATGAGTGTTGAGAAGGCAAACGATGCCGTGCACATCGATGCCGCCACACGGCGGAATCTGGAACTGGATCTTAATCTCAGCGGCGGTGCAGACCATACGTTGGTAGCAGTGCTTGACCGCACTCAAACACCGATGGCGGGCCGCCTCCTGCGACGCTGGGTTCACCAACCTTTACGTGCGATCGATGAATTACACCAGCGCCAAGGTGCGATAGCGTGGTTGCAGCAGGACTACCGTTTTGAAGCACTGCAACCATTGCTCAAACAGATCGGCGATATGGAGCGTATTCTCGCTCGGGTGGCGCTTCGTTCGGCACGACCAAGAGATCTGGAGCGTCTCAAGCACGCCATGGCACAGTTACCTGATATCCAACAGATCATTTCAGAAACTGATTCAACTCGCCTTATTTCACTCACCGAGGAGATCAGCGAGTTCCCTCAACTCGCCGATCTGCTTGACAGAGCCATTATTGACGGACCGCCTGTGGTCATCCGTGATGGGGGCGTCATCGCCGAGGGTTACGACGCAGAACTGGATGACCTAAGGAATCTTAGCGAAAACGCCGGGAACTACCTT
>DATHZN010000111.1:0-41335 GCA_035458585.1 Marinobacterium sp. | reverse complement strand
GGGCTGAAGCTCGTCAGTCACTTCGGCTTCTCGCAACACTGTCGCCAAATTTGCAGCACTCATATGCATATCGCGTCCCAGCAACATCATCTTTGCAGGCATAAACTGATGTTCAGCACCAACACCGTCAGCACCGTGATTATGGCCCATACCCATGCCAACCTCGGCCGCTTCAGCAGCCTCAGCATACCGCCCCTCACCGACCAATCGCTGTACATTGTGAATCCCTCTCAAATGCTCTCGCATATTGCGCAGGGTCGAGTCGTACACTGGCCGCGGAAAGAGCACCAGCTCACGCGTCTCTCCCACCACAATACCTTGCTCTTTATGCATTGTGTCAGCGTGCATCGAATGTTGCATTTCAGCACCAGCAATGGTGGCACCTAGCGCCCCACCAAACAGTAGACTCATCGTTAGTTTGCGCATCATCTCTTTTCCTATTGTTGTTAGGCCAGTTCTGTTGGGCCGAGGTCCTCTGGCGCTGGCGCCAAACCTGCTGCAGATACCTTTGTATGTTAGACTCTTTATAGTGCTTTATCGCTATCGGCAGCCGATGATGAAGCCAATTTTGCCGCTTCATGCGATCAATCTGAAACTGTAGATCTCAGCGTGACAGCTTGGTTAACTTTTTGGCGAGGCTTACAGTAGGTCTCAGAAAAGATCTCTCACTCAGGACAAGCCTGACTTTAGGAGCTGTTTTGCTTAAGACAAAATTCCGCAGGGCTCAGTTTCAGCGCGGCTGCTAGATGGCTATTTACACCCATGTACATAACTCCAGACCGAGCAGTGTAACGCTCATACTAGCCACCACCGCTCAATCCTTTGAGTTGAGACAGCTTGTGCTGGCTCTGCCAAAGAACTTTGAAGGTTGCCTGTTGATTAATTTCAAAGGCGATACAGACGCTCGACGCCAGCTGCAGATTCAGATACAGCTCGATACCCAGCTTCGCTCAGTGATCGCGGCTAAAAGCATATCACTCACTGCCGGACAAATTATCCTGCTGGACCCTGCAAAACTTTACCAACTCAATGCCCGTGACCAGTTACTCCAAATCGATCGCCCAGAGGGCGACGCACTCTTGCATATCGCTGAGTCCCTCGGCAAGTACTTCGGAGCTCACACCAGCCTAATACCCATGGAGATTGGCGATAGACATCAGTTATTACGAGCAGCTTTTGAAATTCGACAACATCGAGGACAGATTCTGCTCCCAAAAGGGTTAGAGCGTAGTGACCCAGCGTTTTCCGCGCGACTTCATGAAGCAACTCAAACAACTGGATTTCTTGAAACCAGAGAACTGGCAAACGCGATACAGCAGCACCGGAGCACTGAGCGTCAGGCCTTCGTGACCAAGCCCCTGATTGAGCGACAGATATTCGAACGCATACTGGAACTCCTCAATGATCATCAACAATCCGACCTGAGGCGTTATAGAGAGCCATCGCTTATTAAACGGCTTGAGCACCGCTTAGAGCAGCTCGGTGAGTCTTGTGTCGACACTTACTACCTCAAACTTCAGTCCGACAGGAATGAGTTAAGCCGACTGTATGAAGACCTGCTGATTGGAACGACCTCTTTCTTTCGTCAGCCGACAGCTTTCGACGATCTCTACGAGATCCTGTTGGACTATCTTCAGTCCGGCAAAGATAGCCTCAGGGTGTGGAGCGCAGGATGCTCTACAGGTGAAGAGACATATTCGCTGGCGATGCTGGCTGACCGCCTGGTTGAACAGATCGGGCGCCCCATCAGGGTCTCTATTTATGGAACGGACTTGAGCCGCCGGGCACTCAGTCGTGCTAGAGAGGGTCTGTACACAAGCAAATCGGTTAAGGATATTCCCGCCTATTACCTGCCGAAAGATCTGAAACGCGTCGGGGAAAGATACGATATCGCAAGTTCGATAAAAAGCTCGATTCTATTTAACCGGCATGACCTGCTCACCTACCCCACCCTCAGTGAATTTGATCTAGTGGTATGCCGTAACTTACTAATTTATTTCAAAGCGGACACTCAAGATGAACTGATTAAGCGATTTCACTCAGTCCTTAAACCCGGGGGACTGTTGATGCTGGGTCGGTCAGAATCAACCGGAACCTCACGCTCCCTCTTCGTGGCAAAGGTGCCATCCTCGCGGATATATAAAGCGCTAAATTTCTCACCATTGAATAAACGTTAGAGCTCTATGACGCGGCGCCGAACATAGGCAAGATCAAAGCTGTCGGCATCGGCCCAGGCGGGGAACTTCTGCTTAAAATCGTCCAGTGCTTCGAGATCCAGAGTGGCCTTTCCGCTGTAGGCCTGTCCGACCTCGGAGTCCACCAACGGTTCTCCGCGAAAGCTGAGGATCATTGAGTCACCGGCGTATTCCAGACCTTTTCCATCCTGACCGACACGGTTAACACCCACAACATAAGCCTGGTTTTCAACCGCCCGAGCTTGCAAGAGTACGCGCCAATTCAAGCGCCGTGGAGCTGGCCAGTTAGCGACACAGAGCATCAGGTCATAATCATTACGGTTGCGACACCAGACTGGGAAACGCAAGTCATAACAGATGGTTGGAAGAATTCTCCAACCACGATAATGAATCACGGTTCGCTCCTCGCCCGCCTTGTAGTGCTCGTGTTCACTGCCCATGCGAAAGAGGTGGCGTTTATCATAGCGGCAGAGGCGGCCTTCGGGTGTTACGAAAAGCAGACGATTAAAGTACTCATCACCAGCTCTGATCACCAAGCTACCGCAAATAGCAGCACCAATCTCCTGTGCCAGAGAGAGCAGCCATTTGACCTGAGCACCGTCTTGGGACTCTGCCACTGCCTCAGGTTCCATGGTAAAGCCAGTCAGAAACATCTCGGGTAGAACGATCAGATCAGCGTCAGAAGAGTCCCGAATCAGCGCCTCAAAGTGCAGTTGATTTGCCTTCGGATCCTGCCAGGTAATTTCAGTCTGAATTGTGCGTACCGTTAAATGCTGCATAAACCTTCCAGTGCCCGGTCGAGCGTCGAATCCTGTTTAGCGAAACAGAGGCGTACACAGCCGGTCTGCTCACCATTTGCATAAAAAGGGGACAGCGGTATCGCTGCCACGCCCGCCTGCTCAAGCAACCAAATAGCAAACTGATCATCTGGCAGGTCACTAATGCCAGTGTAGTCGACCAACTGAAAGTAAGTGCCACTGGAATTGAGTAGCTTAAACCGACTCTGCGCCAATCCAGCCGCGAGACGATCGCGCTTGGCCTGGAAGAACCCGGGTAAGGTTTGAGGATAATTCGGTTGTTGCTGCATGAAATCAGCCAGCGCACACTGCAGCGGAGTATGAGTGTTAAATGTGATGTATTGATGAAGCTTGCGAAACTCGGCCATCAATTCGGCTGGAGCTACACAGTAGCCCACGCGCCAACCCGTCACATGATAGGTTTTCCCAAAGGAAGAGACGATAAAACTGCGCTGCGCCAACTCCGGCCGCCGATTTACACTCTGATGTTCTAGACCATCAAAAACAAGGTGCTCATATACCTCGTCGCAGAGCAACAGGATATCAGTCTGGCGTACGCAATCTTCAAGCGCATCGAGATCTAGTGCACTCCATACCTGTCCAGTCGGGTTGTGCGGGGTGTTTATTATGATCATTCGCGTGCGGGACGTAATCGCAGCACGTACTCGGGCCCAGTCTATAGCGAAGTCGGGTGGCAACAGCGGAATGTTAACCGCAATTCCGCCGTTCAACTCTACCGCGGGGCGGTAACTGTCATAAGCCGGGTCAAAAATGATCACCTCATCACCCGCTGCAACACAGGCCGTAATCGCCGTATAGATCGCCTCAGTAGCGCCGGGCGTCACTGTCACCTCGTGTTCAGGATCGACTCTTCGAGCATAGAGCTGCTCTACCTTAGCAGCGATCGCTTGGCGCAGTTCAGAAAGGCCAGGCATGGGCGCATATTGGTTGAAGCCTGCACTGACCTGCTTGGCTACCGAATCCAACAAGGCTTGCGGCCCGTTGTAGTCGGGAAAACCCTGAGAGAGGTTGATTGCAGAGTGCTTAGCTGCCAAAGCTGACATCTGCGAGAAGATCGTAAGCCCGACCTTGGGTAGTTTAGAGGGCGGCATTACCATGAGGTATCCTCGGATTCAAATGCAGTCAAAACTCGCGGGTGATTGGTGATTTCTCAATCACTAACCGCAGATCTTCTAGAATTTTAGCGATCCTCTCGCGCCCAGCACGATCATAGATGTAACCGTCAATTCCCTCACGCGCAGGATCAGATCCATCCAGCCCTTCATGCAGGATTACACAGTTTACCCGCACGGCCTCAAGCGCCTCATCATGCTGTATGGGCATACCAATGAACAGATCCCACTGGCTATGGGTAGCACTTCCGTTAAGCAGACCCTCCAGCAGGGCCACCACTTGATCTCTGCTGGGCCTGTAGGTAGGCGCCTTACCGAAGCTCAGTGCAAACACCAAACCCAGAGAGAAGATCAGCGTAATAACAAAGACCAGCAGAAGCTCCATCAGTGGCCCTGTAGAATCGGATCCTTAAGCAGCCGTTTAGCGGCTTCATTAATGCGATTTTCGCAGTCTCGCTCAATCGCGCGCATCTCTTTCTCAAAGGCGCGCTGCTGTTGGCGTTCCAACTCACGCCAGTCAGTCAGAATAGGAATATGCGAGGTACGGTTATAGACCTCTTCAAAGACACCGTAATGCGGATGCTGGTGCAGCTGTGGGTCTAGATTGTCGAGCATTACCTTTAACCTTATACATCCTTCAGTTAGCGTAATTTTATCGTCGTTGAGAATTGCATTAGCAATCACTTTAGAGCTCTCTAACAGGTAGTCACGATGCTTTTGCGCCTCTGCAGCGTGCTTCGCCAGACGCTCTTCATTAGCCTCGCGTTGAGCTCGCGCTACGTTTAACTGTTTGTAGATCAGCAGCCCTAAAGCGACAATAATAGCGACACCGCCCAAAATCAGTGTGTATGTAAGTTCTGTACTCATTAACCAACTCTTAAAAAATTACTTTATGTTAGAACTCGACCCCAATGCCGGAATCGGTACTCTGATCTACGAACTTTACCTTAAGCCAACTAAGATGTCGGAGGCAGAGGCCGCAATCCTCTGCAACATGCCGCTGGATGAGTTCAACGCTATTCTACGTGGGGAACTACCGATGAACCACATGCGAGCGCTAAGTCTCTCTCGGGGTTTCAACACTCATATAAGCTTTTTTCAGTCGCACATACCTCCAATCGGGACATTGCCAAAAGAGAAATAGTGAGCGGAGGGCCTAAGCTACTCGGGGAAAATCTGTGTTGCTCTCCTGTAATTCGTAGCTTGGGCCATTCTCTGCTAGAATTGCGCCTTTTTTCGTCTTCGTAAAAACAGCGACATTAAGGCAAGCATGAACCCTTCTCTGCACTACAACTGGTTTTCCAACATACGTGGCGACATCCTCTCTGGTTTGGTCGTTGCGCTAGCTCTGATCCCCGAAGCGATCGCCTTCTCGATTATCGCCGGTGTCGACCCTAAAGTGGGTCTGTACGCCTCTTTCTGTATTGCGGTTGTCACCGCCTTCGCCGGTGGTCGTCCGGGCATGATCTCCGCTGCGACCGGAGCCATGGCTCTGCTGATGGTCACCCTGGTAAAAGAACATGGTCTAGAGTACTTGTTAGCTGCAACACTGCTCACAGGTGTGTTTCAGATACTGGCCGGCTACCTGCGCCTGGGCTCACTGATGCGATTCGTCTCTCGTTCGGTTGTGACAGGCTTTGTGAATGCTCTGGCAATATTGATTTTTATGGCACAGCTACCAGAGCTGATTGATGTCACCTGGCATGTTTATGCAATGACGGCAGCGGGGCTTGTAATCATTTACACCTTCCCACTGCTGACAAACAAAATTCCATCACCGCTGGTGTGCATACTGCTGCTTACAGCAGTCTCCATGGTAATGGGTTTGGATATTCGCACGGTTGGCGACATGGGAGAACTACCCGATGCACTCCCAATCTTCCTCTGGCCAGACGTTCCGCTTAACCTCGAGACCTTGTGGATCATTCTCCCCTACTCTCTACCCTTAGCGGTTGTGGGTCTGTTGGAGTCATTAATGACGGCCACTATTGTGGATGAGCTAACAGATACACCCAGTGACAAGAACCGCGAGTGCAAGGGTCAGGGAGCTGCAAATATTGTCTCCGGTCTGTTTGGCGGTATGGCGGGTTGTGCAATGATCGGTCAGTCGGTAATCAACGTTAAGTCCGGCGGTCGCACCCGTCTGTCGACACTTATTGCCGGTGTAGTGCTGCTCATCTTGGTCGTTTTTCTTGACGAATGGGTGTCGCAAATTCCTATGGCCGCTCTGGTAGCCGTTATGATTATGGTATCTATCGGCACCTTTAGTTGGGAGTCTATTCTCAATCTGAAGAAGTACCCAATGTCGACTAATATCGTCATGCTAGTGACTGTGGCTGTTGTGGTTGCCACCCATAATCTTGCATACGGCGTATTCGCAGGTGTGCTGCTGGCCTCGCTCTTTTTTGCCAACAAGATCGGTCAATTCCTCTTTATCGGAAAAAAACAATCGGCTCCGAACGAGGTTGCCTACACCGTCGTGGGACAGGTTTTCTTCAGTTCCAGCGATAAATTCATCTCGGCCTTCGATTTCAAAGCGGATCTTGACCGCGTCGTCATCGACCTCTCTCGCGCACATTTTTGGGATATAACGGCTGTTAGTGCGCTGGACAAAGTAGTGTTGAAGTTCCGCAGAGAGGGAATTGAAGTTGAGGTTATTGGTATGAACGAGGCGAGCGCAACCATTGTTGACCGATTCTCAGTCCACGACAAACCTGAAGCTATTGACGAACTGATGGGACACTAAGGAGCCCTGCATGAGTAAAGTCCTTGCCTGTATCGACGGAACAGGAGCGCTGCCAGAAGCAGTGTGCGACACCGCGGCCTGGGCCAGTAAACGACTGCTGGCTCCCCTCTGCCTGCTGCATGTTCTGGATCGCCGCGAGTTCCCAATAGAACAGGATGCACCGTTAAGCGGTACCATTGGCTTGGGGGCACGCGAAGCTCTGCTGGAAGAGCTGGCTGAACTGGACGCCAAACGTGCCAAACTGGCTCGCGAACAGGGGAGACTGATGCTGGCGGCCGCCTTGGAGCGGGCACGAGAGGATGAAGCATTCGAACCCTCAACCACTCAACGTCATGATGATTTCGTCAATTGTTTGCAAGAGATGCAACCCGAAACGCGTCTGTTGATTCTCGGTAAGGGTTCGCATGGCGACTCTTTGGGTGTTCATATTGAACCGACGATAAGGGCGCTACACCGTCCTATTCTGCTGACAGATAAAGCCCTCGTCGAACCGGCACGTTTTCTATTGGCATTTGACGGCAGTGCCACCTCACGCAAAGCGTTGCAGATGGTCGCTGAAAGCCCGCTGCTGAAGGGCGTGAGCTGCACTCTGATCATGGTAGGACCATCAACCTACGATACACGTAAAGAGTTAGAGGGTGCGGAGCAGAGGCTGGTGAGTGCTGGTTTTGAAGTTGATGCACAACTTCTAGCGGGAGAAGCTGACGAAATCATTTTACAACAGCTCGAGATCACCTCTGCCGATCTTCTTGTGATGGGCGCATACGGTCACAGTCGCATTCGTCATCTTCTGGTGGGTAGCACCACCTCAACTTTGGTTAGACGCTGCAGTGCACCGCTGCTGTTATTGCGGTGAGCAATAATCGGGGATACGCGGGTGAATTACTCACCGCCCGCACCCTCTCTGTGGTAGAGTCCCCTTCCCTCTTTAGAGCACCTTAGAATGTCATTTACCGATCTTGGTCTTTCCGACCACCTTCTTCAAGCCCTTACTGAAAAGGGTTACCTTGAACCCACTCCAATCCAGGCTGCCGCTATTCCAGCCGTCCTCGAAGGGCGCGATGTCATGGCTGCTGCGCAAACGGGTACAGGAAAGACCGCGGGGTTTGTGTTACCCATGTTGCAGATATTGCAGCAAGGCAAAAAAGTACGGTCAAACTCAGTCCGCGCACTCGTGCTGACACCAACTCGCGAGCTGGCCGCACAAGTACAGGACAACGCGCAGTATTATGGCCGCCACACCTCGCTGAAAACTGAAGTGGTCTTTGGCGGTGTGAAGATTAACCCACAGATGCAACGACTGCGTGGCGGTGTTGATCTTTTGGTTGCCACTCCAGGACGCTTACTGGACTTATACAGCCAAAATGCTGTGCGCTTTGACCAGGTCGAAATACTGGTCCTCGACGAGGCGGATCGCATGCTGGATATGGGTTTCATCCGCGACATTCGCAAAATTCTTAATCTGCTACCAAAACAACGTCAGAACCTACTCTTCTCTGCGACCTTCTCTGCTGAGATCAAGCTGCTAGCAAAGGACCTGGTGCATAATCCTGTTGAAGTCTCTGTGTCACCTGAGAACGCAACAGCTCATACGGTCGAGCAGTGGATTATCCCGGTTGACAAGGCCGCGAAGCCAAGGGTTCTGATTGAAATCATCAAACGCAATAACTGGTTTCAGGTACTTGTTTTCAGCCGGACCAAGCATGGTGCCAACCGTTTGGCCGCACAGCTTGATAAGGCAGGCATCAAAGCGGCGGCCATCCATGGTAATAAAAGCCAAGGGGCTCGTACCCGTGCGCTGCAAGAGTTCAAGGATGGCGAGATTCAAGTGCTGGTAGCCACCGATATCGCAGCGCGGGGTATAGATATCAAGGAACTGCCCCACGTAATCAATTTTGATCTGCCGAATGTTTCAGAGGACTATGTACACCGTATCGGTCGCACCGGCCGTGCTGGTAGCGTGGGTGAAGCGGTATCGCTGGTATCAGCTGATGAGCTTGACCTGCTGGTCGAAATTGAGCGCCTGACTCAAGCTAAAATTGAGCGGCGTGAGCTGGAGGGATTCATACCAAACAATCCCTTACCTGAAGTCGCTCTCAAAGCGCCTCGCCAACCGAAAAAGCCAAAGAGCACGTCACCCGCAACTGGGCAGGCACGAGCAAACCAACCTATGCGTCAAGGGCGCACACCGGGTCGCAGCACCGGCCCTAAAGAGGGCAAAGCGACTGACGTAAAGAGCCGCCGAGCACCGCAGCGCAGACGTCCAAATCCTCAATGATGGATCCGAAGCACAACTAATCATCATTCGCCGCCCTTAAAGGGCTATGAATCTGAGAGCTGTGCGAGAATTCGACGAACCTCGCCCTCGACTATGGGCTTTACCATAATGCTCTTTGCACCGGCCTCCAGAGCGGCTTGGTGCTGAGCTGAATTCGTCGACGCTGTGACTACAAGGATGTAGGGCGCAGGGGTTTTACAGGTACCGCGGATATTGGCTATCGCCTCGACACCGCTGCCGTCCGGTAGTCCCAAATCCATGATCACGACATCGGGAAAGATCATCGACGACAGACTGACGGCCGACGCAACACTGCCACAAAACGCAGTGTGGCATCCGGTTCCCACGAGTGCATCCAGATAGACCGATTGTGAAATAGGATCATCCTCAACGATAATTAACTCCAGATCCCTCATAGCTCAGTTCCATCCTCGGTCGAACGCTCAAAGTGCCCCAGAGCCATTAGTTCTGCCACTGTCTGTCTGAAAAGCGCTTTAGTGAGGGGTTTGGGTAGTACTATATCGGCACCCGCCACAAGCATATCCTGACTTTGCTCACCTATGGTGGCTGCTGTCACGCCGACAATTGGACCAGAATACCCACTTGCGCGTAACTTGCTGATCAATTCAACCCCAGACATCTCAGGCATAAAATTATCCGTCAACAAAAGATCATGGTACTCCGGATCAAAGTCAGCTAATCCTGACATACCGTTACTCGCCACCTGAACGTCATGCACCAGAGGTAACAGGAGTTTCTGTCCCAACATTCTGAGCATGGTCTCGTCCTCCACAAGGAGAATATTCAGATTTGCTAGAACTGAGTCTAGTAAGTCATTGCCGTCATCAGTCTCTTTTGTCTCTGTCAGTTCTGACTCGATCGAGCTCAGAAGGGGAATACGAATGCTAAACGAGCTGCCACCGCCGCGAGCTCGCTGATATCCGATCTCTCCGCCGATCTCTTTAATCCAGCTTTTGGAGATAAAAAGCCCTAATCCCGATCCATCCGCTTTAGAATCGCCACGTTCTCCCGCCTCAAAAAGACGATCAAGCTGATCCTCCGGAATCCCCAAACCATCATCTTTCACCAGCCACTCGAGGTACTGCTGACCATCGCGTCCCATATAAAGTCTCGATACCATCCATACTTTGGTTCCACGTGAGTGCAAGCAGGCGTTTTTCACAATATTGGTAATAGCAACCCTAACCCTGTAGGTGTCCGAGCGGAATTCAGCCTCTTTGAATATGAAGGGTATAGCGTTTGACTGCTCGTACTGCACCCCAGAGGAGGAGACAATAGAAGCAACATTGGCAGCGACGCTGGCATTCAGCTCCTGTACCGTAAACACCTCTGAACGGATCGGCCGTTTCAGGTCGGGGTTGATTACTAACCGCATGTCATCAATGGTGTTAAGCAGATCATTGACCGTACGTCTGAGGCTTTTCCGATCCCTGAGCCATTCAGTGTCGTCGTGCTGATCAGCCATCATGCTAATTGCAGCGACTGGAGTACGTAGTTCATGGGCCACCATGCCGAATATCTGATTGCGCTTGGTTTCTAAATCTTTAAGATCCTCAACGGTTTTCTCCAGCAAGCGCTGAGTGTTGCGGATTTCGCTGACGTCACGCAGGCTCAAAATGATTTGCTTACCCTCTGATGAGGCAAAAAGATTGAGCGATATCGCGAGTGGAAGCCTGGTCCCATCCTTGGCCAAACCGACAAATCGAGGTCCCGAACCCATCGGCCGGTCTTTAGGTTTTCTCAAAAACTCCTCTCGTAACGCTTTGTGCGTCACCCGGAGATCTTCCGGTAACAGGATCTCAACTGGCTGACCGATTAACTCTGACTGGCTGTAACCGAATAGACTTTCGGTATCGCTATTGCACCGGACGATGTGCGCCTGATCATCAGTTATGATTAGCGCATCTGGCACTGCGTCAATTATCCCAGAGAGATAGTCGTGACTCCTGTTGGTGGTCTCCTGAAGATCCAGCTCCGTTTTCTTCAGAGCAGCTGCAGTCGTTGTTATTCGGTTCGAAAACTGACGTATCTCGTCGATTCGAGTCTGCACCCTATCCACCTTATCAATCTCTGCGGCAGCAAACTTCTGCAGTTGAATCTCGAGCCAATTTAACGGTCTGACAATGTTTCGTTGCAGAAAAATAGCGGGGAGTAGTATCAGAAAGGCCACCACCAAGGCACTCAGATACAGCAGTGTATTAAGTGCCAAGGTCCAATTCTGGAGAGACTTTCCAGTTTCTACCGACTTAACTTCGTAACGGTTCAATCCATCAAGCGCGATGGTCCGAACCTCATCCATTATTGCTTTGCCGCGCCCTGACATCGTCAAACTTTGTGCAGTCTGAGTGTCACCCCGATCAGCAAGCTCAATAGTCTCTTGCAGGTGTGCCTGCTGTCCGTCAACCAGTTCATTTAGCCTACTCCAGGCGCGGGCATCAAAGCTGCCCTCGAGCAGGGTAAGAACCTCATCAATACTGGCCTCTGCTTCAAAATAAGGCTGCAAAAACAGCGGGGAGCCCGTCACCAGATAACCTCTTTGCCCCGTTTCTCTGTCTGTCAGTAGCTGCTGTAATTGTGCGATTTGCGACCTCACGTTGGAGGCGTCAAGCAGAGCTTGTTGATTTTGGAGGCGGGTGTTTTCAAGCTTAACGAGACTGAGCACCGCAACACATATAAAGACCGTGGCGATCGCGGAATATAAGATTATTAGCGTCTTAAGCTTCAATTTTAGACCATTAGAGGTACTGTTATTATTCTTCTCTCAATCTAGGTCAGTATTGCGGAATTGGCAAAATACCACACCCACCACTTGGCCAGTGCCTAGGACTCTGAATCTGACTCTGGTTAGGGATATCAATAGGGCGTCAATAAAAGCTGCTAACAGTTTATTGAATATGGGCTGCCGGTTGTAGGACGTTGCTCAGGCCCGTCGCAAAAGTAGGTCACAAAAGAGGCATGATGCCTCATCATCAGCATAAAGGGTGGGCGTGGGGAGCACATAAACTGAGCCCCTGAACGCTCACCCTTGATCACTTACAGTTTATGCATTGATTGACTTAATCGCGCCGCCGTCGACTCGAATCTGACTACCCGTGATATAGGCTGCAGGTTGGCCCGCTAAGAAGGCGACTACTGCACCGAACTCTTCTGGGTCGCCGTAACGTCCCATTGGTATTGTAGAGACGGAGAGCTTTCTTGCCTCTTCCACGCTGATACCCATGTTTGCCGCCGTGCCTTTATCAATCGCTTGCGTTCGTGGCGTTTCGATCCTACCAGGTAGAACCATATTGCAGGTGATACCCATTGATGCCACCTGCTCAGATAATGTTTTCACATAGCCCGCAACCGCTGACCGCAAGGTGTTGGAGACAGCCAACTTTGGAATTGGAGTGACAATACCTGAGGAACCGATAACTAAAACTCGACCGTAGCCGTTCTGCTTCATCTTAGCTACGCCCGCGTCGATGATTTCGATAAGCCCTAGGACCATCGCATCGAATTCTCGGGTCCAGACATCGGAGGCTATTCCAGGCGCCATGCCAGGGGCGGGTCCCCCTGAGTTAGCTACCAACACGTCAAGCTTCTCTAAAGAGCCGATGAATTCACAGAGTTCTGCGCGAGAGGCAGCATCAAACAGATCGCATGTCTTCACTCGCGCAGTGCCGCCAGCGGCCTCAATCTCACTCTTCACCGACTCCAATTTATCTGCCGAACGGGATACCAGCACAACCTCGGTACCCTCTGCTGCCAGTTGTTGCGCACTGGCTTTGCCTAGCCCCTGAGAGGCGCCCATCACTACCGCTACGCGGCCTTTTAATCCCAGATCCATAGTCTAAATCCTTCAATTGACAGCTAAATTATTTTACAGCGCACTGTTACGACTCCCGGAGCGATTTGGCTTCAGAGAAACAGGGCTTATACGAAACGCTTGACCGGATTATTGAGAATAAGTAGCTTGGTCGCAACTTTAGATGTTGAGCCTATTCGTCCCTTAGCTGTAATTTGAGGCAAAGGAACACCGATCTCTTTCTCGCAACTGAGATTTTGAGAGCGCCGTGAGCCGACCTGAAGCGGCTGATCTATGGGCTCGACTAGGGAGTACAGGATTCGGTAGCGACCGTACCGGCTGACAAATTAGATTAAGCGCATATTCGGCTCTTACCGATGGGCGGATGGATATCAGCAGTCCAAGGAGACCACATCGGATTAACCTGAAAGACCGTAAGAGAGTGGATTTTTACAAGAAAAAAGCCACACTTGAGTGAGCTAAACCCTGACCAAAAGAGGTAACCCAATAATGAAAAAAATCACCAAACTGGTAAGTGGAATCATGCTGGCCGCCGCAGCTATTGGCGTTCAGGCTGAGGATCGCGACTATGTCCTCAATACAGCCTCAACCGGCGGCACCTACCATCCTGTCGGTACAGCGATCTCTACGCTGAGCAAAATCAAGCTTCTGCCGAAAGAGAAATTTAGTCTCACGGCGGTTAACTCCGCCGGATCTGGCGCGAACGTGCAGGCATTGGGCGCAGGTACCGCTGACTTCGCAATACTCCAAGGTCTTTATGGCTCTTATGCGGTCACCGGTACTGGTCCCGTGACGGCTCCGCAGGAGAACCTTCGTTCAGTTACAATGCTGTGGCAAAACGTAGAACAGTTTGTCCTGGCGAATGGCAATGTGCAGTCAGGTACGATGTCAGACATGGTCTCGGCTAAGGGTGGCGCTATGGGAATGGGTGCCAAGAACTCTGGTACCCTGGGGTCAAACAAAGTCCTGCTGGCAGGTCTGGGAATCGATGCCGAAACTGACTATGAATTGATGTATGGAGGCTACGGCCCTACTGCGGATGCTTTGGCTAACGGCCAGATTATTGGTGCCGGTATTCCATCGGGCGTCCCGACTGGCGCAATCACCAAGTTGATGGCCTCTAACGAGGGCAAGTTCACCATTCTGGACGTCACTGATGAAGAGCGTGCCAAGATGGATGGTGGTCGCGATCTCTGGACACCTTACACGATTGCGGCTGGCACTTATCCGGGTCAGACGAAGGATATCAACACCGTTGCTCAGCCAAACTTCCTTGCAGTCAATGCTTCAGTGCCTGAGGATGATGTCTACAAGCTGACTAAAACGATGTACGAGAACCTCAGCTTCCTACAGGCGATTCATCCGGCTACCAACGCCATGAATATCGATGCTGCGATTGCAGGCCTTCCCGCCCCTCTGCATCCAGGTGCAGCGCGTTACTACCAAGAGATGGGGTTAACCATACCTGATCGTCTCATTGCGAAGTAATTTGCGACAGAGAACCTTAGGGTCGACGCTGGCATAGGTCGACCCTTTTCGTATTGAGCCTCGCACAAGGGGATATCGGAATGAACAGTTCGAAAACACCACCAACTCACCGCAGGGTCACACGCGAATACCTGCTTAACCTTGATGGTTCAGACAGAAGCGTGTTGGAGTGGGCAATCGCTGCGTTTGCGATCGCTTTCGGACTGTGGCACATCGCCACCAGCCTTTTTATTAATGAGCAGACTATATGGCAAAACGCCATTCATTTTGGCGGCTTTGCGCTGTTAGCTAGCGTAGTTCACACCGGGTTTCAACGCAGCGTTAGGAGCCAAACCTCGTTGCTATTGGATCTGATCTACGGTGCTCTCATTCTACTAGCCGCTCTGTGGGTAGCGGGGTCCGTCGATCGGATCTACGAGGATACGCTGGCTATTACGGGTCAGTCCTGGCAGTTCAATGCCATCGACTGGACGGCAGGGCTTTTTTTGCTGTTCGCGGCGATCGATCTCTCACGCCGCGTTTCAGGATGGGTCATACCCATACTGATCTTACTCTCACTGGCCTATATTCTGTTTTTGGGTGAACATCTTCCTGGCGTGTTTCGTGCGGCTAGTCTCCCTGCCAACGACGTTCTCTTTCGCTCGCTCTACAACGACGAAGGGATGTTCGGGATACTCGCGCTAATATCCTCATCCAGTATCACCCTGTTTATGATTTTCGGCGGCTTTTTGGTCGCCTCTGGCGCCAGCGATTTCGTTATCGAGGTATCTAAAGTCGTTGCCGGTCGGGTACGCGGTGGTGCGGGCTTTGTCGCCATCATCTCCTCAGCTCTAACCGGCACAATCAGTGGGTCTGCAATTGCAAACACCGCGTCCACTGGAGTCATTACGATTCCTTTGATGAAATCCAACGGTTTTCGCGGACGTTTTGCTGGTGGTGTAGAGGCCGCCGCATCAACCGGTGGACAGATCATGCCACCTATTATGGGTGCTGGTGCGTTTGTTATGGCGAGTTATACCGCTATCCCCTACGCAGATATCGTGGCCGTATCAGTGGTACCGGCAATACTCTACTTTTTATCAGTGGCGTTTATCGTCCGAATTGAAGCGATTAAGCACAACGTTGGGGAAGGTGTCGACATGAGGGTCGACAGGGCCAAGATCGTCTCGGGAGGACTGGTGTTTCTGCTGCCGCTCAGCGTGATGATAGTGCTGTTGATGTCAGGCGTTACACCGAGCTTTGCGGCCTGCTGGGCTATCGCTAGTCTGGTCATTGTCTCTTGGTGCTCGTTCTTGGCATCTAAGATTCTGGGGATCAAGCAACTTGCTACCAATGTGATGACCCCGAAACGGATTGCCAACGCTTTCATGCTGGGCATGGCCGCCTCAATCATGACGGGGGTGCTGCTGGTCTCAATCGGCATCATGAACAATGCGATCGTTACCAGTGGTATAGGTAACGGCTTTTCACTGATGATCGCCCAGTGGTCCCAAGGTTCTGTGATCATCGCAATTTTGTTGATCGCCCTGGCATCACTGGTACTGGGCATGGGACTACCCGTAACGGCGGCCTACATTATCCTCGCTATCCTTTGTGCGCCGGCCCTTGCAGGAATATTAGCGGATACTCTCATCGTTGATATGTTGGTGGCGGGAATCAGCGATCCGATACAACTCGCCATGTTTTCCCTGGTTGATAGTCCCCTTGTTGCCAAACTCGCAGCGGGATTGACTCCTGATGAGGCGGTGCAGCTCATGGCAGCTATTCCTTTCGAGGTAGCTGTCACCTTGCGTCCTCTGCTCGTTGATACCGAGCAACTGACTACTTTCCTGCTGATCGCTCATCTGATCATCTTCTGGCTAAGTCAGGACTCAAATGTCACTCCGCCAGTTTGCTTGGCAGCATTTACTGCAGCAGGTATAGCCAAGTCGCCACCTATGGCGACCGGATTTCAAGCTTGGAAACTGGCTAAGGGCCTATATATCGTGCCCATGATGTTCGCATATACCCCACTGATCAGCGGTAACTGGATGGAAATATGTCAGCTGGGCTTCTTCGCACTGTTTGGTATTTATGGCCTGAATGTGACCATTCAGAACTATGCAGAGGGCCCCGTTAAACTCTGGTACTGGCCTCTGATCGCTGCAGGAGTAGTCGGATCATTCTGGCCGCTCAATATTGTCGCTAATATCCTAGGAGCGCTGTTGATACTAACGGTGGTCGTACTCAGTTGGCAGCATCAACGCCGACCTGCTCGAGTATGAGCGGCGTCTAGGCTTCTGGGATGATCAACAGCTAGCGTCGCCGAGCGACGCCTCCTGTTGCAACTCTAAGAAACTCTAAGAGAATACGCGCGCTTATTAAGAAAAAAAGTCGATGAGTTCGGTGAGCACCTCGTCAGGTGCCTCTTCCGGCAAAAAGTGACCTGAGGCCAGGGCTCTTCCCTGCACATTCTCGGCTCGCTCTCGCCACACACTGAGCAGGTCGTAGTTACGATTTACAAACCCTTGCGAGCCCCAGAGAACGAGCAGTGGCATCTGCAGCTTGGTGTGCATATCCGCCTCATCGTGAAGCATATCAATGGTGGCAGCAGCACGATAATCCTCGCAGGAGGCATGAATAGTATCAGGATCGGAAAAACACCTCAGATACTCCGCTACGGCTTCCTCAGCGTAATTTGCTTCCGGACCACCCCAACGTTTTAGTTTTTCACGCAGGTAGTACTCAGGATCAGCCGCGATCATCCGCTCCGGCAGACCATTAGGCTGAATCAAAAAAAACCAATGGTAATAGGCGGTAGCGAAGGTCTGATCCGTCGTGCTAAACATGTGATGGGTGGGTGCTATGTCCATGACACACACTTTTCTGACCGCCTCGGGGTGATCTAACGCCATTCTATGCGCGACACGCCCACCGCGATCGTGGCCCGCCACGTAAAACTCAGTGTAGCCAAGAGCCTGCATCACCTCTAACAGGTCCTGCGCCATCACACGTTTAGAATAGTTAGAGTGGTCTGCAACACCGTCTGGTTTTGAGCTGTCGCCATAGCCTCGCAAATCCACACAGACCAGATGAAAATGCTTTGCCAGCTCCGGCGCTACAAGGTGCCAGATAGCGTGTGTCTGCGGGTATCCGTGGATCAGCAGTAGCGGCTCTCCGACACCCCCATGAAGCAGGTTAATCTCCGCCTCTCGGGTTTTGATGCGGGCTTGCTGAAATTCAGGCCCAAACAGCATTAACCGACCTTCTCGCCCTTGGCCTGCAGATCTGCGTGGTATGAGGAGCGAACCAGAGGACCACTAGCCACATGGCTAAATCCAAGCTCTTTTGCGATGCGCTCAAACTCTTTGAACTCTTCAGGCGTGACGAAGCGATCAACTGGCAAGTGATCTCGACTGGGCTGCAGGTACTGACCAATGGTGATCATATCAATATTGTGGGCGCGCATATCGTGCATCACCTCAATGATCTCTTCATTCGTCTCGCCGCAGCCCACCATAAGGCCTGACTTTGTACGAATCTCTGGACGTGCTGCCTTAAACCGTTTCAGTAACTCAAGTGACCAAGCGTAATCAGCGCCAGGACGGACCTGTTTATAGAGCCTTGGAACCGTCTCCATATTATGGTTAAAAACATCAGGTGGAGTCTGCGTCAGTATCTCAAGTGCGATATCCATGCGGCCGCGGAAGTCAGGCACTAAAGTCTCTATCTGAATCGTGCTGCTGCGCTGACGCGTCTCGCGAATACAATCGGCAAAGTGCTGTGCCCCACCATCGCGCAGATCATCACGATCCACAGAAGTGATAACCACATACTTGAGCCCCATGTCAGTAATCGCCTCTGCTAGCTCACGCGGTTCATCCGGCGAGAGTGCATTTGGGCGGCCATGGGCAACATCACAGAACGGACAACGACGGGTACAGATATCACCCATAATCATGAAAGTAGCGGTTCCGTGGCTGAAGCACTCGCCAAGGTTAGGACAGCTCGCCTCTTCACAGACGCTTGCCAGCTTATGGTGGCGGAGTTTCTCTTTAATCCGTTTAACTTCGGCGTTATTACCCATGCGTACACGCAACCAATCCGGTTTGCGTGGCATATCCTCTTTAGCAGTGGGAATCACTTTGACCGGTATGCGTGCCAGCTTTTCAGCACCACGAAGCTTTACGCCTTGCTCTGCTATACCTACGGGTTTGGTGCTCTGTTCAGACATCAGTCATTCCCATCCATTAACTTCTTGTGTCACATTATACCCAATTCTACGGCTCAGGATCGCGCTTAGCTGTTCCGCCACCTGAGAAATTTCGACCTGATCCGTGAGCCTAGCTAACTGAGTCATCTCAAGGCCCGCATAACCACAGGGATTGATCCGTAAAAAAGGCTCGAGATCCATATCAATATTGAGCGCTAAGCCATGAAAACTGCACCCACGGCGGACACGTAATCCAAGGGAACATATCTTGCGGCCGTCAACATAGACGCCTGGTGCATCAGGTTTAGGAGCACCCTCTACGCCATAGATACCCAACAGCTCCACGACGGCCTCCTCCATGAGCGTAACCAGATCACGCACACCTAGACTGTTTCGACGCAGATCCAGTAGCAGATAGATCACTAGCTGGCCCGGACCGTGATAGGTAACCTGACCGCCTCGATCAACCTGTACCACCGGTATATCGCCTGGACTCAGTAGATGCTCAGCTTTTCCAGCCTGCCCCTGCGTAAAAACAGGCTCATGTTCAAGCACCCAGATCTCATCTGGCGTATCAGTAGCACGCTCATTGGTAAAGGCCTGCATGCGTTCGAAGGTAGACTGGTACGGCTGGCGTCCGAGTTGACGCAAAATTAAGGGCTTCATCAGAGGACGGTATGGACCCGTCCAGAGGACTTAAGATCCCTGTGCATCTTGTCTAGTTGCTCCTCTCCGGTTGCAGTAATCCACAACCGTACCGAGAGATACTTACCGGTCCGGCTCTCCTGCACGGTGACACGTGAAATGTCGAGGTCCGGTGCGTATATCTGCACAGTCTCGATCACATAGGCACGAAAATCACTCGCATTGTTCCCAACCACCTTGATTGGGTAATCCGGACAGGGAAATTCAATTTTTGGAGCTTCTGGCTCGCTCATAAAAACCTCAAGTATGCATCGAATAGCCTTTAATGGGCTCAAATCAATGCAATTCAACCTCAGTCAAAAAGCCCTTTTACAAAGAGTATAACGCTGTGCCACATCTGCTTAAAAAAGCCGGCCTGCGCAACTGTTTGCAGACTAACCAAAGGAACCTCTCGAACTAACTCTCCAGCGAGGCTTATCTGCAAGTTGCCCACGACTTGCCCGATTTCAAGCGGTGCTTCAATAATGCTAGGCAGATCGAGCGTTGCGGCCAGTTGATTCTCCTGGCCCCGTGGGATTGTGATCGCGAGATCCTCGCTGATTCCCAAATCTACAGAGTCAACCGCTCCCTTCCAAATCTCAGGTGTGTTAAGTACCGCGTTGGCCTGATAGAGCGGGAATGTGCGGTAGAACCTAAAAGCGTAAGAGAGTAGCTTCTGGCTTTCAGCAGCACGTGCCTCGTCGCTATCTGTTCCTAGCACCACAGTAATAACCCGCATATCTTCGCGTTTTGCCGAGGCCACGAGACAATAACCCGCTTCCTCAGTATGACCGGTTTTTACGCCGTCTACCGTTGCGTCGCGCCAAAGTAGGCGGTTTCGGTTGGGCTGTCTGATATCGTTGTAGGTAAAATACTTCTCCGCATGAATCGCATATTGCTCGGGGAAATCACGAATCAGCGCTTGTGCGATAAGCGCCAGGTCATAAGGGGATGAGTAATGATTGTCAGCAGGTAACCCTGTTGCATTCTCGAAGTTTGTATTCTTCAACCCCAGACGTCGCGCATGCTGGTTCATCAGATTAGCAAAAGCCTCCTCACTGCCAGCGATATACTCCGCCAGCGCCACTGATGCATCGTTACCCGATTGGATAATAACGCCGCGCAGGAGATCACCCAGCAGGACCTGGGTCCCCTCGCGAACGAACATGCGCGATCCGGGAGTTTTCCACGCCTTTACGCTGATCGGCACCAGATCGGACTCTGCCACATTGCCCTCAGCAATCTCATGCTCCACGACGTAGCTAGTCATCATTTTTGTGAGGCTGGCCGGAGCGAAGCGACCATCGCCACCTGACTCAACCAGAACATCTCCGGTGGCGGCGTCCATCGCAAGATAGGCTGTTGCCGCTAATTGAGGTGGCGCTGGTACCAGCGCAGCGTGTAGCTGCAGTGATGCGAGTGCTAACAAAGAAAAGAGGTATGGCAGAGTACGTGCAAGCATAGGGTTTAAAATTTTCGTCGCTAGAAGTTCAGGGGGAGTCTACCAAAATCGGCGCCGAATAGCCTGCATCTAGCAAGCGGTTAATCAGGCCATCAACTGAAACTCCTGAACTCAGAGGGCCCAAAAGAACCCTATGGAGCTGCCGCCCTTCTTGATCTACAGGTACAACTTTTACGTTCTCACCGCTTAAGGAGGCAAGTTTAAGTTGAGCGCGCTGTGCATTCTCAGCATTGCCGAAGGCGCCGACCTGCAGAAAACGGCCGGCAACGGCCCCATTCGTGTTCGGCTCTATCTTTGCTGCAATACGATCTGAGGACACCGGTTCAGGACGCTTAGCTCCTCGCGCATCAATTGCCTCAACTAACACACGCCCAGTACCCTTTTGAGTAATATCTAGGCGTGAAGCAGCCGCGTAACTAAGATCAATAATACGATCTTCGTGAAATGGCCCGCGATCATTGACCCGCACAATGACGCTTTTTCCATTGTCCAGATTGGTCACTCGAGCGTAGCTCGGGATCGGTAAACTCTTGTGAGCCGCTGACATCTTGTAGATGTCGTAGATCTCGCCGTTCGACGTTTTGTGGCCGTGGAACTTTAATCCGTACCAGGAGGCAATTCCCTCCTCTCTGTATCCTATGTGGGTATCCAGAACCCTATATGTCTTTCCCCAGACCTGATACACCGGTTTATTGCCACCGCGGCTGTAGGCCACATCCATTGGCACGGCATCGGGGACATTGGAGACATCGGGTGGATTCTCTGGTGCCTTGTCCTGCTTCATAGTGTAACGTGAATCACTTACTTTCTCTGGGGCAGAGCAACCGGCTAGCGCCAGTGCACAGATCAAGCTCGAAACAAAAATACGCATCGCCTTCTTACCTACTTAATCTGCTCTTTATACAGCTGGCTCAGCTCATGCACGGCACTGGCGTAGAGCCGACTATGGTTGTATCGGGTAATCACATAGAAGTTGTGAAGGCCCAACACATATTGATTCCGCTCACCGCTACTCAAACGCATCAGGGTCGCTTTCATATTGGCGTTCAATGCATCCCTAGGCGTCACCCCCTTCTCGCTCCACTCCATCAGAGTCAACTCTGGTTTGAGATCCTGGTTCACCAGATCTTCAACCTTAGCATCATCAAATATGGGATCCGCCACGACAGCTTCACCCGGGCGCCAGCCATGTTCGGCAAAATAGTTAGCAATACTGCCAATGGCATCAACCGGGTTTCCCCAAATATCACGCTGGCCGTCACCATCAAAATCGACAGCATAAGCGAGAAAACTGGACGGAATAAACTGACCATAGCCCATCGCACCGGCGTAGGATCCTTTGAGCGACTCTGGATCTACGCCCTCAGCCCTGATCAGGCGAAAGTAGTCTGCTAGTTGCCCTCGGAAAAACTCAGCTCGACGCGGGTAGTCAAATCCGAGCGTTGCGAGGGCATCCAAAACACGGAAGCTGCCCATGATGCGACCAAACCGCGTCTCGACCCCCATGATTGCTAAAATAACCTCGGCCGGCACGCCATAAGTCTTCTCAGCGCGTTCGAGTGTCTCGCGATGCTCTTGCCAAAACTCAACGCCCTGAGCAATGCGCTTTGGCTCGATAAATATCGCACGATACTCGCCCCAGTCCAGACGCTTCTCCGCAGGGCGGCTGATCGCGTCGAGAATCGACTGTTTGCGCTCCGCTTTTGCCAGAACCGAACGCACGTAAGCGGGGTCGAATCCATCCTGCTGTAACTCATCGATAAGTTTTTGAGCATCCTCATGCGCCTCATACCCCGCCTGCACGGGTAGCATGAGGCCGGTAGCACAAAGGAAAAATACCGCTTTAAAGCCTGACAATAGTTTGAGCATCTCGAACCCTATTTTGCGTATTAGCGCCGTACCATTTGCCTGTGAGTCTGGATTGACATCAACATGCCAAAACCGACCATGAGTGTCACTATCGAAGTACCACCGTAACTTACCATCGGTAGAGGCACCCCAACCACCGGTAATAGCCCGGTCACCATACCAATGTTTACGAAGACATAGACGAAAAAGGTCAGTGTCA
The DNA here is from genome assembly GCA_035458585.1 of Marinobacterium sp. GTDB lineage: Bacteria > Pseudomonadota > Gammaproteobacteria > Pseudomonadales > Balneatricaceae > Marinobacterium_E. The sequence continues at coordinate 18,463 of DATHZN010000111.1, read as the reverse complement.
GACTGCCGGCAAGCAGACGTGAGAAGGAGTCCTGCGCCTGTACAGCGATCACCAACCCGCGTCCGATGATTAACAGATAGAGAGCAAGCAGCACCAAAACACCGGTCATGCCAAGCTCTTCACCGATGACCGCGATAATAAAATCGGTGTGTGATTCCGGTAAGAAGTTGAGCTGTGACTGGGTCCCCTCCAGGTAGCCTTTCCCAGGAAGGCCACCTGATCCGATGGCGGTTTTTGACTGAATGATATTCCAACCGGCACCCAGGGGGTCGCTCTCCGGGTCGAGGAAGGTCAGAACTCGCTGCTTCTGGTAATCCTTCATTACCATCCACAACCCGGGCAGAGCAGCAGCGCCAAGAGCGATAGCAAGAAGTATCCAGCGCCAGTAGATACCCGAAAAAAGCAGGACAAAAACGCCTGACGCACCAATCAATAGTGAGGTACCGAGGTCAGGCTGCTTCATAATGAGTGCAAAAGGCACGGCGATCATAACCAGTGATACACCGATCGATTTAAAACTGGGTGGCAGAGGATGGCGTGCCAGATAACCGGCAACCATTATTGGAAGCATCAGCTTCATTATCTCAGATGGCTGAAACCGGAAACCGGGTAGTGCTATCCAGCGCTGAGCCCCTTTTGCACCCACTCCGAACAGCAGGACTGCTACCAACAACCCGACACCCATCACGTAGAGCCAGGGCCCGAGTCGCATTAAGGTCCGAGGAGGTACCTGCGCCAGCACAATTAACGCAGCCAGACCCGCTCCCATTCGTACCGCTTGGCGCCTAACATACTCTATGTCCTGACCTGAGGCACTGTAGAGTACGAATAGTCCATATCCACAGAGCGCCAGCAACAACAGCAGTAGTGGCAAGTCCAGATGAGTATAACTCCAGAGCGAGTCGGGTCGACGCAGCGACCTTGCATCCATCGAGCGCTGGAAATCGCCTCTGATCATTACTCGTCCCTCAGCGCATTGTCATAATCGTTTAACAGCCAGGCATCAATCACCTCTCTGGCAACCGGCGCAGCAGCTCGCGAGCCACCCTCTCCGTTCTCAACAACGACAGCAACGGCTATCTTAGGGTCATCAGCGGGCGCAAAGGCTACGAACAACGCATGGTCGCGATGGCGCTCTAGCAGTGCCTCGGAATCGTACTCAGCATCTTGAGCGATACCCACAACCTGTGCTGTGCCAGTTTTCCCAGCCATCAGGTACTCGGTACCCGCGCCTACTTTCCGTGCGGTACCGTAGGACGCGTGGACAACATTCACCATCCCTTGAATAATCTCGTCCCAGTTACCCTCGCGATTGAGCTTCACATCCGCGGGTAGCGGCTTCGATTCAAGTTCTGCCAATTGAGCCTGTTGAATCTCATCGAGACCATTTTCTGCAATGACCCGTTTAAGCATTTGTGGACGCACCCATTTACCGCGGTTGGCCAAAACAGCGGTAGCGGTGGCCAACTGCAGAGGCGTGGCAATCATGAAGCCCTGCCCGATACTCAGGTTAAGTGAATCACCAGGATACCAGGGCAGGTTGTCACGACCACGTTTCCACTCACGCGAAGGGAGGATGGCCGCACTTGCCTCAGGCAGATCGAGACTCGTCACCGTGCCAAAGCCAAAACGACCCAGGTAATCTGAAAATGTATCTATATCTGTTTTTGTTGCGATATCGTAGAACCAGACGTCACAGGACTCAGCCAGAGCGTGGTTAAGATCCACTTGTCCGTGTCCATCTTTTTTCCAATCCCTGTAACGGCGACCGCCAGCAGTTAATTGATAGAAGCCCGGATCCCAGATTTGATGATCTAATGGCACACTGCCAGAGTCGACGGCCGCAAGCGCAGTGAAGGGTTTGAGTGTAGATCCTGGCGGGTAAAGACCACGAATCGCGCGATTATACAGTGGCAAATCGAGGTCATCGCGCAGCGCATTGTAATCTTTAACTGAGATACCGGTCACAAATGCATTTGGGTCGTACGAGGGGTTGCTCACCAGCGCTAGGATCTCACCGCTGGCCGGCTCTATGGCGACTACAGCGGCGCGACGATTCTCGATCAACTCGGCTGTAAACTGCTGCAGCTTTGCATCAAGACTCACTTGGATATCGACTCCAGGTACCGGATCCTGCTGCTCCAATGTCTGTAAGACGCGACCTCGTACATCGGTCTCAACTTTGCGCCAGCCTACCTCACCGTGAAGTAACGACTCATAGTAACGCTCAACGCCAAGCTTGCCGATGTAATGCGTTGCCGCATAGTTGTTTGGGTCTACAATTTTGAGCTCACGCTCGTTAATGCGCCCAACATATCCCAGAGCATGAGCCAGCGCGGGTCCCTGAGGATATGCGCGTACCAGATCCGCCTCAACCTGCACACCGGGTAAGCGATGGTACTCAATAGAGATCTTTGCAATCTCCTCCTCTGTCAGACGAAACTTTAAAGGAACAGTTTCATAAGGTCTGCGACGCTGGTCTAAACGGCGTTTAAAGCGGCTTATCTCGTCCTCGCTCAGTTCCACAATCTCGCGGAGTCGCGCCAGCGTCTCATCGACTCCCTGGAGTTCCTCTTTTAGTAGCGTCAGACTGAAATTTGGACGGTTATCCGCTAGCAGCTCGCCGTTACGGTCGTAGATCAGACCACGACGCGGCGCTACGGGTTGTAACTGGATGCGGTTGCGCTCAGAAATTGCGGTGAAGCGGTCGTGCTCGATAACCTGCAGGTAATAGATGCGGCTCACTAACACCGCCATCAGAACAGTCACCAGCAGGAAAGCGATGATGGCTCGGCTCGCGAAAAAGCTATTCTCTTTGGAGTAGTCGTTAAATCGCTTCGATTCCATCTACATCACTTATGGTAAGGGTGGCCTTGCAGCAGAGTCCAAGCTCTGTAGAGCTGTTCTGCAAGTACGATTCGAACAAGAGGATGTGGCAAGGTAAGAGCCGATAGTGACCAGCGTTGGTCAGCCGCCGCTACACAGCGAGGATCAAGCCCATCTGGGCCACCAACAAGGAGAGAAATATTAAAACCCTCCATCCGCCACTGCTCCGCCTGCTCTGATAGCTGCTCCGTTGACCAGTTACGCCCATCAACACACAGAGCAATCACCTTATCGCCTTTAGGAATGGCGGCTAGCATAGCATCACCCTCAGATTTGATCGCACGCGCAAGGTCTGAGCCTTTACCACGATGACCAACACTGAGCTCTACCAACTCAAGCTGAAAATCAGAGGGTAGACGCTTAGCGTACTCATGGAACCCGGTTGTTACCCAGGCTGGCATCTTCGTACCCACTGCGATCAGACGAATCCGCATCAGCTCGCGCTGCTCTGACCACCAACTGACCAGAGGCGTTCAATATCATAGAAACTGCGTGCATCGGGCATCATCACATGTACTACGACGCTACCAACGTCGACCAGGACCCAATCGCCGACGTCCTGACCTTCCACACCCAGTGGCTGAGTGCCCTCTGCCTTGAGTTTATCCAGAACCTCCTGGGCGACAGCCGCGACATGGCGCTTTGAAGTACCACTTGCAACCATCATATAGTCGGTCACTGTGGAGCGGCCACGAACATCGATCAGCACCAGATCCTTCGCTTTCATATCTTCTAGCGCACTCTCAATAAGAGCGATCAGTTGCTTGTCATGCTGTTCAGTTTGATTCTGTTCGTTTAAATCCATAAAGCTCATTTTCCTGAATATAACTCCAGACAGCGTCCGGAATTAGGTAACGCGGGTTCTGCCCGCTTGCAATAATCTGTCTCACCTGACTGGCCGAGACCTCTAAGGGTGTCTGCTCAAACAGATAGATGTGTCCCGCCGAATCGTGCAACAGTTCATCTAACTCTTCTGTGCCATGTTGAGCCAACAGCGACTCCAGCGCGGTACTCATTATGGGGTGATAACCCGGCCGCATGAGCACAAGAATGTGGCAGTATCCGAGCAAATCCTGCCAGCCTCGCCAGCTCTCAAGCCCGAGAAATGCATCCATTCCCATCACCAACACCAGCGGTGGTTCAGCACCCAGCTCCGCACGCATCTCCTGTAATGTGAAAAGCGTGAAACTCTCGCGTTGTGCCTCTAACTCAATCGGATTAGCTACCAGCAGAGGTTCACTAGCGACAGCTTGTCGTACCATCGCCATCCGTGCACTGGCTAAAGCTCCCGGCACTCCGCGATGAACGGGATCACGTGACGGTATCAGATCGATCTGCGCAACATTCAGGGCCTCGGCAATCTCGACCGCAGCACGCAGATGGCCGTGATGAATCGGATCAAAGGTACCACCAAAGATGACCCTAGCTCTGACTGTGTTGATCAACGGCGTATCTGTCCCTCACCGAAGACAATGTACTTCTGCGATGTTAGACCCTCGAGACCAACCGGTCCGCGAGCATGAATCTTGTCGGTTGATATACCGATCTCGGCACCCAGCCCGTACTCGAAACCATCAGCGAAGCGCGTGGAAGCGTTCACCATCACCGAACTCGAGTCCACCTCACGTAAGAATTTCCGAGAAAGCGTGTAGCTTTCGGTAATAATCGCATCGGTATGGTGTGAGCCGTAATGGTTTATATGATGTATCGCCTCATCAATATCGCACACCACTTTGATCGAGAGAATCGGGGCCAGATATTCAGTGGACCAATCCGCTTCTGTTGCAGCTTTGATACCACCGAGAATGGCACGTGTCTTCTCACAGCCACGCAGTTCAACTCCTGCAGAGTGATAGGCCGCGGACAACTCGGTTAACGCCTCTTGAGCCACCGCTTCGTTTACCAGCAAGGTCTCCATCGTGTTACAGGTGCCATAGCGGTGCGTCTTTGCGTTTATTGCAATATTGACCGCTTTCGCCATATCAGCCTCAGCATCTATGTAGACATGACAAATACCATCGAGGTGCTTGATCACCGGTACTCGCGCATCCTTACTAATACGCTCAATCAGCCCCTTACCGCCTCGCGGCACAATGACATCCACAAACTCTGGCATGGTAATCAGCTCACCCACAGCAGCACGATCCGTGGTTTCCACCACCTGGACCGCTGCTTTTGGCAGCCCAGCGGCCTCCAAACCTTGAGTCACACAAGCGGCTATACCCTGATTCGATTTAATCGCCTCAGAGCCGCCACGCAGGATAGTAGAATTGCCAGACTTTAAGCACAGGCTAGCAGCTTCGACTGTAACATTAGGACGAGACTCGTAGATGATCCCGATGACGCCTAAAGGCACCCGCATTTTACCCAGTTGTATACCTGAAGGCATAAAACGCATATCACTGATATCACCAACAGGGTCTGGCAGAGCGGCGACCTGACGTAGCCCTTCAATCATTGCATCGATACGAGCAGGCGTAAGCTCCAGACGGTCCAGCATAGCAGCGTCCAGCCCGTTAGCAGCTCCCTGTTCGAGATCGGCTCTGTTTGCTTTCGCTAGCGTTTCACGGCTGGCGTTCAGAGCTTCTGCCATTGCCATCAACGCGCGGTTCTTCTTCTCAGTGCTAGCCTTTGCCATGAGGCGCGAGGCCTTGCGCGCATCTGCACCAAGCCTGTGCATGTAATCAGCGATATTCATCCATTCTTCACCAGGGTGGAGTTGTTCCCACCATTATAACTTGAGAGGGATCGATAACCCACCGCAAAGGGGGCCAGTTTAACGAAAATAATAAACTGACCGACATTTAAACAACGTATTACATAGCGCTATGAAAATGTCTGACGACGTGAAATAGTTGCCATCAACATAACCTTAATCTTGGCGCGGTTTTTTATGAAACGCTCTGTCACCTTGCTGCTCTGTTCTGTTCTGTCATATCAGTCGTTTTCTGCTATCGGTGCTGAGCGACCCAAACGACCGCCGCCGGCGGTAACGGCCTACGAGGTCGAAACCAGAGAGCTGCCACAAACCTATGTTAGCAGCGGTACCCTGGCTGCATATCAGCAAGCTGAACTTCATACCGACATGAGCGGGCGAATTGCCGAACTCTACGTTAGATCAGGTGACTACGTTGAGGCTGGCGCTCCCCTGGTAAAGCTCGATACCCGCTCCGCGCAAGCTGAACTTGAACGCCTTCAGAGTCAGTTGAATCTGGCTCAGCAGCAACTCGAACGCCAACGGTCACTGGTCAAAAAGATGGCCGGAGCCGCTGAGCAGGTGGACATACAGGAGGCACAAGTTGCCGGACTTCAATCGAATATACGCATCGCTCGCCTCGCTTTGGAGCGGCACCAGTTAACGGCGCCTTTCAGTGGTGTACTCGGAAGCTTCGATTGGGTTGAAGGGGGATGGATAACCAGCAACGAAGCCTTTTCCACACTCGACAACGTGACCCAACTCAAGGTGAACTTTGACCTACCAGAGCGCTACCTGCGCTTTATCGAACTTGGCAGAGAGGTGGAACTTCTCTCAGCCGCTTGGCCCGAAGAGCGGTTTATCGGGCAAGTTTCGCTGATCGACGCACGAATGAACGCTCAGCGAGCAACACTGTCAGTTCAAGCACTCATTGACAACCAGCAGGGCTTGTTGCGACCTGGCATGCGTGTCAGTGTGAGTTTACGAGTAGATTCGGGCGAGGCCAAATTGGTTGTACCTGCGCGCACGTTGATTCACGAGGGCCAACGCACCAGTGTCCTCAGACTTGATGACGAGTCAACCGCAAAAACTACGGCGGTCTCAGTGGGACAAGAGACCAGTGAGTGGGTCGAGATCACCTCCGGTTTGGCAGTCGGAGACCGTATTGTCGACCGCGGGTTGGTCAAAGCTAAACCGAACCGCCCCGTGAGGGTTCTTGGGGAAGGTGGCAATGAGAGAGGACAAGAACGCCAGCGCCGCGAGCAGCCACAATCATGATTCTCAGTGAAGTTTCGGTTCGTCGCCCCGTTTTCGCCTTCGTCATCAGTCAACTGCTGGTTGTTTTCGGTTTGCTGGCGTGGCTCAACCTGCCACTGAGAGAGTATCCCGACGTCTCACGGCCTCAGGTTAATATATCCACCAGCTACATTGGAGCGGCCCCTGAGGTGGTTGAACTGAGGGTAACAACACCGATTGAGGAGCGCCTTTCGGGGATTCAGGGCGTGCGCTTTATAGAGTCCACCAGCGCACGAAACACCTCGCGCATATCAATCACATTTGAAACGACACGCAACCTGGACGACGCCGCCAACGATGTGCGCGAAGCAGTTGCACGCGCAGCCAGAGCGCTACCGGCCGAGGCTGGAGCACCGACAGTGTCTAAGAGCGGTGCTCGAGGCGACCTCATTCTCTATATCATTGCCAGCTCTAGCAATATGGATGGGGTGGAACTGACCGACTACGCTCAACGCACATTAAAAGAGCGGCTAGAGCGCGTAGATGGCGTGAGTGCAGTCCAGATTCTTGGCGCACGCGATTACGTTCTCAGAATTAACCTCGATATTGATCGTCTCAACGGATTAGGTATCACGCCCCAAGAGGTTGCCAGTGCTATCAAACGCGAGAATCTCGAGCTGCGCGGCGGTGAATTGACCGGTCCGCAACGCACCCTGCAGATACAGATACCCCGTGGCTACAACACTATCGCCGAATTTAGATCGCTGGTTATCCGCCAGGCGCCAGGACCACTGGTGCGACTCGGCGACATCGCCCAAATTAGCACCGGTGCACTGGATACTGACGAGATGTTTCGTGCAGATTCAGAAGAGGTCATCGCGTTGGGTATCGAGCCGATCTCGAACGCTAATCCGCTAACGGTGATTGAGGGGGTAAAACGCGAAATAGAAGCGCTGCGCCCATTCCTTCCCGATGGAACAGATCTGCGAACCTCCTACGATGTATCCACATTTATTAAAAGTGCGATCTCAGAAGTGTACACCACGCTCGCCATTGCTGCGGGTCTTGTTATCCTGGTGATCTGGATCTTTCTGGGAGACCTGCGTGCAACACTCATTCCTGCCATTACTGTTCCGATTTCGCTAATTGCGGCCTGTCTGGCGATACTCGGGTTCGACTTCTCTATCAACCTTCTGACTCTGCTCGCCATGGTGCTAGCAATTGGACTGGTCGTTGACGATACCATTGTTGTGGTGGAGAACATCCACCACCACCTCGATAGGGGAAAGCCACCGCTGCTCGCTGCCTGGGACGGTATTCGCGAAGTAGGCTTCGCCGTTGTGGCAACCACGCTCGTACTCATAGCTACCTTCGTACCCATTGTTTTTCTACCGGGCACTGTGGGACAGTTTTTTCGGGAATATGCTGTGACGCTGACAGCCGCGGTCATCTTCTCCAGTCTAGTCGCACTCACTCTGGCGCCCGCACTCTGCTCTAAGTTGTTGCGCCGACACAACAGCGCCAACCCGGAGGGTGGAGTCGCGCGCTTACTGCACCCAGTGGAGCGGTTCTACGGTTGGAGTCTTGGGCATGCTCTGCACCACCGTTGGTTGGCGATCTTGATTATTGCCGGCAGCTTCTATGGGATCTGGCAGGCCTGGCAGCAGATACCTCGCACACTCATGCCGACTGAAGACCGCGGCTCGATCTTCGTGCTGGTAAGGGGGCAAGAGGGGGCCAGTGCACAGGCCATGCAAAAATCCATGCTCGAAGTTGAGCAGAAGCTGCAGCCCTGGTTAGAAAAAAGTGGCGTTGAGAGCACGCTGCTCCGCTCACCTGGTTGGGGAACACAAGGTGACAATTCCGGTTTTATGATACTAGGCCTCAAACCCTGGGACCAACGCGAGACCCATGCCAGCGAATTGGTCGGTGAAATGCGCCGTCTGTTTGGCGGCATACCCGATGTGAACGTCATTCCGATTCTACGATCCGCCATTCGTGCTGGCTCCCGCACCCCGGTCGAATTTGTCATTGGCGGAGCCGATTACGAACAGCTTGAAACCTGGGCCAACCTCATTCTGGAGAAGGCGGAGGAGAATCCTGGCCTCACAGATCTGGATATTGACTTCAAGCGCAATCAACCCCAGATAAAAGCAGATTTCGATCGCGAGCGCGCGGCAGCATTGGGCGTTTCTGCCCAGACGCTGGGTGAGACGTTGGAGATTATGTTGGCAGGTCAGTCTGTCAGTCTCTTTATGGAGCGAGGTCGACAATATGAGGTCTGGCTCAAAGGGATCGAGGCCCAGCTGACGAATCCAGATGACTTGGCTCGTCTCAATATTCGCTCCAGTACAACCGGAGAGCTGATCCCGCTAGCGAACTTGGTGAGCTTCCGCACCGTTGGGGAAGCGGCACGACTTCCGCACTACAATCGCACCCGCACCATAACCATCAGTGGTGGTCTTAATGAGGGTTACACGCTGGGAGAGGCGATCGACTACCTAGACCAGTTGGCAGCTGAACTGCTGCCTGCCGAGGCGGTCATAGACTACCAGGGCGAATCTCTGGACTACAAACGGGATAGTGCATCCATTGAACTGGTATTCCTATTCGCATTGATTGTGGTCTATCTGGTGCTTGCTGCTCAGTTCGAGAGTTTTATTAATCCTCTAATCGTTATGCTCACGGTTCCGCTGGGTCTGGCCGGGGGTCTAATCGGGATTCTCTATACAGGCGATAGTCTCAATATCTACAGCCAACTGGCTCTTATCATGCTAATCGGTCTGGTGTCCAAAAATGGCATTTTGATTGTCGAATTCGCCAACCAGTTGCGAGATCGCGGCGTGGAGTTTGAACAAGCGATAATACAGGCATCAGAGCGGCGCCTACGCCCGATTCTGATGACCGCTCTGACAACTGTTTTGGGCTCTTTACCGTTGATACTTGCCAGCGGAGCCGGCGCCGAGAGTCGTGAGTCTATCGGCGTGGTGGTGTTTTCGGGTATCTCGTTTGCGACACTACTGACTCTGATAGTGACCCCTCTGACCTACAATTTAATGGCCCGCTATACCCGTTCACCACAACAGATCAGCAGAGAGCTGGATAAGCAGAGAGAGGCCTACGAAAAAGAGTAATCGGGTTCGCCTGAACCCGGTACGGCTGGTATGATGGCGCTTAATTTCGACAGGTGCGCGAGACAAGAGCAATCAGGATGTTTCCGGGACAGGCAATCAACGATCAATTGAGCGGTAACTCCCGTGCTCGCCCTGTAATCGCCGCTTTTACCGTGCTGATTGTGGCGATGCTGATTGCGCTCACCACGCTCTACCTACTGGCGAAATCTCAGGCGACAGAGCAGGTTCAAGCTCAGGCCGAGCGCTTGGCTAATTCGGTCGAGACACTTCTTACGCCCTTAATGCTGGCAGAGGATCGCGTTAGTCTCAATTTTGTTGTTAATCAGTTGGTCAATGACCCCGCACTTCGCGGTATCCGCTTGACCGACCAGCAGCAAATTGCCTTAGCTGTAGCGGGCGAGCCAGCAGAGCTCAGATTAACCCGCGAGATCAGTCCAAATGGCGAACTGCTCGGGGAGTTGACCTTATGGATAGATCCGATGCCGACGCTGAGCTTGTTGCAAAGCCAACTCACCTGGGTCGCTATTGCCCTGGTGCTCTCGTTAATCGTTGCGGCTCTTACCTACCGTTATACCCCCAGCTCATCCTCTATCGATGAATATGAAGAGGAGACTGCAGACTTCGATACCGAGTTAGAGCAGGCGTATGAGACCGCTGCCGATACACAAAGTGATTCGGCTAGCGACGAGCAGGATGAGGATGACAGCCAGATCGATGACCAGACTGGCGATAACCCTTACTCAGGCGCACCTGAGGCTAAAAAGCCCGCTCTAACCTCAGCCGCTGTGGCTAAGCTCTCTGAGCCAGCACCGGTCGACGATCCTGATGCACTCATATCATTCGACGATCTCAACCTCACAGCCACGCGAACAACCGTTGCATCCGCCGAACCCCTCGAACCCTTCGAACCCCAGTTTACAGCAGAGCTTGCAGACGATGCTGATGCCCCAATTGATGTTTCAGCCACACTGAAGAGCCCACCCGTCGATATTCCGCTGGTCAAATCCCAGATCCCCAATCGTGCGCCGAATGATGACCGGGTCGATCTGGTAGATTTGTTACGCCCTGAGCACAGCCCGCCGAGCATACCCAGATTTAAACCCTCAGCCATGCAACCGCTGGATGACAACAACACAGAAGAGCCAGAATCGGAGGAGCTCGAGATCTCTATTCCCGTACCCGTTAACACTGCACCTCGGTCAAAGAAACTACCTATCATTACCGAGGAGCAGCTCGATCTCTATACCCTCGAGCAAGAACTAGATCTGATACTAGCCCCGGAAAATGCCGGCTATCTGATTCTTATCGATACGACCAGCACTCACTCAGCTAATCTGAACGACGAGGAGCAGGGTCAAATTCGACGCACCTACCGTACGCTTGCCAATTCAGTCGCAAGGATCTACTTCGGAAAAGTGGAGCTCCTAGGTGAGGACATTCAGATTCGTTTTGATGTCCCTAAAAGTGACGATTCACATGGTGTTAATGCGCTCTGCTCGGCGCTTCTCTTCAACCTGCTGTACCGCTCTTACAACCAGAGCAGGGCCAAGCAAGGCCTTGCTCTGTTAAATGTCCATATCGCCGTTGTGCGAGGCCAGGTCGACCGCTTTAATCATCTGCTTGATGAAGCACGCTTTTTGACGCGCTCAACAAACTCCAATCAAGTAATAAGTCACACCGCTCTGAGTGAAGCACCGGAGCTAAAAGGTAACATTCTAACTAGCGCTGATATTCGTCGCGAAGACGAAGACAAGGTACTGATCAACAGCATTGAGAAACGCTACCAGGCACTACTGGAGAAACAGGCACGTTATCTGCTCGCCAAGCTGGCTGACCGAGCCAACCAACGCAGTCGCGCCGAGGGTACTCAGGGAGAGAACCAGTGAGTAGCTATAACTGGTACCTCATACAGGCTAAACCGGGACAGGCCGCTAAGGCACAGATCGAACTTGAGAATCAGGATTTTGACACCTACCTGCCGATGATCGATGTAGAGAGAGCCTTTCGCGGTAAGCTCAGGAGCAGGTCTGAGCCTCTTTTCCCTGGCTACCTCTTTATCTACCTGTCTGAGATGGAGAGCAACTGGCGCCCAATTCGTTCAACGCGTGGAGTCGCCAAAATCGTCAGTTTCGGTTCAAAGCCGGCGATCGTGCCGGCCGATGCTGTCAATGCAATTCGTCACCAGCTCAAAGACCAACAAACAGAGTCGCAATTCAAACCTGATATGCCTGTCAGTATTACTGATGGTCCATTCAAAGGACTCAATGCCGTCTTTGCCGGTTACGATGGCGAACAGCGCGCATTCTTGCTGTTGGAGTTGCTGGGTAAATGGCAGAGACTCTCAATTGACCTGAAAGATCTGGCCTCAGGCGGCTGAAGTAAACGCTGCCATACCAACCAAAAGCACCCAACTGAGATGCACAGCAAAAAGCCCCGATGAGAACGACTCTCCGAGGTCTGTTGCGGCAGAGCTTTGGTCTATTCTACCGTCAGATGACTCACACGCTGGTAGCCTCGGGGGAGTTTGTTACCGCGACGTCCACGCTCACCCCGGTAATGTTCCAGATCAGCGACCGTCATCTTCAGGTACTGCTTGCCAGCGTGTACGAGCAGGCACTGTCCCTCTTCGATGACAATTAACGCCACCATTAACTCCTCACGAGTCTGCGCCCGAGCTGATGGGATATTGATAATCTTGTTACCCTTACCTCTCGCCAGAACCGGAAGTTCACTGACTGGGAATACCAGCATGCGTCCCTCAGTCGTGACCGCAGCGATAAGCCCTGTTTGAGCGTTCTCAATACGGGCCGGAGGGACCACATTAGCGCCTTTCGGGAGTGTCAGTACCGCCTTTCCATTCTTAGTTTTGCTGGTCAGGTCACCAATCTTAGTAACGAAACCATAGCCAGCATCTGAAGCGAGCAGTACCTCATCGCTCTCCTTACCAGCAATCATCGCCTCGAGTGTAGCGCCTTTCTGTAAACTGAGGCTTCCGGTGACCGGTTCTCCCTGACCGCGAGCGGATGGCAGCGTGTGAGTATCGAGGGTGTAACTCCGGCCGGTGCTATCGAACAGCAGCGTTGGTTGGTTCATTCGCCCAGCATAAGAGATACTGTAGCCGTCCCCCGCTTTGTAATTTAGCGAAGTTGGGTCGATATCGTGACCTTTCGCAGCACGAATCCACCCTTGCTTGGACAGAACAACGGTTACAGGGTCTGAAGTCAGAAGGTCCTTCTCACTAAATGCCTGAGATTCAGCGCGCTCAACCAGGGGCGAGCGTCGATCATCGCCAAACTCTTCGGCAGCCTCTTCAATCTCCTTCTTGATCAGTTTGCGCATCAACTTATCGGAGGCGAGAGTCGACTCGAGCTTCTTGCGCTCCTCCTCCAGTTCAGACTGCTCAGTTCGAATCTGAAACTCTTCCAGTTTTGCCAAGTGACGCAGCTTGAGATCGAGGATCGCATCAGTTTGTACAGCGGTCAGGCCAAACCGCTCCATCATCACCGGCTTTGGCTCTTCCTCGCTACGGATAATTGCGATGACTTCGTCAATATTGAGGTAAGCGATAATCAAGCCGTCGAGGATATGCAGGCGATCCACAACTTTCTGCAGCCGATGTTCAAGACGACGGCGTACCACCTGAGTGCGCCAAGTCAGCCACTCTGTCAGAATCTGTCTCAGATCCTTAACCTGAGGTCGGCCATCGATGCCGATCATATTTAAGTTCACGCGGTAGCTGCGCTCGAGGTCAGTAGTGGCGAAGAGATGGGCCATCAACTGTTCAATATCGATACGATTTGAGCGCGGCACGATCACCAGTCGAGTAGGATTCTCATGATCAGACTCGTCACGCAGATCACTTACCATCGGCAACTTCTTCTGCTGCATCTGCGCGGCGATCTGCTCTAAGACCTTGGCTCCAGAAACCTGGTAAGGCAAGGCGGTGATAATTACCTCACCATCCTCTTTGACATAGATTGCCCTGGCCTTGACCGATCCGCGACCGGTCTCATACATTTTCCGAAGATCTGCAGCTGGCGTAATGATCTCCGCTTCAGTCGGAAAGTCTGGCCCAGCTACATGGCTGTAAAGATCATTGAGCTCGGCACTCGGATGATCGAGCAGATGTATGCAAGCTGAAGCTACCTCGCGCAAATTGTGCGGCAGAATATCGGTTGCCATGCCCACGGCAATGCCAGTAGAGCCATTGAGCAGCACATTGGGTAAACGCGCAGGCAGCACCTCGGGTTCATCCATTGTACCATCAAAGTTAGGGATCCAATTAACCGTGCCCTGCCCCACCTCTTTGAGCAGCACTTCAGCATATTTTGATAGGCGTGACTCGGTGTATCGCATTGCAGCAAAAGATTTGGGGTCATCGGGTGAGCCCCAGTTTCCCTGTCCGTCAATCAACGGATAGCGGTAGCTGAAGGATTGCGCCATCAACACCATAGCCTCATAACAGGCAGAATCGCCATGGGGGTGAAACTTACCGAGTACATCCCCGACTGTTCGTGCCGACTTTTTATACTTGGCTGATGCCTTGAGTCCAAGTTCGGACATGGCGTACACGATACGGCGCTGGACGGGCTTCATTCCATCGCCAATATGGGGCAGGGCACGGTCGAGAATGACGTACATTGAGTAGTCGAGGTAAGCCTTTTCAGTAAAGTCTCTGAGCGGCAGCTTCTCAGTACCTTCGTCGATCAAAGTCTCCACGGAATCATATCCTTATACGCTTGAGGGTGGAGGAAGTATGCCAGCTTGAGGCACAGCTTGCATCCGCAGCATGCGGGTTATCTATGAATGATCGACTATAGTGACATTAACATTGGAGCTAAGTGGAGTCCGAGATGAAAACACCACAAAATCGTTTCCTGCTTGAGTTAGAGAAATTCCGCTACGACATAAATCATGCAGTCCTGAAACCGCGTATCAATGATTTACATATAGAGCAACTGCGGCCGGTGCTGACCGCTGTAGCGCATGCCAGAGCCGACTATGTTGACACGTTGATCAAGATCGGTAACGCCTGCCCTGATCGCTCTCCATCGACAGAACAGATAGAGATCCTGAGAGAAAAACGTGAAGCCTTTGACGAACTTGTGGCTGCAGCCAACGCTCTTGAAACAATTATCCAACGCGACTACGTCGATGTGGTATCGACTAAGCAAGGGCACTAGCTGGTTAATTCTCTGTTTAGTACTCCCCGTGAAAGCGGATCTGCTTGAGGCCTATACGGATGAGACTAACCCCTTAGCCGGGAAGATTTGGGATACACAAGAGCGCCGCTTCATCGAGATAGAAGTTCTGCTGCAACAGACCACTGACGGTAGTTGGTTACTGCTGGGAGAGACCCATGACAATACTGACCATCATAATTTGCAAACCGATATCATTAACTATCTTGCCTCCAATCAAAAATTAGCCAACGTTGCGTTCGAGATGGCACACTCTGAACAACAAATGCTGCTCGACGAGGCTTCCAGAGGAGAAATTAAGTTGACTCCAGATGCGCTCAATTGGCAACAAGGGTGGCCATGGGAGTCGTATGAGGGTCCCGTCATCGCAGCAATTAAAAATGCGAAGCGTGTTATAGCAGCCGACTTAACACGCGAGCAAAAAATGCAGGCCTACCAAAATGACGAACTCGAGGTACCTGCATCCGCTGACTATCGTGAGTTTATGCTAGACCTGTTGTTTGATTCCCACTGCGCTAAAATGCCAAGGAGTCAGTTGGGCAACATGTTGCGTGTCCAATATAGCCGCGATCGCTCAATGGCCGACTCTCTAATAGCGAATACTAACCAATCTGGGATCAACCTACTGATTGCCGGATCCGTTCACACACGCAAGGATCTTGGTCTACCCTACTGGCAGCCCGACTTGCCCAGCAAAACCATTTTGCTGGTTGCCGCAAACGATAGCACCAACCCAGATGACTATTACCCGCCGAGCTACACTAATGCGCCAGTTTCAGAATATATTTTGTTTACACCCCGCTTTGATTATCAAGGCGGCTGCGACTAGACTTACCAATCGTGGGTATTGACGATTTTGTTATCTACTTAGATCAAAAAAAATCGAAATGCTAACTTGAGAGTATTATCAGGTACAGTACACAGGACATAAAGTGCTAACGCCTCCCGTGTAATGTTGCTTGTCTGAGTCAGAGTTTGAGCGTCAGCACACCTACATTTCAGAGTTAGGAGTCTAGCTTGCTCGACTATATTTCAAATAAATTCGTCATCGCGACCGGCACAGCAACCCTTGCTCACGACTACTCAATTAAGCTGGTAGTCCTGTCGGTTATTACAGCAATGGTTGGCTCTGCACTCGCACTCTATCTGACCGAAATTATGCGACGGGCGACGTCCGCCCGGGCGCGAAGGGTTGTCCGGATAAGCGGAGCAATTGCTTTTGGTGGTGCGGTATGGAGTATGCATTTCCACGGCATGCTTGCCTATTCACTCAGTGTAACAGTCAGCTACGATCCTTGGATTACGCTAATATCGGCTCTTCCTGCGATCATCGCAGCCTGGGTGGCGATCAATTTTATAGGCAAAGAAGAGCTAGCAGGTTCCGAAATACTCGAATCAGGAGCCTTAATCGGGTTAGGCATCGGAATCATGCACTTCAGCGGTATGGAAGCGATGCAAATGAGCGCAACGCTGAAATATGATCTCACCCTGTTTGCGTTAGCCGTTATTGCAGCAATCGCGCTATCAGTTATCTCACTCTTTTTGATTAATCACGTAAAACAACGAGCTAAAAGATGGCACGGAGATGTTTGGATCATTGGCGGTATAGGCTTTGGTCTTGCCATAAGCGCAATGCACTACCTGGGAATGTACTCTTCGCGCTTTATAGGGGAAGCAGAGACTCTTGTACCGACACCACCTGCCGATCGGTTATACCTCAGCATACTCATCTTTGTCGGCTTACTGGCATTGTTAGGCAATGTGCTCTCCGGCTCGCTGCTAATCAAAGCATCCAACCGTCTTGCGATGCTGCATAAACAGAAGGCTGAGCTTGAGGAGAACCATCAGAAACTTAAACATACGCAAGCTGTCATTGTGAATAACGAGAAGCTTGTTACGTTAGGAACACTATCTGCAGGTATTGCTCACGAGCTCAACAACCCAATTGCATATGTATCGGGCAACCTACACACGCTCAAAGAATATCTACTCTCAATACGGCGAATTACGGACTTAGTCGCGGACTGGAGTCAATCCGGAAATCTTAGCGCTGAACAGCAAAAGACATATGAAGCTCTGACCCAAGAGATCGACCTTGAGTTCCTAGAGCAGGATATAGATGAACTTCTCGAAGACACCTTAGATGGTTCAAACCGCATCACTTCGATCGTAACAAACTTGCGAGGGTTTTCTCGTACTGGGAGTCGTGACCGATCGGTTACCCAACTAAACGATGGTATCCAAAGCACGCTACGCCTACTCAAAAGTGTAATTGGCAGTAATCAACGCGTAGAGCTCGACCTTAAAGAGATACCCGATGTCTACTGTAATCCCAACGAGATAAACCAAATCTTTGTAAACCTTATTGTGAACGCATCCCAGGCCAGTGCAGAAGATGGCACCATCTGGATTAGTTCGCTTAAGCTGGGTGACAATGTTGTTGTACGCATTAAAGATAACGGTAGTGGGATGCCCGACAGTGTGAAACAGAGGATTTTTGATCCGTTTTTTACTACAAAACCGGCTGGCGAAGGCACCGGCCTTGGCTTATCAATATCACGTCAAATAATAGAGAGCCATAACGGCGAACTGAGAGTCGAATCAGAAGAGGGTACCGGAACACTCTTTGAACTCATCCTGCCTGCATATCATGGAGAAGCGTCTAATCAAACTTGAGTTTACATAAGACGGTATTTCCGCTCGTGTGAATGACCAATAAATTCATAACTAGGCGAATACTTAATTGACGATTCCAAAGCGCGTCCATATGTTTTTGGCAGTAACAGGCTCTAATTACCTATTTCAGGAAGCGATAAAAGCATCTCCTTTGACACTTATTTCTCAGCCATGCTTGTGTGCACTCGCCAAGAAAACACCAGAAGAAAACCTCACAAAAGCAGCGAAGGTATACTTTTCAGTCAGCAATTCTGAAGTGCGCTGCGATATGCATAGATTACAGCTATAGAAGGTCTTCCTAGAGGCCGTCCCCTTGCCACTTCCTTCAGGGACCGCTACAAGCACGTCCTTGTGCGCTTGTCTCGGGCATCCTTGCCCTCGAACATCCCTGAAGGGAGTGGCATGGGAACGACCTCGTACAAGGGCCATAACCCTGCGCTAGAGTCTGCGAGAACAGATTTCTGTTCATATTATCGCAATCGCTGTAGCAAGGCGTCAGCCACTTCAGTCTGCGGATAGCCCGAGACTCTTGATTGACAGGGATGTCAATCACGAAGCGATACAGGGAGGTACTTGAGCGTGTCTCGGGCTATCTCCAGACCGGGGTGGCGATCATATTAACGGTAATCATTACC
>DATHZN010000110.1:0-8070 GCA_035458585.1 Marinobacterium sp. | reverse complement strand
GTTAATCGGACCTTTGGTCGGCAGCTGTTTCCGCAAACAGATGGACATGACGGATTTTTTTATGCGCGCCTAGAGCGCATGCAGGAGGCTTAGGTAGCAGATGAATGTCGTTATTCTTGGCGCAGGTCAGGTTGGTGGCTCACTTGCTGAACACCTCGCTAACGAGTCCAACGACATCACCGTTGTCGACACCGACGGCCCACGCTTGCGAGAGTTGCAGGACCGACTGGATATCCGCACCGTAGAGGGAGCTGCCTCCTTCCCCAGCACACTTGAACGTGCCGGCGCACGTGACGCTGATCTGCTCATCGCCGTTACAAACAGTGATGAAATTAATATGGTTGCCTGCCAAGTAGCGACCACACTCTTCAAGGTACCTAAGCGCATTGCGCGTGTTCGAGACCACGACTATCTGGTGAATAATCGCCAACTCTTTACCGATGGCGCTATCCCAATTGATGTTTTAATCAGTCCCGAAGAGCTGGTGACGCAACACGTTAAACGGATGATCGAACATCCGGGCGCGTTGCAGGTACTGGATTTCGCTGAGGGTCACGCACAACTTGTTGCAGTAAAAGCCTACTATGGTGGCCCGCTGGTCGGCCGTGAAATTGCGGTATTGAGGGCGCATATGCCCAATGTAGATACACGTGTAGCGGCGATTTTCCGACAGGACAGACCGATTATACCAACGGGCGAAACAGTCATCGAAGCGGATGACGAAGTCTTTTTTATCGCAGCTTCTAAGGATATTCGGGCCGTTATGGGTGAGTTACGTCGCCTCGACAACCCTTACAAACGTATCATCATTGCTGGTGGCGGTAATATCGGTGCTCGCCTGGCTGAATCGATTGAGAATCAATATCAGGTTAAGATCATTGAACGTAACCTCGGTCGGTGCCAGCAGTTGTCACGTGATCTGCACAACTCCATTGTGCTTCATGGTAGCGCCTCGGATCGCGAGCTGCTGCTGGAGGAGAACATAGAGGATACGGATGTCTTCTGCGCACTCACCAATGATGATGAAGCCAATATCATGGCGTCTATGCTCGCAAAGCGTATGGGCGCCCGTAAAGTGATGACTCTAATCAATAACCCAGCTTATGTAGACCTTGTACAGGGCGGCGTTATCGATATCGCTATATCACCCCAACAAACTACGATTGGTGCGCTACTGACGCATGTTCGTCGTGGCGACGTAGCGGCAGTTCATTCACTGCGTCGTGGAGCGGCTGAAGCCATCGAGGCCGTCGCCCACGGTGACCGTATGAGTTCCAAAGTGGTTGGCCGAATGATCGAAGAGATCAAGCTCCCAGAAGGGGCCACCATTGGTGCCCTAGTGCGAAATGACCAGGTACTGATCGCTCATGATGATGTTGTGATTGAGGATGGTGACCACGTCATTCTCTTTCTGGTAGATAACAGGCGCATCGGCGAAGTAGAGAAGCTCTTCTCCGTCGGCCTGCACTTCTTCTGAGGCAGATATGCATTTTCGGGTCATTTTAAAAATCCTGGGTATTCTACTGATGATTTTCAGTGTCACCCAGATTCCCCCGGCTGCCATATCTCTTTACTACAACGATGGCAACCTTAACGCTTTCATCGGTGGTTTTGCTATCACACTGCTGACGGGATTCTTTATCTGGCTACCTGTAATGCGCGTTCGTCAGGAGTTGCGTACCCGTGATGGGTTTCTCATTACCGTCCTGTTTTGGAGCGTGCTGGGTTTCTTTGGCGCCCTGCCTCTGCACTTTGACGAGGCACTCGCGCTTAGCTTCACAGACGCCATCTTCGAATCGGTCTCCGGGCTGACAACCACCGGGGCCACCGTCATCACCGGCCTTGATGACCTACCCCGATCGCTACTCTATTACCGCCAGCAACTTCAATGGCTAGGTGGCATGGGTATCATCGTGCTAGCCGTTGCCATACTGCCGATGTTGGGGATCGGTGGCATGCAGCTCTACCGTGCTGAGACGCCTGGGCCGGTAAAAGATTCAAAACTGACGCCACGGATTACAGAGACTGCTAAAGCTCTGTGGAACATCTACCTGACGTTGACAGTCGCTTGTGCACTGGGCTACTGGGCAGCCGGTATGACACTGTTTGATGCTATTTGTCACAGCTTTGCAACGGTCGCCATTGGTGGTTTCTCAACTCACGACGCCAGCATAGGATACTTTAACAGCCCTCTGATTGAGTCGATCGCGATCTTCTTTATGGTGATTTCGGGTATCAACTTTGGACTACATTTTGCTGCTTTCCGTCAACGTACTCTGACGCACTACTTTGTCGACCCTGAGTTCAAATTCTACCTTTTCCTTCTGCTATCGGTATCCATGATCACACTCTTTGTACTTGATCTTACGGAAACCTACCCGCCTATCGAGTCATTGCGCAAGTCGGTATTTATGGTGGTCTCTATTGCGACCACTACAGGGTTCGCTGTAGCAGACTTCGCGCACTGGCCTGCGATGCTACCTTTCATGCTCTTTGTTGCCGCCTTTGCAGGAGGCTGTGCGGGATCTACCGGAGGAGGAATGAAAGTTATCCGGGTACTGTTGATCCTCAAACAGGGCTACCGCGAGATTGTGCGACTGATCCACCCCAATGCAATTATGCCAGTGAAACTGGGCCGACGTCCGATCTCGTCGAAGGTTCTGGAGGCCGTCTGGGGATTCTTCTCGGTCTATCTAATCGTTTTCGTTCTGATGTTGATTGCTCTAATGGCGACTGGCTTAGACCAGGTCACTGCTTGGTCGGCGGTTGGTGCCACCCTCAACAACCTAGGGCCAGGTTTGGGTGATGTCTCAGCCAACTACGGCGGTATTAACGACACCGCTAAGTGGATTTTGGTGCTAGCAATGCTGCTTGGACGCTTAGAGGTATTTACACTACTCGTTCTTCTAACACCCGCTTTCTGGCGCCGATAGGCGCCGTGCACAGAGATCGACCGCACCTGCTCCGGAATTTTGATGTATAATGCGTCGCTAATTTTTTGAGCAATTTTTGCATAGATACTGACCTCCGAGGGATACTCTCGTGAATGACATCACTAAACCGGATGTAAAAACCTTTCAGGGACTGATTCTTGCTCTGCAGCAGTACTGGGCAGACAAGGGTTGTGTCATCGTTCAACCACTGGACATGAACGTCGGCGCAGGTACCTTTCATCCTGCCACCTTCCTGCGTGCGATAGGCCCAGAGAACTGGAACTCCGCTTATGTGCAGCCCAGTCGCCGTCCGACAGATGGCCGCTACGGTGAGAATCCAAACCGTCTGCAGCACTACTATCAGTTTCAGGTAGTGATGAAACCTCATCCCGACAACTTCCAGGAGCTCTACCTCGGATCTCTTGAACACCTGGGCTTTGACCTGCTTACCCATGACGTGAGGTTTGTAGAGGACAACTGGGAATCACCCACTCTAGGCGCTTGGGGCCTGGGTTGGGAGATCTGGCTAAACGGCATGGAAGTGACTCAATTCACTTACTTCCAGCAGGCCGGTGGTCTTGAGTGTTACCCCGTAACGGGGGAGATTACCTACGGCCTAGAGCGGTTGGCGATGTACATCCAGGAAGTTGATAGTGTCTATGACCTGATCTGGAGCAAAAGTCCGGACGGCAGTGTTGTGACCTACGGAGATGTCTTCCACCAAAACGAAGTTGAGATGTCGACCTACAATTTCGAGCAGGCTGATGTACCGAAATTGTTTGAAGATTTCGAGCATTACGAACGCGAGTGCGAAAAGCTACTGGCCGCGAAATTGCCGCTTCCTGCTTATGAAATGGTACTGCAAGCGTCTCATACGTTTAACCTTCTTGATGCACGACATGCGATCTCCGCGACTGAACGTCAGCGTTACATTCTAAGAGTCCGCACTCTTGCTCGAGGCGTTGCTCAGGGTTACTTTGATTCGCGCCGGGCTGCTGGTTTTCCGCTCGCTGAGGCAGGCATCCGCCAAGAAGTAATGGCATCGCTGGAAGGAGCTGAGTGATGAGCACAGGTGATTTTCTATTTGAGCTGGGTACTGAGGAGCTGCCACCGACGGCGCTCAAAACACTCTCAATCGCACTGGGTGATTCCATTGAGTCACAACTTAAAGCAGCCCAGTTAAGCTATGAAGCCATCGAACTCTACGCAGCACCACGACGCCTTGGATTTCTGGTAAAGAGTCTAAGCGGGCAGCAACCCGACCGTTCGATTGAACGCACAGGTCCGTCAGCTAAAGCGCCCGAGAAAGCCGCTATGGGCTTTGCCGGCAGCTGCGGCGTCTCTCTGGCTGAACTCAGTATTGAGAGCACAGAAAAGGGTGATTACTACGTTTACCGAGGTACGGAGAAAGGACGTCCAGCGGTGGAGCTGTTGCCGCATATGCTAGAGCAGGCAATACAGCAGCTTCCAATTCCTAAACGTATGCGCTGGGCAGCCAGCCGTACAGAGTTCGTGCGTCCGGTTAAGTGGGTTCTTTCTCTCTTTGGTGATGAGATAGTCGACTGTACGCTGATGGGAATCAAAGCGGGTCGAAAAACTCGTGGTCATCGCTTCCACTACGATCATGAAATCGAGATTATCAATGCGGCTGAGTATGCCCCGGCACTGCGTAATACAGGTTATGTGGTAACGGATTTTGCTGAACGTCGTGAGATGATACGTACACAAGTATTGGAGCAAGCCACTAAAGTCGGCGGTAATGTAGAGTTTGACGAAGACCTGCTAGACGAAGTTTGTGCTTTGAATGAATGGCCTGTCGCTCTGACAGGACGCTTTGAAGAGCGCTTCCTTGAAGTGCCTGAACAGGCCCTGATTCTGTCGATGAAAGAGAACCAGAAGTATTTCCATCTCGTCGATGACAAGGGCGCGCTTATGCCCTTCTTTATAACGATTGCTAACATTGAATCCAAAGATCCCCAACAAGTCATTGCGGGTAATGAGAAGGTCATTCGTCCCAGACTCGCTGATGCTGCTTTCTTCTTTGAGACGGATAAGAAGAAACCACTGATTGCTCGCCTTGAGAGACTCAAGAGTGTTGTATTTCAGAACCAACTCGGCACCGTATATGACAAAGCAGCACGCATCGAATCCACAGCCACAGCAATCGCTAGCCTGATTGGTGGCAATGTCGATTATGCTGCCCGGGCTGCGCAGCTAGCTAAATGTGATCTGTTATCGGATACGGTATACGAGTTTACCGAACTCCAAGGTCTGATTGGGTACCATCTGGCTCTTCATGATGGTGAAACTGACGAGGTTGCTACCGCCATTCAAGAGCAGTATCTACCTAAGTTTGCCGGCGACGCACTTCCTCAGACTAAATCAGGCATCGCCCTAGCACTGGCTGACCGCCTCGATACGCTGGTGGGATTGTTCGCGATAAAACAACCACCCACAGGTTCTAAGGACCCCTTTGCGCTGCGCCGCGCCGCCTTGGGTGTTCTGCGAATACTGGTAGAGCATGAACTGCCTCTGGATCTGGCGGACCTGCTTAGGATCGCAGCAAGTAACTACTCGGATCTTCCCGCACTGGAATCGGCTGCTGACGAGGTATTCGACTTTATGCTAGAGCGCTTCCGCTTCTGGTTTGAAGAGGAGTCGATTAGCGCTGAGGTGTATCTCTCTGTTCATGCACTGAGGCCACGCGTGCCGCTCGACTTCGTTCGTAGAGCACGTGCTGTCGCTAGTTTTGCTGAGCATGAGGCATCTTCTGCGCTAATAGCTGGTAACAAGCGTGTCAGCAATATTCTCAGCAAGCTGGATGAACCCGTTGATACTCGAGTAGATGTGGCACTGCTTCAGGAAGCGGCCGAGAAGGCGCTCTATACCGCTCTAACCAGCCTAAGCAACGATGTTGCCGATAGAATTGCAAACGCGGATTACAAAGGCGCGTTGGGCGCTCTATCGGGATTGCGTGACCCGATCGATAGATTCTTTGAAGAGGTCCGTGTTATGGCGGATGATCCAGCCGTCAAGGCGAACCGCCTGGCGATTTTAGCTAATCTTCGTCAGCAGTTCATTGGTATAGCCGATATTTCACATCTGGCCTAGCTTTTCAACTCGTATCGAAAAACCCCGCCGATGTTGATTCGCGCGGGGTTTTTTTATGCACGGTGAATGTTTACGGACTTGTCTTCACTGTGCCAGTTGGCGTTTGAGAGCGCTGGCCGCAGCCACATAACCGCCATCACAACCATCGATAAAATGTACGTGTGCTGCGTCGTTTAGTGATTCGACGTAGCAGGTCATCTGTGAAGCTGTACTCTTATGTACTCCGTAATAGAGCTTTCCAGCATCATAGCCCGACTGCAGATACTCAATTACTCTCTTGGACTGCTCTGGCGTGCAGTCGATCACTAAACGCAATGCCTCATCCAATTTATGAAAATCAGAATGCATGTGCAGGTTTTTTAAATAGAGTTCTGCCCAGTCATAACGTCGAGCTAACCCCCATCTGAATAACGGAACCGAAATACAGATAGAGAGCAGACGCCTCGCAAATGTCATGCTCAATAGCTTTGCGTGGAACCTCGCCTCGGTTCTGATTGCCTCAAGTACCGTTTGATAGCTTCGTAATGATATTGATACTGGATTCAACTTAGATAGCTCACCTCCGGTCATCGAACTCAGCAGCGAAAGAAATCCTTCAATTGGGTCAGATGAAGCACCCTTTGCCAATAGTAGTATCGAGAGTATTTCACCATTGCGTGCAGGTTGCGCTTGCCAGCGGCATGACAGGCTATTCAAGTCGATAATGTTTGCTATCTTGGCATCTCCGGTGACTAGTGCCTGACCCTTGACTCTCAGTCTTTCGTCAAACGCGGCCACCATTGATCCTCTAAATTGTGCTAGTGTCTGGTCACCTACAAGACGAAGTCGCCCCATCTCTAGTTCTAGACCTTCAACGCGGAGCTCACCTACGCTAAACAGCGCTGCTCTGAGTTCAAGTCTAAAGTTCGCGTTTGCAAGATGTACCAGTCCTTTCAGAATTGTTTCGGCTTTTTTTCTTTGTGCACCTGGAATTAACATCAGCGCGCCATCGCCATTAAAGATATAAGGACAGTCTAAGTCCAACCCTTGGATGATCACTGGTATAACGGCTGCCCCCACCAAATTCACATCCTTATAACGACCCTCAGTGATCGCATTTGTCGATCCAACAACGTCAGTCGAGATTGCCCACCAGTCATCTGGTACTTTTACAAAACGTCCCGGATTACTGAATTCAGCTAGGTTTTCCATCGGTATCGCTTTGTCGTAGAACGGTTTCTCGAGCATTATTCACTCCGATGACTATTAATCTGTGGCGTCGTGCGTATTGGTCGTAATTCTTTATTGGCTGCGTTTTGTAGAAGTTATGTTCCACGTGAAACTTGCTAGACTCATTGTTTAATTTATGTTCATGCGAGAGGGCAAACTTATGGCGTAGAAAAATGAAACTTATACCCGTCCCTTTCACCAAAGGCATTCTGTGGATTTTCCAGAGATAGTGATTACTAACACGATGTCACATTAATATTTGTTATGATTAATATCGTCCTTTCACACCAAAACCATCAAAATTCAGAACCGCTTTTAATTGCCATCACTAACACTCTACAAATGTTCTACGAAGCAATATTAGGGTTGGAACTGAATTTTAAGTATCGTTTTATTCGACACAGAAATAACATCAAAAGCCCTGTGGTCAATATGCAAGGTTGTCCCCAGGTCGGTCGTTATAGCTTTACCTTACGAGTCAGTGGTGAAGATAAATTATTACGACAACATATGATGCTTTATGATGACGGTTGTATTCCGTTGAAATCATCTTCATGTTGGTTGTCAGCCCAAAAACTGCAAAGACATTTGTTTGCACTGACGACTAACCGAAGATTCAGACCTGATCAATGACTTCGATATGACAACGGTACAAAATCGGTTCGATTTATCCTCTTAATACCCCCCCTCATATTTAAAACTGACAGAAAATCGTAACTGGATAAACAGATCAAGTTTCACGTGAAACAAAAAACGGCCCGGAGGCCGTTTCTTAAATCACAACATACAAAAGAATCTAAACATCAAGGTTAGCCAC
>DATHZN010000109.1:0-2375 GCA_035458585.1 Marinobacterium sp. | reverse complement strand
AAAGTTATCTTCGTCGCCGGCCTGGCGCACGAAAGCCCGGCCAATCTGACCCGTTGCGCCTGTCACTAATATTTTTACTGGATCGCCGTACACCGAATCTGCGCTCCCACAATCTATAGGCTTAAGCTTATATAAAGATTTTACTCTACGACAGTAATATTCATGTGGTTTTAGTGTCTGAAATCGAACACCTACGCGGTTTTGACAGCAGCTTCAATCCAAACTCCGCAGAGAGCTCTGTTCTGCTTAGCTCAAACAGCCCATTCCGCGATTAACACTCAACACAAAACTACTTGAAAAACATAGCCAGCGGTTCAGCCGCGATCGCTTTCAGGAGATATTCTTTGCCAACGCACCCTGGATCCCTACGTACTTTCACGCGTGCTGAACGCTTATGCATCATTAGTCAGGTTTAATCACTCACAAGAGGGTATGTTTTACATAACTGCGTTTGCCGTTCGATACGGGGCACCCTGATTTGCAGTTTTAGCCCTTAGGAGTAGTCCTTTAAGGTCCCAACATTCTGACTTTGAGCTGCTTCGCCCCCTAACTCAATTTCGCTTTTAAATCGAGTTTTGGTCTAAACTGCACCAACATAGACAAAAAAGAGTATCTCAAGCGATGCGTGTAATCATCATCGAAGACGAGTGGGCCATTGCGACGGAGTACGAACAGATTCTTAAATCTGCTTTTGATGAAGTGGAGTGTCTCTTTTTGGGTGATGGCGCCAAAGCCGAGGAGACTCATCGACGCTTCAAAGCCGACCTAGTGATCACCGACCTAGTGATGGACTCTCATTTTGAGGGGGCATATGGAGTTCACAGCATTCGTTCATTCGACGAAAAGGTACCTATTCTTATCATTTCGGGGCACCCAAAGCTGGCCGAATTTGTCGACCCTTTTAAAACCAGCAAGATGTTAGTTAAACCCATAGACTCAACTATGTTGATCACGACGGTTTGCCAGCTCCTCAACATCACTTCGAAAACTGTTCACTGACTATACCGCTTAATCAGTTGGATAAACTCCCCATCGTCAGCCAGAAACGGGTCGAGCACAGTAAAGTGGTCCGCACCCTCAATGGCCTGGCAATCAACCTCTAATCCAGCCGCTCTAAGATATTCGGCATAACTTTTAGATTGTCTGGCAAACTCAGATTGCTCAATCCCACCGAATCGTAATACCACAGGTGCGGAACCGTGAATCGGAAGGCATATAGGGCTGTTGGCCGCTACCTCGGCCTCTGTCAGATTCAGGCTCTCTTGCAACCAGGAGTGGCGAAAAGGGGCGAGGTCAAACAACCCGCTGAGCGCTATCACGCCTTTGATCAAGTCGGGGGCCAGCCCATATCGCGTCCAATCCGTGGATAGCATCATGGCGGCCAGATGTCCTCCGGCCGAGTGGCCTGATAGTGTAAGGCGCTCCGTGTCGACTGCCAGCTGTTCTGCATGTCGTGCCACCCAGGCAATCGCTTCACGCGTCTGATCAACAATGTCGCCAATAGGTATGTCTGGGCACAGGCCGTAATTCGTCAGAACAACCGTTACTCCCTGATCCACCAGTTTCTGAGCGACGAATGCAAACTGGCGCGCACTGAGAGCCCGCCAGTAGCCACCATGAACAAAGATATGCACAGGGGCCCCAGCGACGCCGCAGGGAAAAATATCAACATACTCGGCATCAGTTGCGCCAAACTGACGGCTAAACCACTCTGGCATCGCAGCGCTAGCGGTGGCACTGAGCCGAGTGAAGCGCTCTATCGCCGCATCGCGGTCACTGATAACGGCCGGATCATACTCAGCATTAATCTCAGCTTCAGTCGCAAAGTTACGATAGAGCATGTGCGCCTCCTCAAAAATTTACTTAATCCACAGCTCTATTGAGCCGACTCTCTCGATCGACCCCTCAATCTTGTTGCCAGAGACCACTTTACCCACCCCTTCGGGCGTTCCGGTGTAGATAAGATCGCCGGCCTGGAGATGGTAGAATTGAGACAGGTGAGCGATGATTTCGCGCACGTTCCATATCTGCATGCAAAGGTCTGAAGACTGTCTGGTCTCACCGTCCACGCGCAGCTCAATCTGGCCTTCCATAACCGTGCCGGTTTGTGAGCGCGGCACAATCGGAGAGAGCACAGCCGACTCTTCGAAGTTCTTGCCTAAATCCCATGGCCTGCCTACTTCGCGAGCAATTAGCTGCAGATCGCGGCGAGTCATATCGAGACCGCAGGCGTAGCCGAAGATAAGATCATCAGCCTCCTCTTCTGCCACCCTGAAGCCAGGCTTATTCAGGGCAACCACCAGCTCCATCTCATAGTGATAGTTGTTGGTCTTGAGTGGGTAGTCAATCACTGACCCCGATGGAATCAGCGCGCT
>DATHZN010000108.1:0-2415 GCA_035458585.1 Marinobacterium sp. | reverse complement strand
ATCCACTTGAGGATATATTCAGCAGTCGAAAGCTAATATTTGATACTAACCATGACAATATCAAACTGGTCGTGATTCGCGCTACAGACGTACCGACTTATGTGGAGTACGGTGGCGCAGATATGGGCGTGGCGGGTAAAGATGTACTGATGGAGCACGGTGGTGCTGGTTTATATGAGCCTTTGGATCTTGAAATTTCAAAGTGTCAGTTACGTGTTGCCGGCATGAAAGACGCGGAGCCTGTTGAGGGACGTATGCGCGTAGCGACTAAATTCGTTAACGTCACCAAAGAGTACTTTGCACGTCAGGGACGACAGGTTGACATTATCAAGCTCTATGGAGCGATGGAGCTGGCGCCAATCATGGGACTGGCCGACAGGATTGTTGATATCGTTGATACGGGTAACACTCTGCGTGCCAACGGGCTGGAGGCGATGGACCATATCGCTGACATCAGTTCGAGGCTTGTAGTTGGTCAACCCTCCATGAAAATGAAGTACAAATTGATTCAGCCGATTCTTGAGCGTCTTACATCGGCAGTAGTGGATAAGCGAGAGCCCGCAAATGAGTAACGTTTTAAATATTCGCCGCATCAAAGCCGGAGAGGGGGACTTTGATCAGCAGCTCAAGCAGATGTTGGCCTGGGAATCTGTATCTGATACCGCAGTGAACCAGCGAGTAGAGGAGATACTTGCGCAGGTTCGCGAGCAGGGTGATGCTGCAGTTGTTGAGCTGACGAATCGTTTTGATGCTACAACAGCTGTGAATATGGCAGACCTTGAACTGTCGCAGGAGCGCCTCCAGCAAGCGCTGAAAACGGTTACTGACGAACAGAGAGAAGCACTGGAAACTGCAGCTAAACGTGTTCGTGATTACCATGAACGTCAGGTTGCTAGCTCTTGGCAATATCAGGAGAGCGATGGCACGCTACTGGGTCAACAGGTGACACCCATGGATCGGGTGGGAATTTATGTGCCCGGTGGCAAGGCTGCCTACCCCTCCTCTGTACTAATGAATGCGATGCCGGCAAAAGTCGCTGGTGTCTCCGAAATCATTATGGTGGTACCGACGCCTGCGGGTGTTATTAATGAGATGGTCCTGGCCGCAGCAGCGATCGCAGGAGTTACTCGAGTTTTTACCATCGGAGGCGCACAGGCGGTGGCTGCTTTGGCCTACGGTACAGAGACGGTGCCAGCCGTTGATAAGATTGTAGGACCAGGAAATATCTACGTGGCAACCGCCAAACGTGCTGTTTTCGGTTTGGTGGGTATCGATATGATTGCAGGCCCGTCTGAAATTTTAGTGATCTGCGACGGTAAAACAGACCCTGATTGGGTAGCGATGGATCTCTTTTCACAGGCTGAGCATGATGAAAACGCCCAGCCCATTTTAATTGCGACGAGTGCAGAATATATTGACGCGGTTGAAGCGAGCATCCAGAAGCTGCTGCCGACTATGGAGCGTAAGGATATCATTGCGGCCTCTATGTTGAGCCGCGCCTTATTAATTGAGGTTGCGGATCTTGAAGAGGCAGCTGCTATCTCAAATCGAATTGCACCAGAACATCTAGAGCTTTCGGTAGCCGATCCCCAGGCGCTGCTGCCGATGATCAGGCACGCGGGTGCTATTTTCATGGGGCGTTACACCGCTGAGGCACTGGGCGATTACTGCGCAGGTCCAAACCACGTGTTACCGACGTCTGGCACCGCACGTTTCTCCTCGCCCTTGGGGGTTTATGACTTTCAGAAGCGTTCTTCGCTGATTATGTTCTCGGCCGAAGGCGCTTCAGAGATGGGCAAGGTGGCGTCCGTGCTGGCACGCGGTGAAGGCCTTACGGCACACGCTCGCTCAGCCGAGTATCGTATCCTCGACAAACGCTAAGCGCTAGCGGCTGCGCGGACGCTCACTCGTGAGTATCTCCAGCCGCTGTCTCTCCCCCTCGCGAAAGATCGTGAAATAGGTTACCGCCCCAGGCTCTACCTTGGCAATGTAGTTCATGGCTTCTAAGCCACTGCCTCTGACTGCAACATCATTGATTTCAAGAAGCACATCACCCGGGCGTATTCCGGCTCTCTGAGCTGGACTGTCACGGTAAATACCGGTGATCATAAGGCCGCGCTGGTCTAGCGGTAAACCAACCTCGGCGGCTTCTGTTGCACTAAGTCCATGAGCTTCTACACCCACCCAGCCGCGAACAACCCTCCCTTTTTCAATAAGGTCGCTCATAACGGCGGTCACCTGATCGGCGGGAATTGCAAAACCTATCCCCTGAGAGCCGCCGCTCTTAGAGAAAATCGCGGTGTTGATCCCAACTAACTGGCCGCTAGCTGTAACCAGAGCACCACCTGAGTTGCCCGGATTGATCGCAGCATCAGTCTGGATAAAGTCCTCATAGGTATTGAGTCCCAGCTGATT
>DATHZN010000107.1:0-26739 GCA_035458585.1 Marinobacterium sp. | reverse complement strand
CCAATCATGGGGGCAGGCGCCTTCATCATGGCTGAGGTGACCGGCATACCCTACAGCGAAATTGCGATCGCAGCGATTATTCCCGCCGTGCTCTACTTCGTTTCGATCTACTTTATGGTTGATTTTGAAGCTGCAAAACTTGGCATGAAGGGTATGCGGGACGATGAACTTCCGCGTGTATCGGTGATGATTCGCCAAGTCTATCTCTTCGTTCCAATACTGATCCTGATTGTTGCACTGTTTATGGGGTACTCGGTAATAAGGGCCGGTACGCTTGCTACAGCCGCAGCGGCGGTCGTCAGTTGGTTCACTCCTTACCGGATGAACTTAAGACGGATATACAATGCGTTTGAGATAGCGGGGCATATGTCGATACAGATTATCGCCGTCTGTGCCTGTGCGGGGATAATTGTTGGCGTAATTTCGTTAACTGGTGTCGGAGCGCGCTTCTCGAATCTGCTCCTGAGTCTTGCTGATACCTCTCAGCTACTGGCGCTGGTGTTTGCCATGTGTATTGCCATCTTGTTAGGGATGGGCATGCCGACGACTGCTGCTTACGCAGTAGCAGCGTCTGTTGTTGCGCCTGGTCTCGTCGACCTGGGTATTCCACTGCTCACAGCGCACTTCTTTGTGTTCTATTTTGCGGTAGTTTCAGCAATAACCCCACCCGTGGCACTTGCCTCATTCGCAGCTGCCGGGATATCGGGTTCAAATCCGCTTGCGACGTCAATTGCTTCATTCAAGATTGGTATCGCAGCTTTCGTGGTCCCATTCATGTTCTTCTACAACTCAACGCTGCTGATGCAGGGAGAGACTTTGGATATCTTACGGGCTGGCGTCACCGCGGTATTTGGAATCTTCCTACTGGCCGCAGCAGTACAGGCTTGGTTTATGGGGCGTCAGGCTAATCTGATCTTCAGAGTCATGCTGACAGCTGCAGCTTTGCTGATGATCTCCGGCGGTCTGGTGACCGACTTGATTGGCATCGCCATTGCAGTTGCGGTTTTCTTTGCTGGTAAAACGCTAGCGGGAAAACAGCCCATAGCTAATTAGACAACAACAAAACCCGAGCATTGATGCTCGGGTTTTTTTGCCTGTTCTACTGTTCATCAATATAGCGACGCGCGTCGAAGGTTCGTATCCAGTCAGGATGAAACACCATCATAGCGGTCATTAGGATGCCGTTGATAAGCCCTTCAGGGAACATAATCAAGGGTAGGTAGCGTACATACTCGGTGTAAATTTTGCCCCATTCATGCACGCCAGCCAGACCAAGGACGGCAGCCAGACTGAGTCCAGAGCTAGCGACGGTGACTCCTCCCCCCAGAAAGGCAACGATAAATAGGTAGATAAAAAAGTTAGCCGGCAGACGCTTCTCGACCTCTCCCAAAATGAGCATGCAGACGGTTGCAGGCACAAGCACCTGAGTCAGAAGATTGAGTGGCAGTATCTGCCAGCTCTCTATGCCGATCAGCGTTAGCAGCACCATTGCTACACTCCCGGCTAATAGCGCTAGATCCCAACCGAACATCAGGGTCAGTGTCGTCATACCCAGAAAATGAATACTAAGTCCCTCTGATAACCCCGCCCGAAAACTCCAGGTCAGCATTAATAGAATTGTCGACGCATAGAGCAAGTGCTGCAGTCGTGGTTCACTTCTCAACGCCGACAAGGGGATTCGCCGCGCGGCGAGCAGAAGCACAATGCCGACTAGCAATGCGGCACTGATCTGCCAAATCAGATTCAATTCAATACTTTGAGTGTTCACCTGTATCTCTACTTCAAATCGAGTGACATCAGCAGAGCATCCTCTGCGGGTTGACCAGGTTCGCCCGGATAGTAACGGGGGCGGCGACCATCATTGACATAGCCCAACCTGTGGTAAAGCTTTCGCGCTGCCATATTGGATTCTCGTACCTCTAGTAGAAACCGCTCGATTGCTCTACCGCTAAGGTCCTCTTGAGCTGCACGAATGCCCTTGAGAGCAAATCCCAAGGATCTGAACTCAGGCAAAATACCCACCCGTATCAGCTCAGCCTCGGGTTGTAATACGCTGAAGCAAAGGAAGCCGACTAGCTTGTGCTGTTCTATCAAACCACGAATATAGAAGCGCTGAGGACGATCAAGATAGGATTGCCACAGATCGCTGGGGTAGGCGTCAGAAAAACAGCTCCCATCCAGCGTCTGTAAGCTGACCAGATCTAAGTGCACAAGCTCCAATTTAGCCTCGTACAACAGGCTGCAGGTCTTGCCAGATTTGACGTTTAATGTCGGGGAGTTGCAGCGCCTGAGAGAGCGAAGCTGTCACCAAACAACTGACATTGGAGACAGGGTGGAGGATCAACTCGCCGGAGTTGAGTGTTACAAATTCCTCCCCTAAAACCCAGCGCCCCAGACCTGCACCAAACATCAGCAGCGTCTCCGGCGTGCTCTTTCGTTGTAGCGACCCGAGCGTCAGTTGCACGTACTTATAGGCCTCTTGTGCTCCTTGATTCACCTTAGAACCCGCCAGATGAGGCCAATGCACCATCAGGGGCAAACTCATCTCCTTGGGATTTTCACCCAACGCCTGAACCACGCCCACAAGCAGTCGCTTGTAAGCGTCACTTAATATCTGTGCTCCCTGAGTCGGTAACTCATCCACAATAACAAACCTAGGAGTTCGCGTTAGCGCGAAACGGAAGCGCGGTACAAGTTGAGGCGCAGGAGCCGTTGCGGGCGACAAGGGCGTCTCTTGCACAACCGACGCCTCGGTGGGGGCCTCCACTTCAAGCGCCTCGTTGATGTGCGCAATCGAGCGCTGCTCCGCATGAAGCTCGTTTAAGGTATGGGCAACACCCGATCTACCATGACTTTGCGATACTGCACTTGCAGCTTCTAGTACCTCCGGCGCTTCAACTGACACCTCAGAGGGATGCGTAAAACTGTAGACCCATGCCGGCGAAGCCGCCGCGTTATCTAGCGGTTGGCGGGGTAGCCATAGATCGACACCAAGCCTTTTAAGATACTGCGCCTGAGTATTCATATCACACTGACCATCAAACCTGCGGATGCGCTTTGGGCTGATTGGCTGCCAGAAGATTGAGCGCATGCAAATAGGCTTTGGCCGAAGCGATAATAATATCGGTATCTGCACCCAGACCATTCACTATACGCCCCGCTCTCTCCAGACGAACCGTCACCTCTCCCTGAGAGTCAGTCCCTTCTGTCACGGCATTCACCGAGTATATCAACAGCGAGGCTCCGGAATTTGCTAGTGCTTCGATTGCGTTAAATACGGCATCTACAGGGCCACTGCCTTTTGCGGCACTCTGCCTCTCTTCGCCGTCGATCTGCACTATCAGCTCCGCATGAGGTATCTCGCCCGTTTGTGACTGCACGCTTAGGCTACTCAAATGAAAGCGATCACTGGACGCTTCGGCACGACTGTTGCTCACCAGCGCCATCAGGTCTTCGTCAAATATTTCGTGTTTTTTGTCTGCCAGCTCCTTGAAACGCGAGAAGGCATCGTTGAGTTCAGCATCAGAGCTGAAACGGGTACCCAACTCTTCCAGACGCGCGCGAAATGCGGCTCGACCTGAGTGCTTCCCCATCACCATCTTGTTGGTATTCCAGCCTACCGACTCTGCCGTCATTATCTCATAGGTTTCGCGATGCTTTAGGACGCCATCCTGGTGTATACCGGACTCATGAGCAAAAGCGTTGGCACCGACAATCGCCTTATTGGGTTGAACAGGGAAACCTGTCACACTCGAGACTAACTTCGATGCTGAGACAATTTGCGTCGTATCTATATTGGTCTCGACTGCCATCAGGTCCTTGC
Source organism: Marinobacterium sp. (assembly GCA_035458585.1). Classification (GTDB taxonomy): domain Bacteria; phylum Pseudomonadota; class Gammaproteobacteria; order Pseudomonadales; family Balneatricaceae; genus Marinobacterium_E. Next base: position 22,916 of record DATHZN010000107.1, on the reverse strand, counting down.
GCGTACGCAGTGCCATCACGATCTCTTCAAGCGAAGCGTTCCCGGCACGTTCACCTAAACCATTGACAGTACACTCCACCTGTCGCGCGCCAGCGCCAATGGCCGCCAGCGAGTTGGCAACGGCCAGACCGAGATCATTGTGACAATGGACAGAGAAGATAGCCTTGTCTGCATTGGGAATTCGCGCAATCAGTTCACTGATACGCTGACCGAACTCATGCGGCACTGCGTAACCCACTGTATCGGGGATATTAATTGTGCGTGCACCGGCATCGATAGCCGCTTCAATAATTCGGCACATAAAATCCATTTCGGAGCGGCTTGCATCTTCCAACGAGAACTCGACGTCATCTATCAGATTTCTTGCTCGCTTCACCGCGTGCACTGCCTGCGCTACGACCTGATCAGGCGACATCTGAAGTTTGTACTTCATATGAATTGGGGAAGTCGCAATGAAGGTGTGAATCCGCCCCTGCGCAGCATTCGCCAACGCTTCACCCGCACGGTCAATATCGGCGTCAAGCGCACGCGCCAAAGAGCAGACCCGACTCTCAGTGACATGGTCGGCAATCGTTTTTACCGCTGCAAAGTCGCCGGGGCTCGCAATCGCAAATCCAGCTTCAATAACATCGACACGCATACGTTCGAGTTGGCGCGCTATACGTAGCTTCTCATCTCCTGTCATGGAGGCGCCCGGGCTCTGCTCACCATCACGCAGAGTGGTATCGAAAATGATGACGCGATCGTTCAGCATGGAAAAGATCCTCAATATCGATTTGTCGCTGGTATCTGGCAACAGCAACTACTGAATTCGTATGAATATCAAACTATCATATCGCTTTGTTGCCTTCCTAAGAAAGGTAAAAGCGGCTGTGATAGGAGCGTCTCATGCCCAGATTCGATTTCGACCGTTTGATTGACCGGACCTCAACCTCCACTGAGAAATGGCAGAAATATGCAAACACCGATATCCTGCCTATGTGGGTTGCAGATACTGACTTTATGTCCCCTCCAGCCGTTATCGAAGCGTTAAAGCAGCGAGTCGAACATGGAATCTTTGGTTACACCAATACACCTGACTCACTTAATCAGGCGTTTATCGATCGAATGGCGAGGCTGTATGGCTGGAAGCTGACACCCGAACAGCTCACCTGGCTACCGGGTCTAGTCAGCGGACTCAACCTTGCTGTTCGAGCCTCATGCCAAAAGAACGAGGCCGCATTAACGGCCACTCCCGTCTACCCACCCTTCGTGAGCGCTCCAAAATTGTCGCAGCGCGGGCTCATAAAAGTTCCCATGGAACGCATTGGCGATCGCAGCATCATTGACTTTGCAGCGCTTGAAGCCAGCATTACACCGACAGCTAAATTGCTACTCTTCTGCAATCCGCACAATCCCGGCGGTGCGGTCTACCGGCGAGCGGAACTGGAGCAACTGGCTGAACTAATACTTAGACACGACCTGATTATCTGCAGTGATGAGATCCACTGCGACCTGATTTTGGAACCAGGCGTTGAACATGTTCCCATCGCCAGCTTGGGGCCGGAAATTGCTGCACGCACCATTACGCTGATGGCGCCCAGCAAGACCTGGAATATTGCCGGGCTAGGATGCTCTGTTGCGGTCATAGAGAATGAGAGGTTACGTCAGCAATTCACCCAAGTGCGCAAAGGTATAGTTCCCGGTGTCAATCTTCTCGGATTCACTGCTGCAGAGGCAGCCTATCGTGACGGCCAAGAGTGGAACAACCAGCAATTGAGTTACTTGCGCGCCAACCGCGACTACCTGGTCAAACAGGTTAACCAACTTCCCGGACTCGAGTTGCGCCCATTTGAAGCGACCTATCTGGCCTGGGTAGATGCCAGCGGACTGGAGCTGGAGTCACCGCAAAAGTTTTTTGAAGCGGCCGGGGTGGGCATGTCAGATGGTAGCGATTTTGGCGATCCGCAGTTCGTGCGACTGAACTTTGGTTGCCCGCGCAGTCGTCTTGAAGAGGCCATCCGACGAATGCAGAAAGCACTCATTTAAGCCCGATCGAAAGCGAAAGGGATCACTTCATCAATAGATGTGGCACCAAGTTTAAGCATCAACAAACGATCAAATCCAAGTGCCACACCTGCGCAAGCCGGAAACCCCGCATCCAACGCGGCTATCAGACGAGTCTCTAAAGGTCTACGGGGCGCACCCAGTTGCTCTCGCATTGCATCGTCGGCCTGTAAACGGTCAGCCTGCTCAGTGGCATCACGTAACTCCTGATAACCATTCGCTAACTCCATTCCACCCGCATAAAGCTCAAAGCGTGTCGCCACCTCAACACCCTGAGAGTCAACTTTCAATTCAGCCAGTGCTGCCTGCGAAGCTGGAAAGTCAAAGACGATCACCGGCTCGATCAGCTTGGGTTCTATCATGTGCGACATCACCAGCTCTAACCAAGTATCCCTACGCTCGTCGTCGAACGGACAGTCAAATTCGGGAGCCAGCAACGCCTTCAGCTGGTTAATAGTCGCGCTATGAGGATCGATACCGGCATAGTTCTGAAATAGCTCTCGGTAAGTCAACCGTTCCCATCGCTGCTGACCGAGGACCTGAGTCACCAGCGCTTGAACCTCATCCATCAACTCATCACTGGAAAAGTCCGGGCGGTACCACTCCAGCATGGTGAATTCAGGGTTATGAAAGCGACCCACCTCACCGTTTCGGAACACCTTACCCAACTGATAGATTGGTCCTGAGTCGGCTGCCAGAAGTCGCTTCATAGCATATTCAGGGGAGCTCTGGAGATAGAGGGTCTGGGTATCTGAGCCTGGATAGGAATGAAAACTAACCTCCAGGGTATCGATAAACGGATCGCTTACCGCCGCATGAGACAGGCATTGAGTATCTACCTCCATGACGCCACGTTCTGCGAAAAAGGCTCGTACCTGCGCCAGCACTCTGGCGCGCTCACGCAATGTTTGAATTTTAGCGGTGGGTTGCCAGTCTTGAAACACTCACTCCTCGCATTATGGAGACAAAGTGAAAGGGGGGCAGTTGGAGGGGGGTCAGAACTGAGTTAGTTCAAAAATAACTCGGCTCTGACCCCTAACCGTGAACAGCACTCTATGCGCGGCTGACGTACTCACCCGAGCGAGTGTCGATTCTCAGTACTTCGCCCTGGTTGATAAACAGAGGGACCTTTACTACCGCACCTGTGCTCAGTTTTGCTGGCTTTGAACCACCATTTGCGGTGTCGCCTTTAAGGCCTGGATCGGTTTCAACTACCTCTAACTCAACAAAGTTAGGCGGCGTTACAGCAATCGGATTATCATTCCACAAGGTGATCATCACCTTATCGCCCTCTTTCAACCATTTGGCTGAATCGGCTATAGCGTTTTGATCTGCAGCATACTGCTCGAATGAATTCGGCTCCATGAAATGCCACATCTCACCATCGCTGTAGAGGTATTCCATATCACGGTCCATAACGTCAGCAGTGTCGGCCGATTCGTTAGACTTGTAAGTGCGCTCCCAAATACGACCTGTCAGCAGGTTACGCAGACGCACACGGGTAAAGGCCTGACCCTTACCTGGTTTTACAAACTCGACCTCGACCATGTTGCATGGGTCACCATCGACCATCACTTTCATGCCAGTTTTAAACTGGCCACTTGATACGCTTCCCATCAGAATGTCCACATTTCGGATTAGTTTGACGCGCATTCTACTTGAAAGCAGAATGCCGGCCAAACAGTTGAGAAGTGATTTTAATGCAAGCGCTGAATTTTCCACCTCAAGATTGGCAACTTAGTCTAAAACATCTGGTGACAGAGCCAGCGCAACTCTTTGATCTACTGCAACTGCCCAGCGAACTCCTACCTGCCGCTGAGCGAGCAGCCAAGCTTTTCCCCCTGCGGGTGCCGCGCGAATTCATTGCGCTTATGCAACCGGGTAACATCAATGACCCCCTCCTACGTCAAGTGTTACCGCTGGAGCAAGAGTTTGATGAGTCTCCAGGATTTGTCGAGGACCCATTATCAGAGGCCGCAGCGCGCCCAGTTCCTGGTGTCGTACACAAATATAAAGACCGCGTATTACTCATTCTCAGTGGTGCCTGTGCCATCAATTGCCGCTACTGTTTCCGCCGCCATTTCCCCTACTCAGATAATCAGATCAGCGGTTCATCACGGCTACAAGCACTCGACTACATTAGACAAGACACTCACCTGCGAGAGGTCATACTCTCAGGTGGCGACCCGCTAGCGACGCCTGACGGTCGTCTCGAGGCGCTCATTCAAGAGGTGGAGGAGATCCCGCATATTGAGAGACTGCGGATTCACACTCGTCTGCCGGTGGTCATTCCCTCACGCGTTACAGATCGTCTTTCAAACGCTTTGGGGCAGTCTCATCTGAACACCCTAATGGTGCTACATATCAACCACCCTCAGGAGATCAGCATGGAACTTTCGCTGGCCTGTGAGCATTTACGCGATGCGGGTGTAACCCTCCTCAATCAAGCGGTATTGTTGCGCGGCATAAACGACAGGGTCGAGATACAGGTGGAACTGAGTCGGAAGCTGTTCAAAACCGGCATACTGCCCTACTACCTGTATCTATTTGACCCGGTTAAAGGTGCAAGTCACTTCGACATTCCTGAACCTGAAGCTCAACGAATTGCAGCCTTGATGCAGGCGGAACTGCCGGGCTATCTGATGCCGAGGCTTGCCAAAGAGATCCCTGCTCGCTCTTCAAAGACATTAATTCTGCCTAATTTTTAGACAATTTGAACTTTTAGCCTGTATAAGAGTCATAGGAGCGGGGAGTTCGGCAGAGTTCAGGTAGACAAATGCCAACTGACTCGCTTTGTAAAAAGGGGATCAATCGGGAGTTGATACCGTGAAAATTATTAGAAATTCGGTACAGTTAGTCTTTCTCTCCACTCTGGTGCCAGCACTACTGGCCGGTTGTGTAGCGACAAAAGAAAAGGTCGCCATTACTGAACCTATTCGACCTGAACAGCGTCTTGTAGTCCATGATCTTCGAACAGATGTAACTGGTAAACGCCATCAGGTCGCAGCCCATGTCGACTTCACCAATCAGACGGGTCGTTCACTTGAGTATGTCATGTTTAAAACGACCGCATTCGACCATGAAGGCAAACTCATCCCCTCCTTGAAGAGCGGCCGCCCAAATGCCTGGTTACGCATAGCCGGGCCGCTGGAAGATGGCACCCGTTCCGGCTCGAATCGCTGGGAGAAAGTCTGGGCGAACGCTAACATCAACTGTTTTCGCATCGAGGGCGCAGAGATCATATATGAGGACTCAAGTGTAGAGTTCTTCGATATCGATCAGATTGAGTTGGACCTTGCCATACTCGCTCCACCCATCTGTCAGGCTACCGATGAAAGTCTGGCGATTATCGATTAGCCTTTGTTCAGCAGCGTAGGGAACGCCGTAACCGTTCCCTTCGCGTCGCTGATTCTCGGCGTGCCGCGTTTCTCCACCTGATCTATCTGAATAATCGCCTGCAACGGCACGAACGAGCGCTCCACGCCATCAAACTGCTGCTTCAATTTCTCTTCTGCAGGGTCGATTAACACGTCGGTTTTGGAGCCAAAGACAAAGTCTTCCAACACAATAAAGCCCCACATATCAGCGCTGTAAACTTTCTCACAATAGAGCTCGTACACCTTATCGCGATTGACATAGGTGACCCGGTAGATATGTTTGCCATCAGCCATTAAACAGACTCCCTAAACGTGTTGACCAGTTAATGGGGCTGAGATTACGAAAAACAAGCGCTGTTCATTTTCTGGTCACTGCAGCGGTGCTCAGGTATAATCTTGCGCCCCGGTTTTCTTGGGTTTTCGACGAACAATCAACAGGTGAAACATGACTAAGAAACTCTTTATCAAGACACACGGATGTCAGATGAATGAGTACGATTCTGCGCGTATGGCTGACCTCCTTGGCGACAGTCACCAGCTAGAGCTGACCGACAACCCAGAAGAGGCAGATGTTCTGTTGCTCAACACCTGTTCGATTCGTGAAAAAGCGCAGGAAAAGGTATTTCACCAGCTGGGTCGTTGGCGCCTGCTTAAAGAGAAGAAGCCCGGTTTAATGATCGGCGTTGGAGGGTGCGTTGCCAGTCAAGAGGGGGCGGCGATCCGCGACCGTGCACCGTTTGTCGACATGATCTTTGGCCCCCAGACCCTCCACCGTTTACCCGAAATGATTGAAGATACTAAGGGCGGTAAGGTCGGTATCGTCGATGTCAGCTTCCCCGAAATTGAAAAATTCGATCACCTGCCAGCACCTAAGGTTGAGGGAGCTGAAGCCTTTGTTTCAGTCATGGAGGGATGCAGTAAATACTGCACTTTTTGCGTCGTTCCTTACACCCGCGGTGAGGAGGTCAGTCGTCCACTCGATGATGTGATAACCGAGTGTATTGAACTGGCAGAACAGGGTGTACGCGAGGTTAACCTTTTGGGCCAGAACGTAAACGCCTATCGTGGGGATACAGTCGACGGGGACGTCGCCGATCTGGCAGAACTCATTCGTTCTGTTGCACAAATCGATGGCATAGACCGCATCCGCTTTACAACCTCTCACCCAGTAGAATTTACCGATAGTTTAATCGAGGTTTATGACGAAGTACCTGAGCTTGTCAGTCACCTTCACCTCCCGGTACAAAGCGGTTCGGACCGCATATTGATGACAATGAAGCGCGGCCATACCTGCTTGGAGTACAAGTCCAAGTTGCGTCGCATCAAGGCTAAACGTCCCGATATCTCATTCTCATCTGACTTTATTATCGGTTTCCCTGGTGAGAGTGAGGCGGACTTCGCAGCGACTATGAAACTGATTGAAGATATAGGTTTCGATACCTCGTTCAGTTTTATCTACAGCCGTCGCCCCGGGACACCCGCGTCCGATCTGCCAGATGATGTCAGCGAAGAGACGAAGAAACAGCGCCTACATATTCTGCAGAGCCGCATCACCCAAAACGCTCAGCAGATCAGCCGACGCATGGTTGGGACAACTCAACGCATACTGGTCAATGGCTACTCTAAGAAGGATCCTGGTCAGCTCTCAGGCCGCACAGAAAATAACCGTGTTGTAAACTTCCGCTGCGATAACCCCGATCTGATCGGCCATTTTGCCGATGTCAAAATCGTTGAAGCCCTGCCGAACTCGTTGATCGGAGACCTCATCTCATCGGAGCTAGATAACGCATGAGTCCAGATCAGGGAAGTCATCAAGTTCGTCTGCAGCCTGAAGATGGCAGCGCGTTACTCAATTTCTGCGGCCAGTTTGATGAGCATTTAAAACTGGTTGAGGAGCGCACCGGAGTACGTGTGAGCAACCGAGGTTTCACCCTGCAACTTGAGGGTGATCTGGCTCAACTCCGTCCCGTGACCGAACTACTCGAGAAACTTTATCAGGATGCTCTGGACGGCCAGCCACTCTCCCCTTCTGAAGTGCATCTGGCGCTACAACAAACGGGAATTACGCAGACTCGGGCGAAAGCTGAAGATAGCGAAGTGAGTGTGCGCACCCGCAAGATGCTCATTCGTCCTCGCGGCGAGAACCAACAGGGTTATGTCCGCTCGATCCGTTACCACGACATCAATTTCGGCATCGGTCCGGCTGGCACAGGAAAGACCTATCTTGCGGTCGCTTGCGCAGTGGAAGCGCTCGAGCGTGAGGAGGTTGCTCGCATCTTGCTGGTTCGTCCAGCGGTCGAGGCGGGCGAAAAACTGGGTTTTCTACCGGGCGATCTGAGTCAGAAAGTCGATCCCTACCTGCGCCCACTTTATGATGCTCTATACGATATGCTCGGCTTCGAAAAAGTGAGTAAGTTGATAGAGAAAAATGTGATAGAGATAGCGCCACTCGCCTATATGCGTGGACGAACGCTCAACAATGCTTACGTGATCCTGGACGAAAGTCAGAACACGACACGTGAGCAGATGAAGATGTTCTTGACACGAATAGGATTTGGGTCAACCGCCGTTATCACGGGTGACACCACTCAGGTGGATCTACCGAAAGGCATCCGTTCCGGTCTGCTACATGCACTTGAGGTGCTGGATGGAGTGAAAGGCATAGGTTTTACGCACTTCACCGCAAAAGATGTCGTGCGTCATCCGATAGTGCAACATATCGTTATGGCCTACGAGCGCTATGAAGCGCGGCAGGACAAATCATGAGCCTCACTATTGATGTTATGCGCGATGTTGCGAATGACTCGCTACCAAGCGATCAACAACTCCAACACTGGGCCGAGCTGGCCGCTGCAGACCGCCAACCCGGTGCTGAACTCTGTATTCGAATAGTTACATCTGAAGAGAGCCAACAGCTCAACCGCGACTATCGTGGCAAAGATAAACCGACCAATGTACTCTCATTCCCGTTCGAGGCTCCTCCGGGACTACCCATCAATATTCTAGGGGACCTGGCGATTTGCGCCGACGTGGTCGCGAAAGAGGCGCTGGAGCAGAACAAACAACTCGCCCATCACTGGGCACATATGGTTATTCATGGGACCTTGCATCTACTCGGGTTCGATCATATAAATGACCAAGACGCTGAGATCATGGAGGCCATGGAGCGAGAATTACTCGCACGCCTCGATATCCCAGACCCCTATGCTGAGTAGCTGAGGATTTATGAGCGAAGACCGATCGAGCGGCTCATCCAAGACATTCTTTGGCAAACTTGCCCAAGCATTCTCGGACGAGCCGAAAACCCGCGACGACCTCCTTGAGGTTTTATACGAAGCCGGCGATACCGGCATCCTGGATACAGATGCCCTCTCTATCGTTGAGGGAGCTATCCAGGTAACAGACATGCAAGTGCGCGACGTGATGATTCCGCGCTCTCAGATGGTGGTCGTTCAGCTTGACCAACATCCGCGTGAATTCATGCCCACCATCATCTCGAGCGCCCACTCCCGCTTCCCGGTTCTTGGCGAGAATCAAGATGAGGTCGCAGGTATATTACTCGCCAAAGACCTGCTTCCGTTTGCGCTTGAGGGTAATCTTGACGACTTCAATCTGACTCTACACCTACGTAAGCCAACGTTCATACCGGAGAGCAAGCGGCTCAATGTGCTGCTGCGGGAGTTTCGGGTCAACCGCAACCATATGGCTGTCGTCGTTGATGAGTATGGCGGTATCGCTGGGCTTGTGACCATTGAGGATGTGCTCGAGCAGATCGTCGGTGAGATCGAAGATGAACATGATGCTGACGAGGATGAGGGCAACATCAAACGCTTCGATGATGATGGCTACATAGTCAAAGCGCTGACCCCTATTGAGGACTTTAACGAGCACTTCGACGTCGGCTTACCAGACGACGAGTTTGATACGATCGGCGGTCTGGTAACCCGTCAGTTTGGTCATCTCCCTGTAAAGGGAGAGAGCGTTGATTATGAGGGCTTCAACTTCACGGTTCTTGCCTCCGATAACCGTCGCATCCGCCTAATCCAGGTACAGCCCAACAAGGACTAAGCATGCGCCTGGCCACTCCTGCCGTGCACAATCTACTGATGCTCCTCGCTGGGGCCAGCGCCACGCTTAGCTTTGCTCCTTTTAACTGGCCTGTGTTCGCACTGGTCAGTGTGGGAGCTGCCTATTTACTGCTAAGACACACACCAGGTGGTGTGTGGCCGGGCCTGAGTTTCGGTACTGGTTTTTTCGGAGCTGGCGTCAGCTGGGTGTATGTGAGTATTCACTATCACGGCGGCATGAGCGTATTAGCAGCGGGCTTTTTAACACTCCTCTTTTGTTTGGCACTGGGATTACTCTTTGCAGTTCAGTTCTACCTCTACAAACGCCTTTTCAAAAAATCAAATCCGGCAGGATTTGCGGCACTCTGGCTCGGATTTGAGTGGCTTCGTAGCTGGTTTTTGACTGGTTTCCCTTGGCTATATTTGGGTTACGGGTGGATTGATACGCCCCTGGCTCACTTCGCCCCTCTGGGCGGTATATGGTTGGTCAGCTCCGCTGTAGTATTGCTTGCGCTACTGATTGCCACCGGCATCGAGAGACGCCGCCCAGCCTATTTAATGGCTGCAATGCTGCTATTCGCTGGAAGCGCTGCGGTTCCAACGTACCCCATCAACCAGCAAGGGCAAGCAATCAATGTTGCTCTCGTGCAGCCCAATATTGCTCAATCACTTAAATGGCAGCAGAGCTACTTTGAGGATCATCTCAAGACCCTTGGTCAGATGAGTCTCGAAGCGAAGGATGCAAACTGGATAATCTGGCCAGAGACGGCGATACCGCGACTGATCAACACCAGTTTTGAAGCACTCTCGCCCTGGCTTTCCCAATTGGAGCAACGACATCAAATACTGGTGTCCGGTTTTCCAAGACGAGAGTGGAGCGAGAAGGGTCAAAATTGGATCTATCTCAATAGCCTGGGCGCGCTGACAGGCGTACCCAGCATCTACGACAAGCAGCGCTTGGTGCCTTTCGGAGAGTACATACCCTTGGAGCACTGGCTCAGGGGCGCTATTAATTTTTTCAACCTCCCCATGTCGAGCTTTTCGCTTCCCATTAGACCCACACCCGGCTTACAGATTGGCGATCAGCAGGTGGCTGGTGCAATTTGCTATGAGATCGCCTATCCAGAGCTGGTCAGAGAGGGGGTGAGTGCTGACGCGGGACTGATTCTGACACTGTCTAACGACACGTGGTTTGAAGGCTCCCACGCACCCGCGCAGCATCTGCAGATCGCCCGCATGCGCGCGCTAGAGAATCACCGCTGGCTGATTCGTGCGACCAACAACGGGCTGACAGCGGTCATCGATCCTTTGGGGAACATCAGTGCCACCCTAGCTGATCGTAGTAGCGGCATTCTGCAATCCAAGGTATGGCCCAGCCACGAGCAGACCCTTTACCAACGCCTCGGCAGCCTACCTGTACTGTTGAGCTGGTTGCTAATCCTGATCGGCGCGCTAGTCCACGCGCGTCGGCAGAGGTCTCTCAAACACTAAACCGGCGCACTCGGCGCAGGGTTCTATGACAGCACTGCCGTCAAGCGTCTGTTCGGTACCGCACCCCATACAACGCAGCGTGCCCGCCACAGTGACCTCACCGCTAAGGTATTGCGCCTCACCATGATCGAGCTGCTCCCGCAATAACTCGTAGTCGATGCGGGTGCGGTCTGCCACCGCTAGCAAGCGTTCACTAACCGCGTTTTCAAGCACGCTTAAATCGAACCTTAGCCACTGCGCAAGCGTGGCGCCGACCTCATGCAACGTATGCCCGAGCAAGCGCAGGTCGCGCCGCAGATAGGCCGCCAGTAAACTCGCTTCATCCGCTGTTAGATCCTCAGCTGCCTGTTCAATGGCGACGGCCTCCTCAATCTGTTGCTCAATGAACTCCCAGGTTTTAATACCGGAGTCATCAAGTTTTTGAATCAGGTTATCGAGGATGCGATCGTAGTTCCCCGGCACCTTATTTGGATCATGCTGCATTTTGGCTTCTCCTTAGCGAGGCAAGGGTTTGAATACTGTTTGCTCACCCTTAATTATTGTATGCTTAGCAGTATTGACTAAGTTTTTAAAACTAACCATTGAGCGGTGTCAGGCTAACGCGGTTTTTGACTGAAAAATCCAGCTGCCGACACCGTTTTTCTATGCATTGAACAGGCCGATGAACGAACAGTACCAGCCCCAATCGATCGAAACGAAAATCCAGCAGAAGTGGGAAGAGACCGACGCCTTTAAAGTCGAAGAGAACACAGACAAGGAGAAGTTCTACTGTTTGTCGATGTTCCCGTACCCTAGCGGTCGTCTCCATATGGGACACGTTCGTAACTACACTATCGGTGATGTCATCTCGCGCTACCAGCGCATGCAGGGTAAAAATGTGTTGCAGCCAATGGGCTGGGATGCATTTGGACTGCCCGCTGAAAACGCAGCGCTGAAAAACAAAGTCCCCCCCGCCAACTGGACTTACTCCAACATAGACTACATGCGCAACCAGCTCAAACAGATGGGCTTTGGCTACGACTGGTCGCGCGAGCTAGCAACCTGCCACCCAGAATACTATCGTTGGGAGCAGTGGTTTTTTACCCGCCTGATGGAAAAAGGTGTCGTTTATAAGAAAGAGGCCGAGGTGAACTGGGATCCAGTTGATCAGACGGTACTAGCGAATGAGCAGGTTATTGATGGTCGCGGATGGCGCTCAGGGGCGCTGGTGGAGCGCAAAAAGATCCCTCAGTGGTTCCTAAAAATCACCGACTACGCGGATCAGCTGCTCAATGATCTGGACCAGCTTCGCTGGCCAGAGCAGGTGCGCACCATGCAGCGGAACTGGATAGGACGCTCGCAAGGTGTAGAGCTGAGCTTTGATGTGGCTGGCTATGGTCCACTGGAGGTCTTTACGACGCGTCCAGACACGCTGATGGGCGTCACTTATGTTGCTGTCGCCAGTCAGCACCCCCTAGCATTAGCAGCGGCGGAAAATAATGCCGACATTGCGACGTTCATTGACGAGTGCCGTCACCAGAAGGTTGCCGAAGCTGACATGGCTCAGATGGAGAAGAGAGGTATGCCTCTGGGTATTACCGCCACTCACCCACTGACCGGAGAGGAACTTCCTGTCTGGACAGCTAACTTTGTACTGATGGACTACGGATCAGGCGCGGTAATGTCGGTACCGGCGCATGACCAACGCGATTACGAGTTTGCCGTTAAATACAAACTCCCTATCAAGCAGGTCGTCAAACCACTGGATGAGAAAGTCGCGGTCGATCTAAGTAAAGAGGCATTTACCGACAAGGGTGTGCTGATCAACTCCGGCGACTTTGATGATCTGGAGTTTGAACTGGCGTTCAAGGCGATTGCAGCCGAACTAGAACGCAAGAACCGTGGCAAGGTCTCAATCCACTTCCGTTTGCGTGACTGGGGCGTATCGCGCCAGCGCTACTGGGGCGCTCCAATTCCGGTGGTTAACTGCAGTGGTTGCGGTGCCGTCCCGGTTCCAGAAGATCAGTTACCTGTACTGCTGCCAGAAGATGTCACCTTTGATGGCGTGGGTTCTCCGATCAAGAAGATGGATAGCTTCATCAAGACTCAGTGTCCAAAGTGTGGAGCTGATGCCGAGCGCGAAACCGACACATTTGACACTTTTATGGAGTCGAGCTGGTACTTCGCACGCTATGCAAGCCGTTTCAGCGATAACAAAATGCTGGACCCCGACGCTGCTAATTATTGGCTACCAGTAGACCAGTACATTGGCGGTATCGAGCATGCCATCCTGCATCTGCTCTACTCACGCTTCTACCACAAGCTGCTTCGCGACGAAGGCTTAGTCGACTCAGACGAGCCGTTCGCAGGCCTGCTCTGTCAGGGGATGGTGCTAGCGGATAGTTATTACTATGAGGATGAACAGGGCGGCAAGGTTTGGGTATCGCCGGTTGATGTAAAAATAGACACTGACGATAAGGGCCGGATTGTCGCAGCCAGCCACAAAGAGACCGGCAAAGCACTGATCCACGATGGTATGTCGAAAATGTCGAAGTCTAAAAACAACGGCATTGATCCTCAGGTGATGATAGATAAATACGGTGCCGACACCGTGCGTCTGTTTATGATGTTTGCAGCACCACCCGAACAGTCGCTGGAGTGGTCTGATTCCGGAGTTGAAGGGGCTCACCGCTTCCTCAAGCGGTTGTGGAAACAGGTCTGCGATCACCTTGCACAGGGGCCCGTAGTAGCGCTGGACAAAGCTTCGCTCAGCGAAGAAGCCAAAGAGCTACGCCGCAAGACTCACGAAACCATTCAGAAAGTCAGTGACGATATCGAGCGCCGCCAGACCTTTAACACCGCCATTGCTGCGGTCATGGAGCTCTCGAACAGCATCAGCCGTGCAAAAGATGATTCTGAACAGGGACGTGCTGTCATTCAGGAAGCTCTGGTTGCTGCCGTTCAACTGCTATCGCCTATCGTCCCTCACATAGCCGATGTGTTACTGACCGAGCTGACCGGTGATGCGCAAACAGACAACTGGCCATCTTTTGATGAGCAAGCGCTGGTGCGAGACAGCATCGACATGGTGGTGCAGGTAAACGGTAAAGTTCGAGCTCGTATCAATGTTGCCGCGAATGCCGAAAAAGCTGTCATTGTGCAGCTGGCTCTTGCTGAAGCCAATGTACAAAAGCACATGGATGGAAAAGCGGTACGTAAAGAGATCGTTGTACCGGGGAAACTGGTTAATCTGGTGGTAGGCTAAGTATGAAAATCCGGCACTCGGTTCTGCTTCTGACGTTAACTCTGGTACTCAGTGCGTGCGGCTTTAAGCTCAAAGGGCTGTATGAAGTGCCGGAGTCACTACAGCAATTGGTCATGGTTGAGCAGAGCGCCCAACCAACCGACCTAGGACGTGAGCTGGTTGATCAACTGGGTCGCTCCGGTGTTGTTATCAGCAGTACGGCTCCATACCGGCTCGAACTCGCAGAGCCTCGCTACAACAAGCGTGCGTTGACACTCAGTGCACGCGCAGAAGCTTTGGAGTACGAACTCAGCGGCAGTGTCAGCTTCGCTCTGTACAAGGGAGACGACCTAGTGCCTGTGCTTGAGCGTGAAGTGCGTGCTGAGCGAAGCTTCAACGATAACAGTAACTCTGTCGCACTGGAGTCACTGGAGAGCCGCTACCGTACCGAACTGAATCGCACCATCGCCGATCAGATTGTGCGTCAGTATTTGAGCTACGCCCCAGCCAACTAATGAAGGTAAAGCTCGAGCAACTTGCCAGTCAGCTAGAACGCAGTAGCAGCGAGTTGCCGGTCTACTTAGTCACCGGTGATGAGGCGCTGCTGCATAGCGAAGCAGCCGATTTGATCCGGTCCAGATTGCGCCAGCTGGACTTTAGCGAACGAGAGCTGATGCATGTCGATGCTCAATTCAACTGGGAGCAGGTGTTCGAATCGGCCAACAGTCTCTCTCTTTTCGCCGAACGCAAGATTATTGAACTTAGACTGGGATCACAGAAGATTCTCAAAGCGGCTAGTGATCTCCTGCAACGCTATCTGCAGAACCCCGCGCCCGATACCGTACTTCTCTTGCTTGCAGACAGACTGGATAGCAATGCCAAAAAAAGCGCCTGGTTTAAGGCAATAGAAGCCAAAGGGATAGTGGTAGAGATCTGGCCTGTTGAGCTTGAGGACTTACCTGCCTGGTTGGCGAACCGTGGAAGCCAGATAGGGCTGAGTTTCGAGCAAGATGCACTGCAGAGTCTTGCAGACCGAGTTGAGGGTAACCTTCTGGCTGCTCAGCAAGAGCTACAGAAACTCGGCCTAGTCTATCCCGATCAGACGCTGACGCTTGATCAGGTTGAAGCAGCTGTCAGCGACAGTTCGCGATTCGATATATTTGCACTCACGGATGCGGCGCTGCAAGCACAGCCCGCACGCTGCCAGCATATTGTTCACGCTCTCAAACAGGAGGGGCTTGAGGCACCTGTTGTGCTCTGGGCACTCACACGTGAGCTACGCAGTATCTACCGTGTCATTGAAGGCATCTCGCAGGGGAAAAACTACGATCAACTAGCTCAACGCGAGCGCATTTGGGGCAAGCGAAAAACACTGGTGCGCAGCGCAAGTCGGCGAATCAGACTATCTGAACTGGAGGCTATGCTGCGCATGGCCGCCGAGGCCGATGCAGCGATAAAAGGCCAGCGACCTTCCGACCCCTGGTTACTTATCAGTCAGATCAGCCTGAAACTCGCGGGTGTCAATCTGCCCCTGCTCGCAAGTTAGCGCTGCCCCTTAAACCCTAGCTGTCGCCATGCCTCGTAGACCACGATAGCACAGGCATTAGAGAGGTTGAGGCTGCGGGAGTTTTCCAACATAGGCAAGGTGATTGGATAGGTAGCGTCCAGTACCTCCTGCGGCAGCCCTCGTGTTTCAGGTCCCAACAGAATCATGTCACCGAGCTCAAACTGATGTTTGGAGTAGACTCGGTCTGTCTTGGTCGTCATTGAGAGCACCCGCCGCGGCTGAATCGCCTCGATGCAGCTCTGCAGATCCGGATAGACTTTTAATTCAGCAAATTCGTGATAATCGAGACCAGCGCGACGAAGTCGCTTATCGTCTAACGCAAACCCCAGAGGTTCAATCAAATGCAGACGAAAGCCAGTGTTGGCACATAAGCGGATGATATTCCCCGTATTGGGCGGAATTTCAGGTTGATATAGGACTACATCCAGCATAGCGATACCCGGTCAATGAATATTGCCTAGTATACCCTCTTAGCTGAATTCAGTTGCCCCGGATTCAGACGAATCCATCCCCAACTCCTTTATTTTTCGAGTCAGCGTGTTTCGTCCCCAACCGAGTAGCTCGGCCGCATCTCGGCGGCGCCCGCCAGTGTGTTTGAGTGCCGTCTCGATTAACACCTGCTCAAACTGGGGTACTGCCTCCTTTAAAATACCACTATTACCGGCAAAGAGTTGCTGATCAGCCCACCCACGCAGTGCCTGCTCCCAACTACCCTGAACTGTTGGGGTGTTTTCGCCAGATTCGAGCAACTCAGGCGGCAAATCGGATACCAACACCTCTCGCCCGGATGCCATGACTGTCAACCAACGACAGGTATTCTCCAACTGGCGCACGTTACCCGGCCAGGGTAGCTGACTAAGGAACGATTCGGCTTCAGGACGAAGCACCTTAGGCTCAACATCCAATTCTCGTGCTGAGCGCGACAGAAAGTGCCGAACTAATCGAGGAATATCCTCTCGACGCTGCGCCAGTGAGGGGATATGTACTCGAATAACATTGAGGCGGTGAAACAGATCCTCACGGAATTTCCCCTGTTTCACTAACTCTTCCAAGTTTTGGTGAGTCGCCGCAATAATACGCACATCAACTTTCACCGGCGTGTGACCACCGACTCGATAGAACTCACCATCAGCAAGTACTCGGAGAAGGCGAGTCTGCGTATCGGCAGGCATATCGCCTATCTCGTCCAGAAACAGCGTACCACCATCTGCCTGCTCAAACCGACCGCGCCGTGCCGCTTGGGCTCCTGTAAAAGCCCCCTTTTCGTGGCCGAAGAGCTCAGACTCAATCAGATCTCTAGGTATCGCGGCCATATTCAATGGAATGAACGGTGCGGCTGCACGAGGACTATGCTTATGTAAAGCATGCGCCACCAGCTCTTTACCGGTTCCTGACTCACCATTAATCAGCACAGTAATGTTGGAGTGCGACAGTCGGCCTATGGCGCGAAACACCTCCTGCATTGCAGGTGCCTCACCGATGATCTCAGTCTGGGCCTCGTCCGCTATAACTGGTTTAGCACCCCGCTGCTCTTCAGCATGTTCCAGTGCACGCTGCACCAGTGAGACCGCTTCATCAACGTCAAAAGGCTTGGGTAGATATTCAAACGCACCGCCCTGATAGGAAGCAACGGCACTATCGAGATCTGAGTGAGCCGTCATGATAATTGTCGGTATATCAGGATGACTTACCTGCAACTGCGAAAGCATCTCCAGACCATCAATGCCAGGCATACGAATATCACTGACGATGACGTCGGGCTGCTCGCGTTTAATCTGGCGCAACAACTCTTCGCCACTCTCAAATGCGGTTGTATCTATCCCAGCGCTTGAAAGCGCTTTATCCAATACCCAACGGATAGAACGATCATCATCAACTATCCAAACACGAGCAGCGGTAGCCATTTAACTCTCCAACGGCAATAAGATTTGAAAGCAGGTCCGACCGGGGACTGAGGTGCACTCAATCAGGCCCGAGTGCTGGTTAACAATCGACTGCGCAATCGATAATCCCAACCCAGTGCCTTCGGCACGGCCGGTGACCATTGGGAAAAACACAGTGTCCAACAACTCTGCCGGTATGCCGGGACCGTTATCGATGATTTCAACAGAACACACCAGACGATGCTGCTCGGTACCCAGAGTGATGCGACGCAACGCTCGAGTGCGCAGCGTAATACGAGGATTCTCTGTTTGCGCCGAACTCAAAGCCTGAAAGGCGTTACTGCCAATATTTAGCACGGCCTGGATCAACTGTTCATAATCCCCATCAAACTCAGGCAGACTCGGGTCATAGTCGCGAATCAACTCCAGTTCTCCCTGGGACTCGACATCAAGCAGCGCACGCACGTGCTCCAGTACAGCATGCACATTGATCTTGGAGATCTTAGGCTTGCGGTAGGGCCCCATCATGCGATCCACTAGATTTCTTAACCGATCAGCCTCATCAATGATAATGCGGGTAAACTCTTTTAACTCATCAGAGGGAAGCTCACGTTCAAGGAGTTGAGCGGCACCTCGTATACCACCCAACGGATTTTTAATCTCATGCGCCAAGCCACGGATCAGACCGTTTGCAGAGGCGTGGCGGTTGAGCAGCTCCTCTTCACGCTCGATTCGTAACACGCGATCACGCGGGTGCGCCTCCAGCAACAGATAACCGTCTGCTAAAGGGGAGACGCTGTAGTCTGTAATAATTGGCTGACCGCTCAGAGTGAGCATATGAGCTTCACGCTTACTGAATCGGTGGCCCGTCTTGGCCACCACATGTAATAGCTCAAGCTCTTCATGATCTCGCGAAAAGAACACCTCGGCACTGATACCTTTCAAGCGTTTTTGACTGGCCTCAAACAGCACCTCTGCAGATGGGTTTGCAAAAACAACCTGACGAGCACGATCAAGCACCAAAATAGCGCTTGTAAGATTCTCAATGAGCTGTGGGTAGGTTTTCTGCATCGGCTTTCGCGGTCCATTTCTAGCTGCATTAATGAATGCAAAATATCTGCCAACACTCCTTAGTCCGTGTATTTACTAGCATGCAGACCATGCAGAGGAGACTATATCTAATGAACCCCAGTATAACGCACCAAAGTAGTGCTAACCTAAGAGAGATTGAGCAATTTGACGCACCATAAATGAGCAGCCACAGTTCATGGATGTCACCAACGGCCATGAAAACAGAACGAATTCGAAAAAAAACCCGGCAAACGCCGGGTTTTTTCTCTAACAAGAGATCTTAGACTGAGTAGTACAGATCGTACTCAACTGGGTGCGTAGTTGTGCTTACGCGCAGACACTCTTCACGCTTCAGCTCAATGTAGGCTTCCAGCATGTCGGTCGTGAATACACCACCGCGCGTCAGGAACTCGTGGTCAGCTTCCAGTGCATCCAGGGCCTCTTCCAGTGAGCCACAAACCTGAGGAATCTGAGCGGCCTCTTCAGCAGGTAGATCGTACAGATCTTTGTCAGCTGCATCGCCAGGGTGGATCTTGTTCTGGATACCGTCCAGACCCGCCATCATCAGCGCTGCAAAACACAGGTATGGGTTGGCAATTGGGTCAGGGAAACGAGTTTCAATACGACGACCTTTAGGGCTGGTGACGTAAGGAATACGGATTGAAGCAGAACGGTTACGCGCTGAGTACGCCAGCATGACTGGAGCCTCAAAGCCTGGAACCAGACGCTTGTAGGAGTTTGTACCCGGGTTACAGATGGCGTTCAGTGCTTTGGCGTGCTTGATGATACCACCGATGTAGTACAGTGCTTCTTCACTCAGACCAGCGTAAGCGTCACCTGCGAAGATGTTCTTTCCATCTTTAGAAAGCGACTGGTGAACGTGCATACCCGAACCGTTGTCACCAACGATTGGCTTAGGCATAAAGGTAGCTGTTTTGCCATATGCATGAGCAACGTTGTGAACTGCATACTTCAGGATCTGTACTTCGTCAGCCTTTTTAACCAGAGTGTTACCAGCTACACCGATTTCACACTGACCCGCAGTCGCTACCTCATGGTGATGTACTTCCACATGCAGACCCATGGCAGTCATGGCATCACACATCGCGGCACGCAGGTCATGGAGCGAATCGACTGGAGGTACTGGGAAGTAACCGCCTTTCACGCGAGGACGGTGACCGGTGTTACCGCCTTCGAACTTGTGGTTAGAAGACCAAGCCGCTTCTTCAGAAGAAACTGTGTAACCACAGCCCGACATATCAGCGTGGAAGTGAACCTCATCGAACACGAAGAACTCTGGCTCTGGACCAAACATAGCGCTGTCGGCGATGCCTGTAGACTTGAGGTACTCTTCGGCGCGCTTAGCAACTGAACGTGGATCACGCTCGTAGCCTAGGCCAGTCGCTGGCTCAACAATATCACAACGGACAATCACGGTAGCATCTTCAGAGAACGGATCAACGATTGTCGCTGAATCGTCAGGAAGAAGAATCATGTCAGAGTCGTTAATGCCTTTCCAACCATTGATGGAAGAGCCATCGAACATTTTGCCTTCTTCGAAGAAGTTTTCACCAACTTCGTGAACAGGGATAGTGACGTGCTGTTCTTTACCGCGTGAATCGGTAAAACGTAGGTCAACCCACTTAGCACCAGTTTCTTTAATCAGATCAAGAGTCTTGGACATTGGCTCTCTCCATTCCAGGTATTGCCAGACTTAATAGCTTCTAACGCTCCGGTTGAGCGTGCTGTTTAAAAACGCGCTGGGTATTTAGCAAAGTGCGTGCCAGCTGCTAAAAACAGTTGAAAGATCAATAGTTGATGAAATTTTTGCGCCCTAATCGAGCCAAACTATGCACCAATAGTGAACACCGCGAAGTTACGCGCACCAATTTAGTGCATTAGCTCTTCGCGACATACAGATCTGGTGCATAATCATACTCCCAGTAGATTTTTTTGCACTATTTTCGTGAATACATATCGCCTAATTAACAGGCTATTAAGGTCGCACCTAACGACCGAGGGGCGTATAATTCCGCGCACTTAAATTGCGCCTCTTTATATAGGAACGGCCTCGTGATAGAAAATTTACGCAACATCGCCATCATCGCACACGTCGACCATGGCAAAACCACACTTGTCGACAAGCTTCTGCAGCAGTCAGGTACCCTTGGCCGCCGCGATGAAGGTGCTGAGCGTGTTATGGACTCTAACGATCAGGAGAGAGAGCGCGGCATTACCATTCTGGCGAAAAACACCGCCATTACCTGGAATGATTACCGCATCAACATCGTGGACACACCCGGACACGCCGACTTCGGCGGAGAGGTGGAGCGTGTCCTATCGATGGTCGACTCAGTGCTGTTGCTTGTTGATGCGGTTGACGGCCCAATGCCACAGACGCGCTTCGTGACACAGAAAGCGTTTGCGCGCGGCCTCAAACCTATTGTTGTTATCAACAAAATCGACCGTCCAGGCGCACGTCCTGACTGGGTCATGGATCAGGTCTTTGATCTGTTTGATAATCTCGGAGCGACTGACGAACAGCTGGATTTCCCCGTAGTTTACGCTTCCGCTATCAACGGTATCGCCGGAGATGATCACGAAGCGATGGGCGACGACATGACCGCCCTTTTCCAGGCGATTGTCAAATACGTTGAGGCACCTCGTGTTGACGTAGATGGTCCGTTCCAGATGCAGGTTTCAGCACTGGACTACAACTCCTTCCTTGGTGTTATCGGTGTTGGCCGCATTACCCGTGGCAAGGTTAAGACCAACACACCTGTAAAAGTCATCGATAGCCACGCTAAGGTGCGCACGGGTCGAATCCTCAAAATTATGGGCTATCACGGCCTTGAGCGTGTTGACGTTGAGAATGCGCAGGCGGGTGATATCGTCTGTGTAACCGGGCTTGATGAGCTCAACATCTCTGACACTTTGTGTGATCCAGAACTGGTAGAGGCGCTTCCAGCCCTGTCAGTGGATGAGCCAACCGTATCAATGACCTTCCAGGTAAACGATTCCCCGTTTGCGGGGCAGGAAGGTAAGTTTGTTACCAGCCGCAACATCAAAGAGCGTCTCGAGCGTGAATTGATTCACAACGTCGCACTACGTGTTGAAGATGGTGATTCACCCGAAAAATTCCGTGTATCCGGTCGAGGCGAATTACATCTGTCAGTATTGATCGAATCCATGCGCCGAGAGGGCTTCGAGATGGGCGTATCTCGCCCGGAAGTCATACAGAAGGTGGTTGATGGTCAGATTCATGAACCCTTTGAAGTGGTCATGATCGATGTGGAAGAGCAGCATCAGGGCTCGATCATTGAAGAACTGGGCAAGCGCCGCGCTGATATGACCAACATGGAAGTTGATGGCAAGGGTCGCGTTCGTCTGACCTTTATGATCCCATCACGCGGCCTTATAGGTTTCCGTAGCCAGTTCCTGACTATGACATCGGGCACCGGCATCATGACCTCAGTATTCGACCACTACGGTCCAGTTAAAGAGGGCGAGACCGTTACTCGTAATAACGGTGTGTTGGTCTCTATGGTTAAGGGGAAGGTTCTCGGTTTCGCGCTGTTCAACTTGCAGGAGCGCGGCCGTTTGATGATCGGCCCCAACATCGAAGTATATGAAGGCATGATCATTGGCATCCACAGCCGCTCTAATGATCTCGTGGTCAACCCAACCAAAGGCAAGCAGCTAACCAACATCCGAGCATCAGGTACTGACGAGAACATCGTGCTCACTCCACCTATCCGCTTCTCACTGGAGCAGGCGCTGGACTTCATTGAGGATGACGAGCTGGTTGAGGTGACACCAGAGAGCATCCGTATCCGTAAGAAGTTGCTGAAAGAGAACGAGCGCAAACGCTCCAAAAAGTAAGCAGCCAGATAAATGCATAAACGGCGAGCGGCCCGATGAGGCTCCTCGCCGTTTTTTTGTGCTGAAATGAGCTACTCTCAAGGGTAGACTCCTATTTAATACTAGCCAGAGATCTGCACCCTAGGATTGCCCATGGCCAACTCCATCTTCTACCGCGTAAGCCCTATCCTGTTCTCGATAATCGGCATAGCCATGTCGAACAACCTCTTTTTCCTGATTCTACCATTACAAATGAAGCAAGCCGGGCTTGACTCTTCACAGGTCGGTTTTGCAATGGGGATGTTCGCGGCGGGCTCGATACTCGCGGGG
>DATHZN010000106.1:0-6190 GCA_035458585.1 Marinobacterium sp. | reverse complement strand
CTACAATCGTACGTTCAAACGACGTCTACCTCACCAGCCGTATTAAGCTTCAACTACTCGCTGACAAATCGGTTGAAGGTCTCAGAATCAAGGTGGTGACTGAAAACGGCGTCGTTTATCTGATGGGCCTGGTCAGCCAGTCTGAAGCTGATCGAGCGATCAATATTGTAAGAGCGGTACCCGGGGTGCAACGCATCGTAAAAGTGTTCGAATACGTACCACTGCCTTAATCATGCACGATATGCGATCGGCAGAGGATTCAAAGCCCGCCCACCTCTGCCTCTCGCGACACGCTTTAGCCTTCCATGGTCGCTAGTATTTTGCATCCCTGCAAAATAAAGACGCGATAGGCATAGCCGGCCGCGCTCCCCAATCAACCGCGCTCACCCCCATATCAGCCCCTAAAGATAACGCTAAACACGCTATCGACCACTCAACTGGTCGGAGGTTAGGAAATAGTTTTCACTTTCTACGGAGCCATTTTCGCAGGTCCGGCGGTGTGGCCCGTCTATCCTTTTGCGACTTTTCAATTTACAGGGATGCAAGTTACAAAGCGACACATGAATGTCTCGAGCGGGTAGCAAAAGGATACACGAGTGGCGCCGCTGGTGGTAAAACGCCGAGGGATATAAGAGGGTTTAGTCGCACTGATGCGAAAAGATCTTCGCCGGTATGGCGAAACTACTTCACGACTCGCAGCCCAGGTTTCTTGGGCTTTTCGTCTTTAGTCGGCTCTGGTTCGGCCGGCGGTGTTGGATCACCTGTTTCGAGGGCTGCCTCTACTTGCGCTTGCAACAGGTCTGCACCAGGTTCCATACCAAAGCCCATACCCTGACCATTCTCACGAGCAAAAATCGCCAGAATAGCTGCTGCTGGAACGTATACCTGCATCGGAACACCGCCGAAGCGAGCGTTGAAGCTAACCGCTTCGGTGTCCATAAACAGATCGCGAACGGCGGACGGGGAGATGTTCAGGGTTATCTGACCATCTTTAACATAAGCGTCGGGAACGGCCGTACCTGGCACCTCAGCCGCAACTACCAAGTGAGGCGTAAGGCCATTGTCGACTATCCAGTCGAACAGTGCCTTTACCAAGTAACCACGGCTAGGTGTGATATCAGACATGCTTAGTCACGCAATTCGCGCTCGATTTCAGACAGCGACTCCTGGAAAGACTCGCGATTAAAAAGGCGATCCATATACTTCATCAGTGGTTTGCACTGCGCTTCTGGCAGCTCAATCCCCATTGCAGGAAGCCGCCACAGAATAGGGGCAATACAGCAATCAACTAAGCTGAACTCTTCGCTCATGAAGTAGGGCTTCTCCGCAAAGATAGGAGAGATGGCTACCAGGCTATCGCGCAACTCTTTGCGCGCTTCGTCAATCTCGCTGTCGCTACCATCGTTGTTAAGAATGGTGTCAGCGTAACGAGACCAGTCACGCTGTATACGGTAGATATAGAGACGACTCTCGGCGCGCGCAACTGGATAAACTGGCAGCAAAGGTGGGTGAGGAAAACGCTCATCGAGGTACTCCATCATTACACCGGGTTCGAACAGAACCAGCTCGCGATCCAATAGTGTTGGCAGACTATTATATGGATTCAGTGCCGCTACATCTTCTGGTAGTTCATCCTCTTTGCAGTCGATGACATCAACTGCAACACCCTTTTCTGCAAGCACGATGCGCACACGATGGCTGTACTGATCGCCTGCATCAGAGAAGAAGGTCATTGAAGATCGTTTAGCTACTACGCCCATTTAAGGTCACCCCATAAAATTTAACGGCAAATATAAAAAATCTACGCGACCCTTTCGAGTCGCGTAGTTATTGGTCTGTTCTCAAGAACCTGTCTTAATGAACGTCTTTCCAGAACTCTCTCTTCAGCGCATACGCTAGGAAGAAGAAGAAGAAAAGGAAGACCAGTACGTACGTACCAATACGGTGAGAATCCTGCTTCGAGGGCTCCGCCATGTAAGCCATAAAGTTTACCAGATCATAGATAACTTTATCGAACTCATCAGCGGTTAACTCGCCGGTAGAGGCGTCGTGGCTCAAACAGCCGCCAACGCGCGCACCTGTCAGCGGATCGATGTCGCCTTCAGTACCATAACGCATCAGCACCTCTTCGGTACACTCGAGGCGCTGAACACCTTGCAGGTCCTCAAGAACGTTTGGCATACCCACATCTTTGTATACCGCGTTGTTCACGCCCCAGGGACGCGAGGGATCCTCATAGAAGCTCAGCAGGTAAGTGTACACCCAATTTTCACCACGCAGACGCGTTTCGAGGGTCAGATCAGGTGGCGGGTTACCAAACCACACCTTGGAGTCGTCAGCCGACATCGCACTGGTCATGTGTTCGCCGATCTTCTTGTCTTTATCAAAGATCAGGTACTCTTCAACCAGATTGTTGGGCAGGCCCAAATCCTGAGCGGCACGCTCAAAACGCTGAAACCCAGCCGAATGACAACCCATACAGCGGTTAACGAATGTCTGCATACCGCGCTGAAGCGAGCCTAGGTTCGTGTAATCTGTCTCTATTTCCTGCAGGGGTAGCTTCGCACCACCTGCAGCCATCGCTCCGATAGGCAGCAGAGCGACTAAGAAAGCAACAATAAACTTTTTCATTAGCCTGTAACCCTCTCCGGAACTGGTGATGTTTTCTCTCTGCTGGTGTACCAAGGCATCAGAATAAAGTACGCGAAGTAAAGCGCTGTGCAGATCTGCGCCACCAGCGTACGCCCTGGTGTCGCAGGAATCGCACCGAGAATACCGAGAATCACGAAGCATACAGCGAAGATCAACAGTGCAATTTTGCTGTACCAGCCTTTGTAACGCATGGAACGTACGGGCGAGCGATCAAGCCATGGCAACACAAACAGAATTGCTATCGCGGCTCCCATCGCCACTACACCCCAGAACTTCGCATCCAACCCGAAGAGCGGGAAGGTGATCGCACGCAAGATCGCGTAGAACGGTGTGAAGTACCAGACTGGCGCAATATGCTCAGGCGTCTTCAACGGGTTTGCAGGTTCGAAGTTTGGCTTCTCTAGGAAGTAACCACCGCCCTCAGGGAAGAAGAAGACAACAAAGCAGAAGACAAAAAGGAACACCACAACACCGACGATATCTTTTACCGTGTAGTAGGGGTGGAAAGGTATACCGTCCAGCGGCACCCCGTTCTCATCTTTCTTCTCTTTAATGTCGATACCGTCAGGGTTGTTAGAGCCTACTTCGTGCAGAGCAATAATGTGCAGTACAACCAGCGCCAGAATCACAATAGGCAGGGCAATGACATGCAGTGCAAAGAACCGGTTTAGCGTGATACCTGATATTAGATAGTCACCACGAATCCACTGCTGCAGGTCTTCACCAATAACAGGGATGGCACCGAACAGCGATACGATAACCTGTGCACCCCAGTATGACATTTGCCCCCAAGGTAGCAGGTAGCCCATGAACGCCTCAGCCATTAGCGCCAGGTAAATCGTCATACCAAAGAGCCACACCAGCTCGCGAGGCTTCTGGTAGGAGCCGTACATCATCCCACGGAACATGTGGAGATAAACCACAACAAAGAAGGCTGAAGCACCAGTCGAATGAAGATAGCGAAGCAGCCACCCGTACTCAACATCACGCATGATGTATTCAATAGAAGCAAAAGCGCCTTCGGCTGAGGGGTTGTAACTCATCGTCAGCCAAATACCGGTCACAATCTGGTTGACCAACACAAGCAGCGCTAGCGAGCCAAAGAAGTACCAGAAGTTGAAGTTTCGTGGCGCGTAGTATTTTGCCAGATGATCTTCCCACAATGCAGTAGCAGGGAAACGATCATCAATCCAACCCATGAGTCCTGGGTTACCCTTATTACGTGAACCAGCCATTATGCAGTCTCCGTGTCTACGCCGATAACAAGCATGTTATCGCCCTCATAAGAGTGAGGTGGAACAACCAGGTTAGTCGGTGCAGGAACGCCTTTGTATACGCGACCCGAGAGATCGAAGCGTGAACCATGGCATGGACAGAAGTACCCACCTAGCCAATCGGCACCCATATCGTCTGGCGCGATTTCTGGACGGTAAGTTGGTGAACAGCCAAGGTGCGTACAGATACCAACCATCACCATAAACTCGGCACGAATAGCGCGAGTTTCATCGCCGGGTACATAACCAGGTTGCTGAGGCTTCTCGGAATTAGGGTCAGCAACAACATCATTCAGTTTTGCCAAATTTGCCAAAGCTTCAGGTGTGCGGCGGACGATCCAGACGGGCTTTCCACGCCATTCAACAATCATCTGCTGCCCAGGTTCAAGCTTGCTGATGTCGGCTCTCACAGGAGCACCGGCAGCCTTAGCTTTTGCACTGGGATTCCATGAAGCAACAAAAGGTACCGCCGCTCCAATCGCACCCACCGCACCAACAGCTGAGGTGGCTCCGATTAGCAGTCGACGCCGGCCTTTGTTAACGCCGTCATTGCTCATCAACTAATCTCCCTTGAATCCCCTAAACAAACTGCCAATCAGAGTGCCGGGGCTTACATATTTTCGAAAACATAAATTCGTTTTCCGGAGCTTCCGGCTTATAACCGATAGTCCGATCGCTGGCGCGAATAGTAAAGAAAAGGCCTATTATTTTCAAGGTGAAACAAGAGTTTGTCGGACCAAATTGAACCCGACCCGTTTTAACCAAACCGAACTAAGCTAATAACAAAAAAGCCCGAGCATAGAGGCTCGGGCTTTTCTTTGCCGTAGAATAGCAAGAAGCTGATTAACGCTTCGAGAACTGTGGACGCTTACGTGCTTTACGAAGACCCACTTTCTTACGCTCAACTTCACGGGCGTCGCGGGTTACAAAACCAGCTTGGCGCAGTGTAGGACGCAGTGTTTCATCATATTCCATCAGCGCACGAGTGATGCCATGACGAATCGCACCAGCCTGACCGAAGCCGCCACCACCAGTGACAGTAACGTATACATCAAACTTTTCAACATTGTCAGTCAGCTCGAGTGGCTGCTTAACAATCATGCGAGCTGTTTCACGACCGAAGTACTCTTCGATTGTGCGGTTGTTAATAGAGATGTTACCAGTGCCTGGGCGCAGGAATACGCGAGCAGTGGAAGTTTTGCGACGGCCAGTGCCGTAGTACTGAGTAGTTGCCATGTTCGCTTTCCCCTTAGATGTCTAGTTCTTGAGGCTGCTGTGCAGCATGCGGGTGGTTAGCACCAGCGTACACTTTCAGCTTGCTGTACATAGCACGACCCAGAGGGCCTTTCGGCAGCATGCCTTTAACCGCAAGCTCAATAGTGCGCTCAGGGAAAGTCTGCATCATCTTCTCGAAGTTCGCTTCTTTCAGACCACCTGGGAAGCCTGAGTGACGGTAGTACATCTTATCGGCACGCTTGTTACCGGTAACGTGTACTTTCTCGGCGTTTACTACAACGATGTAGTCGCCAGTATCAACGTGCGGAGTGTACTCCGCCTTGTGCTTGCCACGCAGGCGGCGAGCAATTTCAGTTGCCAGACGGCCAAGGGTTTTACCTTCAGCGTCTACAACAAACCAGTCGCGTTTTACTTCGGCTGGCTTAGCACTAACAGTGTAAGACATGATAATTTCCTATCTATAAACCTCGAATCAACCAGTGGGTTGGTCCCGGCTTACCTTATAATTATTGGTTGCAAGCCAACTAACTCAAAGAGTTAGACTTTAGATACAACTTTCTAGTTACGACCGCTATGTTCAGCGGAGCGCGGATTATACATTAATCAAGGAATTTTAGAATAGTTCGACTGAAAGAAATTTCAGGTGAACCACTAACGCGTGCGCCGCCCCAGACACGCCGTCAATAGACCCCTGCCAGCCTCATGCGGGCCAAGCTCCACATATCCGTGTACCTCACGGCATACGATCATCCGTAATCAAAAAAACCTGCCGCCGAGGGCCTGGAAAGGCTATACAAAGCAAAGCAATGCAGCGCAGCGATATGTTAACAAGTTTGATCCCATTGATGGACGAAAGAGTGACTCACCATGGTGCATTAACGCAACCCGACAAACTGGCATACTGGGCTCATTTCCTCAATCACTCAGCTCAGGTAGGTAGGTAGGCTAAAAATGCACGGAGAGACCAGTTTACCGGGAGTGTGCTCTGGGAATTTTGACGACAGGGATGCCGCCACTAAGCTTACAGG
>DATHZN010000105.1:0-10842 GCA_035458585.1 Marinobacterium sp. | reverse complement strand
CCTCAACTCGCCGATCTGCTTGACAGAGCCATTATTGACGGACCGCCTGTGGTCATCCGTGATGGGGGCGTCATCGCCGAGGGTTACGACGCAGAACTGGATGACCTAAGGAATCTTAGCGAAAACGCCGGGAACTACCTTCTGGAGCTTGAGCAACGTGAGCGCCAGCGCACCGGTATCGCTACGCTCAAAGTTGGCTACAATCGGGTACATGGTTACTACATCGAGGTAACGAAAGCCCAAGCGGGTGAGATGCCAATCGACTATCAGCGCCGCCAGACACTGAAGAATGCGGAGCGCTACATCACCCCTGAACTTAAACAGTTTGAAGATAAGGCTCTCAGCGCGCGTAGCCGTGCATTGACACGAGAGAAAGCTCTCTACGAGGAGCTGATTGAAGTGTTGGCGGAGCATTTGACACCGCTGCAAGCCTGCTCAGCCGCACTGGCTCAACTTGATGTCCTTCAGAATTTTGCTGAGCGTGCTCAGACACTCGACTATGTCTGCCCTACTCTTACCACAGCCGCGGAGCTTGAAATACGGGCAGGCCGCCACCCTGTCGTCGAACGAGTGATGAACACACCCTTCGTTGCTAATGATGTAAGCCTCAACTCTGACCGCCGGATGCTGGTGATCACGGGTCCTAATATGGGCGGAAAATCAACCTACATGCGCCAGATCGCGTTGATCACATTACTGGCTCAAATAGGTTCTTTTGTGCCGGCAACAGAGGCTCGAATCGGAGTTACTGATCAGATCTTCACTCGCATGGGGAGTTCCGATGACCTTGCGGGCGGGCGCTCAACCTTTATGGTTGAGATGACTGAAACAGCCAACATTCTGCACAATGCTACGGAGCACTCACTCGTTCTGATGGACGAGGTAGGTCGAGGTACCAGCACTTTTGACGGCCTCTCGCTCGCTTGGGCCGCTGCAGAGCATTTGGCACAAAAAAGTCTCTCTCTGACCCTTTTTGCCACACACTACTTTGAGCTGACTCAACTGGCGGACCTCATCGCAAGTGTTGATAACGTTCACCTTAGCGCTGTAGAGCACAACGATCACATTGTGTTTATGCACGAAGTGAAACAGGGTCCGGCCAGTCAGAGCTATGGTCTGCAGGTAGCACAGCTGGCGGGCGTCCCTCGCAACGTCATTCTGAGCGCTAAAAAACGGTTGCAGCAGCTTGAGCAGGACTCCAGCGCCAGCCCTCATCGCCCCGCTTCAAAAGAGCAACCACCGGTCGCTCAGGCTGACCTCTTTATTACGCCAGTACCATCGGAGTCTGACCAACGCTTAGCGCAGATCAATCCTGACGATCTAACCCCTCGCCAAGCACTTGAGCTACTCTATGAGCTGACTCGACTAGCGCGAAATTAGGAGTAAACCCAATGACCTATCTGGTAACCGAAAACTGCATTCGCTGTAAATACACGGACTGTGTGGATGTATGCCCGGTAGATTGCTTCTATGAGGGCCCTAATTTCCTCGTCATTCATCCCGACGAGTGCATTGACTGTGGTTTGTGTGAGCCCGAATGTCCTGCCGATGCCATCCTGCACGAAGACGACCTGAAACCAGAGCAGGATCAGTTCTACGCGCTTAATCAAGAACTCGCCGAGATCTGGCCAAACATCAATCAAAGCAAATCTGCGCTCGCAGATGCCGACGAATGGAAGGGCGTTCCAGATAAACTTAAGTTCCTCGAGCGCTAGCTTTTGCATTTAAGACTGGCGCTAGTTGCTTTTTCTTTTCAGAAACCCGAAGTGCCGGGCTAGTCGTTATCACAACTAAGCTGACCTTTAATTAGAACCATCTAAGCGCCGAATCAGCTGACAAGCCTTTGCAGCAGTGACAAACAAGTTGCATAAGCTTTTTAAGTTGCAGCGCTCGAGCGAACTCACTCTCTCATACAAATATAGCCCAACAAAAACGCCAGCGTTGTTCGCTGGCGTTTCGGTTAAATTAAATCCAAGGATTAGAGGCTAAACAGATCCTGTGCATTTAATCCGTTGTCTTCAAGAATCTCTCGCAGACGCTTGAGCGCTTCAACCTGTATCTGCCGAACACGCTCGCGGGTCAGACCAATCTCGCGCCCCACCTCTTCTAGCGTTGCCATCTCGTGGCCGCGAAGGCCAAAACGACGGGCAAGGACATCGGCATGCTTCTCAGGCAGCATATCGAGCCACTTGTTAAGATTTCCGGTGATGTTGTCATCCTGCAAACGCTGTTCAGGATCCTGCGCCTCTTCGTCAGCAATGGTCTCAACCAGTGACTTCTCGTTGTCGCCGCCAAGTGGTATGTCGATGGAGCCTACGCGCTCGTTGAGCCCAAGCATCTTCTCGACATCCTCTACCGGTTTTCCAACGTGCTGTGCAATCTCCTCGGGAGTTGGCTCGTGATCAAGCTTTTGAGCCAGCTCGCGCGCAGCGCGAAGGTAGACGTTAAGCTCTTTTACCACATGGATCGGCAGCCGAATGGTACGCGTCTGATTCATGATCGCGCGTTCAATTGTTTGGCGTATCCACCAAGTGGCATAGGTAGAGAAACGGAAGCCACGCTCCGGATCAAACTTTTCGACGGCGCGTATCAACCCAAGGTTACCCTCCTCGATCAGATCAAGTAGAGAGAGGCCGCGGTTAATGTAACGGCGGGAAATTTTTACCACCAACCGCAGGTTACTCTCAATCATGCGCTGACGAGCGGGCATGTCACCCTTAAGAGCGAGTCGGCCAAAGTAGACTTCTTCTTCTGCTGACAATAAGGGCGAAAAGCCAATCTCGTTAAGATAAAGCTGAGTCGCATCTAACGACTTGGCGTTCACCAGATCCTGATGCGCCATGCTGCCACGGCCGCGCCCAGAATTCAGAAACTCAGGGCTGTCGTCGTCAGAGTCATCCTCTGTGTCAGCATCCTTGTCGCTGCTATCATCTTCATCAAGAAGTTCAACATCTTCTTCGTAATCGACGTTGCTGCTTGAGTTCATCTATATCTGCCTCATTTAAATGCGCAAATTCTGCACACCGTCCTTGGTGAAGTCAGATTTGAATTCCTATCGTTTAGGTAGATACCTCAAAGGATCTACCGGGCGTCCATCGCGGCGCACCTCAAAATGCAACATTGGCACACTCGCACCCGTATTACCTATTTCGGCCACGGGCTCGCCAAATTTAACCTTTTGATTTTCGCGTACCAAAATGCGACTGTTGTGTGCATATGCACTCAAATAGTCTTGGTTGTGACTGATAATGACAAGGTTTCCGTATCCAAGCAAGCCACTTCCCGCATAAACCACCGTACCATCGGCCGCAGCAACCACTGGATCACCAATTGTTCCCGCTATATCTAACCCTTTGTTGCCGCCTTCTGCCGAGGAAAATCCAGCAAGAATCTTGCCAGAATGAGGCCACCCCCAGGTAATATCTGATTTAGCTGGTACTACTTTAGGCTTGGCTGGTGAGTTCGTATCTGCTGTTCTTGCCACTCTGGGCTTTGCTGACGCCGATCTCTGCTGCTGTGGTTCGACGGTGCGAGGTTGAGGTGATGCAGATCGAGTCTTTAGAACCTGTCCGGCGTAGATTAGATTTCTATCACGGATCTTGTTGATACGCTGCAATTCGCGGTAATCGACACCCAACTTAAAGGCTATACCAATCAGTGTATCTCCGCTTTGGACTCGGTACTCATCCCCCGCAAGCGCTGTTACTTTTCGCGCACCCAGGGATTGATCGTAGACCGGCGCATAACCACCACCGCAACCATGCAGCAGGAGCAATACAGACATCAACACCAGTAAACGCATCTAGCGCTTTACCCCAGCATTCTGTCGATCAAGCGCCAGTACCAGCAGTGCACCAACGATCGCCAAAACGACAGAGATGAGCGTTTGCGGATCTGCCCCGGTCAAGTCCAGATATGCATTTGGAGAGATATTCTGCTGTACCAGAGGAATCTGTTCGCCGTTTGAGTTCAGTGTGTAAGATAGGGTGTACTTCCACGGCCAAACCTTATTCAAAGAGCCAAGCAGAAATCCCCCAAGAAGAGCCAATGTCAGTGCATGGTAACGACTAAAGGCCCAGCTCAGCACGCGCGAAAAACTGAGCAGGCCTAAAACACAGCCAAACGTAAAGAGCCCGAGCGTCGGTATCTCAAACTGTTTTACCGCCGTTAGAATTGTGGAGTACATACCCAGCAATAGCAGAATAAAACTGCCTGAGATACCGGGCAAGATCATCGCACAGATCGCGATCATACCGCTGATCACGATAAATACTGGGGTAACTTCCACACTCGTCGGCGCTAAGCTCGTGATGAGATAAGCCACCAGCGTTCCGAAGACAAACATCAGTGTGGTGTCCGCTCCCCATACTCCTACATGCCGTGCAACCGACCAGACCGATGACAGAATTAAGCCGAAAAAAAATGCCCAGAGCAGTACCGGATGAGTATCAAGCAGGTAAAGTACGATATGAGCCAAAGAGGCAAGGCTCAAACCTATACCTGCCAGTAACGTTATCAAAAAGTTACCATTGATATGTACCCAAAACGCCTGCAGACCCTCTTTGAACAGCAGTTGCAGCGCCATAGGATCACAGCGTCGAATCGAGTGGATTAACTCTTCATAGATACCCGTGATAAACGCAACCGTTCCGCCCGAAACACCCGGCACTGCATCTGCAGCGCCCATCATTACGCCTTTGAGTAGAAGCTTTAAATAGTCGTTCAGGCTTCGCTGTTGCACATTTTTCTCCGTCAGTGGGGACTAGCGCCCTACCGTTCCCTGAAGCAGCGGCACAAATCGTACAGCCTCTACAATTTTTGACTCAAAACTGCTGTCCGTCCGGCGCTGAATTCTCATCAAACGCTGGTCATCGCCCCCGACGGGAATCACCATTACGCCACCAATTGCGAGCTGCCTCTTTAACTCCTCCGGTACTGTCTCTGGAGCAGCAGTAACCATGATCCCATCGTAAGGCCCATGAGACGCCAACCCCATACCACCATCAGTGTGGTAAAGCTCAACATTGTCCAACTCTAACAGGGCTAAGCGTTCAGCTGCTCGTTGCTGCAGTGGCAATATTCGTTCAACACTGAAAACCTTTTGACAGAGAAGAGAGAGGATCGCCGTCTGGTAACCAGACCCAGTACCCACCTCCAGTACGCGATCACGCGCACCTTGGTCCAGAAGAATTTCAGTCATTCTGGCGACAATATAGGGTTGAGAGATGGTCTGATTGAAACCAATCGGCAGAGAGCTATCTTCGTAGGCCCGATGAGCCAGTGCCTCATCAACGAAAAGGTGACGGGGTGTTTCAGCGATCACCTCAAGGACCGCCTCATCGCGAATGCCCTGGTCACGAAGCCGGGTCACCAACCGCTCACGCGTGCGCTTGGAGGTCATGCCAATCCCCTGACGAATTACCTCATTCACCCTGCTCAGTCTCCAACCAGCCTCTGACGCGCTCCAAAGCGGGGTGTTGAGTCATATCAATCTGTAGCGGTGTCAAAGAGACATAATGATTGGCGACTGCGTGAAAGTCGGTTCCGGCGCCAGCATCTGCTGCGGGTCCGGCAGCGGCTATCCAAAAACGCTCTCTGCCTCGTGGATCCAGAACAGACAGCGGCGGTTCACCCGCATAGCGGTGCCCCAGACGGGTGACTTCAAGCCCTTTGAGATCCTCATAGGGAACGTCAGGCACATTCACATTGAGCACCGTACGCGGCGCTACGTTTAATAACTCAATCTTTTCCAGAAGATCTGCCACCACACGGGCAGAGGTTTGGTAATGTGATGGGTGGAAGTCGCAACAGGAGACCGCTATCGCGGGTAGGCGCAGATGTCGGCCTTCCATAGCAGCCGCCACTGTACCCGAATAGATCACATCATCACCGAGATTGGCGCCTGCATTGATACCAGACACAACAATATCAGGCACTACAGAATCGGAAAAAGCACCCGAAACGCCAAGATGGACGCAATCCGTGGGTGTACCGTTGATACCATAAAAACCGCTGGAGTGTTTGATCGCCTCGAGTGGCCTATCAAGCGTCAGTGAATTACTGGCGCCGCTGCGATTACGATCGGGGGCAATAACAGTACACTGATGACCAGCGGCCATCAGTACGTCTGCCAACACAGCTAAACCCGGTGCATAGACGCCGTCATCATTGGAAATCAGAATATTCATAGGTCACAACTCTGTTTTAAGACCAGCTACATAGCTCCCGCAGGACGCTCGTGGCAAAACAACCAGACGGCAGGCTAAATTCCAGCCTCCATTGTCCTTCAGCTTCATTACGCGCCGCAAGCCCCTGAGGCACTAACAACGCCGCTCGCCGCTCTTGACGCAGTCCCTGCGACTCAAGCTGCTGGCAGACTTCGCGGTAAGGTTCCATTGAATGATACTCAAACTGACGTGCCTGGTCCTGGGTATACAGCTCGCCCACGCCCCATAGGGGTGCGCTAAGAACAAGCTCCCGACTAGTTAAGCGCTGTTGCTGGGATAAATCTGCTGCACTCCAGAGTACACAGCGCTGAGTGAAGGGCTCGATAAGCACATCGCCTGACACTGGGGCTAGCAAACTTTCGTTCTCAATTCGCTGGGCCAATAACAGGTTAAACAGTTGAGATCGCACCGCTGATATATAGAGACCTCGTTTTACACGTTGACGCTCTTGCAACTCGCCACGCAACATCGCCAGCCCTGAGTGCAGATTATTACCCGCCTGGCCGAAACGCTGTTCGCCAAAGTAGTTCGGAACTCCCTGAAGGACGCTCTCCAGCCGTTGTTCAAAATCAGCAGAATCGGTCACTCCCCTGAGGCGTATATTGAAACGGTTGCCCCGCAGATGACCCAGTTTAATTTTGCGCGTGTGCTTGGAGCTCTTCAAAACCTGAATCGAATCACCACCGAAGAGAGACCAGTTGAGTATTTTCCGCTTTCCAGGCAAGTGAACACTAAACCACTGCTCCGTGACGGCGTGCCGGTCTTTCTTGCCCGCATAGGCGACATCACGTGGGCTTATCTGAGCAAAATTGGCTAGCTGTCTAGCAACCCAATCGGTATTTTCACCGCGTTTACGGATATAGAGGTAGTGATGTTCACCCTCACCCTCGGGCTCGTAGCCCAGATCCTCCTGCACCTCAAAATCCTCAGGCTCAGCTCTCAGGGTTGCAAGCGATTGTGGCTGTCCATAGAGCCAAGGCATATCTAAATTCAAGAGCCTACTCATCAATTTGACTCTGCTTAGGTACTACTTGAAAGAAGGTCTCCCCCTCACCAATCATACCCATCTCTGATCGCGCTCGCTCCTCTAATGCGGACAAGCCTTTTTTTAGATCCTGCACTTCAGCCTCCAGACGGCGATTACGCTCAAGCAACTCCTGATTGATGCGTTTCTGTTCTGCAATGTCCTCTTTTACCTGCCATACATCCGGTAAATTGGGCTCACCAAACCAGAGGCGATACTGCAAACCGAATAGCAACAGAATCAGTATTATCCAAAGCCAGCGCAAGCGGTCTCTCCACAGTCAACCTGCCGCTGGCAAAGACCTCAGCGTCGCGACAGTTCAGTAGTTTTCTATAAAACTTATAAAAAAAGGGGCCTGAGCCCCTTTTACCACAACTCAGACTTACGCCTGACCTTTAATTTCTGAGCGACCTTTGTAAACCGCTGCAGCACCGAGCTCTTCCTCGATACGAATCAGACGATTGTACTTCGCTACGCGGTCAGAACGGCAGAGTGAGCCTGTCTTAATCTGACCTGCGGCGGTGCCGACAGCCAGATCGGCAATCGTTGTATCTTCAGTTTCACCGGAACGGTGAGAAATAACGGCAGTGAACCCCGCATCCTGAGCCATCTTAATTGCATCCAGAGTCTCTGAAAGTGAGCCGATCTGGTTGAACTTGATTAAGATGGAGTTACCAATACCCTGCTCGATACCCCGAGTAAGAATTTTAGTATTGGTTACGAACAGATCATCGCCAACCAGCTGGATCTTGTCGCCAATCTTCTTAGTCAGACTCGCCCAACCATCCCAATCAGACTCATCCAGACCATCTTCGATTGAGACGATCGGGTAGTTCTCCGTCAAAGCGGCCAGGTAGTCTCCAAAACCTTCAGAGTCGAACACCTTACCCTCACCAGAGAGGTCGTACTTACCGTTTTTGAAGAATTCGGAAGCAGCGCAATCGAGTGCCAGAGTGACATCAGTACCCAATTCGTAACCAGCATTTGCTACCGCTTCGCGGATCACAACCAGGGCTTCCTCATTGGAGGCAAGATTAGGCGCGAAACCACCCTCGTCGCCTACTGCTGTGTTCAGACCACGCGCCTTGAGCACTGCTTTTAGTGCGTGGAAGATCTCAGCGCCGCATCGAAGGGCTTCAGCAAAGCTTTTGGCACCGACTGGCTGAACCATGAACTCTTGGATATCAACATTATTGTCAGCGTGCTCGCCACCGTTCAGGATGTTCATCATCGGCACAGGCATGGAGTAACGGCCCGGTGTACCGTTAATCTCAGCAATGTGCTGGTACAGCGGGATATTTTTCGCCGCAGCCGCCGCTTTAGCCGCTGCTAGAGAGACGGCGAGAATGGCGTTAGCGCCAAGGCTTGCCTTGTTCTCGGTACCGTCGAGCTCAAGCATCTTGTTGTCCAACGCGCGCTGATCAGTTGCGTCCATACCAATCAGGGCATCACGGATCACACCGTTGACTGCACCGACAGCTTTAAGGACACCCTTGCCCAGGTAACGACTCTTGTCACCATCACGCAGTTCGAGTGCTTCACGCGAACCCGTCGAGGCACCGGAGGGGGCACAGGCCGTTCCTACAACACCCCCTTCCAGAATGACATCAGCTTCAACCGTTGGGTTACCGCGAGAATCCAGGACCTCACGTCCTTTGATCTCTATAATTTTTGACATTGAGTAAACTCTCCTAAATTAGCCTTTTACCCTTTGGACTCTTAAGGTTTAGCCTTGCGGACTCCTAAGACTTAACCTGTTGGGCTATGGCTGCTTCAATAAAACCTTTAAATAGGCCATGCCCGTCACGCGGAGTCGACGTGAACTCCGGATGGAACTGACAGGCCACGAACCAGGGGTGGTCTGCAACTTCTACCACTTCCACCAGCTCTCCATCGGTCGAGCGTCCCGAGATAATTAAACCTGCGGACTCGAGTTGCTCAATGTAATTATTATTAACTTCATAACGGTGACGATGACGTTCGTTGACCTCGGTTTTACCATAAGCTGCGGCCGCTTTAGAGCCGGGCTTAAGGTGAGAGATCTGAGCACCCAGACGCATAGTACCGCCAAGGTCGGATGCGTCGTCACGAACTTCAACTTCACCACTGTGATCCGTCCACTCGGTAATCAGACCGATTACCGGGTGTTTAGCATTTTTATCAAATTCGGTTGAGGTTGCACCTTCAAGACCCGCCACATGACGAGCAAACTCGATGACTGCAACCTGCATACCCAGGCAGATACCGAGATAAGGGACTTTATTCTCACGTGCATAGCGTACTGCTGAGATCTTGCCTTCAACACCACGTTCGCCAAAACCACCCGGCACTAGAATCGCGCTGTAGCCACTAAGGATCTGCACGCCCTCGCGCTCTACCCGCTCAGAGTCGATGTAATCGATCTTAACCTTCTTACGCAAGGCTATACCCGCATGCGAGATAGCTTCAATCAGCGATTTGTAGGCATCGAGCAGCTCCATGTACTTGCCGACCATCGCAATATGCACTTCGCCTTCAGGATTAAGGAAGGCATCAGCCACTGCTTCCCACTCCGACAAGTCAGCTTTAGGACAGTCAAGGCGGAATCGATCTACTACGATATCATCCAGCCCCTGAGCTTCTAACATCGCTGGAATGTTATAGATAGTGTTGGCATCAGGCAGTGAAATAACGGCCCGCTCTTCAACGTTTGTAAACATCGATAGCTTACGCGCAGAGGACTCAGGCATCAGGTGCTCAGAGCGACACACCAGAATATCAGGCTGTATACCAATTGATCGCAGCTCTTTAACTGAGTGCTGAGCAGGCTTAGTTTTTGTTTCACCCGCAGTTGAGATGTAAGGCACCAGAACCAGGTGCATGAAGAGTGCACGGTTTGAGCCCAGCTCTACTTTGAGCTGACGCACAGCCTCCAGGAACGGCAGTGACTCAATATCCCCCACCGTGCCGCCGATCTCACACAGAGCAATATCGGCATCTCCAGCCCCTTCAATCACACGACGTTTGATCTCGTCTGTGATGTGCGGAATCACCTGCACCGTACCGCCAAGATAGTCACCCCGACGCTCTTTCTTCAAGACATGCTGATAGACTCTGCCCGTAGTGAAGTTATTGCGCTTACTCATCGTTGTCCTGATGAAACGCTCATAGTGACCAAGATCTAGGTCGGTCTCGTCACCGTCTTCGGTAACGAACACCTCTCCATGCTGGAAGGGGCTCATAGTACCGGGGTCTACGTTAATGTAGGGGTCCAACTTGAGCATTGTAACTTTAAGGCCACGTGCCTCGAGGATAGCCGCCAGTGAAGCGGATGCGATGCCTTTGCCCAATGAGGACACAACACCGCCGGTGACGAATATATAGCGCGTCATGCAGAACCTGTCAGGTTAAATTTTCGGGGGAGTTTTTACACTCAAGATGGGAAACCAGTCTACCAAAAGCCGACTCTAGGAACAAACTTCAACGTACCCATTTCAGCGTCAAACCACCCGGCTGATGCTGCGATTTAGCGGTCCACACACCGACAATTGAGATGATTTCACCTTGGTGGACTAACAGAGGCCAAGAATCGCGAAGCCAAGGGGGAATTTT
>DATHZN010000104.1:0-4541 GCA_035458585.1 Marinobacterium sp. | reverse complement strand
GCAGACTGTTCACCCTCATCACTCATACCGGAAGCGTTTGCATGCTGGAACTCCATCGCCTGACGCATGGCGGCCTCTCGACGCTGACGTTCGATCGCCTCCACATCTTCAGGCTGACGCACCTGTACGTGGCTGAGAATCTTCACCACTTCGCGTTTGATGTTATCCAACAGTGCTGTGAATAGTTCAAACGACTCCCGTTTGTACTCCTGTTTGGGGTTCTTCTGTGCATAACCACGCAGATGAATACCGGCACGTAGCAGATCCATCGTTTGAAGATGCTCTTTCCAGAGGTTGTCGAGAACCTGCAGCATGACCTGCTTCTCGAAGGTGCGCATACCCTCTACGCCCACCTGCTCCTCTTTCTCCTTGTACGCCGCGACCAGCTGGCCGAGGATACGTTCGCGCAGTGTCTCCTCGTAGAGTGACTCATCTTCGTCAAGCCACTGCTGGATCGTCATTTCAGTATTAAACTCGCGCTTGATCGACTCTTCAAGCCCAGCGATGTCCCACTGCTCTGCCAAAGACTGGGGAGGGATGTGCTCGCTAATCACATCGTTCACCACTTCAGCACGCACAGCTTCCACGGTGTCAGAGATATCCTCAGACGCCATCAATTCGTTGCGCTGACCGTAGACAACTGTACGCTGGTCATTTGCAACATCATCATATTCAAGCAACTGCTTACGAATATCAAAGTTGCGACCTTCAACCTTACGCTGAGCCTTCTCGATCGCATTGGAGACCATCTTATGCTCGATCGCTTCGCCCTTCTCCATACCCAGCGCTTTCATCATGTTGCGCACACGATCTGAGGCGAAAATACGCATCAGATCATCTTCCAGCGATAGGAAGAAACGTGAAGATCCTGGATCACCCTGACGACCAGCACGACCACGCAGCTGGTTGTCAATACGACGCGACTCGTGACGTTCTGTCCCAATAATGTGCAGGCCACCCGCTTCTAATACGGCTTCGTGACGCTTGCGCCAGTCAGCGGTAGCAGCCTCGATCTGCGCCTGTGTCGCCCCTTCGCCCAACTCGGCCAGTTCCGCCTCTAGCTTGCCGCCAAGCATGATGTCAGTACCGCGACCTGCCATATTGGTGGCAATGGTCACCGCACCCGGACGGCCCGCTTCTGCAATAACACCCGCTTCGCGATCGTGCTGTTTAGCGTTGAGGACGTTGTGTTTAATCTTCTCTTTGGTCAGCAACTGCGACAGCAGCTCGGAGGCATTAACTGAAGCCGTACCCACCAAGACGGGTCGGCCCTGCTCCTGACAGTGCTTTATCTCTTTGACGATGGCCTGGTACTTATCTTCAATCGACAGGTACACCAGATCGTTATAGTCAATACGCGCTACCGGACGGTTTGTCGGGATCACCACAACATCCAGACCGTAGATCTGACGCAACTCAAAGGCTTCGGTATCCGCCGTTCCGGTCATACCGGCGAGCTTATCGTAGAGACGGAAGTAGTTCTGGAAGGTCGTCGAAGCCAGCGTCTGGCTCTCTTGCTGAATGTTGACGCCCTCTTTGGCCTCAACCGCCTGATGCAGACCGTCAGACCAGCGGCGCCCTGCCATGATACGCCCAGTGTGTTCGTCTACGATAACCACCTGTCCGTTCTGCAGAATGTAGTCGCGATCTCGAACAAATAGATGGTGCGCGCGCAAACCAGCTAGCACATGGTGAAGCAGTGCGAGGTTGGCCGGTGCGTAAAGGCTATCGCCCTCCTGCAACACGCCCAGATCAATCAGCAATCCCTCAACCTTTTCATGGCCCGCTTCGGTCAGCTCAATGGTGCGGTTCTTCTCATCCATATGGAAATCTTCGTTAATCACCTGAGTGGTGTCCTTAACGTCGATCTCGCCCTCGTAGCGGGTCAGCTGTGGGATGATGGTATTGATCTTGCGGTAGGTCTCTGAGCTATCCTCAGCTGGACCAGAGATAATCAGTGGCGTACGCGCTTCATCGATGAGGATAGAGTCCACCTCATCAACCACGGCGAAGTTGAATTCGCGCTGCACCTTGTCACTGATGCTGAACGCCATGTTGTCGCGCAGGTAGTCGAAGCCGAACTCGTTGTTGGTGCCGTAGGTGATATCACAGGCGTAAGCGGCTCGCTTGGTTTCGCCAGTTTGGCCCGATACCACCACACCTACTGTGAGGCCCAGTGACTCGTAAAGAGGACGCATCCACTCCGCATCGCGGCTCGCCAGGTAGTCGTTAACCGTGACGACGTGAACACCTTTGGCGCTCAGTGCGTTGAGATATACGGCGAGCGTTGCAACCAGCGTTTTACCCTCACCGGTGCGCATCTCTGCAACCTTGCCCTCGTGGAGCGACATACCCCCAATCAGCTGCACATCAAAGTGGCGCATCCCCATAACGCGCTTAGATGCTTCACGACAGGCGGCAAAAGCTTCGGGTAGAATTTTATCGAGCGTCTCACCCTGCTCAAGACGCTGGCGAAACTCAACCGTCATACCTCTTAGCTGCTCATCACTGAGCGCTTCAAAGGTTGGTTCGAGCTCATTGATCTGTTTGACCACCTTCCCCATGCGTTTGAGTTCACGATCGTTTTTGCTACCGAAGAGTTTTTTAAGAATATTTGTCAGCATGGTTTGGTCATCTAGAAGAAGTCATTTGTAAATAATTGGGGTCGGCGAAGTGACAAATCAACCGTCACTTAAAAAACATCCGCCCTAAAGCGCTGCTCTCGCACCTCTATGTGCCCTGCAGCATACCTGCGTCCTTGCAAAAAAAGAGAGCCGCTATTGCGGCTCTGATTTATACCATAAGTTGGAGTGTTAAACAGCCGCAGCGGGACGCTGATAGGAAATTGGCGCCTTGTGCTCGTCAGTCTCGAAGGTCACGATCTCCCAGGCTGACTCATCCGCCAGCAAGGTACGCAGCAGGCGGTTGTTGAGGAAGTGACCGGACTTATGGCCGTAAAACTCGCCAATAAGACTCTTACCGAGCAGGTAGAGATCACCCACCGCATCCAGAATCTTATGCTTCACAAACTCATCCTCATAGCGCAGACCGTCGTCATTGAGGATACGGTAGTCATCGACCACAATGGCGTTGTCAAAGCTGCCACCCAGTGCCAAATTTTGTGAGCGCAGGTACTCAATATCGCGCATGAAACCGAAGGTTCGGGCGCGCGCTACCTCTTTGACAAATGAGGTGCTGGAGAAATCCAACGCCGCTTCCATGGTGCGCTCTTTGAACGCGGGGTGGTCAAACTCAATCTGGAAGCCTACCTTGAAGCCGTCAAAGGGTTTGAACATCGCCGCTTTGCCGTCAGCTTCGACGCGTACCTCTTTCTTGATACGGATAAACTGCTTAGCTGCGTTCTGCTCGTCGATTCCGGCCGACTGCACCAGAAATACAAAGGGTGCAGCGCTGCCATCCATAATGGGCACCTCTTCGGCGCTCAGATCAATGAATGCATTGTCGATACCCAAGCCGGCTAAAGCGGAGAGAAGGTGCTCAATGGTGGCGACCCGTACGCCATCTTTAGCGATGTTGGTAGAGAGCGTCGTATCCGCAACGTTCAACGCCAGCGCGGGAATCTCAACCACAGGGTCGAGGTCTACGCGACGGAAGACAATCCCAGTGTTAACCGGCGCAGGGTGCAGCGTCAAATAGACCTTTTGGCCAGAGTGTAGGCCGATGCCGGTCGCTTTAATGCTGTTCTTCAGGGTGCGTTGCTTGATCATTCGAAGCGGATACCAAATTTAAATCAATATATCGTGCCAATGATAAAGCAAAACCCCGCTCGATAACAGTGATCGGCGGGGCTTATCCTATTTTATTCAGTTTCAGTTCAGCGACGTGCGTAGGTCGGAACGTCCAGCGCCTGAAGGTCCAGCTCTGCTCGTTCTGTCCGCGAGCGGCTGAGCAGCGCCTCTCGACGATCACGTGTCAGGATCTCTGGCAACTCAATAGTCGAGAGGTCCAACTGCGTTGACATCCGTTCAGGCGCGCTACTGACCAGCACCGGCGTTTCAACCACCTCAGGCACCTCAGCGGCCGCTTTAATACGATCCAGTCCAGTCGCCACCACCGTTACTTTAATCTGATCACCAAGCGATGGATCTATAGCTGTGCCAATCACAACAGTCGCATCGTCTGCAGCGTACTCATGCACGATCTCGCCCACCTGAGAGAACTCACCCAAGCTCAAGTCCTCTCCTGCCGCCACGTTAACCAAAATACCCTTGGCTCCTTTGAGGCAGACATCCTCTAGCAGCGGACTGTTGACGGCCTGTTCCGCTGCCAAAATGGCCCGCTCATCACCCGTGGCTAAACCTGTACCCATCATCGCCATGCCCATCTCTGCCATCACCGTGCGAACATCAGCAAAGTCGACGTTAATCATGCCTGGATTGGTAATCAGATCAGCAATCCCTTGTACAGCCCCTTTTAGTACGTCGTTAGCCACGCCAAAGGCATCCATC
Organism: Marinobacterium sp.; assembly: GCA_035458585.1. Classification (GTDB taxonomy): domain Bacteria; phylum Pseudomonadota; class Gammaproteobacteria; order Pseudomonadales; family Balneatricaceae; genus Marinobacterium_E. Next base: position 72 of record DATHZN010000104.1, on the reverse strand, counting down.
AGGGAGGTTTTGCGCCCAAGCACAGGCACCAACTTATCGTTGGGCAGAATAATTAAGGAGTCCACCACATCA
>DATHZN010000103.1:0-18371 GCA_035458585.1 Marinobacterium sp. | reverse complement strand
ACGGACACCTGTCGCCTCGATTGAGATGATTACAAGCGATGAAGAGATCGACTTTGAATCTCAACGTCAGCACGTTAACGCCATCGCCCACTCATTGCTCAACATTCTTGAAGACTTGAGGGTTGTTGTTTCGCCTGACCGCGCGCTGGAGGCAAAGGCCATCCGGGCAAATCCGACCGATACGCTATCACGTGCCCTGTTACCCTTGGTTCCGTTAGTTGAGGCGCAGGGCCTCAAGTTGACGTCAGAACTCCCCTATACCGACAATCATATCTACCTATTTAATGCGCAGGCCTTGCGTCAGATTGTTACAAACCTAGTGAAGAATGCCGCGTTTCATTCGCAAGGATCATCCGTTCAGGTGGAGTTGGAGATTATCCCGCGTGAGGCTGAGTCTGCGACGGCTCGACTGGTTGTTCAGGATGACGGTACCGGAATACCTGAGACCTCCCATGAAAGTCTATTCAAAGCTTTCAGCCGTGGAGAGGGACGGCAAGATGGATCAGGGTTGGGTTTGTTTATCGTCCGTGAGTTGGTCAACAAAATAGAAGGCACTCTAGAACTTCACAACGTCCCGTCAGGCGGGACCTGTTTTGAGATTGAATTTCCGATTCACAGAGTAGATGCACCCTTAGAGACATCGGATATGAACGCTTACGAGGACCTGAAAGGTCTGAAAATTATGCTGGTAGAGGACGAAGCGACGCTGCGCTTACTTAGCGCGAGGGCGCTTGAGAAGCGTGGAGCCATCGTTGATACGTTTGAAAATGGCGCGCTTGCACTCGAGGGCTTTAAACGGGGAACCTATGACCTCGTCATAACCGATTTGATGATGCCCGAGATGGATGGACACGCGCTAACCCGAGCTATTAGAAGCACCGACACTGCAGTCCCAATTATCGCGATAACGGCTGCTGTTTTGGGCGCGGAGACGGATCAGTTTATCGAGTTGGGGGCAAACGCTGTTATTCCGAAGCCGATCAACGTAAAACGCGTCGCTGAGGAGCTCAGAAGAGTGCGCTCCGCAGCCTCGTTATCCTGATGGCACAAAACTGTCAATTTTCCTTCCTAGCCCCAATAGTAGCCTTGGGGGGAATCCCAAGGGCCCTATGCGCCGATAGGCGAGGCGAGACACAACAAGCAATACCGACCCACATACGACACCTTTCCTTATCAGTTATTTCAGGTGTACTCTACGGTATAGATTTTACACTGTCGCTGCCAGTGTTATGTTGGCTCGATGGTTGCAAAAAAATATCAAGACGAACCCGCGTAACTCAGTAAGCTGTGACTTGAGAGGGATTGATGAAGCCTGAGTCCTCAATGAACGCTAGTGTACCGCTCTCTAACGCCGATTATGTTATCGATGGCGGAATCAGAGAGAAGATTTTGTTCGTCTTTTTCTTTTTCGGATGTCTTACTCTTGGCGCAATCTACATACAACAACCAGATAATCCGGGGCTTGCCTATGTTGTAAATTTCACCTGCCTTCTGTTAATCGCGTGTGCAATTTACTTTAAGCAACAAGCCAAAGTTTTCATCCTCTTACTGACGCTGTTGTTCCCAATTGCGCTCGTTGGCTTGGTATATTCCAACGGTATTGTGCCAACACCCTTGGCCGTGTTCGGAGCGATGTTTCCTCTTTTTTTGCTGCCAAGTAGAGCAGGTGCGCTCTTTGCTCTGGCCATCGCGCTTACTCCATTATCCTTGCTCGTATTCAGTCCCGAAGAGGCCACGCCGGTATTTTCACGGATAATGGCGGTCAATGTTTGTTTGACGATTCTTATGATCATCCTGACAGCGAGGGTTCGCTATATAACTGAGCAGTACAGGCGTTCTCAGCAAGCAGCGCTAGAGGCCAGCATGGCCAAGTCTGATTTTCTTGCCAGTATGTCTCATGAAATACGGACGCCCCTCAACGGCATTTTTGGCTCTCTACAGATCATACGCGGCCATTTGGATGATTCGGTGACGGTAGGGCGCTACACAAACATCGCAATGCAGAGTTACCAATCTGTGATCGGGATCGTGAACGACATATTGGATCTTTCGAAGCTCGCGCAAGACAAAGTCGAAATATACCCTGAACCAAGTAATGTCTCAGAGATTATTGCACTTGTGACCTCTGAACTTAAAGCCGTGGCACTCAATAAAGGAGTTGATCTGTCGAGTTTGTGTGCTGCCGAAGTTGCTGCACAGAATAGATTGATTGACCGCACTCGACTCGCGCAGGTGCTTCGTAACCTTCTAGCTAACGCTCTAAAATTTACCGATTCAGGGGGCGTTAAAATAGAAGCCCGGCTTGGGGCAAGTTCTGACGAAGTCGTTTTTATAATCTCGGATACAGGGGTGGGAATCCCTGAGGATAAGCTGGAAAAAATCTTTGAGCCTTTTGAGCAGAGTGACGCCTCTCGTAATACTGAGCGCAGTGGTACCGGTCTAGGACTTGCCATATCGAAGAAGCTGGTTGAGTTAATGGATGGGAGTATCGACGTTAAATCCGAGATGAGTAGGGGAAGCCAATTCACTGTTCGGGTGAAATTGCCAGAGACTGAGGCTCCTCGGGCCGATGAGCGTGGTGCAATCGATATTACTAAGCTGCATCCTGCTCGGATTCTGTTAGCTGAAGATGTTGCAACCAATCGAATGATATTTGGTGCTTTGCTCAAAAATTGTCCATACACAATTGATGAAGCGATAAACGGGGCGATGGCGGTAGAAAAAGCCTTAGCTCAGGAGTACGACTTAGTCTTTATGGATATACAGATGCCTGTTATGGACGGCCTTTCAGCAATATCTGCGCTTAACGCAGCAAACTACGCTAAACCGGTCATCGCTTGTACGGCGAACGTTATGAAGGAAGATGTTGAAGAGTACATGGCAGCGGGATTTGCAAGCGTGATCGGCAAACCCTATCTCAAGGAGGATTTAGTCGCCAACATTCAGGCGGCGGTGACACGCGAGAGTTTCACCAAGTCATTCCGTTAAGTGGCGCTTAAGTGCCGTGGCGCGATAAACCTTGTGTTATTAGATGTCGAACGCTTCAACGACCAAAAACGCTTTTTAATAGTTCTGTACTCCGGGCAGCGGGGTTTTGCCGAATAAGCCTCTCCTCGTTCGCCAGTCTCACAAACAGGCCCTGCGTTGCCGCGTCGGTAACATGCTGGCTTAGATCAGGTGTCGATGCTCCGATCATCGGTAGGGCTTTCGATACCTGATCCATCAGCAGGCTGTAGTAACGGGTAACCTCAGCCCTGTCCATCGCCTGCTCAACCAGTGGCTGCATTCGGGCGATCAATTGGCCTGAAGTTTTGGTTCTAAAATAGTCCGTTGCAGCTGTATCGCCACCAGAGTAGATCGCCTGTGCGTCCTCTAGTGTCATCTGATTGATGGTATCGATGAACAAGGAGGTTGCTTCGCCGACGGCTTGCTCTGCGGCCCGGTTCATACTGCGCTCAAATGCCTCGACCTGGCTCGACAGCCCAAAGCGTTTGAGTGTGCCCGATATCTGAGACAGGCCACTGGGTAGAGGAATACGAACGTCGTCGCTGTTGAGGTATCCTCCGTCCATTGAGAGCCCCTCGATGGCTCGTGTGCCACCCACCTTCAGAGCCTCTTTCAAACCGTCTGTAAGTTGCCTGGAATCTATTGAACTGGTTGATTGAGAGGGCTCAGCACTGGTGTTGGATTTGATCAGCTGCTCGCCTTGTTTGAGTAGATCGTTAAGCCCAAATGCGCTGGCCGGCAACGAGGCGAAGGCCAGAACGATAACGACGGATCCTGTGATTAAGCGCATCTTGTCTCTCCATCTTTGTGCGGTGACTGAGTTCTCTGCTTTAACAATAGGCTAGTCTGTAACCTTGTGTGAATTTAATTAAAAAAACGTGGGACTTCGCTCGTAAACAGTCTCTAGTCGTTGTTTACAGCGCGCTTTTACAGTCTGGCAAAAGTGGATTGAGCGAGCGGATTGACGATGCTTGTAGATCTGGCGTTTTGCATCGCTGGGTCGTTGGGGCTTACAACAGAGGCCAACAGAGGCCAACAGAGTAGGGTTGATCTAACCCTAAGCTCGCGTGACACCCGCGCGAGTGACTCTCTACATTGTTGGCGGTATCACTCGCCCGAATGGTCTGTTTTCAGACATGAAAAGGGGAGCTAGGCAGCTCCCCTTTTTCTGGTGGCTTCACATTGATGCCTTGATTTTTAAATGTACGAACTTGTTGTGCCTAAAGCGTCTTTAGGCCCACTCACCTGGGTAATCTGCGAACCCAGGGTTATCAGATACACCTACGACTTTCGGGTTGTTGATCTTCGGTAAGTTGATCACCATGTTGTCATCGCGCTCTGCCTTGAGGTAGTCGGCGATTATATCCCAGAGCAGCCGACCCTCTGGCGTACGGTTCACCGTCGCCCATCCAGAGACGCTGTAGTTTTTGTCATTCTCAACCAGCTCGCCGTTATCTAGGCGCACTTCAGAGATACGAGATCCCAGTGGTTGAGTTGGATCAATGGTGTAGTCCAGACCGCCAACGCGCACCATATCCCCACCTGACTGCAAATACGGATCTGGGTCGAACAGGTTATCAGCTACGCCTTCGAGCATTTCCTTGATCGCTTTGCCTGTCATATCCTGCACGTAGGTCTCAGAGTAGGTCGTTGCACACTGGTTCATGACATCATCCATGGTAATCCAGTCGCCCTCCAAGGTCGTGGTACCCCAGCGTACACCCGCCGAGAGTGCGATATCAGCTTTGTACTCCCAACGCAGCGCGTTACAGATAACCTGATCCCAGGTGCCCATGAAGTTACCGCGACGATAGAGTGTGCGGTCCGCCTTAGCGAGCTTCTCACTGAGAATCTCTTCGTAGGTCTTGCCAACGCGAGCAGGGTTGTTCTGCCACTTTTTGTTTCGTGCTTCGATGACCTGATCGTCGTAGACAGTCTGGCGCATCTGGTTGATAAAGGCCTCCATCTCTTTGTCGGCCTCCAGCCAGTCCGTGATGACCGGCAACTGCTTGTAGGTCATATTTTTGATCTGACCGCCTTCGATGGCGAAATCCATACAGCCAACGAACTTACCATTAGAACCGGCGTTAGTGACCCAGCAGTCGTTACCATCGACATTTTTAACTTTGATTGGCTGTGGCACACCGTCATGCGTGTGGCCGCCAAAGACGGCATTCAGACCGGGTACGCGTTCGGCCATCTTGATATCGACGTCCATGCCGTTGTGAGACACCAGAATGACGGCATCAGGCTGCTCTTCAGCCCGGATCTGCTCAACCAGCTCTATCATGTCATCTTCACGCAGACCGAATGACCAGTCAGGGAAAAACTCTTTCGGGTTGGCGTTAGAGGTCCTCGGGAAGGCCTGGCCGATTACTGCGATGCGCGCGCCGTTGATCTGTTTCGTAACGTAGGGCTGGAAGGCGTGGCCTGTATCCTCGTCAAACAAGCCTCGGCCATCAAATCGCTCTACCATTTCGAAGTAGCTATCGCCGAACAGTGAGTCCTCGAGGATCTTGACGTTCTGGCCAATAAAGTCCCCTTTGAACAGCGCAACGTTCGACAGAACCTCCTCCTCACGGTAGGTAAACTCCCAGTGACCCACCATCACGTCGATTCCGAGAATGTTGGACGCCTCAACCATGTCGACGCCACGTGTCCAGAGCGACGTGCCAGAGCCTTGCCAGAGGTCACCACCATCCAGGGTCAGGGTGTTTTGACGCCCACCAGCCTGTTCGCGCAGGCGATCAAGTAGTGTTTTAACGTGGGCGAAGCCGCCTGTCCGACCGAACTTCTTAGCCTGTTCAAGGAAGTTGAGGTAGGTGTAGGCGTAGGCTTCTGGTGAGCCCTCTGCCAGACCCATCTCTTTGAGGAAATTCTTACCTACGACATGCGGTGCGCGACCGTAGGCATCGCCAACACCCAGGTTGATATTGGGCTCACGGAAGTAGACTGGCTTAAGCTGGCCGTGTACATCGGTGATATGAAGGATTCGGGCGTCACCCTGCATCGGGATGTCGTAGAAGCCGTTTGGAGCTGATTTGCCCGCGAGGGCACGTGCGCTGTAGATAGCCGGTATGCTACCCGCTGCTGCTGCAGCAGCCATAGCTTTCAATAGTTGACGACGATTCATATTTTACCTAGGTTCCTGTCTGCGAAAGGGCCTTCTGGCCGTTCGATGCACTTTACTGGCCCCCTTAAAACAAGAGGTCTTCACTTGAAGTTACTGCCCAGCGTTTTGGTTATATGCACTCTAGTTACATCCTTATTCTACCCAGTTAGGGCGGATGTTGTGAAGCCTGCGCTGATTGAGATCAGTGCATACACGACTGAAGTCGTAGAGATAGAGGTTCGCGCGAGTGTTGAAGCCTTGCTGACTGGTATTAACGGCCGTTTTCGTAACACAACTGAGGCGCCTAATGCTGGGGAGTATGACCGCTACAGAGAGATGAGTGCGCCTGATCTGCGCGAGGCGTTCAGAGATTTCGAGCCGAAGCTGCTCGACGGGGTTGAACTGCGTCTGGATGGTGAGCCAGTGCCGTTGACAATAAAAGAGGTCAGAATCCCGGAACCGGGTTACACCAAAGTGCCGCGTAATTCGGTCATTATTTTGCAAGGAGCCATCCCCCGAAATACGCAAGCGCTAACCTGGTACTACCCGATGGCCTTTGGCGATCATGCCACTCGGGTGCGTCAGGTTAACGTTGAGACTGAAGAGTACCACTGGTCCTCGCATCAGTGGATAAAAGAGGACGTCCCAACCACCCCTTACCGCCTAGATGCTGTCTTCACTAAGCCCAGTGTCTGGCAGGTAGTGCAGACCTATACTCTAAGTGGCTTTCAGCACATCATTCCGCTAGGGCTGGACCATATTCTTTTTGTGCTGGGTATCTTTCTGCTAAGTCCCCGCCTCAAACCCATTTTGCTGCAAGTCACGATGTTTACGCTGGCGCACTCTATAACGTTGGCACTTGGGGCTTACGGCATCGTGGAGGTTGCCCCGCGTATCGTAGAACCGCTGATTGCGTTGTCAATCGCTTATGTGGCGATCGAGAATCTGTTCTTTAGCCAAATCAATCGAGTGCGTCTGCCGGTTGTTTTCGGGTTTGGTTTGCTACACGGCCTTGGCTTCGCCACTGTTCTGAAGGACTTTGGCATGCCAACAGAGGATTTTCTCCTCGCCTTACTGGCCTTTAATGTGGGCGTCGAGTTAGGCCAAGTAGCCATAGTACTTGGTGCCTTTTTCGGCATCGCCATCTGGTTTAAGTCACCTCAAACCTACCAGCGGTATGTGGTTGTTCCAGCGTCACTCTCGATTGCTGCTATTGGGCTCTTCTGGTTTTTCGATCGACTTGAGATCATCTGAATAAACTCGAATCGATTAATGCTTCTCGCGTTGATCACAGCTGGTAGAATTGCGTCGTATATTTCTTTCAGGAGAAAGGTTGTGACTCATCGACTGTCATTACTATTCGCACTTTTGACGCTTACAGGTTGTATGGGATCGGGTACGGTGCCGCAACAGGGCAGCGCTGATCCAGTGCCAGCGACTCAGACAGAGTCGTCTGAGGTTGCCACCAGCTCGGCCCAGGTTACCGAGCCACCCTCTTCCAGTGTTGAACAGGTTGTGGTTGAACGAGAATCAACCAATATTGCGAATCAGATGGATCAGCTGATGGGACGCCTGACACTTCTACAGGAGCAGGTGATTAACCAACGAGCGCTGGTGCAGCAGCAACTTGATTTGAGTCAGGCTATCTTACAGCGTGTGCAACTGATGACTAATACGGCGTTGATTGATGAGACTCAACCGGGACAAACTGCTCAGAGTGCTGAACTGCAGGCTGAGCAACTTGATGCCGCTCTGAATCAGCTTCTGCAGATTGCGAATGAGCTGCAGGTCAACTCTGCCTCTCCGACGGCGAGTTCGAAATGGGGCGTAGCGAGTGCAGTAACCAGCAAAGGGTGGATACTGATTCGCTACCGGCTTGATTCTGGCGAAAGCTGGATTGCCGAAAAGGGTAGCTGGACCCCGCTCAAGTCGGATACCCAGCCTCCAGCCGGGAATTATGCTGTGCAGATTGAGCGCCGCGATAGCGACTCTAAGGGTTACGTCGCCGTTCGTATCAACCGCGAGTCCGGTGATACCTGGTGGCTAAACGACCGTACGTGGCAGGCGTACTGATGGGTGAACGTCACCAGATTGCCGATCTTATTCAGATTTTTAACGATCTGTTTCTGCAGAGTCTCAACACAGAGTTGGTCGCGGGTGATTCCGAACCTGTCTATCTACCTGCTGGGCAAAATCGACCTCACAACCAGATTATTTTTGCTCATGGCTTCTTTGCCAGCGCGCTGCATGAGATCGCCCACTGGTGTGTGGCGGGTCCGGAACGTCGTCAGCTTGAGGACTTCGGGTACTGGTACAAGCCCGATGGCCGAACCGTCTCAGAGCAGATAGAGTTCGAGCGCGTCGAGCAGCGACCCCAAGCCTACGAGTGGATTTTGTCGGTATCGGCGGGCAAGCGCTTCTATTTTAGTGCTGATAATCTGTCTGCCGGTCTGGGTGCGAGTGAAAGTTTCAAACAGGGGGTGCAGGCGCGTGTAATTCAGACGTTAGTGAGCGGCATGAATCCTCGTCTGCAAGCCTTAAGCGATGCGCTGCGCACCTTTTACGGCCAACCGCCACTGAGTGCCGATCAGTTTCAACTTGAGCCGCTGGCGTGCGCCAGCTAGGCACAAAAGGTAACAGCGCAAAGTGACGGTTTGTAACCATTGTGACGGGCGTCTGGGTGGAGCGAATTTTGCTGACTAGTGGGTCATTTTATTCATAGTTGGTCTTATGGTGACTACCGGCACTTCGAGTGATTGGGAAGTAGCATCACTGAGGTTAACTCTAAGATCGATCTTATCGCCTTCCACCAGGGGTCGCTTTAGACCAATGAGCATGATGTGCAGGCCTCCCGGCTTTAGCTTGATTTCGCTATTGGCGTTCAGCTTGATCTGATCGATCCGCCGCATCTTCATCTTTCCGTCCTCCGTCGAGTTGTTATGCAACTCAACACTGTCTGCGACGGAGGAGTCAACGCTGATTATGGCAAGATCAGTGGAGGTGTTATTTTTAACGTTCATAAAGACAGCACTGATATTGGCGCCAGGGGGGACCGCCCGGACACGCACTTCGTCAAAGCTCATATCGGCTGCCTGTGCCAGTGAAGCGCTTATCAGCAGTGCGGTTGCTAAGTATTTCATTTTCATCTCTTCATCGTCAGAGGTAGGCCATTATTTTGCTGTGAAGCTCGTTAGGATTGACATCATGAGCCAAGATGTCGGCAAGCTGTCCTTCTGGATCAATAAGATAGATTCGCGCCGAATGATCTACGGTATAACCCAGAGCGGAATCATCTAACTGGACAAACTTGTAGTAAGCGCCGTACTGCTTAACGACGCTATCGATCTCCTCCGTGCTGCCGGTGACGCCAATAATTCGATCAGAGAAGTACTGGGTGTAAGCGTTGAGCTCATCGACGGTATCGCGCTCAGGGTCGACCGAAATAAACAGACCGCGAACCTTTTCACGTTGTTCTTCGCTTAGTTGGTCGATTGCCTGGCGCATGACAGCCAACGAGGTTGGGCAGACATCCGGGCAGGAGATAAAACCGAAGTAGATGAGAACAACCTCGCCTTTAAAATCGCTCAGTTTACGTTCGCCATCCACTGAACTGAGTTGGAAGTCGCCGCCGATGCTGGCACTGGCGTAGCGTGGAATCGGTGTCTTGGGACCCAAGAGCTCAAAGCTAGCCCAAGCCCCAACTAAAAGAGCCATGCCCAGCAAGACATAGGTGGTGGTTTTGCGCATCTCTTCTCCTTGTTGGTGTCTCAATGCGCTAGTGCGCATCAAACTCAAAGCGGTAGATCTGTTGCCGCTGGTGCTGTTCCAGTATGAGCCTCAGAACCCAGCGCATCATCCCTGTGGTGCATACTCCCAGTGACGCCGGGGCCTTCCAGACTCCCTCTGTTGGCTGCAGGTCCCTCTGATTGATGCCCATGTACATCGTTTTACCCTGCAGATCGATCCACACTCTCTGAGGCGCATCACCGCTAAGGTTAAACTCAACGTTGATCCCCGATTTTGAGGAGGGCGGTTGCGGTGTCAGAGTTAAGCTTGCCACACATCTGACTGTTGATAAATTAGGTCACGCTCAATTATTGGCGGTAGCAGGGATAAGATCAGGAGTAAACCTGCCACCGGCTTTTGCGTATACTGGGGCCTGGTTTCTAATACTGAGTTTTACCATCCATGTTGAGAGTTGTTGCTGACGAAAACATGCCCGCAGTTGAGGCGCTGTTCGGTGACTTTGCTGAAATCACACGCCTACCCGGGCGTCAGATGCAAGCAGCGGATCTGAAGAATATCGACATCTTGTTGGTTCGGTCAATCACAGGGGTTGATGCAGACCTGCTCTCCCTGAACAAGCAGTTAGGCTTTGTTGGTACTGCGACCATCGGGATTGACCATCTGGATACTCAATTGCTGGATGAGCGTGGAATTCGCTATGCCAATGCGCCGGGTTGTAACGCCGATGCTGTTGTTGATTACACGCTTAGTGGTATCTACAAAGATGCTCAGGTTCGCGGACGGGATCTATCCTCACTAACGATTGCCGTAGTTGGGTGCGGTGAGGTGGGTTCACGTCTGAAAAAACGCCTTGAGGCGCTAGGTCATCATCCTCTCACCTGTGACCCGCTGCGTGCATCCGAGACTGACTTTCATCACCTACCCATTGATGAGGTGGTGCAGCGAGCGGATATCATCTGTCTGCATACACCATTGACCCGTCAGGGCGAAGCTCCGAGTCGGCACCTGCTAAACGAAGCTCGCCTGCGGCAACTCAAACCCGGTGCCCTTCTCGTAAATGCCGGTCGCGGTGCAGTTATTGATAACGCAGCGCTCCTCAGGGTGGCGACAGAACGGCAGGATCTGGTTCTGATACTGGACGTCTGGGAGCATGAGCCCAGCGTGGATCCTCTGTTGGCGCAGCGTTGTTTTATCGCCACACCACATATTGCAGGGCATAGTATCGACGGTAAGCTACGTGGAAGCTGGATGCTCTATCAGCAGGTTTGCGACTTCTATGGCCTTCATCGGCAGTTTGAGTTAGCGGATGTGCTGCCATCGCCCCGAATTCAGGGTGTCACTCTGGCGGCTGAAGCGGAGCCGACACGACTGATGCAACTGGTCTATGACCAATGGGCCGACGATCGGCGTTTTCGAGCATCACTGGTGGCCGACGAGCAACAGCAACGCGCCAATTTTGATCAGTTACGTAAAAGCTATCCCTACCGCCGTGAGTTCGCGGCTCTGCGGGTTGCGGCTGCTACGCAGGAGCAGCATCAAGAGTTGGTCGCTATGGGTTTTAACTCCGAGTTGAAAGTGTGAGCAATCAAGAGTTAACGGGCAGTCGTTTCTGGCCGCAAGCCCTCAGTGATCTGCAGATCGGTGCCGGCACGGCGATGCAGTTGGAACAGACCAGCAGTGGTCAGCGTTTCAAGAGCGAGTGGGTTGGCGCAAGTCTGGGCCAGTACATCTATCTACGAGCACCGCAGAGCGCGAGTCGACTCTTACCAGGTACCAGCCTGAGAGTGAGAATGCTCCAGGATAATTGGGTCTGTGGCTTCACAGTGGCCTTGCAAGCACATATCAGCCAGCCTGAGGGACTGTGGGTCTTGGATTACCCCGCCACTATAGAAGTCGCACGGTTGCGAGAAGATCGACGCCTTCCGGTCGCGATACGAGTAAGGATCGATGGCACGGATCCCCTGGCCGGACCCAAGGGGGTCAGTGCACTGATCAGTGATCTGCATCTGCAGGGTGCATCAATTGAGTCACATATGCCGTTGGGTAATGAGGGGGATCAAATCTTTGTCACCACACGTCTCGCCTTTGCCGCAACCGAGCATCTGGTGATGTTGGCAGGGAAAATCGTCAACTGCTCTGAGGCTCACCAAGCGTCTATCTACTCTTACCAGTACGGTGTGCGATTCGATTCTATGGATGATGAAACGCGAGTCTATCTGCGGGGCTACCTCGCCGAGATGCGTCTCAACTACCTCGGCTACGAACTTGGCTGATCCTGATGGTCCAGGTTGTCGCGTAGCGTCGTGACAATCTCTTTCACTTCAACGCTATTGTCTCGCAACGCCTGAACACAGTCAGAGTCGAGTTTACCTTTTGAGGCCATGTGGTCCATCTCGTTCAGTGCATCCTCGATCGACCAAGCCTGTTTGTAGGGGCGCACGCTGGTAAGTGCGTCAAAGATATCTGCTACGGTAATGATACGAGCTTCAATCGGGATCTCATCATCACGCAACCCATGGGGATAACCCGTGCCATCGAGGAGTTCATGATGATAGGCGATGATGTTGAGCATGACCTGAGAGTCCGCCAGATATGACACTCGATAGTCATCAAGTACTTTTTGAAGCAGCTTTACGCCCAGTTCGACATGTTGCTGCATAATCTCATGCTCTTCGGCATCAAGGCGACCGGGCTTCAGTAAGATGCGGTCGGGAATGCCAATTTTTCCAATATCGTGGAGTGGAGCGAAAAGGAATATATGTTCGATGGTCTCATCACTGATCTGCCACTTATCGGCGACCGATTTCGCAATAAGACGTGACAGGCGGGCCATACGGTTGAGATGCATGCCTGTTTCGAAATCACGCAGGTCGGCAAAATCCCTTGCCGCCTGAGCGGTTGCCAGCAGAGAGTGGACCGCTGACATCTCGCTTGAGATCGTCAGCATAATCATATTGCTGAACAGCAATAGATCGCGTTGGACTCTATCTGTGAAGTAGGCTTTCTCGGCCGCATCGATAAAGAAAAAGCCATAAAAGTGGTGACCGGAGTTGAGAGGAATAGTGAGTGAGGAACCGTAGTTCTGCTCTAGTAGCCAGTCCGAGTGCATATTCCCGGGCTGAATCTCAGCGGCGATATCGTCGATGATGCGGCAGAGATTCTTAGCCTTGAGTTCGCTCAATGATTGGCTCTGGGACAGCGGGTACTCATATCCTGAGATCGCAACACCTGTTCTCGTGCTGTTGACAAACGTTTTGAGTAGATCTGTATCTGCATCGTAGAGCGCTACAGCGATTCGTCCGACTCCCGGAAGACGCTCGATAATAGTGCTGTGCAACTGTGCCAGGCGCTCACCCAGTGACTTTTCGGGTGTCTCAAGACTGAGCGTTTGTGCAACCATAGAACCTCCTGAATTTATTGAAACAGTCTAGGCACAATTTTGACATTTGCGCAGTTTAAGGGCTTGATCTGAGGCAAATACCAGAACATCTAGTGAAAAAAAGGGGAGCTCAAAGCTCCCCTTGTTGGATCGATTCTGCTGTTATTTCAGATTACGCAGTGCATCAATACGATCATCCAGTGGAGGGTGACTTGCAAACAGTGCCATCAGGCTCTGCTTAGTATCGCTGGCAATACCAAATGCGGTTAGCTGCCCGCCCAGATCTTCTGACTGGCGCTGGGACTCGGCTTTGAGGCGTTGCAGGGCACTGATCATACCTGCCTGACTCCCCAGGCGGGCACCGGCCTCGTCGGCACGGTACTCACGACGGCGTGAGAACCAGGCGACAATTGTCGAGGCCAGAATGCCGAATACGATCTCAGCAATAAATGTGGTCACATAAAATCCGATGCCCACGCCGCCTGAGTTGTCGCCGCGGCGCAGGAAAGAGTCCACTGCATAGCCGACGATGCGTGCTAAGAACATGACAAACGCGTTGACCACCCCTTGAATCAGAGCAAGAGTGACCATGTCGCCATTGGCCACATGACCAACCTCATGGGCCATGACCGCTTTTACCTCTTCTGGCTTAAAACGCTGCAACATACCCGAGCTGACAGCGACCAGCGCTTGATTGCGGTTCCAGCCCGTCGCGAAAGCGTTAGGTGCATCAGATGGAAATATTCCCACTTCAGGCATGCCGATCCCGGCTTTGTCTGCAAGTTCAGCAACTGTATCAACCAGCCACTTCTCCTGAGCATTACGGGGCTGCTCGATGACCTGGGTCCTCGTAGAGCGCTTCGCCATCCATTTGGACATGAACAGCGAAACAAAGGATCCGACCATGCCAAACACCAGACAGAAGATCATCAGTGACGTTAGATCCAGCCCGTTTGCTGTAAGGTATGAGTTGACCCCCAGCAACGACAGGGTAACGCTCGCAATCAGTATGATCGCCAGGTTCGTAAGTAGGAAAAGACCAATTCGCATCATTTTGTGCAAATCCTCATTAAGTTGTTTAAGTCGTTGATGGGGCTGAACCAAAGAAATTCAAGCACCCTCAGTTGCGCGCGATCATACCCAAGGATAGCTGACACTAATCTTTAAAACTTGCGCTGTCGCATTCCCAGGGACCAGATTCGAATCACTCGGTAAACCGATAGTTCGAGGTGTAGCGCTGCTTATACCCGCAGCAGACTCTTGATGGCAGGGATGCCATCACGAAGCCTACAGGATGTATTTACGGCGTGTCTGCAGCGGGTATAAGGAGTGCTGCACCGGGTGCGGGGAGATAAGCCACCAAGTCAGGGCCACAAAATTTTAAGGCCCTGACTGGTGCAACAACAGAGCTATCGGTAGGACTTAAGAAACTTGGCAATACGCCCCACAGCCTCTTCAAGCATATCTACCTGCGGCAGGAAAACCAGACGGAAGTGCTGAGTATCCGACAGATTGAAACCACTACCCTGAACCACCAATACCTTCTGCTGTTGCAACAGATCCAGCGCCAATTTCTCGTCATTTTCAACTGGGTAGCGCTCTGGATCCAGTTTCGGAAACAGGTACATAGCCCCATCGGGTTTGACACAGCTCACACCTTCAATGTCGGTCAGCATGCGGTAAGCCAGCTCTCGCTGCTCCCACAAACGACCACCAGGTACAATCAGTTCATTGATACTCTGGTAGCCTCCTAACGCGGTTTGAATCGCATTTTGCGCGGGTACGTTGGCGCACAGGCGCATGTTGGCTAGCATATCCAAGCCTTCGATATAGTCCCGCGCGCGATGCTTAGGTCCGCTGATAATCATCCAGCCCGAGCGGAAGCCAGCCGCACGGTATGTCTTAGACAGGCCGTTAAAGGTGGCGCAGAGCACGTCGTCACAGAGTGCAGCAATAGAGACATGCTGCGCTTCATCGTAGAGGATCTTGTCGTAGATTTCGTCGGCAAAAATAATCAGATTATGTTGGCGCGCCAGTTCAATGATCTCTTCCAGCAGCGGTTGAGGGTAAACTGCGCCCGTTGGGTTGTTCGGATTGATCACAACTATGCCACGAGTACGCTCGGTTATTTTGGAGCGAATATCCTCGATATCCGGGTACCAGTGATTGCTCTCGTCACACCGATAATGGCGGGCGTTGCCTCCCGCGAGGCTGACTGCTGCCGTCCAGAGCGGGTAATCTGGCGCTGGGATCAGCATCTCATCGTTATCATTCAGTAGGCCCTGCATCGCCATAACGATCAACTCAGATACACCATTTCCGATGTAGATATCCTCGATACTCACATTGGCGATCTGTTTACGCTGACACTCTTGCATGATCGCCTTACGCGCGGCGAACAGACCCTTAGAATCACAGTAACCCTGGGCAGACGGCAGGTTGTAGATCACATCCTGAACAATCTCCTCTGGCGCATTGAGCCCCCAAGGCGCGGGGTTGCCGATGTTCAATTTAAGAATCTGATGGCCTTCCTCTTCAAGGCGTTTTGCCTCTTGCAGGACCGGGCCGCGAATGTCATAACAAACGTTGTTAAGTTTGTTGGATTTGCGTGTGACAGACATCTCAATCTCTGGGTTAAAGCTCTGCAGACGTTTGGGTTGCGTAGACAGGCTCGATCGTTTCAGTAAATGGTCGGACTACTAGGGCTATTAGAGGCTGAATTTAGGTGCCGCCAACGATGGGCCCAAGGCAGCAATCATACGCATTTGCGAAACGCAGGTACAGCCGCGGGATATCAATAACTGACTGGATTCAGGAGAAAATTCATGGCCTCGCAAAAAGTGGAAAAGATTAAAAAAACAGATGACGAGTGGCGTGCTGAGTTGTCGCCTCAAGAGTTTCAAATTTGTCGTCTCAAAGGGACCGAGCGCGCTTTCACTGGCGCACTTTATAACGAGAAGCGCGACGGCAGCTACTTATGCAAATGTTGTGGTGCTGAACTTTTTGGTGCTGACGCAAAGTATGATTCTGGCTGTGGCTGGCCGAGTTTTTATAAGCCGGCGGATGAGGAGATGATCGATGAGTACCGCGATACCAGCCACGGTATGATTCGTACGGAGGTGTGTTGTAGCCGGTGCGACGCTCATTTGGGGCATGTCTTTCCGGATGGGCCGGCGCCAACAGGTATACGCTACTGTATCAACTCCGCATCGCTCAGTTTCGTGCCGGAGGGTGAATGAAGTCATTTGATCAACTCGCCCGGCAGGCGCTGAATCATCACCCCGGAACACCCCTTGAAGCACTCTTGGGACCGCGCGCGCGTAGATCGAAGGAGCTTGTGCAGGTGAGTGATGATAGAGCGCTAAGTGCAATGACCTGGCGCATATTCTGTGCCGGCTTGAAACGTTCGGTGGTTGATGCCAAATGGCCGGCATTTGAGAAAGCGTTTTTTGGTTTCGACCCGCAGAAGGTCTCTTTGATGAGCGATGAACATCTTGAGAAACTGATGCAAAATCGGGATTTAATCCGGCATTTGGGTAAGATCAAGGCCACACGCCTAAACGCTTTGATGGTTGATGAAGCCTCCCGTAAGGCCGGTGGGTTCGGACGTTTTCTCGCTGACTGGCCGGTGGAGGATACAGTGGGGTTGTGGCTTTTCTTCAAAAAGGAGGGGAGTCAACTGGGGGGGAACTCTGCAGCCTATGCGCTGCGCATCATCGGTCGGGATACGCCTGTGCTGACCGATGACGTAGTAACGGCCCTGAAGGCGCAGGGTGTAGTAGACAAGCGCCCCAGTGCGCAACGCGATCTGCGTCTAGTCCAAGAGGCGTTTAATACCTGGCAGAAACAGAGTGGCGTTGACCAGTGTCAGATTAGCCGTCTGTTAGCGCACTCTATCGGTTGATCGCAATCGAATACCCCTAACGGGTGCTCGGGTGAGGCAGGGGGGTTAGTTGGGTCAGAAACTCAGTCATGCTCTCGGCCAGTTTTCGTAATGGTTTTTTGCCAGGTAACTCCAGCCAAACTGATCCATCGTTGTTCATCAACGAGATAAACTCATCGGCGTCAGGCTCTGTGCAGGCGAAAAATAGCGTCAGTGGCTGGCGCATACGCTGCTTGGTTAATGCATGACCAATCAGATTGGCCCTGAGGCGCTCCAACTCATCTTCGTTCCAGGCAAACAGCAGAGAGAGCTCCCCATTAGCATGGTCAGCGTAAATTGGGTCTGACCAGTAGGCGGTGTAATAAGTAATGATATCCGGATGAATTTCACACTCCAGCGCGCTGGCGAGACGTTCGAAGAGGTCAATCGGTTGATTGATGGCGATTGGACACCAAGGAGTCGGCTCTCCTTCGCTGTTTTGCTCTAGCAGACAAGGGCTTTGCCACTGCTCTTCCCAGGGCAACAGAGGCCAGCCGAGCGGGTGTTGAAGATCCATGTAGGCGGTCACGATACGATCTAGTTGATGTTTTACGCTCATTGCTTTGGTCCGGTGGTAGATTCTCAAAGTATGCCCAAAATACCTGCCAGATTCAGCTAAATGCCAAGCCTCTGATCAGAAAATAAGCGTCGTTGGATGATCTTTGAACAGCCGCTTAGCAAACTGAGGCTATTTGTTAAAAAAGTGATAAAAGCGTTTGACACTGTCTTAAAAGACATTAAAATTCGGCACCTGTTCTCGGGGAGACTTGAGACAGATAGCAAGCTGGAGTGGTAGTTCAGTTGGTTAGAATACCTGCCTGTCACGCAGGGGGTCGCGGGTTCGAGTCCCGTCCATTCCGCCATTTATTCCCTTCTTCACTTACAACTCCCTGCTAGATTTTTGGCGATTTTGGCTGTTTGTTTTCGGTGAGTTTTTCGGAGTCTTCTGTCAAATTGAAAGCTGGAATCCCTGACTAGATCTGCACGCGTTCGAGTAGTACCCAAAGTGACCATCTATTAGACAGTTTGGATACCCGTAGAGGTACCCTATTGGACTGCTCCAGTTGGGCTGAGAGTGACAGTTTGGTGCACCCTGCCCTAAAGCGGTCATTTCTGGTCAGAGCTAACAACGGGCACTATCGGCACATTGGCGTCATTTCCAAACAGACATATTTCACGTTTTTATATGGCATTATTTTTGCTAA
>DATHZN010000102.1:0-6572 GCA_035458585.1 Marinobacterium sp. | reverse complement strand
GAACAAACTTCAACGTACCCATTTCAGCGTCAAACCACCCGGCTGATGCTGCGATTTAGCGGTCCACACACCGACAATTGAGATGATTTCACCTTGGTGGACTAACAGAGGCCAAGAATCGCGAAGCCAAGGGGGAATTTTTTTCTCATTCATGAATTTTTTAACGCTTTGATGCCCAACTGCCAAACGGACCTTATCACCGGGCTGACGCCCCCTTAACTGAACGTCAAGCCCTTGTGGCAGACCGATCTCTCCGGACTCTACGCCTAATCTACCGCAGGCTAGATCAACCTCCCCCGGTACCAGCACAAGATCAAGTGCTGCTTGCGGGGGTATTTCAACAGATTCGAGCCATAGACTACCCTGGTAAAGGTGGACAGCCTGGTCCGAGATCAGCCAGCGACCGCTCCCGCCTGGGAAATTTTCTGACAGCGTTTGGACCAACCCTCTCAGCTGAGAACGGGAGCCCACCCGAACTGCATGAGAGTTCAACCAGTAGTAAATAAGATTGGCTAAACGCTCTGGCTCTTTGGCAAGCTCAACAGGGATTTTAAGTGGGTTAGAGAACTGCCCATCGGCGTCTACAAGCGCTAGGGCCCGATGCAGCTTGGCGGATTCCGACATTAGCTCCGCGCTCTCACTTAAGCGTGACACCCAATCAGGCCAGCATTGCGACAGTGCAGGACCCAAGCTTTGCCGGATCCAGTTGCGCAAATACCGAGAGTCTCGATTACTCGGGTCTTCCACCCAACTTAGTCCTGCACTCTTGACGATGGACTCAAGTGAATCGCGCGTTGTAGCGAGTAGTGGCCGAAGAATGGAGCCGAGACCAAGCTGGCGACGCTGAGGTATACCTGACAAACCTCGTGCACCCGCTCCCCTGAACAGGCGCATTAACAGCGTCTCGGCCTGATCATCCATGTGGTGCCCGAGTAACAGAAGATCTCCAGGGCCCAATGTGGACTCAAAAACCGAGTAGCGCGCTTCTCGAGCAGCATTTTCAGAGGCGTCATTAGGGTAGACGTGAACTGAGTTAAATTTTACTCCAAGCGCCTGAGCCTGCTGGCGACAGTGACTCTCCCACTCTTCAGCCATCGACTGAAGATTATGATTGATATGTAAAGCGCATAGCTGTGCAGCAGGAACGACGCGACTCGCAATAAAAAGTAGAGCGGTGGAGTCTAAGCCACCGCTATAACCAACCAGCACCCGAGTCGATTCAGGGAGGGGGAGCAGAAGCTGCCGCAGTGCTTGCTCGAGTTCTGCGACAGCAGGATGAATCATTCGCGACCGATGGCGCCGTAAGAGATGACACGATCGTAACGACGTTCAAGCAGCTCGTCAGTCTCTAAGGGCTGCAAACGCTCCAACACAGCTTTCAACTGCTGTTTGAGGCTCGCCGCCATCAAGCCAGGATCACGATGCGCACCACCTAAAGGTTCGGAGACAATCTGATCTACCAGACCCAGCTCATGCAAACGCTCTGATGTAATCCCCATCGCTTTTGCAGCATCGGATGCACGCTCAGCACTCTTCCATAGTATTGAGGCACAGCCCTCAGGCGATATTACCGAGTAGGTAGAGTACTGCAGCATAAGCAGCTCATCACAGACACCAATCGCCAGCGCACCACCTGAGCCACCCTCCCCAATCACGGTAGAGATAATGGGCGTTCTTAACTGAGACATTTTAGCCAGATTGAAGGCTATAGCCTCGGATTGACCGCGCTCTTCCGCGTCAATGCCGGGGTAGGCCCCAGGAGTATCGATGAACGTCAGCACCGGCATGTTAAATCGCTCGGCCAACTCCATAATACGTAAGGCTTTGCGGTATCCTTCTGGGCGTGGCATACCGAAGTTACGGCGCACCTTCTCTTTTACTTCCCGCCCCTTCTGATGACCGATAATAGCGACGGGCTGGCCATCCAGACGTGCAATACCACAAACAATCGCCTGATCATCAGCGAAATGGCGATCTCCATGAATCTCTTCGAACTCATCGAAGATCATACGCACATAGTCGAGCGTGTAGGGGCGTTGCGGATGACGCGCCAACTGCGATATTTGCCATGCAGATAGATCTGAGAAGATCGATCTCGTCAGTGTTTTGCTCTTTTCCTGTAAACGCGAGACCTCTTCCGACAGGTTGAGATCGGCATTGTCTTCGCCGACATGACGCAGTTCGTTGATCTTAGCTTCGAGCTCAGCGATCGGCTGTTCGAAGTCCAGGTAGTTGGGATTCATGCTAACTACTTCTATTTTAAGCGGCTAATTAAGATTGCAGATTCTACCGTTTAGAGCGTATTTAGACCAGAGTGGCCCGCTTACTAACTTACATATTCAAGTTGCACCGCGGGATTACCAAACTGCTCTTTGAGTGCCATGATGAGCTCATCTTGCGGCAATACCATCCAGTTTTCACCTAGCCGCAAGCGCCCTCGAGCGGCATCACAGCTATAAGCAAGTTCGACCGCTACACCTTGCTGAATCGGTTTAAATCGGGCCAGAGTATCGGATAACTGTTTAAGTTCGCGCGGCTTGAGTTGGGCTTCGTTGCAGTTAATCACAAGCTTCTCAGCAAAGCGTACGCGTGCTTCCGCCACGCTTAGCACAGACTGCCCACGCACTTTAAGACCGCCGTTGTAATCATCGTTAGCCACCTCACCCTCGATAACCAGAACCTGATCTTTAGTAATCATACGGCGCGCACTCTCATAAGCATCACCGAAAAGCGTCACATCAATGCGAGCAGAACGATCATCTAGCGTGACGAAGCAGAGTGTTTCGCCTCGTTTCGTCTTCTTCAGGCGCATATCCACAACCAGACCCGCCATCTTCTGCACACGACCTCGCGCAGGCTGCAGCTCGACAAGCTTACGACTGACGAAGTTACGCAGCTCTCTCTCATACTCATCAATCGGATGACCTGTCACATAGAGGCCCAGCGTCTCCTTCTCGCCTTGCAGACGCTCTTTATCACTCCACTCGCGCGCGCCAAGAAAGGCCTGGAAAGGATTAGCATGCTCTGGCTCAGGATCGCCGCCGAAAAGATCAAACATACCCGCGTCCTGATTACGCGCTTCCTGATCAGCCGCCTGCAGCGCTGAACCAATCGAAGCCCAAAGCACAGCCCGGTTAGGACCCAGCTTATCCAGCGCACCAGACTTCACCAGCGACTCAAGTACACGTTTATTTAAACGCTTACTGCCCACGCGTTTACAGAAATCGAACAGATCAGTGAAAGGGCCGTCTTCGCGCGCCTTGACAATACCCTCGACCGGACCCTCACCCACACCTTTGACTGCGCCAAGCCCGTATACCACCTGATTATCAGGACTAACGGTAAATTTGAATTCAGAGAGATTAACGTCAGGAAGAAGCACTTCGAGCTTCATCTGCCGACACTCTTCGATGAAGATCACTACCTTGTCAGTGTTCTGCATATCCGAGGACATAACCGCTGACATAAAGGGGGCAGGGTAGTAGGTTTTTAGCCAAGCGGTTTGATAAGAGACTAGAGCGTAAGCCGCCGAATGAGATTTGTTGAAGCCGTAACCCGCGAACTTCTCTACAAGGTCAAAAATATTACCTGCAAGCTTCTCGTCAATACCCTGCTGACTTGAACCCTCAATAAAGAGATGGCGCTGCTTAGCCATCTCCTCGGGCTTCTTTTTACCCATCGCCCGGCGCAACATATCCGCACCGCCAAGGGTGTAGCCTGCCATCACCTGAGCGATCTGCATGACCTGTTCCTGATAGAGGATTATGCCGTAGGTTGGCTCCAACACAGGCTGCAGCGAGTCAAGTTGGTAATCAGGGTGAGGCCAGGCCATTTCAGCACGACCGTGCTTACGGTTGATAAAGTCATCCACCATACCTGACTGTAATGGCCCCGGACGGAACAGCGCTACAAGAGCGATGATATCCTCAAAGCGCGACGGCAACAGACGGCGGATGAGGTCTTTCATACCACTGGACTCGAGCTGAAACACCGCAGTCGTCTCGGCCCGTTTAAGTAGCTCGTAGACCCTCGGATCCTCCAAATCGATCGCTTCAATTCGAATAGGGTCTTCACCCTGCTGTGATTTGACGCGGTTAATCGTCTCCAGCGCCCAGTCGATAATCGTCAGCGTACGCAGTCCAAGGAAGTCGAACTTCACCAGACCCGCCTCTTCAACATCGTTCTTATCGAACTGGGTCACCAGACCCTGCCCCTCAGAATCACAGAAGGTCGCCGAGAAATCTGTTAGTTTGGTCGGGGCTATGACAACACCGCCCGCGTGTTTGCCCACCCCTCGCGTGACCCCCTCGAGCTTGTAGGCCATCTCCATGATCTCTTGCGCCTCTTCGCTGCTCTCAACGAATTCACGCAACTGCTCCTCTTGCTCCCAGGCTTTGGAGAGTGTCATACCAACTTCGAACGGAATCAGTTTAGAGAGACGATCAGCCAGTCCGAAGGCTTTTCCCTGTACACGTGCCACGTCCCGCACCACCGCTTTAGCGGCCATAGTCCCGAACGTAATAATCTGTGATACCGCATCTCGGCCATAGGTACGCGCCACATAGTCAATTACGCGATCGCGGTTATCCATACAGAAGTCGATATCGAAGTCGGGCATAGAGACACGTTCTGGATTGAGAAAACGCTCAAATAGCAGGTCGTACTCTAGCGGATCTAGGTCGGTGATTTTAAGCACATATGCAACCAGCGATCCGGCACCCGAACCACGCCCCGGCCCCACAGGAATACCGTTGTCCTTACCCCACTGTATGAAGTCCATGACGATCAGGAAATAACCAGGGAAACCCATCTGAATTATGATATCCAGCTCAAACTCTAGTCGTTCATCATAGGGCTTTCGCTTCTCTGCAAAATCAGGTGCCGAGCGATCAAGCAAGAAATCGAGACGCTCCTCCAGACCTTTTTTGGAAACGGCGCGGAAGTAGTCATCCATCAGCACCCCATCAGGAATGGGAAAACGCGGCAGATAGTAGGTGCCTAACTCAATCTCGATATTACAGCGCTGAGCAATCGCGACGGTATTAGCAAGAGCCGAAGGTAAATCCGCAAAGAGGTCAGACATCTCCGAGGCAGAGCGGAAGTATTGCTGTTCAGAGTAGTCGCGCGGACGAGAAGGATCCTCAAGCGTTCGACTCTGGTTGATACAGACGCGCGCTTCATGCGCCTCAAAGTCGTCCGCTTTAATAAACATCACTTCGTTGGTAGCAACGATCGGGCAGCCCACATGGCTCGCAAGTTCGACCGTTGCATGGAGCACGCGCTCTTCATCTGGACGACCGGTGCGTTGTACCTCCATATAAAAGGCGTTGGGGAAGAGTTCCATCCACTGTGCCAGACAGGCACTCGCCTCTTCGCTTCCAGCTAGCAGCAAGCGGCCGATTTCACCACGGCGACCACCGGACAGTGCAATCAGCCCCTCCGATTTTTCGGCTATCCAGCTTTTGAAGATAAGCGCTCGTTCAAGATCGATATTCTGCCCTTCTGCATAAGCCCTGGAAACCAACTCCATAAGGTTTCGATAACCCTGACCTGTTCGGACCAGAAGCGTTAGCTGAAAGGGGGGTAGGTCTTGATTCGCATCATCAACTACCCAAAAATCGACACCGCAAATAGGTTTAACCCCAGATCCCAGCGCAGCCTTGTAAAACTTTACCAGCGCGTAGAGATTGGTCTGATCCGTTAACGCAACTGCTGGCATCTGATGCTGAGCAGCCGCTTTGACCAGCTCTTTAATGCGCACAAGTCCGTCTACAAGGGAGAACTCTGAGTGCACTCTTAAATGAACAAACTGCGCCTCAGACATTAATCCCTACCCTCTAAAAGACGTTTAACCGGACCAAAAGACCTGCGGTATTGTGGCAGAACTCCATATTGCTGCAACAGCTTGAGATGCTCAGAGGTTGGGTACCCCTTATGCCGGGCAAAACCGTACTGCGGGTACTGGGTGTCAAGCTCCAACATCTGCTGATCACGATAGACCTTAGCGATAATCGATGCCGCACCTATCGCCGCGATCTTCGCGTCACCTTTGACTACAGCTTCAACGGTGTAATTCACTTTGGGGCAACGATTCCCGTCAACTTGCACATGATCAGGCGCGACACTCAAACCTTCGACCGCACGTTTCATCGCCAGCATGCTGGCGTGTAAAATATTGATCTGATCGATTTCAGATGGCGTCGCCACACCGATTGACCAGCTCAATGCATATTCGCGTATTTGGATAGCTAACTGCTCGCGCCGTTTTTCGGACAACTTTTTGGAGTCAGTCAGTCCGTCAATTGGGCGCTCTGGATCAAGAATAACGGCCGCCGCAACGACATCCCCCACGAGCGGACCGCGCCCCACCTCATCAACGCCAGCGATAAGTCCGCTGGTCCTGAGATCCAACCCTAGGTTTTTCACAGCACTTGCCTTTTTCGTAGCAGCGCCTCTACAGCATCGGCTGCACGTTTGTCAGCATCAAGACGCAGCTTTTGTGATTGTGTATCGAAGGACTGAAGCAGATAGTCACGATAGGCACGATCATCCAGCGCCCGCAGCATAAGCGG
>DATHZN010000101.1:0-65071 GCA_035458585.1 Marinobacterium sp. | reverse complement strand
TGGCACTCTCCGCTCGCTCGCGCTCGCCTGCCCCCTGAGACAGCTCTGCCTGGGCTTCGGCAATCATCGCACGAGCCTGAGCAGCCACCTGTCGATCCTGGCCTGAGGGTTCAGCCGGTGCAAGCGCAGCGCGTAATATCTGTTCAGCATAGCGCTTTACTTCCGCCGGATCATTTGACGGTGGAGAGAGGCGAATCGACACTTCACCACCCACTGCATACAACCGCCCGTCAGGCCCCCTTTGGTACTCGTAACTGACAGCACCCGCAGCACTACCTGCTGCGCTCTTGTGCGCCATTTCGTGTTGGCGAACCTCACGATCACGCTGAGCCAGCTCTCTAATAACTGCTGTTTCAGCTTCATCAGGTCCGCTGAGTACGCGCCTCTCAGCCCCTACGCTGCGCTCCGCTGGCGACGCATCGGTCTGATCAGTGGGAGTTACATCTTCGCCGATGGTGGTTACTGAAACTACCTGAGCGGGCAAAATCGCAGACGTTGCCTCGCGCTGCACCGTGGCGGGTTCGCTAAGGGTTTCTGCGCGTGAAGATGTGAGCGTAAGCTCCTGAACAGGGTTACGTACTGGATTAGTATTAAGTGATACAGCTGGAGTGACCATGGGACCCTCCTCTAACGCTCAAGCGTCCGATCAGGCGAACTGATCAACTACACTTCCGATCTGCGATCCAGTCTCAAGCTGTCCAGATGCAGACACTAATTCAAGGGTTGCAGCCGAACTCTCGTCAACGGGCGCGCTCGCTGCTGATTCGACAACCGCCTGCTCTTCGGTGCTCTCGATGCCCGAAGTGCTTTGTAAGTCTGCTGTACCTGAAGCGCCCTGAATATCATCAGCGCTGCGTCGGCTACCATCCGCGTTCTGTGTCTGGCCGATGTAAGCCGCGGTTAATCCGCCTGTAATTTCCATTCAAACCACCTCCGATTAGCCTCAAACGTCATGCTAATCTCTATTTCAAATTACGTCTTCGATCTGACGCCGGAGCACAAACTGCTCCAAGGAAAACGCTAACCTTAGTTAAAAGATAGGCGGCTCGGCAGCTATTTTCAATTCTTTAGCGAAAACTTTGGCTATTTTTTAACCAAACCAAAACTGAAGTACATAAGTGACTCATAAGTCAGCTCGAATAGCTCAAAACAGGGCCTTTGAAATCGGTGTATCGAGAGGAAAAACACGAAAACTTTTGCGTGAGCCCAGCTGAATCCTCAACTGATAACAGGAGACGGGATCAGCGATCCAAAGCAGAGGTATCCAGATAGGTCGCCGCTTCTGCCGCACTGGCGTTACTCAGATGCGGAATCGCTCCAAGCAGAGGTGCTCCTATTGCTTTGGCAAGCCAGCCGAGGTTAGCGTCGTACTCAGACATCTCAGGTTCAGCTCGATTAGCGACCCATCCTGCGATGCGCAGACCATCGCGGCGAATTGCCTCGGCGGTCAATAGCGCATGGTTAAGACACCCAAGTTTCATACCTACCACTAAAATCACAGGAAAACCCAGCTCTTGAGCCACACGCGAGAGTGGTTCACGATCGTTCAGCGGTACTCGCCACCCCCCAGCGCCCTCTATGAGTGCCCTATCATATTTGCGCATCAGCGTTCCACGACAATAGGCGGTCAGACGGTCTGCTGTGAGATTGATACCCACCTTGGCAGCTGCAATATGCGGCGCTATCGCTGGCTCCAGCGCAACTGGGTTAACTTGCGCATAGGCGAGGTCAATTGACGCCTCAGCCATCAGCGCCAACGCGTCCCCGTTGAGCAACTCGCCATCAACCCTTTCACAACCTGCCGCCACGGGCTTAATACCCAGGGTTTGGAAACCCTCTGAACTCCATTTATGTAAGAGTGCAGCACTCACCAGTGTTTTACCTGCATCAGTGTCGGTACCGGTTACAAAATAGCTCTGTTTCATCGACGTACAAACTCCAAATAGTGCACCTCGTAACTGGCTGGAAGACCAGCAGTAGTGCGGTAACGTTGGTAATACTGCATCATACCCTTCAACGCAGCCTGCCCTCCCAACCCATGACGGCGCTGCGGATTGACGTTATGAGCCCCCAGCGCTCGCAACTCGCGGAGCAACTGCCCCACTTCTGAGTAGTACTCCACTTCATTGCTTTGCTGGTGCCTCAAGCATTCGAGGGGTACGTCTACGGCAAGCCAATCTTCGGGTGCAACAAACTGATTCACATGCTGACCCGTATCGACGGCTGCCCAGGCTTCACGGAGCTCAAACAGGGTTTGGGGTCCCAGCGTCGATATGAGTAGCCTGCCCCCTGGGCGCATTACCCGAGCCAACTCCTGCATTAAAACCTGAGGCTGCTCGCTCCACTGCAGTGCTAGCGAGGACCAGAGCAGATCAACTGAGGCGTCAGCCAGCGGCAGCGCCTCCGCATCACCTGCCATGAATACACCCTGAGAGCCATTGTCACGGGCAAAGCTGAGCATGCCCTGCGCAAGATCGACATTGAGCAGCTGCCTTGCGCGAGCATCGAGCCATCGATTGGCGTAGCCGGTGCCCGAACCCAGATCCACTGCGACATCAACCATATCGTCCGGAAGCCATCTCAGTAGCTGGTTCGCGATCCGGCGCTGCAGACCTGCAACACGGTCATAGCTGGTCGCTGCGCGACTGAAGGAGGCAGCGACGAGGCGCTTATCGCGCATATTTAGCTTCCTGCAGTTCGATCCAGTCGCGCACCGACTCCCTGAGGGTCAGAGGCTGATCCTGAAACAGCATATGACTCGCACTACAAATGATCTCAGCCCTCACCCTGGAACCCAACCCGGCAAGTTTTTGCGCCACTTTAGCGGGAACCAGAGCATCATCTGCGGCCAAAATACTGAGAAGCGGCACCTCCAGTTGCTCAACTAACTTGCAGCGATTCAGCGCCAATAGCGATAACAGATCGGCGAGTACTGCTTCAGGTGGCTGTAGATTCGCCCTCACCAGACGCAATTGAGTGCGGGGATCGTTGGCGCCACTAACCTGCAAGGCAGCGAATCGCTGTAGAGTCTTCTGTGCATCCTGCTGATAAGCCTTAAAGAAGGCGTCAAACGTCTTAGCGTCCATTCCCGGCCAGCCCTCGCGTGCGACAAAACAGGGATTGGTACCAAGGGTAATGACTCCTCGGACAGCCGTTGGCACCTGAGCTGCCAGATCTATGGCAATAGCGCCACCGAGTGACCAACCCAGCCAGTAAGCTTGAGGCGGTGCACTCTGTAGCAGCCGTCTATTACGCTCTTCTGGGCTCAAATACTCACCGACTTGCAGATCCGGGATTTCAACGAGCTGAACATCAAACTCACCCGCCAGCGAATCTACCCAGTCGGCCAGAACCGCTGAAGCGACACCCCAGCCACCTAATATTCGCAGCGCTATTTTTGATTCAACCACGCAACTCACCTGCCGCTTGATCAAGGGCGTTCAACAGGCGGTTAACCTGCTCTTCGGTATGTGCGGCACTTAGGGTGATGCGCAAGCGTGCGCTCCCAGCAGGCACTGTAGGCGGGCGAATGGCACCCACGAAAACACCTTGCTGTTCGAGCGCTTGGCTCAGCTTTATCGCCTTATCAGCCTCCCCTATCAGGATGGGTTGTATGGCGGTCTCCGATGCCATCAGCTCCAGCCCCATAGACTCCACCCCGGCACGGAATTGCTGGATGAGTTTCGTCAGCTTATCGCGGCGCCACTGCTCGGCCCTGACAATCCGAAGACTCTCCAGAGTCGCGTGCGCGATCGCCGGTGGCATAGCGGTTGTATATATGTAGGGGCGGGCAAACTGAATCAGATACTCAATTAACGTTTCGCTCCCGGCGACAAACGCCCCCCCAGTACCAAAGGCCTTACCCAAGGTGCCAATAAGGATGGGTAGCTGAGTCTGATCCAGGTTGTATAGTTCTGCCACACCTCCACCATTTTTGCCCAGAGCGCCGAAACCGTGAGCATCATCGACCAGCAGATGGGCCTGATGCTGCTCACATAGGCGCGCCATCTCGGGCAGTGGTGCTATATCACCATCCATACTGAAAACGCCGTCGGTCACAACCAGAGCGTCAGCTTGTGTGGAACTACTCAGTGCGGATTCAAGCGCCGACATATCTGCGTGGCGAAAACGTTTAAATCGGGCACCGCTGAGCAGGCCGCCATCAAGCAGCGATGCGTGATTGAGCTTATCCTGTATTACTTGGTCACCGCGGCCACTCAGTGCTGCGATCGCGCCAAGGTTTGCCATGTAGCCGGTTGAGAAAAGCAGGACCCGCTCGCGGCCCGTATGCTCCGCAAGCGCCTCTTCCAACTGATGATGGGCACGACTGTGGCCGAGTACCAGATGGGAGGCACCACTGCCGCTTCCATAGAGTTCGGCACCTTGCTGTAACGCCTTAGAGAGCCGTGGGTCAGCTGCGAGACCCAGATAGTCGTTCGAGCAGAAGGCCAAACACTCACGACCATCGACCTTAACGATGGGAGATTGGGTTGAGTCGAGTGTGCGCCGGCGGCGATAGAGGTGAGCCTGTTCGCGCGCCTCAAGCGCTTGCTTGAGGCGTTTATCAAGTCGACTCAAAGTCAATGACTCGCGTCGTAGAACTTGGGTTCGTCCGCCTGCTTAATCAGCTGCTGTTCAATCGCTTGTGTTTGAGCAACATCGTCCTCTTCGATTCGTTGCTCAGGACGCAATCCCAAACGCTTAAACAACTGCAGGTCGCGATGGGTTTCAGGATTAGGCGTTGTCAGCAGACACTCACCGTAAAAAATCGAATTCGCACCGGCGAAAAATGCCATCGCCTGTAACTCGTCGCTCATAGATTCGCGTCCTGCAGAGAGGCGCACATGTGAAGTTGGCATCAGAATTCGGGCCACTGCGATGTTGCGGACAAACTCGAATGGATCCAGATCCTCAACGTTTTCCAGCGGCGTACCAGCCACTTTCACCAGCATATTAATTGGCACCGACTCAGGTGGCTGCGGCAAGTTAGCCAACTGCTGTAGCAGACCAATACGATCGCGTGCCGTTTCACCCATTCCAAGAATACCACCGCTACAGATCTTCATGCCGCTGTCGCGAACATGCTGCAGGGTGTCGAGACGATCTTGATAGGTGCGCGTGGTGATAATCTTATCGTAGAACTCGGGCGACGTATCAAGGTTATGATTGTAGTAATCCAAACCCGCATCAGCGAGCTGCTCGGCCTGTTCAGGCTTTAACATACCCAGCGTCATACAGGTTTCCAACCCCATCTCACGAACGCCTTTAACCATCTGTAGTATGTAGGGCATATCGCGATCAGTGGGATGCTTCCAGGCAGCGCCCATACAGAAACGGCTTGCACCCGTCTCTTTCGCCTGTTTCGCTTTATTCAGTACTGCTTCGACTTCCATCAGACGCTGTTTTTCCAACCCGGTATCGTAGTGAGCGCTCTGCGGGCAGTACTTACAATCCTCGGGGCAGGAGCCCGTTTTAATCGACAACAGTGTGCTGACTTGCACCTCGTTGGGATCGAAATGCTGGCGATGAACGGTCTGAGCGCGAAATAGCAGTTCATTGAATGGCAGATCAAAGAGCGCCTGAATCTCTTCATGGCTCCAATCTCTCTTTTCCTGAACTGGGTGTGTGCTCGCTGGGGACATATCTAAAAACTCTCACTAAACTGAATGGAGAAAGACTCAGGCTGGGTAGCTCCAAGGATGGGAGCAGTTTAAAGCGAAAGGGAGAGCTGTCAACCTATGTACGACTCAATTCTGAACAACTGGTTAGAAATAGATCAACTCTGCCCTCTCTGTGATATCACACCCCGCACAGCACTGGGCATCTGCGAACCTTGCACCGGTGACTTGCCCTATCAACAACTCGGTTGCACTGTTTGTGCTCTCCCGGGTGTCAAAGGTGTCTGCCAAGCGTGCCAAAGAGCTAAACCAAGCTTTTCATGCATACATGCCGGGTTTACCTACCGTTTTCCACTACCTCAACTACTCCACCGCATCAAAAGCGGCGGCGACCCTGAACCGCTGCACTGGCTCGCTAAACTTTTAGCACGACAATTGCGAAATAGACTGCCCCCCGAGTTACCGCTAATACCCGTACCTATGCACCCCATCGATCAACTGATTCGCGGTTTCAACCAGAGTGAACTCCTGGCAAGGCACCTCGCCCGAGCCTTGCATCGCCCTGCGCCGATACACTTAATTGAAAAGCGTGTTCGCACACCTCACCAGGCGCAACTCAACCGCGCGCAACGTAAACTCAATCTGCACCAAAGCTTCAGCCTCAACGCGACGCCACCTGAGCGTCTGATCCTGGTTGATGACGTAGTGACTACTGGCACTACCGTAAGCCGCATTAGCGATATGCTGTTGCGCTGCGGTGCCCGAGAGATATATGTCTGCACACTGTGCCGCACACCAGACTGAACTAAACTGATTCAAAGAGTCTTGTATGAGAATAAGCGATGGATCTTACGCTATTGGGACAGTTACTCGGTGGACTGGGGCTTGTTCTACTGGGAATGGAACTTCTGACAGACGGACTTAAGCGAGCTTCCGGCCCCTCATTACGCCAACTCATCTCCAAAGCAACTCAGTCGAAGCAGAGGGCTTTTGCAACGGGAGTCGGTGTTACCGCCCTAGTCCAATCCTCCAGTGCAGTGACCCTGGCTACGCTGGGTTTTGTCAGCGCGGGATTGATGTCGTTGGGTCAGGCTTTACCACTCCTGTTTGGATCAAACATTGGTACTACACTGACGGGCTGGCTCGTCGCACTCCTAGGATTCAAATTAAAAATTACCGCTTACATGCTGCCTTTAATCGGTCTTGGAGTGGCCGTAAAACTCTTTTCTGGTGGCCGCAACTTTGGCCACTACGGGCATGCGATAGCGGGGTTCGGCCTTTTCTTTTTGGGCTTGGATTTCATCAGTGCCGCGTTCGATGGATTATCCGAAACGCTACCTCTGCGCCAGCTCGGTAGCGGATCTCTGGCGCTGTTGCTGTTTGTTGTGGCAGGCGTAGTGATCACCGTACTGACTCAATCCTCTTCCGCTAGCATGGCCATCGCACTCTCCATGCTTTCAACTGAAACGATCAGTTTAAGCGGTGCCTGTGCGCTTGTGATTGGGGCTAACATCGGCACAACCACAACTGCTTTGCTGGGGGCCATAGGTTCATTGCCCAACGCTAAGCGTATTGCACTTGCACACCTGGTTTTTAACACCCAGACCGCAATCATCGGTGTAGCGCTACTCTCTATTGTGGCCAATCTGATCGATGCGAGAGGGCTGAGTTACCTGGACCCTGTGATTGCACTGGCGCTGTTCCATACGTTGTTCAATATGATGGGAGTTATGTTTATCTGGCCAATGATGGGAACGCTGGAGCGTTGGTTACAGCGGCGCTTTGTGGCTAAGTCGGAACTGGACGCCAAACCACAGTTTATAACCAAGGCGCTTCTGGTCACTCCAGATCTGGCGGTTGTCGGTATTAACCGCGAACTCAGCCGAGCCAACCAAATGAGTAGTGCATTAGCGCGCGCAGCGTTGAGTAGCGAAGGGCAGGATCAGGCGCTACTGCAACAATCGCGGGACTCGCTACTCTCCCTGCTTCAACATATTTATACGTTTAATCAGCAGCTTGCACACCAGGACATTAGTGAAGCGATTGCCGAAACGCTTCCACTGTCAATCCGTGTCGGACGATATATCGGCGAGATAGGTCGACTATCTGCTGAACTATCCCATTACCAGACAATATTAGATGAGCTCAACGACACCGGATTGCTTCACTCACTGGATGATTTCAAACAGGAGTCAGTGGCCCTGATAGATGCCTGCGAGATCAGCAGCGCTCAAGACGTTCAGGGGATCGATGCGCACCGCGCCATGCGCGCACTTCAACTCAGCTATCAGAATTTGAAACATGAGCTGCTCGAAAAAACAGTCGAGGGAGTGATCTCCACTACAGAGAGTGCACAGTTGCTTGAATATCTGTCGATGATACGACGCCTTGCCTCTCAGGCTGAAGAGGCGTCAAGTCACTGGTCAGCGACCTTACCGATGCAACAGCGTGAAGCACTGACAGAGCTATCCAATTGAGTCTAACCCTTTGGCTCGTATAACCTTGCAGCTCAGCTAAGGAGTTTGCATGCAGGAAATTACACTCAACAGCATAGCGACCGTTCGCAGTCCATTCACTGAGAAGTTTGGAATACCCCGCCAGCCGGGTCTCGCTCCCTCGATCACCGCGGATGTGGTTCTAACACCTGAGTACTCCAGTCTGGAGTCGGTAGCAGGGCTAGAAAACTGTAGCCATATCTGGCTGATATTCATCTTCTCTGAATCTGTTGATAAGGGATGGAAACCACGGGTGCGGCCACCGCGCCTGGGGGGTAACCAAAAACTAGGGGTCTTTGCGAGCCGTTCACCCTTTCGTCCTAACCCGGTCGGCCTAAGTGTAGTGGAGTTGCTCAGCATTCGGATGGAGGACAGACAGTTGATCCTGCAAGTCCGTGGTGCGGATCTGCTTAACGGCACACCCATAGTCGACATCAAACCATACCTTCCCTACGCCGATAGTGTTGCAAACGCACACTACGCCCTAGCCGAGTCGGCCAAGCGGCTTCCTCAGGCTGTTGTCTACAGCCCATGTGCAATGCAGCAGCTATCCGAACAACGAAAGATTTACGGCGAACTGTTAGAACAGCAGATCAGCGAGCTGCTCTCCTGCGATCCCAGACCTGCCTACCAACGAGACCCTGAGCGAGTCTATGGCG
The DNA here is from genome assembly GCA_035458585.1 of Marinobacterium sp. GTDB lineage: Bacteria > Pseudomonadota > Gammaproteobacteria > Pseudomonadales > Balneatricaceae > Marinobacterium_E. The sequence continues at coordinate 56,299 of DATHZN010000101.1, read as the reverse complement.
TCAGACTTTACGACTTGAACATCCGCTTCCAAATCGGTGACAGTAGCATTAGCGTTTTGGACATTGAGAGCAATCGCTCCTAACGTTTGCACCCGCATAAAAACCACACTCTACAGCTCTGACCGGCCTGATCGACCGTAGACAGGGCTCTAGATGGAGTAAAGCGATGCCCGGCCCAACACTTCTTTGGTTTACACATAACTTGCGTCTCGACGACAATCCTGCACTTCAGGCGGCGTCAGACGCCGAGCAACTCATTTGTCTGTTTGTTGTTGAGCCATCTTGGTCTCGACCCAATCGTTACTCACTGCAATCCATCGGGCAGCATCGGCGCATCTTCTTAAACCAGTCGCTGGAAGAGCTCGCGGGCGCACTTAAACAGCGCGGACAGCAGCTCATTCTCAGACATGACACACCGCTGAGCGCCCTCACTGCACTCGTGCAGAAAGCAGGCATCAGTCGTATTCTGACCTCAGAACACCCAGGAAGCTATGAGCGTGAAACCCTGAGACAGATTGCCAGCCGTTTTCCCCACCTCAGGGTTGAGACGGTCGCCTGTAATACGCTTTTCAACTCTGAGCAGCTCCCGTTCAAGATTGATGAACTCCCCGAGAGTTTCTCGAGTTTCCGTCGCAAAGTTGAAAAGAGGCCACTGCAGCCACCAGCGCCGCTTGAAGCTCCGAATAGCCTTCCACCGGCTGTCAAAAACCTGCAAGAGAATCTTATAGAGTTGCCGCTTACTCCACTGCAGCAACAGTTCACAGGGGGCGAAACTGCCGCCCAAGCTCAGCTGGATTATTATTTCGGCAGCTCCTTGCCCGCCAGTTATAAGGAGACTCGAAACGGCCTCGATGGGTGGGATTACTCATCAAAATTCAGCGCATGGCTCGCCAACGGTAGCCTCTCTGCGCGCCGACTATGGCAACGCATAGAGCAATACGAAGACGACGTCTTGGCGAATGAATCGACCTATTGGCTCAAGTTCGAGCTTCTATGGCGTGAATACTTTCAATGGTACGGGCATCGCTATGGAGCGCTCATGTTCAACTGGCGCGGACCGTTCAGACGCTCCCCCCTCACCTCATTTTACCCAGAGCGATTTAAAGCCTGGTGTGAGGGCTCGACTCCCTACCCGATAGTCAATGCGGCGATGCGCCAATTAAATGCTACCGGTTATATGTCGAACCGCGCTCGTCAATTGGTCGCGAGTGCCTTTGTGCATGAACTCCAGCTGGACTGGCGTTATGGCGCCGCCTACTTTGAACAGCAACTGATTGATTACGATGTCGCCAGCAATTGGGGTAATTGGCAGTATCTCGCAGGCGTCGGTGCCGATCCTCGCGGCCACCGCCGCTTTGACCTGAATAAGCAGGCAAAGATCTACGATCCAGAGGGTAATTTTATCAAAGCCTGGAAAGGAGAGGAGAACGCTTACCCGTTGCCAAATCGCGACTACTACGACTGGCCTGCCCCATGAGCCATCGCAAACCCCATCTGCCTGAGAAGATCTGTCTTCAGTGCCAACGCCCCTTTGCCTGGCGCAAAAAGTGGGAGCGCGACTGGGATCAGGTAAAGTACTGCTCGGAGCGCTGTCGGCGCAGTGCCAAAAGTACTAGGAGTGACTGTTTATGAGTTGCCTGCGACTCATTTTGGGCGATCAGTTGAACGCTCGGCATAGTTGGTTTGGTGAACCCGATCCAAACATCTGGTATCTGATCGCTGAACTGCCCCAAGAGACGGGCTACGTCCGTCACCATGTGCAAAAAATCTGTGCATTCTTCGCCTCCATGAAGCACTTCGCCGAAGCGCTACAACAGGCAGGGCATCAGGTTATACATCTGACGCTGGATGAAACAGCAGCCTACGCAGACCTCCTGGCGTTGCTGCGTGCCAAAATTGCCGAACTGGACGTTGAACGATTCGAATATCAGCGACCAGACGAGTGGCGTCTATTGCAGCAGTTGCGTGACTTTGACGCCGGTATTGCGATGCGGGAGGTCGACACAGAACACTTTCTACTGCCTTTCGAAGAGATCGCCAAACAGTTTAAACCGGGTCGTGCGAGTCGCATGGAGGCGTTCTACCGCCGCATGCGCAAACGCTACGGCTACTTAATGAACGGAGACGAACCCATCGGCGAGCGCTGGAATTTTGATAGCGATAATCGTCAAAAACTCAAACCTGAGGACCTTCCTTCGATTCCTGCACCATTGATGTTCAGCACAGATGTCAGCGCTATTCTGGAGCGTTTACAACGCCATCAGATCGACCACTTCGGCAAAGCCGAACACAATCTACTCTGGCCCACCCGACGATCAGAGGCGCTTGCTCTGCTGGATTATTTTTGCCAACACCAACTCGCTCTCTTTGGTCGTTTTCAGGACGCCATGACCAGCCAGTCTGAGCACAAGTGGAGCCTCTACCATTCGCGTCTATCCTTTGCCATAAACGCCAAGATGATCTCTCCAAAACAGGTAATTGAGACGGCTATCACCGCTTGGATGAGTCGTCCTGATGAGATTGAATTAGCGCAGATTGAGGGCTTTGTGCGCCAGATACTGGGGTGGCGGGAGTTTATTCGCGCAATCTACTGGGTAAACCAACCTGAATACGGCAGTCTCAACGCGCTGGATGCAAAACAGCCTCTGCCCGACTACTTCTGGACCGGACAAACTCGCATGCACTGCATGCGCCAGTGCATTGAGCAGTCACTGGACTACGCCTACGCCCACCACATTCAGCGTTTAATGGTGACAGGAAATTTTGCATTGATCGCACAACTGGATCCGGATCCAGTCGACGCCTGGTACCTAGGCATCTACATAGACGCGCTAGAGTGGGTCGAGCAACCAAACACCCGTGGCATGGTTCTATTTGCCGATAACGGAATAGTCGCCAGCAAACCTTATGCCGCCAGTGGATCTTATATCAACCGTATGAGCGACTACTGCAAAGGCTGCAGTTACAAGGTAACCGAACAGACTGGCGCCCGCGCCTGCCCGTTTAACAGCCTCTACTGGGGATTTATGCTAAGACACCGAGAGCGACTCGGGACCAATCCCCGTATCGCTATGCTCTATAAAAACTGGGAAAAACGCACGCCCGAAGCACAGCAAGCGATTCTCGAGCGTGCTCAATGGTGCATTGAGAATTTGAATGAACTCTAATTCGCCAAACTGATGGAGAGTGCCTGCGCGATGCAGAGGGAGGCTGATAGTGAACGAATACCATGCACTTCAGCCTCTTTTACGATCAGCACCGCACTAGCCTGAGAAGCGAGTGGACTCAGTTCCGAGTCGGTAATTAATACGATCGGCACCCCGCGTTTAACGGTTTCGCGAACTAATTCCTGCGTCTCCTGCGCATAAGGATGAAAACTCACTGCGATCAGGGCGTCCCCCTGACGCACGCTAAGCCCCTGCTCCCTCGTCAGGCCGCCGATACCGTCAACCAGAAAGGCACGGCGCTCCGCATGTCGCAGTGCATACGCAAAATAACTTGCGACAACAAAAGCTCTTCTCACGCCCATGATATAGACCGTGTCGGCTTCACGCAGAATCTGCTCTGCGCGTCTAAGTGCATCTGCGTCGATCTCATTGATCAGTTGATCCAGCGTAACCGAATTAGCCGAGGCAAACTGCCCTAAGAGGCTTAGCGGTTCAGTACTCGAGTCCCCGAATGATTCGCGCGCAATACGAATACGGTCACTGTAACTTGGCGACTCATGCAAGAGTTGCTGCTGGAACAGCCGCTGCATCTCAGAGAAGCCTGAAAAACCAAAAGCGTTGGCAAAACGCACCAGTGTTGATGGATGAACGCCAGCATCCGCCGCTATAGTGGCCACTGTGCCAAAAGCGATTTCATTCGGATGGTCGACAAGATATTGGGCGACCTGGCGAAGACGTTTACTCAATCCCTGATGCTGTTCAGCGATTAGCGATTTGAGCTCATTAAGCGTTGCTGGAAGTCCCGACGGCATACAAGCTGTTTCCCGGCTAATACTGGTACTGTTGATTTTAGCCCCAACCGATTTATCTTGGAATATTTTTTCCAATCACCAAACATCTGATACGAAAAATGCAATATTCAAGTCGTGAACGCTCTCGAATCAACTCATTAACTATCCAAATTCGAACACAGACTGACCCTAGGGTCCCGGCTAAACCTTTGGGAGGCCGCTGAAACTCATACAGCAGCAGCTGGTGCTCAGGTACAGAGTCATTGATCGTAAGGCCTGATCAGATTAGGTGATCTCAAACCGCTGATTAAGATACACTTGCTAGGCATATGACAGCTTTGTAACCATTTTTGGAGCATCCATGATTCGCGATGAAGATCTGGAGTTTTTCCGCCCTGCGAGTCGCCGCTACGGCATCACTATTTTCTTAACGGTCTGGAGCCTCTACGAGTGGTTTATTGTCAGCAGTCCGTTCTGGGGCGTTTTATCAGGCGCGCTGGCTGTCTACTGTTATCTGAGACTGATCCAGAACTTTCCAAAAGATGAAACGTAGAAATAACTTTCCCAGGAATCTCCCATGCACCGCGTAACTCTGGTCGATGACGATCGTGACATCAGAGAGCTGCTCAGCAGCTACCTTGAGAAAAACGGTTTCAGCGTAGTGGCGCATGAGTCCGCGGAGGCCCTGCTTGCCAGAGGTCTGGGCAACGCTGAGCTGGTCATCCTTGATGTCGGCTTACCCGGGTTAGATGGCCTTGAACTCTGCAGGGAGTTGCGCCGGTCATCCGATATACCAATCATTATGCTCACGGCTGCCAGCGACGACGTTGACCGTATTCTGGGACTGGAACTCGGTGCAGACGACTACATGGGAAAACCGTTCAACCCGCGCGAGTTACTCGCTCGAATCAAGGCGCTTCTTCGCAGAGTGAATGCACGACAGCCTACCCAGGTTCCAAGCGCTCTTCGGGTTGATAGCGCCTACAGACTGGCTTACTTCAACGACATAGAACTTGATCTAACCGGCGCAGAGTTTGATCTGTTACAGGCACTGCTCAAATACCCGGGCGAAGTTGTTAGTCGTGACCAACTCTCGCTCGACCTGAAAGGACACACGGCCTCGGCTTTTGACCGATCTATCGACACACTGGTGAGCCGACTCAGATCCAAACTCGCTCAGCACACAGAGATAGACCCGATTAAGGCCGTTCGCGGTAAGGGTTACCTACTGGCGGTTGCATGATCGGATTCTGGTCAAAATTAAGAGATCGGGTTCTACCTCAGTCAATTCTTGCCCGCATGACACTCATACTGCTGGTTGGCATCCTGCTTGCCCAGGTCATGAGTGCAGTAATCTGGAATCGCCAGCTCGAGGAGTCTGAGCGAACGCGACTGACTGAGGTATCTCAGGTTATGGGGGTCCGCATAGGCCAGACGCTGGAGTTTTTTAGCCGACTACCCAAACGCTACCGCCATATCGTACTCGACCAATTACGTGATATGGGAGGAACTCGTTTTTTTGTCTCTGTGAATCGCCAGTACCTTGAACTTAAACAGTTGCCAGAGAACGAATTGCAGGCTTTGGTACGCGATACACTGGTGGACAACCTTCGTTCACAGTTCGATACCAATCAGCAGCCCGTCGATGTGCGATTCGTCTCTTTCGATGACCTGCGCATACTCAATAACCGAAATTTAATGGTAGAGCTGCCGCCTAAATGGCAAAGCTTTGCACTTCTCAATCCCGGTGATAATAGCCCGGCCGTTGTGGTTCAACTCCCTCTGGGCGAACAGGAGTGGATCTATCTCGCTACCGTGTTTCCCGAGGGGCGTATTTTGGCTGAGAGCGTATTTAACGCTGAACGGATGCTCTCGGTTGCACTGGTGACTCTGACAGCGGCCCTGCTAACCTTGCTTCTGGTGGCGGGTATCGTGCGTCCGTTACGCCGGCTGGCTAAACAGGCCGACGCCTTGGGTCGTGGGCAGACTATGGAGACGATCCCGGTTGAGGGGACACGTGAGATGCAGACCACAATACGTGCCTTCAACCAGATGAGTCAACGCATTGAGAAGTATATCTCTGACCGCGAGCGTCTGTTCGCCTCGATATCACACGATCTTAAAACACCACTGACTCGAGCACGTTTAAGAGCCGAGCTCATTGACGATGAAGCTCTGCAGGAGGCACTGACAGGGGACCTTGAAAATCTCGAAGCGCTAGTGAAGGCCTCTCTCCAGATGATTAAAGACGGCGCCATTCATGAGAATAGTGAACCGGTAAACCTGAAAGAGTTGATAGAGCGCTGTCTCAACAGTGCAAAAATTGAGGACCTTCCGTGCCGCAGCAATATCATCGAAGATTTATGGTTAAACGGAAGACCTCTGTCGCTTGAGCGTCTTTTCACCAACCTGATTGATAACGCACTTCATTACGGCCGTGCAGCTGAAGTCAATGGCTGGCGAGAGGAGACCGAACTTGTCATTGCAGTCTGCGATCGGGGACCCGGTATTAGTGAAAAGTTGAAGGAGCGCGTCTTCGAACCCTTCTTTCGTATCGACAAAGCACCGACTTCAGTTCATGTAGGGTTGGGTATGGGTATTGTCCGCTCGATCGCACAACTTCACGGAGCCAGTATAGAGCTCAAAGACCGTTACCCTACTGGCCTTATTGTAGAGCTTCGATTCCCTTTGTAACACTTTGTAACACTCTAAAAGTCTTCGCCACTCCTGGGTTGATATAGTGCCGGTGTTTCGTACACCTAACCCAAAACAATAAGAGGATGACTCGATGTTGAAACGTACACTCGCAGTTTGCGTAGCAGCTGCATCAATGGCAGCAGCCACCGCTCAAGCAGCAAATGTTGAGGTTCTGCACTGGTGGACCAGTGGTGGTGAAGCAAAGTCTGTTGCTTACCTGAAAGAGAAGCTGGCTGAAGCAAACGTAGGCTGGGAAGATTTCGCCGTTGCTGGTGGCGGCGGTGAGAGTGCTATGACCGTGCTGAAATCGCGGGCAGCTTCTGGCAACCCACCAACCGCAGCACAGATTAAAGGCCCATCAATCCAGGAGTGGGGCGACCTGGGCTTCCTCGCAGACATCGACAGCGTTGCCAAAGCAAATAATTGGGATGCGCTGCTACCCGGTGTGGTATCAGATGTCATGAAGTTTGACGGTAAATATGTAGCCGCTCCAGTAAACGTTCACCGTGTGAACTGGCTCTGGGCAAATCCCGCCGTCTTTGAAAAAGCGGGCGCTACCATTCCAACAACCTGGGATGATTTCATCGTACAGGCCAAGAAGATTCAGGACGCTGGATTTATTGCACTGGCACATGGTGGTCAGGCATGGCAGGACGCCACGGTATTTGAAGCCGTTGTGTTGGGTGTTGGTGGTCCTGAATACTATCAGAAAGCGTTCGTTGAACTGGATGCAGATGCTCTGAACAGCGCAACTACCGAAGAGGTGTTCCGGGTATTTGGTGAACTGCGGCAGTTCGTTGATAGTAACGCTGCTGGTCGCGACTGGAACATCGCAACTTCGATGGTCATCAATGGCGAAGCCGCTATGCAGATCATGGGTGACTGGGCTAAGGGCGAGTTCACAGTAGCAGGGAAAACACCCGGTGTTGATTACGCTTGTGTCGCCGCTCCAGGTACCTCTGGCGCATTCACATTCAACGTAGACTCCTTTGCGTTCTTCAGCCAAGGGGATGCAGATGCTCAGGTCGCTCAGCAGGAGATGGCCAAGCAGATTCTGGGCGAAGACTTCCAGAAGGTGTTCAACCTCAATAAAGGCTCTATCCCTGCACGCCTGGGGATGGCACGCGATGAGTTTGATAGCTGTGCACACGCGTCGATGGACGCATTCGTAGCCAGCGCGGAGACTGGCGGACTGGTGCCAAGTTTCGCGCACGGTATGGCTGTATCTGAGGCAGTTTCCGGTGCCATTTACGACACGGCCACTAACTTCTTCAACTCCGATCAGTCTGCAGCAGATGCAAAATCTCAGCTGATCGCTTCAATTCAGTCAGCAATGTAAGCCCTGCAGGGCCCCTCAAAGGGCCCTGTTCTCATATTTCAGGAGTCACAACATGTCTGTGTCTAAGGCATCCAAGCCGCTGACGCTGGAGACCCTCTTGCCCAAAATCGTACTGGCGCCTACCACAGTAGCAATGCTGGTGTGCATGTACGGTTTTATGCTCTGGACCGGTGCGCTGTCATTTACCAAAAGCCGCATGCTTCCCCAATGGGAGTTCGTCGGATGGGATCAGTACGCTCGCTTATTCAGTAACCCTCGTTGGGATGTAGCATTAAACAACCTGCTGATCTTCGGTGTTCTTTTTATAGCGATCTCGCTGCTAATTGGGTTGGTACTGGCGATCTTTCTCGATCAGAAGATTCGTGGCGAAGGGGCGATTCGTACCATCTACCTATACCCGATGGCAGTCTCATTTGTGGTAACAGGTACAGCATGGAAGTGGATCCTTAACCCGGGTCTGGGTTTAGAGAAATTGATGATCGACCTGGGTTTCGAAAACTTCGAATTTCGCTGGTTGGTAGAGCCTGACATGGCGATCTATACCATCGTTATTGCTGCGGTCTGGCAATCAAGTGGCTTCGTGATGGCGATGTTTCTTGCGGGTCTGCGCGGTGTCGACGACAGTCTGATTAAAGCGGCGCAGATCGACGGCGCAAGCCCTTTCCGAGCCTACTGGCATGTCATTCTGCCCATCCTACGCCCGGTATTTTTTAGCGCCATTGTGATTCTGTCTCATATCGCAATCAAGAGCTTCGACCTGGTACAAGCTCTGACCGGCGGTGGTCCAGGCTACTCATCCGATCTACCCGCAAACTTCATGTACACCTTCGCTTTCAACCGCGCCCAAATGGGTCTCGGGGGCGCTAGTGCCATGGTCATGCTGATGGGTGTGCTGGCGATCCTTGTTCCTTATCTGTATTCCGAACTGAGAGGTCAGCGCAATGGCCAGTAAGACTCAATTTAGTGCTGGGCGCGCACTGATTTACGCCTTCCTGTTGATTATGGCGCTGCTCTACCTGACGCCCTTGTATGTGATGATTGCCACATCGTTCAAGGATATTGAAGAGATTCGTAGCGGCAATCTGCTGGCCCTGCCACAGGATCCAACGCTCTACGCCTGGATCAAAGCCTGGAGCAGCGCCTGTACCGGATCTGAGTGTGAGGGGCTGGCTCCCTTCTTTATGAACTCGGTCAAAGTTGTTGTTCCGGCTGTACTGCTCTCCACCATCATTGGCGCATTGAACGGATACGTACTGGCGAAGTGGCGTTTTCGGGGCAGTGAAGTTCTGTTTGGAATGTTACTGTTTGGCTGTTTTATTCCGTTCCAGGTAGTCCTCCTGCCGATGGCTCGCTTGCTGGCTGAGTTGGGTTTGGCCAACACGGTGACCGGACTGGTTCTTGTCCATGTGGTCTACGGCCTTGCTTTCACCACACTCTTTTTCCGCAACTTTTACGTCTCTGTCCCGACAGAGCTTGTCAAAGCGGCGCAACTGGATGGCGCGGGCTTCTTTGCTATTTTCCGGCACATTTTCCTGCCGGTCTCTCTGCCGATTTTCGTTGTAACGATTATCTGGCAGTTTACTCAGATCTGGAATGACTTCCTTTTCGGCGTGGTCTACTCGGGCCCTGGCACTCAGCCTATCACCGTGGCACTGAACAACCTCGTCAACACCTCGGTGGGTGGCAAAGAGTACAACGTTGATATGGCCGCAGCTGTCATCGCGGCACTACCAACGTTGCTGGTTTACATCTTTGCCGGAAAATATTTTGTCCGCGGCCTGACCGCCGGCGCAGTAAAAGGTTAATAACATGGGCGCACTTTTAATTGATCAGGTCACCAAGTCGTTTGGTGAAACACAGATTCTCAAAGGGATAGATATCGACATTCAGGATGGTGAGTTCATTATTCTGGTTGGCCCATCCGGGTGTGGTAAGTCGACTCTGATGAATATTATCGCCGGACTTGAGGATGCCACTACGGGTCGTCTTGAGCTGGCAGGCCGCGATGTAACCGATGTATCACCAAAAGATCGCGATATTGCCATGGTGTTCCAGTCGTACGCGCTCTACCCAACGATGAACGTTGCTCGAAACATCTCCTTTGGTCTGGAGATGCGCAAGGTACCCAAAGAGGAGCGCGATCGCGTTGTTCAGGAGGTTGCCACACTACTGCAGATTGATCATCTCTTAGATCGCAAACCCAGCCAGCTGTCGGGTGGACAGCGTCAACGCGTTGCCATGGGCCGGGCGCTGGCTCGCTCCCCACGTGTGTTCCTGTTTGACGAGCCATTATCAAACCTGGACGCAAAATTGCGTGTCGAAATGCGCACTGAGATCAAGAAACTGCATAAACGTCTCGGTACCACGATTGTTTACGTGACTCATGACCAGATTGAAGCCATGACGCTGGCAGACCGTATTGCCGTCATGAAGGATGGCATCGTGCAGCAGCTCGGCACACCGGATCAGATCTATAACGACCCGGCCAACATGTTTGTTGCAGGTTTCATGGGCTCGCCACCAATGAACTTTATTGAAGTTGAGCTAGAAAACGCGCAGGCCGTTATCGAGAGCAGCTCCGAGCGTCATTTACTGCGTTTACCCCAGGCAGAATCACTGGCACTACAAGGACACTCAAAGGTGATACTGGGTATTCGTCCGGAGATGATTACCGAGCCTAAACCGGAGGACGATCCAACTTATCTGCACAGCATTCGCATGGATTTCGAGGTTGTTGAACCGATGGGCGCTGACACCATGGCCATCGGCCACTGGAATGGCACAGAAGTTCATGCACGTCTGTCTCCCAAAGCGGGTCTGCACGCTGGCGAAAGAACAGAGATACAGGTTAACACAGCGCTTGCAGTGATCTTTGATAAGAACACCGGCGAGCGAATTCGCTAGGCTGAAAATCAAGTCGACACCCTGCGCAAATGGGAGCTAAGAGCTCCCATTTTTTTAGGTTGACGCAGAGGCTCACTCTTTTAGCGCTCTATTCTTGTCAGCCTCGATAATCCACTCGTGATCCGGATCGTTATGGAAAATCCACTCGCGTGACGGACCTGCCATTACATTCAGGTAGTAAGATGTATAACCATGCGGTGACCCGACTGGATGGTAGCCCCTGGGCACCATCACCACACCGTTCATCTCCACTGCCATAGTCTCATCCAGAGAACGGTCATCTGTATAGACGCGCTGAAATACAAAGCCCTGCTGCGGGTCCATTTTGTGGTAGTAGGTCTCTTCCAATTTCGTCTCGGAAGGCGAGATATCCCGATCATGTTTGTGCGGTGGGTAGCTAGACCAGTGGCCATCAGGCGTGATCACCTCACAGACCAGCAGTTTTTCTGCTGCCATGTTTCCAAAGAGAACATTACAGACATGACGTCTGTTCGTGCCCACACCCCGTGTTTCAAAACTTGCCATCTCAGGAGTAATCAGACGCGCAGGGTATTGCCCTATAGCCGGTGCCTTGCATAGAGCAATTTCGCAGTCGGTATTGGCCCTCACCTCAAAGTAATCGGCAGGTGGCACGTAGATAGCGTAAGGTGCTTTCTGCTCAAAAACACTCATGCGATCGCCCAGCCCGGACCAGCTCTCATGTGTTGTATTAACGTCAGCGAAGCCCGTCACCAGAACAACGCAGACCTCTCTATCCTCTGTAAGCTGCTTTAGGCTTTGGCCGGCGCTTAGTTGATAAACATCAAACCCGACATACTCCCAACCTGCAGATTCCGGTGTGATGTGCTGTATGCGACCCTCAGAATCTGGCGCATTTGCACGCGATAACAACTTGGACATATCTGACCTCTGATTCAAGTGCATTCGCCCATGGCGATCGTTCAATGGTTTGAATGCCGTCGATGTTAAATCGGATTAAACGGGAACTAAAGAGCAATTTAGAATTAATGTTCCATATAGAGTCTAAATCCCACTTTAAAATTATCTTATACATCCAAAAACGGGCACGAAAATACATTTAATATACTGTTTTATATAGATATTTAATTTTTGAAATATATTTTCCAAATTGTTGACATCAGCTTGCCAAATTTCTATTCTGTGACGTTAGTATTTCCAAAATACAGCTCCTGAGTGTCCGCAGCGATACTGCACGAAACAGAGTCCATGTCGAAAACTTAGAATGGGAACCCTTGCAATGAGCGACCTGAAAGCGAGTGTTGGCGAGCGCCAACTTGACCTCATAAGTATCGGCCGAGCCGCTGTTGACCTATACGGAGACCAGATCGGCAGTCGCCTAGAAGATATGGGTAGCTTCTCAAAATATCTTGGCGGCTCATCCGGTAATATTGCATACGGTACCGCTCGTTTAGGTTTGCGCTCAGCGATGTTGACACGTGTTGGGGATGAGCACATGGGGCGCTTCGTGCGCGAAGAGTTCGAATCTGTGGGTGTCGACACAAGTCATTTGATCACTGACAAAGAGCGGCTCACAGCGCTCGTAATTCTTGGAATCAAGGATCAGGAAACTTTTCCTCTGATCTTCTATCGCCGCGACTGCGCCGACATGGCGCTGTGTAAAGAGGACATCAACCCAGAGTTCATCGCCTCCAGCCGCAGTATTTTGATGACGGGGACTCACCTCTCTACCTCAACAACCTATGACGCCTGCATGGCAGCTATTGAAGCGGCCAAAGCAGCGGGCACCAAAGTTGTGTTGGATATCGATTACCGCCCAGTCCTTTGGGGCCTAACCGGTATTGGTGAAGGTGAGAACCGCTTCGTATCCAACGAGAAGGTCAGCGCACACCTTCAGACGGTACTGCCCCACCTGGACCTGGTTGTGGGTACAGAGGAGGAAGTGCACATTGCTGGCGGGACCACCGATACTATCGCTGCACTGAAGAAAATCCGTAAACTGAGCAACGCGACTATCGTTCTTAAACTCGGCGCGCTGGGCTGTACCGTGCTGGATGGTGAAATTCCAGACTCCATGGACAACTTCGATGTGTTCACTGGCGTTCGCGTAGAGGTACTGAACGTTTTGGGAGCCGGTGACGCATTCATGAGCGGTTTCCTGCGTGGCTGGCTGCGCGGTGAGGACTACCAGACCTGCTGTCAGTTCGCTAACGCTTGTGGCGCGCTTGTGGTTTCACGTCACGGCTGTGCACCAGCGATTCCATCAGCTGAAGAGCTGGACTACTACATTGCTCACGCCGACGAGATTCCGCGTCCAGATCAGGACACAGAGCTTAACTACCTGCACCGCGTGACGACTCGTCGTAAGGCAGAGTGGAACGAGATCTTCGGCCTGGCTTTCGACCACCGTATCCAGCTGTTCCAGATGGCACGCGAAACCGGTGCCGACGAGAAGCGCATCAATAAGCTGAAACAGCTTTTAGTAAAAGCGACTCAGGCTGGCGCAGATGCTGAAGGCCTGGAGGGCAACATTGGCGTACTGATTGATGACACCTACGGTCAGGATGCGCTCAACGACGTTACCGGCCGTGGCTGGTGGATTGGCCGCCCAGTTGAGATGCCAACCTCTAACCCAATCGAACTTGAAGGTGGCCGGTCCATCGGTAGCCGCCTTAAGGAGTGGCCACTAGAGCACGTGGTTAAGTGCCTAATCTTCTACCATCCAGATCAGCCAGTAGAGCACCGTCTGTTGCAGGAGCGTCAGGCACAGGAACTCTACCAGGCGTGTTGTGCATCGGGTCACGAGCTATTGCTGGAGATCATCCCACCTAAGGATATGGAGCAGGATGAAGAGACTTTGGTACGCTCACTGACTCGCTTTTACAACCTCGGTATTCGCCCTGACTGGTGGAAACTTCCTGCACCAAGCAAAGCGGTTTGGCAGAAGCTGACCAACCTGATTAATGCGCGCCAGCCACACTGTCGCGGCATTGTTCTGCTGGGTCTGGATGCACCCATTGAACAGCTTAAAGCAGACTTCGCTAACTCAGCTGGCTTCGACATCTGTAAAGGTTTCACGGTGGGTCGTTCACTCTGGGTGAAAGAGAGCCGTGCGTGGCTGGCAAATGAAATTGATGACGCCCAGTTTGTGGCTCAGGTTAGCGGTAACTTCGTTGAACTGATTCAGAACTGGCGCCAACGTGGTCTGACGGCAACAACCTAAGATCCAGACCTGAGAGATACATAGATGAGTACAGTACGTCTTACAATGGCCCAGGCGCTGGTGCGCTACCTGATGGCCCAAAAAACACTGATCGATGGTGAGAAACAGCCTATATTTGCGGGTTGCTGGGCGATCTTTGGTCACGGCAACGTAGCCGGCCTTGGGGAGGCTTTGCAGCCTGTGCAGGCTGAGTTCCCAACTTTCCGTGGCCAGAATGAGCAGACCATGGCGCATGCCGCTATCGCCTACGCCAAAACCATGGATCGCAAGCGCTTCATGGCAGTGACTGCGTCCGCAGGACCAGGTTCAGTGAACATGGTGACCGCCTCAGCAGTTGCGCACGTTAACCGGTTGCCCGTGTTGTTCCTGCCGGGTGACACCTTCTCTACTCGCCAGCCCGACCCAGTGCTGCAGCAGGTTGAGCACCCACACGACTACACTCTGACCTCGAACGATGCATTCAAGCCAGTGAGCCGCTACTTCGACCGCATCCACCGTCCAGAGCAGCTGATGGCTGCACTGCCAAACGTGATGCGTGTCCTGACCGACCCCATCGATTGTGGCCCAGCTTGTCTGGCTATCCCACAGGACGTGCAGACCATGGCGTTTGACTACCCTAAGAGCTTCTTTGACGAGAAGATTCACTACATGCGCCGTCAGGCTCCAGATACCAACGAGCTGGCACGCGCACTCGATCTGATAAAAACGTCGAAGAAGCCAGTAGTTATTGCCGGTGGTGGCATTCACTACTCGGGCGCTCTGAACGAGTTCGATCAGTTTGTTTCGAAATACCAGATCCCTGTTGCAGAGACTCAAGCGGGCAAAGGCGCCCTGCCTTGGAACCACACTCAGAACCTAGGCACTCTGGGTGTATCAGGCTCTACCTCTGCTAATACTATGGCAGCTGAGACCGATCTGGTGATTGCCGTGGGCACACGTCTGGGCGACTTCGCATCTGGCTCACGTGCACTGTTCCACAAGGATGCCAAACTGGTCTGCATCAACGTCGGCTCATTCGACGCAATCAAACACAAAGCGCAGCCACTGGTTGGCGACGCTAAGCTAACACTTACGCAGCTGACCGAAGCACTCGATGGTTGGAGCATCGATAGCGACTGGATCTCCAAAGGCGAAGCTAAACGTCAGGCGTGGATTCGCACCTGTGACGTAGCTATGTCTGACCGCGGTTCCGATCTGCCAACCGACGCTGAAGTTGTCGGTGCAGTACTGCGCTCATCTGACATGAGCAAAGATATTGTTGAGTGTGCTGCTGGCGGCCTGCCAGGCGAGCTACAGAAACTCTGGCGTACCGAACACGCCAAAGGTTACCACATGGAGTATGGCTACTCGTGCATGGGTTACGAAGTGGCTGGCGGTATCGGCGTGAAGATGGCCAAGCCTGACTCAGAGGTTTACGTTATGGTGGGCGATGGCTCCTACATGATGGCGAACTCAGAGATCTTTACCTCTGTGATGCTGGGTCAAAAATTCATTCTTGTCGTACTGGATAACCGCGGTTACGGCTGTATCCATCGCCTGCAGACGTTGGACTGTGGTGGCGCCCCCTTTAATAACCTACTCGAATATTGCTACACCGCCGGTGGCAAGCCCGCACCCAAAATCGACTTCACTGCCCACGCAGTGGCGATGGGAGCCAAGGGCGAAACCGTCAGCACCATTCGAGAGCTTGAGGAGGCGCTGGTCCGTGCCCGAGCATCCGATGTCACTTACATTATTAGTATCGACACTGACCCACTGATCACCTCACCCGGTGGCTGCTGGTGGGAAGTTGCGATTCCTGAAGTTTCAGGCCGCACCCAAGTGCAGGAAGCACGCGCCAAATACGATGAAATGAAAAAACGCCAGTTGGAGAACCTATAAACATGAGCGTACGCATTGGTATTAACCCACTGACATGGACCAACGATGACATGCCAGCACTCGGCGCAGGTACGCCACTGGAAGTCTGTCTGTCTGAAGGTAAAGAGGCTGGCTACGCAGGTTTCGAACTGGGCCAGAAGTTCCCACGCACACCTGAGATCCTTGGCCCCATCCTTGAAAGCCACGGCCTCTCACTGGTATCTGGTTGGTACTCAAGTTATCTGCTCGAGCGCAGCGTTGACGACGAAATAGAGGCGATGCAGCCACATCTGCACCTGCTCAAAACGCTGGGCGCAACCGCGATGGTTTTCTGTGAAACCAGCCGCTGTGTACATGGCGATATGGAGACCCCAGTGCGTAACCGCCCACAGATGAGTCAGGTTGAGTGGCCGATATTCCTCGAACGCCTCAACGAAGTCGCTCTCTACCTGGAGAATCAAGGCGTCTCTATGGCTTACCACCATCACATGGGCACAGTGATAGAGACTGAGGCAGACATCGATCGTATGATGCAGGGCGCACCTGATGTGGGCCTTTTGCTAGACTCCGGGCACCTAACCTTCGCGGGTGGAGACCCGGTTGCAGTTGCTAAGCGCTACGCCGATCGCATCAAGCACGTGCACTGCAAAGATATTCGTAAATCAGTGATGCTCGACGCGAAGAACCGTAACCTGAGCTTCCTGCAGGCCGTTCTCAACGGCACTTTCACCGTGCCTGGCGACGGCTGTGTTGACTACCCAAGCATCTTTGCCGTTTTAAAAGAGAGCAACTACGAAGGCTGGCTGGTGGTTGAAGCAGAACAGGACCCAGCAATCGCACACCCGCTGACCTACGCCAAACTGGGCTTCAAAAACCTTACGAAATTCTGCAGCGATGCAGGGGTTACAATTAATCAGTAAGTACTGAGAAACGGCTGAGGATCGCCCGACCAGCGGTGGTTGGGCTTTTGATGTATGTAGCGTGTTCGCCTCCCTCTATTTTCTGCGTCAAAGGATGCGCGCTATTTGAAGGGCAGACTTACACGGAGCCCGAACAGTACTGGTGCTGGAGCGTCTACTTAAGCACCGCTTACTTGATCGTTCGAGACCTTGAGACCAGAGCTTGATCCAGTCACGCGATTTCGGCCAGTATTCTTGGACTGGTAAAGATTTTTATCCGCACTTTTCAACCACTCCTCGATAGACCAGTCTGGGCGTAGTTCACACACTCCAAAGCTGGCTGTGGTGGGAATACTCGGGTGACTCTCTATCGTCTGGCGCAGACTGTCTGCGATCTCCAGAGCCTGAAGTTCATCAGCATTGAAGAGCAAAAGCAGAAACTCTTCACCGCCAATGCGGAATACGAAATCAGTCAAGCGCACCCGTTTTTGAAGAACCTCTGCGACCTGCTGGAGTGTGATGTCACCACCTGTGTGCCCTAACTGATCATTCACGCGCTTGAAATGGTCGAGATCTAGACAGATCAGACTAACCTTTATGTTGGAACGTGCATACAAAGCAGCCGCATGCTTCAATTTTTCCATAAGGAGAGCTCGATTTAGCAAGCCCGTTAACGGGTCGGTTTGTGCAAGCTGCAGTAGCTGTAACTGTTGCTGATCGATCTTATAGACAAAACTCGCAACGAATACTGATACCGATACTAACCCGGCAATAAAACGAGCGGTGTAAGCAGTAGTTAGGGTTTCTGTGGCTATCAAAATCGCTACTAAGCAGAGAGCGACATTGAGTATCACCGCAGTCCGAAATGAAAGAACTAAATAGAGAACGATGACTGAAGGAAAAAGCCAATAACTTGTCTCAGCGCCCTGTCGATAAAAGGCGAACAAAACAACAACGGTAATCGACGGCGCGATCGCCAGGGCGACACTTTTATATCTTTGCGGGCTGTATTTGACACGCCAGGCGGCAACAACAAAAAGTGCGACCAGCAAGCCCGATGCAAGGGTAAGAACGTAGTCACCCCAGTACAGATTAAACAGCGTAAAAGGGGACAGGACTAGGAGACCTAAGAGAGCAAGAAGAAGCGTGAACTGCGCTCTAAAATTGCTTTTATGGTAGGCATCTGAATTCATAAGCAGGCCCACTCTTTACAAGACATAAATTTTCTCACGACTCCTATCAACGCAGATTAGTTATACTCAGATCAACAGACTTCAGACTAGCTGCATAACCTATTTAAAGGCCACTTACTTCCGATTTAAAACGGCCACCACCAAGAGGAAGAACCTAACCGGTTCTTACAATTTTGAAGCTGAGCCCCATAGGTCTGCGCGTTACGCTCTACTTTTTTAGCCACACCGATCAGCCATTTTTTAGCGTTATATGTCTTGCGCTTCCAGCCGCCATGGCCCTCATGGTAGGCAAGGTATTGGTTATAGGCATCCCATTTAGAGATTCCCAGCGTCCGCTGAGAGATACTAGTGTACCAGCCCATAAAATCCACTGCATCCGCATAGTTCTCGCGACTGGCAAACCAACGTCCGGTTTTGTCTTTATACCAGTCCCAGGTACCGTCCTTAACCTGCGCATAACCGTAAGCACTGGAAACACGCCACCACATCGGAATACCCAGAAGCGTATCCCTCGGCGGGGCAGCGTCATGCTTGAAACTCGACTCTTGTCGCATGATTGCTAGCTGTACCTGCACCGGCAGACCATATCGTTTCTCTACATCCCTAGAGGCGTCGTACCAGTCAGGTTTCTCTTCAAATATTCGACAGGCATTGTCAACATTGGCGGGAGGGCTTTTTGCACACGACGTAACCAGAACACTGACCAAAAGAAGTGTTGTACCTTTCCAATGCATATCAACCCACTTTTACAATCTGCTGGACTACCCGATCGATACTACACAAAAACCGAGAGTCAGACCTCCTTAATAGGGCCAAAACGCATCCCAAATTTGGTGGCTAGGTAGGCGTGTGCACTGACAAGGGTAATACCGACCACGACCAGGGCGGCTCCCATTAAGAAGCGCAAGCTGATCTGTTCATCCAGCAGCCAAGCACTGAGGACCACTCCGAGCATGGGCGTCAGAAAGGAGAACACTCCCAGGCGCGATGCCAGATAGGTTTTTAGTAACCAAAACCAGGTGAGGTAGCTAAAGAATGAGACCACCACGACCTGAAAAGCGAGGCTGCTTAAAACAAAAGGGGTTCCATTAAAGCGCAAATCGTCAGTCAGCACGGCAAAAATAAGCAACATCACAAAACAGGCAACTAATTGGTAAACCAGTGTGAGACTGACCGGCGCACGTGTCAGTGTGGAGCTGCGCACAACGACTGTTGTTGCCCCCCAAATAGCTCCTGCAGCGAGCGCTAGGAGATCACCTAGCAGCATATTCGGAAGGTCAGATTGATCTGTGGCTGACACTCCAAAGGCGATTACAATACCGGCGAATGCCAGCAATATACCGCCCCACTGAAGAGGGTCCAGTCGCTCGCTGGGTATGAATATTGCCAAGCCTATGGCTGCAAAAATCGGTGCGGTGTAAAGCATAACTATCAGGTGAGCCACATGAGTCATCTCTATCGCGATCGCGGCCAATAGAAACTCGGAGCCAAATAAAAAACCCGCCAGCAGGCCCGGCCTCAGTGTAGGTTCGCTGTGTCTGAACCCCTGGGGCTGTTTGAACCAGACAAAGATGGCTACCAGCACCGCACCCAGACCGCAGCGCAGCGCAGTTTGCAACATAGGGGAAAAATCAGCAGCGGTCGCTTTGAGTAGCACCTGCTGCAGTGCCCAGATGGTACACAACACCAACATTAAACCAGACGCGCGCGCATCGATCGGCAGTCGTTGTTCACTCATACATCTATCTCAATTCAGACTTAGATTGCTGCTTCCAAAAACCGGCAGCAGACTGACGTGCCTGTACTAGCGCGTAAATCAATTCATTGCGCGGTACTGCTATACCCAAGCGTCGGGCTGCTTTTACTACGAAACCGTTAAGAGACTCGATTTCGGTCTCGCGATCAGCTCGCATGTCCTGCAACATTGATGGTTGATGAAACCGATGCTCGCGCACCGCAAAGTCGATCGTCGCGTGTAGCGCTGCTGCATCAACCCCAACACTGTGCGCGTGCGCGACCGCTAGGGCCTCGTCGGCAAGCGCGTGTGCCTGTGCCATCAACTCAGGGGTGTCACACACCAACCCCGGTGGTCCATCTGTCAGAGCACACACAGCGTTCATCGCAACATTGAAACAGGCCTTATGCCAAATGCGTGTATGCACCTTAACTTCGTAATCACAGGCTAGCCCACTCTGATTGAACATCTGCGTCAGCTGCTGAGAGGCATCCTTCTGGACCTGATCATCTGGGTCCAAAGGCCCCAGCCAACTGGTGTGAGAGCCATGGGAGCGGACGTGTGCGGGAGCAACCAATGTGGAAGGTATCATTGTTACCCCCTGCAGTACCGGTAAACCGGTGACTTGAGCTATGTGCTCGGCATTACCCAAACCGTTCTGCAGAGACACCATTACGCAATCTTCAATAAGATGATGCCGCACCGCTCGGATTGCAGCGTCAGTTTGATAGGCTTTGGTACACAACATGACGAATCGGGCGGGAGAAGCCTCGTCCAATTGGGCAGCGTCCGGACGCAACCGCTCGGTGCCGCGATCTAATTCCATGATAAGACCACGCTCTGCAATGGCCTGTGCGGTAGCGGGCGAACGATTTACCAGCTCGACTTTGTAGCCCTGAGCGGCAAGATGACCGCCCACCAGACAACCAACGGCGCCAGCGCCCAATATCATTACATCATTCATCAGTGCGCCTTAGCGGCTGTTGGTTGAGTCAAAAATCTTGTCCGCATTGCCCTCAACGAACCCCTGAAACAGCTGACCGTCGGGTTGCGGGTATCGCAGTGCAAATTCATAAAAGCAGGTTGAAATGAGATGCTGATCTCCACTTGCAAATTCAAAAACTTGCTGATCCGCCAGAGTTGATGCTTGCTGCAAACAAACTTGCTTTGAACCCTTAATCTCGCCGCCAGTGGTGTTGACGTTAAAACCCGCTGCCCTGACCGCTGAGACAACCTGCTCCAGTGTTTGACAGCTATCCAGGTGGTTAACGCTGATAGTGAAGTGGTTGGCACGTAACCCTAAAGCGATCAACCAAGCGGCATACTCACTTTCCGCGATCAGTGCCTGATAATCACGCCAACTGGGCATGGCCCAGGCGCGTCCAGAGTAAAAGATTGATCGATTAAGCTGCATCTCACTAATTTGGGCAATGTAGGGCTTAAGGATCGTCTGAGCTTGTGCACTCAACTGATCCACCAGTAGTTCAGACAAAAAAATCTTAGGGACTAGCGGATCTGGATGCTGATAGCTGCGGGCTCTGAGCTTTTTCTGCTCGAAGCGATACTGCCCTTGCACTGAATACCCAAGATTCAGAATGAGTGGCTCTAACCTGACCATAGCCAGCGGCGAATCGGCAAATGTGCGAAACGCAACGTGATCATTGATCACCTGAGGATTATCCCGAGCGAAAAGTGAATGTATCACCTGTGCCTGCGGAGCTAGCTGGGTGTAATCCTCCCATAGCTCAGCGAAAAAACGCTCAACCATTACTCAACCTCTAACCTTAGACTTTAACCAACAGGACCCAGTTATACGCTATTCCAAGCTTAAGCTGGAGAGAAATTCAATAGTTGCGCGGATGCGTGGAATCTTCTCGGTACTCTGGTGATATACCAAGTAGAACTCGCGCTCACGATCAGCCTCGGGTAGCAGATGGACAAGTTGATCAGCGGGCGTAAGTAGGAAGCGATGCAGCATCCCTATACCCAGTCCCGCTTTGACTGCTTCCACCTGACCTATAGGTGAGTAGATAGCTGTTTGCGACTGCCACGCACTGTAGACAGCTTTGGGGATGTTGAGCTTCTCAGAGAAGAGCAGATCCTCAACATATCCAACGAGTCTATGTTGTCCCAACTCATCAACGGACCTGGGCGTGCCGTAGCGCTTGAGATAGTCGCAAGAAGCGAAGAGCCCAAGGCTATAACTACCAAGGAGCACAGAATCCAATTTAGCTTCACTCGGCTTACCCACCATGACTGCGATATCTGCCTCACGGCGTGACAGCGAGAAACCCCGCGACTGCGGCACAACCTCCACACGCAGATCGGGATTAGCCTCCAGCAAACGTCCAAGGTGAGGTGTCAGCACTCGCAGTGCAAACCCCTCGGGCGCAGCGATACGCACGGTACCGCTGACTGAGTTAGTGTCAGAACCGAAGATCTCCCCTGCCGCTTCAATCTCTGCCTCCGCGCGCTCGAGGTACTCCATCAGCCGCGCCCCCTCATCCGTGAGCTTGAGTCCTTTTGAATGACGGGTAAAAAGCGGCGTGCCCGTGCGCTGCTGCAGATAAGAGAGGTGACGTGACAGGGTTATGGTTGAGATATTGAGACTCTCAGCCGCACGGCCCAAGGTGCCACTACGAGCCACTGCCAGAAAATAGCGAGCGTCTTCCCAGTTGAATGATACAGACTGCATGATGCGCTCCTTGTCTCGTCTCTGCTGTGCGAACGCTTAAAGCTTCAGCACCTATGATAAATCGATCTAGATGCATCATTTTTGACACATCATATACGAATTATTTTCTATTGTAGCCTCATATTTGATGATGTTTAATCAAGCCACACAAACAAAGGAGAGATACTATGGCTATCGTTGGTAACTACATTGGCGGCCAGCATGTCGCGTCTAACTCAGGTCGTACTGCACCTGTTTACAACCCAGCAACTGGTGCTCAGACCAAGGAAGTCGCTCTCTCTACGGCAGATGAGACACGCGCCGCTATCGCGACCGCTCAGGAGGCTTTTAAAAGTTGGAGCAAGGTAACGCCGCTGAACCGTGCGCGCATCATGTTCAAATTCAAAGAACTGGTAGAGAAGAATGCAGACGAACTGGCTGAACTGATCACCACTGAGCACGGCAAAGTCTACTCTGACGCTAAAGGCGAACTGACTCGCGGTTTGGAAGTCGTTGAGTTTGCCTGTGGTATTCCTCATCTGCTCAAAGGCGAGCACAGCCTCAACGTTGGTCGTGGCGTAGACAGCTACAGCCAGATGATGCCAATGGGTGTCTGTGCAGGTATCAGCCCATTCAACTTCCCAGCAATGGTTCCAATGTGGATGTTCCCGGTCGCTATCGCCTGTGGTAACACTTTCGTCATGAAGCCCTCTGAGAAAGATCCTTCGACTACCATGCGTCTAGCTGAGCTATTAAAAGAAGCTGGCCTGCCTGATGGTGTGTTCAACATTATCAACGGCGACAAAGAGGCAGTAGACGTTCTGTTGACTGACGAAGCAGTTCAGGCTGTGAGCTTCGTCGGTTCTACTCCGATCGCTGAATATATCTACTCAACTGCAAGTGCACATGGCAAGCGTGTACAGGCCTTGGGTGGAGCGAAAAACCACATGATCGTCATGCCGGACGCTGAGCCATCTCAGGTTATCAGCTCTCTGATGGGGGCCGCTTACGGTTCTGCTGGAGAGCGCTGCATGGCGATCTCTGTTGCTGTATGTGTCGGCGATGAAGTTGCTGATCACCTGATCAAAGACATGACTGCAGAGATCGAGAAGATGTCTGTCGGTAACGGCATGACATCTCCTGAGCCTCACATGGGTCCACTGGTAAGCCGTGTACACGCGGATAAGGTACTAGGTTACATCGATTCAGGTGTTGAAGAGGGCGCCACTCTGGTGGTAGACGGACGCAACTTCAACGTTGTCGATCATGACAAGGGGTACTTTGTTGGCCCGACACTGTTCGACCATGTGAAACCCGGCATGCGCATCTACAACGAAGAGATCTTCGGCCCTGTACTATCAGTCGTTCGCGTGAACAGCTACGAAGAAGCGCTCAAACTGATCAACGATCACGAGTACGGTAACGGTACTGCGATCTTCACCCGTGACGGTGATACTGCGCGTAATTTCTGTGAGAACGTGCAGGTCGGCATGGTTGGTGTAAACGTGCCAATCCCAGTACCTATGGCATTCCACAGCTTCGGCGGCTGGAAGCGCTCGCTCTTTGGTCCGCTGCACATGCACGGTCCAGATGGCGTACGCTTCTACACCCGCATGAAGACGATTACTGCACGCTGGCCAACCGGTCTGAGCGCGGGACCGGAATTCTCAATGCCGACCATGAAGTAAATCTGAGCAATTGAAAAAGGCGACCTCGAAAGAGCGTCGCCTTTTTACATTAGCGCGAGTACACAGGTTTGATGCTAGCCGCCTGCTCAGTCAGCGTGCAGAGACATCTCATCATAAATCTTAGCGAAGAGATCGGGATCGCTTTTGGAGACAAAAGGTAAGTGGTGACTCTCGCAGTCTTGAATAACCTCGTCACTTGAGTCCGCACTCATCACCATAATTGGCAAATCAGTAAGCAAACCATCCTGTTGCAACTGATGTACCATCTTCACTCCACTTTGCTCGCCAAGATGATAATCGATGATTAACCCCTCGAGTTCCTGACTAAGGAGCGTATCAACAGCGTCAGCAGCAGCCCCATAAGCCTGAATCTGATGCCCCTCGGCCTGCATGATATCTTCAAAAACCATTCGAATTAATGGGTCATCATCAATTAAAACATACATTGCGGCGCTCTCTCGCTCGTCTTTACTCATTAGGTATAGACGGTTGAGAAGAGGGTGCAATGGGAATTCTTCTTAATTCGCTGAGGTTTTTTCATACAGCGGCCTGAACAAAGCACGGCGGTCTCAAAAATCACTGCAGACATCAATCCAAGCAGCAGAACGTGTCGACTTCATGAAGAAAGCGAATAGGGAATTAGCGGCTTTTCTGCTTAATGGCGAAGACGGTCTTAGTCGTCTATACCAAACTGACAACTCAAATGGCCCAACGCACCAAAATCTGCTTCTATGTAATCGCCAGGATTAACCGGCATAGGGACGGTCGTCGTCCCAGTTGTAACTATCTGTCCGGCTCTGAGCCCAATACCCATTCCTGAGAGTTCATTGACTAGCCAGGTGAGAGCAACTCGCGGATCACCAAGAACGTTTGCACCGCAACCCTCAAACACCTGCGTCTGATTAACCCGGCCAACTACTTGATGAGCGGCGAGATCTAACTCTCTCCAGCTCGCTGGTACCACTGGACCCAGAATAAAACGATAAGCGCAGGCGTTATCCGCAATTAACTGCGGCCCCCCGGCAGTCACAAAATCCTCAAAGCGAGAGTCGGGGATCTCCAATGCTAAATGCAACTGGCCCACCGACTCAATCACCTCATCAACTCCATATGCTGACTCGCGTGGCGGGATATCTCGCCCCAAATGAAACGCAAATTCAGCCTCCACAACGCGCATACGATTAGCACCAAAAGGTACCAACTCACCAAAGGAGAGAACGGTTTCAGCGAAAATACGCCCTGCAATAGGACCATCGATACCAATATGCTGCTGGCCAGCCTCACTCGTAGCCGCTATTTTCCAGCCATAGACAGGATGTTGGCTGTAAGCTTCCAGTTGCTGTTGAATTAGATAGCCCTCCGCTCTGTCACTCGGCCGCAGTTCAGGATTGAGGGCTTCGATAACAGAGCCTTCGCGCAAAGTCTTGTGTAAAAGTTCAGCAGCAATTTTCGCATCGTTAATATTCATGCAAAGCTCCGCACTATCCTGATCTTTGGAGATGATCTAGAGGGTCTATTGATTCAGTTTATCTACTTGAGCAGTGGTATCCACCTTTCCAGCTACCAATTTCTCAAGTTCTTCAGCGGTGATCGGTTTTGAGATTGCATAACCCTGAACAACGGGGCAACCCATGGCGGCTAAAGCGTCCACAACCCGTTGGGTCTCAGCACCCTCAACCACCGTCGACATTTTTAACGTGCGTGCCATCAATGCAGTCATCTGTACAACAACTCGTTTACTCTTGTTGGTCGAAAACTCGCGTACAAATGATTGATCTATCTTAAGCTTGTCGATCGGCAACTCAGACAAAAGAGCCAGATTCGAATACCCGGTGCCGAAATCGTCGATGGCCAGCGATATGCCCTGCTCGCTCCAACGCTGCAGAAGCGCTTTAGGCGTGCTTGATGTATCGAATAGGGCCGATTCTGTGAGCTCAAGCTCTAGTCGCTCTGGATTGAGCTGATTAAGTGTAAGCGCGGTCTGAATATCATTATCAATCGAGCGGGATTCAAAATGTTTCGCTGATAGATTGACCGAAACTTTGAACGTTTGCCAACCGGCTCGCTCCCAGACTCTTGCCTGAGCACAAGCGGCGTCCAGCACCCAGCGAGTGATTTCGATAATCAGATCGCTCTCCTCAGCGATTGGGATAAACTCCGCTGGCGAGACCCTACCCCTCTGCGGATGATTCCAGCGAATCAGGGCTTCAGCGCCAATAAATCTCTTCAGACGCGTGTCGTACTGAGGTTGATAAAGGAGTTCAAACTCTCTGTTCTTAATCGCTGCTCTTAACTCGCTCTGTAGCTGCATAGTCCGATTTAAGTGATCCCTCATCGCCTCTCTGAATAGGCTAAATTTTTTCGTAGATTGGCGTTTAGCCTCTGCCAGTGCGATCTCAGCCTCTTGTAACAGTATTTCAGGATCAGAGTTGTGTGCATCAGCCAAAGCAGCCCCCAGAGCTACTCTTCGCAGGACATGCGAGGAATCTCCATCCAGTGCTGCTTCAAACTGGCGCATTAAGCCTTTGCAGAAATCCTCAAGCTCATCGCTATGCCTAATGTTATCCAGCAAGATCAGAAAGACGCCGCCCGGCATTCTAAATAGTTGCTGTGATTCCGTCAGACAGGCTTTTAGCGCCGCCGATACGCCAAGCAGTATCTGGTCACCAAACCTGGCCCCAAAGATATTGTTGTAGTGTCGGAACTGCTCGATGCCCACCTTCACCGCGGCCGCGTGCCTGCCTGAATCCTCCGAAAAATCCTCACTCAATATCTCAAGCGCCTTTTGGCGATTCGGAAGCTCAGTGAGTGGGTCATGAAACGCTAGGTGTATCAGCTGCTCGCGCTGCTGGTGTTCCTCAGTAATATCAATAGACTGCCCTACAAAGACGTCCCGCCCATCAAAACGAGTTACCCTACCATAGACCTTAAGCCAGATAGTCTGCTGGGTATCAGCCCGATAAAAGGGGTACTGCGTGTTGAGCAGATAGCCAGAGGGGTCAGCGCTAGCCCCCAGGCTCGCCTCTCGCATCTGCTGCTCTACCGTCAGTTGCCAATCCTCTGGTATCGCCAGAAGGAGCTCATCCGCCGGATACCATTCACCCGGCACCCAACGCGGACCGTACCATCGGGCCAGCGCTTTATCCGGTCGGATCTTATTCTCAGCAAGATCAAGCTCCCATTTACAGCCGTAACCTATCTCACTTGCAAGCTGTTCGCGACGCAGTTCGAATTTCACTGCACTGAGAAGCTGAGTTTTCTCTCGCGCGGTCTGCTCTAACTCGCGCTGCCGGACCACCTCACTGGTTTGATCCAAAATACTGCCAACAACCGCTATGGCGACACCTGCTTGGCGTTCGACATGAGCACTAACAACCACATGCTTCTCTTTGCCGTCCGGCATCTTTAAGACCCGTTTATGCTTCAGATTCACAGCACTCACTAGCGCCGCTTCCTGATCAATCCTGTAACCCTCCACAAAGTCGGGATGGTAGCGCATATTCATGTGATCTCGACTAATCACCGGAAAATCTGACTCGGAAAGCTCGAATATGTCGCGAAACGTCTGATTGGTCTCAAGACGGTCGTCGGCAACGTGATGCACAAAAAGACCGATTCGTCCGGCAGCAACGATATCGTTTAGTTGTTGCAGTGATCGTTCCGCCTCAAGATGCTGATCTACCAGAACGCTGATGTCCTGATGAGAACCCGTAAAACGCACCACCCGTCCATTCGAATCTCGTTCAGTGACGCGTCCAATATCCTTCACCGTTATCCAATGACCTGCTTTGTGGCGCATTCGGTGGATGCACTCATAAAACTCTGCCACCCCCTCAATATGTTCATTTAACTTATTTAGACAGGTCTCCAAATCGTCGGGGTGTACTTTGTTCGACCAACTTTCAATGGTCGGTTCAATCTCGTCAACGGCGTAACCCAGCATTTCACTCCAACGCTCATCAACCCAGATCTCACCTGTGGCAGGATTCCATTCCCAGAGCCCAATATTTGCACCATGGAGCGCTAGCTGGAGCCTCTCGTTGCTCGAATCTAACGAGATATTGGCCTCTTGCAAGGTGGCTCGCTCAACTGATATGGCGTTATGTAGCGATGTGTTGGCGCTTTCCAAACGCTGAAATACCCTCCATGCAGAGCCCATTGCAGCAAGAACGACAAGACTAAAAGCGGTGGGCATACCTGCAAATTTAATCCAAAGGGGCAGGTGCCACTCTCGCGTTGCGGGGATAAATAGTAGTCCGATCGGAATAGCGAGCAGACCACAAAGCGCAACAACTATTACTAAATGCTTAGGGTTGATAGAGAACGAATGGACCCTCGCAACTCGCCACAACATCCAGCCAATCGCAGCCGGAATGATGATGTTGATCACGCCTGAAATCGAGCCCGAGCCGCCCAGATACCAACTGGCAACTCCCCCAATTAGAGCTGCAGATATTGCTGCGAGTGGACCACCCACTATGCCACTCATTAGCGCTGGTAGCGTGCGCAAGTCGGTCATTACGCCGTCACTGATTTCAAACGACAGGTTGAGGGAGATTATGATTGCCGCACCAGAGAGCACCCCAGCCCCGATAGACACTTTCCAATTCTGACGGGCAAATTGAGTGCCTCTGAATAGCACCGGTAAGGCAGCTATGGTAAGCACCAAAAGCAAACAGAGGTTGGCGATAATAGACGCGTATTGCTGGATAAGTTCTGTCATAGATACTTGTACAAATTATTCCGAGCGCGCGACGTTTTATGCGCCGCAACATTATTAATTCAATGACAAAACTACGAATCAGACCGAATTAGTGCGCCCAACAGGATGTTCAAATCAACCTAGCATCAGTCTAGTCCATTCATGACGACTGTCCACGTTAAGCCTTGAGTAAGATTCATTGAGTTCGGTGCAATCGGGCACAGTGGATTACAGATCGAGGCGGAGCCTGTTGTTGTAGGGGCTCTAAAAGAGTGAAAAACCTATATTGGGCTGCACCCAGTCTTGGGCTAGACTGGTCAAACGCCAGCAACCGACAATAGAGGCAGTAAATGCAACGCGACACCCTTCTGTTTGATATTAACGAGACCGTACTGGATCTGAGTTCCCTGAGACCTCTCTTCGCTGAAACTTTCGGTAATCCGCTTATTACGACTAGCTGGTTCTCTATGCTTCTTCACAGTTCTAACGTCTGTGCTTTGACGGGTGTGAAGAGTGACTTTGGATCGCTAGCCGCAATCATGCTAAGCACTCTGGCGGCTCGTATGAACATTGATCTCACAGAGGAGGCCCGGCAACGGATTCTGAGCGCCTTTGCTACCTTGCCCGCGCACCCTGATATGCCGGAAGCACTTAAACAGCTGCGCTCGAAAGGGTATCGCACAGTCGCTTTTACCAACTCGTCTATACAGCTGGTTACCTCACAGATCAGCCATTCAGGTCTGTTAGACCTCTTTGATCAATGTATCTCGGTTGAGGAGACCGGCAGTTTCAAGCCCGATCCGAAGGTGTATCAATACGCGGCTAAACAACTGCAACGCCCGATAGACGCGCTTCGTCTCGTCGCGACCCATGACTGGGATACTCACGGAGCTATGAGCGCGGGCATGCTGGCCGGCTACATCGATCGCACAGGTGCCCCCTACCACAGTCAGTACCGACGACCCGATGCCTTTGCTTCAACAATGACCGAGCTGGTTCAGCAGATTATTGCGCTGGA
This sequence comes from Marinobacterium sp., assembly GCA_035458585.1. Taxonomy (GTDB): domain Bacteria; phylum Pseudomonadota; class Gammaproteobacteria; order Pseudomonadales; family Balneatricaceae; genus Marinobacterium_E. Next base: position 26,430 of record DATHZN010000101.1, on the reverse strand, counting down.
CAGGCAGCAGGCTTAATTCGCTTCACTCGCCTGGCAAGGACGGCAAGCTCACCCACTGCTAGCTGAACTGGTATCAGCGATTGGGGGGGGTCTACACCCCTTGCGGCCCGTTCTGACCCGCGAAGAGAAAAAGTAAACCACTGATCCGTTGCTGTGAGACGGTTGAACTAAGACCGGTCTTAAAAGACTTGAGTCGATTCAGCTTGCTCTTTCGGTAGCTAGAGAGTTGATTAGAGGCTACCGAAGGTCTTCGTAAGGGAGACCGACATACTGTTCAGCGATAACTTGACGGCCCGCCTCGCTCTGCAAAAAGTAGTTTAGTTCCGAGGTCATAAATCGGTCTCGCATCTGCGGATCCATGACACTGTCTCCCTTCTCATCGCCAAAGTCATGCAGCAAACTGGTTAGCCACCAGCTGTAGCGTTCGGCATTCCAGACGCGACGGAGTGCGATCTCGGAGTACTGTTCAGTGCAGGCTTTGTCCCCCTCTTCATAGACTCGTCGGAAGATCTTCACCAGCGTCGCCACATCACCAGCCGCCAGGTTCAGCCCCTTGGCGCCTGTCGGTGGAACGATATGGGCCGCATCTCCGACAAGGAACAGCTTGCCGTACTGCATGGGTTCGCAAACGAAACTGCGCAGCGGTGCAATGCTCTTCTCGATGCTTGGACCCGTCTGCATCTTGGCAGCCACAGCAGGCGGCAGTCGCTTCTTTAGCTCCTCCCAGAAGACCTCATCTGGCCAATCCTCAACCCGATCCGTCAGCGGCACCTGCAGATAGTATCGAGAGCGCGTAGGTGAGCGCTGACTTGCAAGTGCAAAGCCACGTTCAGACTTAGCGTAGATGAGCTCGTCATGACAGGGCGCGACATCGGCCAGCAGACCCAGCCATCCGAAGGGATAGACACGCTCAAACTCGGTACGAACCTCAGCAGGAATGGTCTGACGTGAAACACCATGGAATCCGTCGCAGCCAGCTATGTAGTCACAATCCAGTCGGTACTGTTCTCCACCCTGACTAAAATGAACGCAAGGCGTATCGCTGATAACGTCCATCGGCTGGACGTCAGATACTTCGTAATAGGTAGGAAGATTAGCAGCGGTGCGCGCATCCATCAGATCCTGTGTGATCTCAACCTGGCCGTAACATACCACCACATCACCGCCAGTCAGGCTTTTCAGGTCTACACGCGTCCCTTTCCCATCAACAGAGAAGATAACCCCCTCGTGAACCTGACCTTCAGTCTCCATGCGTTGCTCAACGCCCGCTTCGCGAACCAGATTAGCGAAGCCCTGCTCCAATATACCCGCCCGAATTCGACCCAACACATAATCGCCGGTCACGCGCTCGAGAATCACGTTATCGATACCGTACTTATGCAGTAACTGCCCAAGCAGCAGACCTGATGGTCCAGCACCGATGATCGCTACCTGTGTTTTTATCGTTTTCATACGCAAGCCCCGAACTGGTTTTAAGGATCACTCTTAGCATAGTCTGCCCTGACAGGTAGCAATCAGGCAGGTAGATTTCAATTGAATAACTGTACTTTTCCGGCGAAAACACTTTAAAACGAGCCCCATTCCGCAGTTTTTATGTACTTTGCCAATTTAATCGCTTTGCTGACATGGGTAAGGCAGTATGCAAAGATTCCCTGGGGGGCACCTTGGGTACTGAATCTCTATGGCGAGTCTTCGTCAGGCGAGTCGTAGTACTGATCGCGGTATTGACCAGGGGCACTTCCGGTGACCCGTTTGAACGCCCGCGAGAAGTAAGCAGGATCTTTAAAGCCAAGGTCATAAGCAATCTCATCCAAACTAGCTCGGGTGTAGATTAAGCGCCGCTTTGCTTCCAGTATCAATCGTTCAGAGATGAGTGATTTAGCATTGGTGTTAAAAGCGCTTTTAGCCTGACGATTGAGGCGATCGGCGCTCATTCCCAGAACCTGGGCGTAACGCTCCACCGTCCAGTGCTCACGATAGTGCTGTTCTATAAGATATCTGAAACGACGCATCGCAACCGATAAGCGGCTGGGCGTATCGGCTTCTGCATCAATCTGATCCAAACGCCGTCTCAAGGTTAACAGCGCCGCCCGGATCAGCCATCCACACATCAGTGTGCGGCCTGTATCCGCGCGCTCTAACTCCCGTCCGATCTGCTCAACTAGCAGTACCAACTCATCAAAGAGCAGTTCCGCTTCAGCGTAGCGAACAAAGTGCGCCTGTTCGAACAGACTAGCAAACTGCTGTTGCGCTCCAGGCTCCTCAACCAGAACCATAGGCTCGGCTAACGTCAGCACGAAACCGGAGGTATTGGGTTTGAACTTAAATCCGTGTACCACTCCCGCCGGAACCGAGATGGCACAGGGTTCGCTACAATTGTAGAGCTGGTCATCCAGACGGACCTCCACCTCACCCTGGCGCATAATCAACAGCTGAAACATATGTCCGTGACGGTGCGGTTGAATCTTCCAAGCATTCAGGCTGGAGCGACTGGCAATATTTTCAAGGTGCACAAACTGAGGATTGTCAGACTCAGCCTCACCATAGAGACCAAACAGAGGGATGGCAGGGTTGGATTTTGGTTCGTCAGCCATTCAAAGCGCTACGCTTGTGCATTACTGGCATTAAGTTTTTGCAGAATACTCAGTAACTGTTCGCGCTCTGCAGGATCCAGGTTACGAACCACCAGATCTTCCTGACGCCTCACCCGCTCTTCCGCTTGCGGATACCAGTTGTTGCACCGCTCGGTCGCATAAAGCGCATAAGATCGACGATCGTTTTCAGAAGGTCGGCGTTCGATCAAACTCATTGATTCCAGTTTATCAATGGCAGCAACCATCGCAGAGCGATCGGTACCAAGCGCCTTAGATACTGCGGTCTGAGTTAATCCGGGATTGCGATATACCACCTCGAGCACAGCAAAAAGACCCGGGCTTAATCCAAGATCTGCACAGGCCTCCGCAAACCCAGCAAAAAAACTGAGTTGCGCCCGACGTACATGGTATCCCAGCAAATCCTGCAGTATACCCATCTCTATGTCCGGTGTTTTGCGTTTACGAGCGGTCATTCTGCTTTGCGCCTAGTTGGGCCGAGATCGGCTAAAAGTTTAACTGAAAATTGTTTCATCACTAAACAGTTTGTAAAAGAAGATTTCAATTGATTGGCAGACTAATTGTTTATAATCTTAACAATTATAGGCTACACCAATAAGCAATCGAATCAAAACGTCACTGCGAGGGAAGAGTATGAGCCAATACACCTACATCCAATTTACAGTGGACGACGGCATTGGCCATCTGCAGCTCAATCGTCCTGAGAAGAAGAACGCGATCAATGATCAACTCTGTCTGGAAATAGAGCAGGTGTTTATCAATATGGACGATGACGTGCGCGTCGTAATCTTTTCGGGCGCAGGAGAGGCATTCTGCTCAGGCCTTGACCTAGAGGAACACAAATCGCGTCAGGGGCTGGATGTCGTTAAGCACTCAAACATGTGGCATCGCACCTTCGGACATATTCAAAACTCCGGGCTGCCAGTTGTCGCGGCTATGCAGGGCGCCGTTATTGGTGGCGGTCTGGAATTGGCCGCCTGTGCTCACGTGCGGGTCGCCGAGAACAGTACTTTTTATCGCCTGCCAGAGGGCCGCCATGGGATATTCGTCGGTGGAGGTGCCTCACGCAACGTCGCCCGTGTCATTGGTGCTGGTCGAATGACAGAGTTGATGCTGACCGGTCGCGACATGGACTCTGAGGAGGGTTACCGTCTGGGTCTCTCTCATTATATCGTTGAAAACGGCACATCATTCGAGAAGGCGAAAGAGCTTGCGGCTCAGATCGCCACTAACTCGCCCTACTCTAACTGGGCGATGACCACAGGTCTGCGCCACATCGACTCTATGTCTCACGACGACGGCATGTACACCGAGTCACTGCTATGCGGTATCACCCAGACTCACCCTGACGTCGTTGCACGCCTGGAGAAGTTCCTCAATCGCAAGAAGCAGCCACAGCAGTAATTGGTCGGAGCTCAGCATGCAGATTCAAGACAAACTCTTTTTGGTAACGGGCGCAGGTTCTGGTCTGGGCGAGGCGGCAGCGCGACGTCTAAGGGCCATGGGTGCCAAAGTATGTATTGCGGATATTAACGAAGCCGGCGGTCAGCGCGTTGCAGCAGATCTAGGCGCTTCTGCCCTCTTCTGTAAGACCGATGTAGTTGATGAAGCTTCAGTAGAGAGTTGCATCGCTGCGGCAACAGAAAAGTTCGGCGCGCTCTCAGGCGTTGTGCATTGCGCCGGTGTCGGTGGTGCTAAGCGCGTTGTTGGCCGTGATGGTCCCCACGATTTAGCCAGCTTCCAGCGCATCGTCAATATCAACCTCATCGGCACCTTCAATATCACTCGTCTGGCTGCCAATGCAATGCAGAACAACGAGCCGGGCGAATCCGGTGAGCGCGGAGTAATCGTGAACATCGCATCAGTTGCCGCTTTTGATGGGCAAATCGGCCAGGCTGCCTACTCCGCCTCCAAAGCTGGAGTGGCCGCGATGACACTCCCGATCGCGCGTGAACTGGCAAAACTGGGCATCCGTGTCATGACGGTTGCGCCCGGCCTGTTCCACACTCCGATGATGGACGAACTACCCGAAGAGGTGCAGGCTGCACTGGGTGCATCAGTCCCTTTCCCATCGCGTCTGGGTAACCCCGACGAGTTTGCCATGCTGGCACAGCAGATCATTGAAAATCAGATGCTGAATGGTGAAGTGATCCGCCTTGATGGTGCGATCCGCATGGCCGCTAAGTAGACAGGAATAGAGGTCAATGAGTGATTATTGCGCCCCGTTAAAAGAGATGAAGTTTTTGGTGGAGCAGGCCGTTACTGCTGCCGGTCTACAACAGATTGATGCGCTTGCAGATTTTGATATGGAGACGGTTGCGGCTGTTCTTGAAGCTGCGGGCGAATTTGCGAACCGTGGTCTTGCACCACTGAATGCAATTGGCGACGAGCAGGGCTGTCGCTTTGCTGATGGCAAGGTCACTACGCCTGAAGGCTGGAAAGCGGCCTACGATCAGTTTTGCCAGGATGGCTGGATGGGACTAGCTTTGCCCGCAGATTTTGGTGGACAACAGTTGCCTAAATTTATCGCTCAACCAGTCAATGAGATGTGGCACAGCGCCAACCTCTCATTCGTTATGTTCCATGCGCTGGTGCAGGGTTGTAGCCAAATCCTGTTGAAATTCGGCACTGAAGAGCAGAAATCGCGTTATATCGAGAAGATGATCAGCGGGGAGTGGACGGCAGCCATGTCGCTAACAGAGCCGGGCGCTGGCTCTGATCTGGGTGAGCTAAAAACCAGAGCGATACCGCACGATAAGGGTCAGTACATAATCAAAGGTCAGAAGATCTATATCTCCTATGGCGAGCACGACCTGACCAAGAACAAGATCCATTTTGTGTTGGCACGCACGCAAGATGCTCCAGAGGGCAGCCGCGGTATCTCACTGTTTGCAGTTCCAACCTACCGAATCAACAATGATGGTTCATTAGGCGAATCCAACGATGTCATCTGTACCGGCATAGAGCGTAAAACTGGCCTGCACGGCAGCCCGACCTGCTCTATCAGTTACGGCGATAACGACGCCTGTTTGGGTGAGCTCATCGGTGAGGATAACCACGGGCTGGCAGCAATGTTTATCCTGATGAACGAAGCTCGGCTTTCAGTCGGACTCCAAGGTGTCGCTCTGGGTGAATTGGCTTACCAAAAAGCGGTTGAATACGCTCTTGAACGAACTCAGGGTGCGCATTACGAAACCAAAGAGCGCTGCGTACCAATCGTTCAACATCCAGACGTTACCCGTCTTCTGCTGACAATCAAGTCACAGGTATTCGCTCAGCGCTCACTCGGCTATCTCGTAGCAGCGCTGGTTGATAAGTCTGAGCACAGCCAGGATGAGGCCGAAAAAGCGGCTCTAGAGGCACGTATCGCGCTGCTGACACCTGTATTTAAAGCCTTCAGTACGGAGCAGGCCAACTTAATGGCAGGTTCAGCTATCCAGGTGTTCGGCGGCATGGGTTTCGTTGAAGAGACGGGTGTTGCGCAGATTATGCGCGATGCACGCATCACGACCATCTACGAGGGCACTACCGGCATCCAGGCGAAAGATCTGCTATTCCGTAAGATCCTAGGCGATCAGGGTGTCGCGCTCGAATCCTTGCTGGAAGAGATCGAAGAGACAGCAGATAAGCTCAAAGCAGAGCAATCTCTGGCGCCTTTGGGCCATAACCTCAGCCGTGCACTCGAAGCGATGCATCAAACTGCTACTCAAATAAGACAGAGCACTGACCTTCTGCAGTTCAACGCTGGCAGTGTAGCCTTGCTTGAGGCCTTGGGTTTACTGACTTCAGCCTGGCAACTGAGTGAATCTGCTTTGCGAGCAAAAATGGCACTTGATAGCGGCGAGGACCCTAGATTCCATAGGAACATCATTGCGCTGCTCGAGTTTCACGATGCTCACCTGCTACCCCAATTGCACGCACGCCTGATGACATTCCGGCAGGCAGCTGGAGGGATAGCAGCCTACAGCTTCGCGGCATACTAAGTGTTTTAGCGCCGCTGGGCGCCACTGGAGAGATAGATGCAATCAGAGTTTCACCGGGTCAACATCAGCGAGTTCGATGTTAAGCTAACCACACTTGATGGCGGTGTGCAGTTGGTCGAGAACTGCCAGCCACTGGGTCAATATGCTGAAAAGTTGACTGACAAACTACTTGAGTGGGCTCAAAAAACACCGGACACAAACTTCTTCTGCCAACGCGATGAGACGGGTGAGTGGGTTTGTATCAGCTACCTCGAGACACTCAGACGTGTTCGCTCATTGGCTACCTGGATGCTGGATCAGGATCTTAGTGCCGAGCGCCCACTTGTTGTACTCTCAGGTAACAGTATTGAGCATCTGCTTGTCGGGTTGGCAGCCATGTACATAGGTGTCCCATACTCACCGATCTCAACAGCCTACTCCCTCATCTCATCAGACTACGGCAAGCTCAGGCACGTGTTTGAAGTTTTGACGCCCGGGCTCATATACACCGACAATCTGGGCCCGTACCGCGACGCTATAGACGCCTGTAACACTGCAAAGGTGCCGGTTGTCGCCGGTATCATCGATCATGCGACCGACAACCTGAGCTATGAGGTTAAACGCTTAGATGAGCTCTATGTAGACATTGATCTGGCGCGGGTTGAAGCAGCCAATGCTGGCGTGACCGGGGACAGCGTTGCAAAATTTCTCTGGACATCCGGCTCAACGGGTATGCCGAAGGCAGTGATCAACACTCAGAGAATGCTATGTGCCAACCAGGTGATGATCAACTCCACCTTCCCCTTTTTAAAAGATGAGAAGCCTATCATCCTCGACTGGCTGCCTTGGAATCACACCTTTGGTGGCAACCACAATGTTGGCATCGCACTGTATAACGGCGGAACCTATTACATTGATGAGGGAAAGCCGGTACCAACCATGATTCATCACACACTGAATAACCTCAGAGAGATCTCACCGACGCTCTATTTCAACGTGCCCAAGGGTTACGAATTGATGACGAAAGCGCTGAGTACAAATCCCGATATTGCAAAAAACCTGTTCAAAAACTTGAAGATGTTTTTCTTTGCGGGTGCAGGTCTGGCAGAGCATGTGTGGAATCAACTGGACGAAATCTCAATCAAGCAGACAGGAAAAAAGGTCCCGATGCTCACGGGTCTGGGCGCCACAGAGACAGCTCCTTCAGCCCTGTTTACATCAGTAAAGGAGACTGCATCGGGCGTCATCGGCGTACCTTGCCCGGGTGTTCAACTCAAACTCTTACCGAATGGCGATAAAACAGAGATTCGTGTTAAAGCGGTAACGGTAACCCCCGGCTACTGGCGTAATCCGCAGCAGACAGCACGCGCCTTCGACGACGAGGGGTTCTACTGCCTCGGCGATGCCGTCAGGTGGATCGATGAGTCGAGTCCAAGACGTGGATTACTCTTTGATGGCCGCGTATCCGAGGATTTCAAACTGGACACCGGAACTTGGGTCAGCGTCAGTTCCGTGAGGACTGCCTTAATACACCACTTTGCCCCTTATATAACGGACGCTGTCATTTGTGGTCGCGACCGCAGTTACATCGCGGCTATGCTCTTTCCCGATTTTGTTCACCTGCGGACGCTGGTCACGGGTGGTTCAGAGATGGATAACGACACACTGATCGCTCACCCGCATGTACTGGAGGTGATGTCAGAACGCTTAAACCGAATGGGCGAGGTTAGCACCGGCAGTTCAAACTGCGTGCAGCGCATCAGACTTTTGGCGGAGTTGCCGTCTATTGACGGTCATGAGATCACGGACAAGGGTTCAATCAATCAGAGCGCTGTAATGGCTCGCCGCGCCGCTATTATGGAGTCTCTCTACACAGAGCCTTCGACTGAAAATGTAATCTCTCTTCAAGGAGCTGCGAGATGATTAACCTGGACGACATTATCGCAATAGATTTCCACACCCACGCGGAAGAGCCCTGCTCCAGCGAGCGTGACGATGGTTATTTTGAGTTTCAGGAAGCCTTTGCGAAGTACTTCAAAAACCCGGCAGGCCATAACATGATGCCCTCGCCTGACGAGACAGCGGCCTACTACCGTGAGCGTAAAATTGCATCAGTGATCTTCCCTGTGGACGCTGAACGCAATACCGGGTTCAAGCGTTACGAGAATGAAGAGGTCGCGCGCATCTGTGCTGAGAATGACGATATTCTGATCCCCTTCGCCTCTATAGATCCAGCCAAGGGGCGAATGGGAGCCCGAGAGGCACGTCGTTTGGTGCGCGAGTTTGGTGTAAAAGGGTTTAAGTTCCACCCCACCATGCAGGGGTTCTTTCCGAATGATCGGATGGCTTATCCGCTCTACGAGGCGATTGCAGAAGAGGGCGCAATCGCTCTGTTTCACACCGGGCAGACTGGTGTTGGCGCCGGAGCTCCTGGGGGGATGAACATGCGCCTCAAATACTCGCAACCGATCTATCTGGACGATGTCGCCGCCGACTTTCCTGATATGCCGATCGTTATGGCTCATCCCGCTTTTCCCTGGCAGGAGGAACAGCTATCGATATTGACCCACAAGCCAAACGTTTATATGGATCTGTCCGGCTGGTCTCCGAAATACTTTGCCCCTATCCTGCTGCAGTACATGAATAGTCTGCTGAAGCGAAAAATGCTGTTTGGATCTGATTGGCCGGTTATCACACCCGATCGCTGGATCGCTGACTTCGAGAAACTGGACATTAAAGAGGAGGTGCGCCCTCTTATCATGAAAGAGAACGCTGCACGTCTGCTTAAACTTAAGTAATGGCAAATGTGACTAAAAGGGGTCTGACCCCTTTTAGCGGGGGTAGAGGGTCAGTCTATCCCCATCAATCAAGACGCAGTCCATCCCCGCTGCATGCGCGGCCTGTAAACCAATCTGCGTATCTTCAAATACTACACACTCGCTCGGCGGTACGCCTAGATGCTTGGCAGCCGTGAGGAAGGTCTCCGGATGAGGTTTGCCCTTTTCAACATCAGTGCACGCTACGACAGCATCAAAGTAGTCAAGAATATCGACATGCTTGAGCATCTCTAACGCATGATCGCGTCGACTGCCCGTGCCGATCGCCATCGGTTTAAGACCGCGATGCTCGCGTACGATTGCCGTTGTCAGTTCTATCAAATCTGGCAGTCGTCCTAGCGACTCCCAGGTATCAATTTTGTGCTGAGCCACCTCTTCAGGCTTGTGATTCAGACCAAACTTATCGTTCAGCATAGAGGCTGTAGTGACCGAGGGAACGCCACCAAGCGCATGAATAAACTCTCGATCAACTGCATAACCAAAGTGCTTGCAGGTGACCTCCCAGGCATCGAGATGGGCTGGCATAGAGTCAATCAGTGTACCGTCCATATCAAAAATGAGGGCGTTGTAGGGGCTAAGGTCGATCATCTAGGTGTCCTTGAGGGCGAACTGAGAGATTAAGCGACGACTCTACCAGCCGCGGGGCTGATAAAAAAGATAGACTCGATTATCTCACTCAGTTGAACCCAAGCCGCCTAAAAAGAGACGCCATTCGGCGCGATCAACAGCTCATCTCAGCACAACATATTCGTTAGAGTCCGGGGCAGTCTCTTTTTTGCTTTCATACAAAGGTGCTTCGAGTGGCAATATCCCAATTTCTTAGACTAGGCTACTCGAACTCGACATCTCAGTTAATACATTCAAGAGTCTCTCTAGACTGACCGGCTTGGATAACACAGCGTTGGCCCCAGCCTCTAGCATGCGATCAGTCTCTTCGCCGATAGTCGCAGCCGTTAATCCAATCAACGGAACTTCAGAATCTAACTTCCGGATTTGATGGGCCAACTCATAACCATTCATATCGGGCATAAAAATATCCGATAAAACCAGGTCAAACTCACCATTTTTAAACGCAGCAAGGCCAGCCAAACCATCTCTGGCCAGCTCAACTGTCGCGCCCTGCTTCGTCAGCAGCCTTTCTGTAAGCATCTGGATCGTTCGGTTATCCTCTGCGACCAGTACCCGCATACCTTTGAGATCGGTCAACGTTGGTTGCGAAACAGTCTCTACATTATCTTTTGCGAGTGCCAATTTAAGCTCTATGATGAAGCTCGCGCCACCCTTGAGATTCGTCTGATAAACGAGTTCACCACCCATATCATTAATAATTTGGCGGCAGACATGTAGCCCAAGCCCAGTACCCTCGGCATCGGTAGCGCCACGCACAAAGGCTTCGAATAAGCTTGCAATCTGCTCCTCAGGTATACCACGCCCGTTATCCTCAAGTTCGATTCGCAGAGATATCCCCCCTTCCTCAGCTATCTCACTGTTGGCGTGCAACCGGACCTCAGTAGCGCCTGAGTGAATCAGTGCATTCTTGATTAGATTGGAGGTCACCTGGCGTAGCAGCGTTTTCTGAATGCTCACCCTATGCCCGCTCAATCCCGATAAATCACTTATAAGCTGCACACCCTGTTGTTTCGCTTGAGGTAAGAAGTTCTCAATCTGATGCGCCAGAACCTCATCTAGCGCAACTTCACTGAACTCCGCCCGAGCCAGTCGCTCTGGTTGCGCAACGGCTCGAAGGGTATCAATCACCGAGAGTAACTGCTCGATGTTGGTGCCTACCAGGCTCTTATCGAGTTCTTCGCCCTCTTCAAGCGTGTCTAACATCATCTGCAGACTCGCTGCCGGCGTACGTAACTCATGTCCAATTACTGCGTACATCTCCGATTGACGTTGTTGCTGTGCCTGCAGACGCGCCATCGACTGTTGTGCTGTCGTGATAGCATCGGACTCCTTGGTAATATCTATCGCAGCACCAGAAACCACGACGTCGCCATTGCGCGTCGTTTTGCGTTCGGACACACGAATAACATGACGCGAACCGTCGCTAAAGATCTGCTCCAATACCGACTCTTGCTGGTACCCATCCTCGCTCTGATTCAGTTTTTCGATTTCCTCGTGAGCGCTCAGCACTGCTTCAGGTGGTAAGGATTTGTATAACACCTCAATTGGTACCCGAACCGTATCAAGTGGCAGACCCAACCGGGAGAGCTCGACGGAGTTCCCGCTAAAGTAACCGCGAGTGATGTTCAATTCAAAGAGCCCGATATCACCTTTGGCTGTTAAGAGGTTAAGTTGATCGACCGTCTGCTCCGCCAACTCCTTCGCCTGAGTTTCAGCAGTAACGTCAACTGAGACGCCAAGGAATACCTCCTCCCCATTGAGATGGGTGCGCATTCGAACAATTCGAAGCCTAAGCTCTTCACCTGATGCCGCTTGAATCATCTCATCAAACTTCTGAATCTTACCTACAGGGAAGGTCTGTAACTGACGATCTAACTCTAGTCTCTTCGCTAGACCGGAGGGAGATAAGAGCTTATGGTAGCTATCCGCTGGGAAGCGCTCTTGCGTCGGCTCGCGTCCCAACCTGCGCGCATTGACTGCATTACACCTTATTTCGTCTGTATCCGGGTATCGTGCCAGCACCCCAATACCACCCGCTTCAGACATCAGGTCCAACAGGGCTGAATGCTCTGTAGCGTCCTCCAGAGCCCGAGCCTCGTGCGTTATGTTAATAGAGGCACCTAAAAAGGTTGTTCGACCTTCTCTCTCACTACGCACACCCACCAACCTGAGGGTATTGACCGACCCGTCTGGCATTGTCTCTTTGTGCACACAGGTCACAGATTCACCCGGCTGAGATGCCAAAATCTTAGCGTTAGCACGCGCTATAATCTGCAAATCCTCTGAGCTGTACTTTCCAAGATAGTCGTCTACTTTTATTGGCTTTGAGTCGTTTTCTCTACCAAAGCGTCGGCGAAGCTGATTGTCACCCTGCAGGCTATTTGTCTCAAAATCGTACTCTAGAAACGCAATGTCTGCGGCAGCCGCGATAGCATCCCGGCGTTGTTCCTCAGCCTTTAGCGTGTTCAACGCATCATCCAACTCTTGTCGCAAAAAACGTTCAGACTCCAACATACCGCGGGCATAGCTGACGATCCCGAAGACTAATACATTTGTAATCGCGGCCAGTCCGATAAAGCTGACAGCTCGGCCGATTACGAACGCCCAATCGTGCTGCCACAAAAAATAGGAGAGCGCGCCGGCCAAGGGAAGCGAGGTAGCAATCATAATGAAAACAGCATTGCGATCCGACACCGTGATCAAAAAAATGGAACCACAGACCAGATAGGCCATGCCGATCGCCGGGTCCGGATTACGCATCAATGCTCCTATACCTACAAGTGAAGCGGCAAAAGCTAAGAAGTAAATTCGGTGCTTGAAAGTGGTATGCCTAAAGGGTAGGGAGAGGTAGCAGACGGCACCGTAAACAAGCAGTTGTAAGGCAACGACTGTATAGTTTTCGTCGATGCGCTGCGCTCGGACGGTACTCAGAATAAGCGCAGGGAGCATGAGTATCGCTACCCACATCAACAGACGCTGACCCAGGCGCTGCATAGCAATCTCAGGACTATTCACTCTTAAACCACCTTTCCAAATTGCTTCGCGTTAGGCATCGCAGATTGCAATAAAGCACAGTTGAAAAACCCGTTTCTTTCATCAGGTATCAAAAACCGTCTTACAAGGGTAGAAATAGCTAACACATACTACTTAATCACAACATAACACCGTTCGATGCAAAATAAGTACCAAAATACACAACTGTCACCACGAAATCCCAATTACCCTTAGATTCTGATAGACTCCATCCGCTTGTGACAGACTGAGACAACTATGAGTATCACCCCAGAACAACTCCAATTCGACCGTGATCATATCTGGCACCCTTACTCATCGATGATAAATCCGCCACCGATGACACCCGTAGTCTCTGCCAGCGGTACGCGCCTGCGCCTCAATGATGGACGTGAGCTGATTGACGGAATGTCATCCTGGTGGTCGGCGATTCACGGCTACAATAACCCGGTGCTGAATCAAACAGCCAAAGACCAGATAGATCGCATGTCGCATGTGATGTTTGGCGGTATCACTCACGAGCCAGCCATTGAGCTAGCACGTAAACTGGTGCGCATGTCCCCAGAGGGGCTAGAGAAGGTATTCATTGCCGATTCCGGCTCGGTATCGGTTGAAGTCGCTATCAAGATGGCTCTGCAGTACTGGCAGAGCCTAGACAAGGGGGCTAAACACAAACTGGTTACACTGCGCGGCGGCTACCATGGCGATACGTTTGGCGCCATGTCAGTGTGCGACCCGGTAACAGGGATGCACGAGATCTTTACAGGTGTTCTCCCCAAGCACCATTTTGTGCCGCGCCCCCATTCAAAATTTGGCGACCCCCTGCAAACGTCCGACAGCGATGCACTCGAGTCGGTTTTTGAAGCGCATGCAGGCGAGATTGCAGCGCTGGTTCTGGAACCGATTGTTCAGGGGGCAGGGGGCATGTACTTCTACAGCGCCGACTACCTAAAGCGCGCGCGCGAGCTCTGCGACCAATATGACGTCCTCCTAATCGCTGATGAGATTGCCACCGGCTTCGGTCGAACGGGTAAGCTCTTTGCCTGTGACCACGCCAACATCAGCCCAGATATTCTCTGTGTTGGTAAAGCACTGACCGGCGGTTACATGACACTGGCGGCCACACTGACTACAGACAAAATTGCGCAGACAATATCGGCTGGCGGCGCGGGGTGTTTTATGCACGGCCCAACTTTCATGGGCAATCCGCTGGCCTGTGCAGTGGCTAACGCTAGCCTTGGTATTATAGAGACCGGTGAGTGGAAAGCTCAGGTCGCACGTATCTCGGAGGATCTCTCAGCCGGACTCTCAGCGGCAGCAAAGCTTGAGTCTGTCGCTGAAGTCAGAGTTATTGGTGCCATCGGCGTGGTAGAGCGCAAAGAACCTGTCGCCTTATCAAAGGTGCAGCCGCTCTTTGTAGAACGAGGAATCTGGGTAAGACCCTTCGGCCGCAATGTCTATCTGATGCCACCCTATATCAGCAGCGCTGAGGATATCAGCGCACTGACAACCGGCATTGTCGACGTGTTGCGTGTGCTGGAAGAGGCTTAGTCGATTCTAAGCCTCAGCAGCGAGAGTCGGGTAACGCCGGAGTAGCAACATTACCGCTAACACCAGCGCACATATTGGCATCACCACCAGATTAAGGCTGTACCAGCCACTGGCATTGAGCATTACGCCTGCCATAAAAGACCCCAAGGCTACCGTGGAGAAGATCATAAAATCGTTGAAACCCTGTGCCATGCCTCTCTCTTCTGGCGTATGTGCCTCAGCCACCAACGCAGTTGCCCCAATAAAGCCAAAGTTCCAACCCACTCCCAGCAGGATAAGAGCGCCCCAAAAGTGTGCTAGCTCAAGCCCCTGAAGCGCTAACAGACCCGCGGTCGCAATCAATACCAGCCCCAGAGCAGTGATAGGCGCCTTACCATAGCGAACCATCAGCTTTCCGGTGAAGAAGGACGGCGCAAACATCGCCAGCACATGCCACTGTATGCCTAACGCTGCGTCCTGTACTTCATGGCCATGACCCACCATGGCAATGGGAGCGGCAGTCATAACAAAGGCCATCAGGGCGTAGGAGACAACGCCTGCCGCAACGGCAATGGTATAACGAGGGCGTTTCAACAAATCAGTTAACCGAGTATCGGTCTGCGATTGGGTACCTTTGGGCGCAGGGCCGGCATCACGGATCTGTGTTAGCACCACAAGCCCCAGCAGGACTAACAGTCCCTGCCCTATAAAACTACCGGCATACTGTACAGCCAAACTATCCTGAGTCCAGACCACGACCTGCGGTCCAATTATCGCAGCAGCCAGACCACCAATCATGACTCGGGAAATCGCCTTGGGAGCCAACGCTTTTGACACCCCCTCAACCACGGCAAACCGATAACTGGCAACATGAGCAGCGTAATAGCCGGCAACAAGAGTACCAGCACAAAAGAGGGCAAAAGTCTGTGTCAGAATACCCATAGCACTTAGCGTGGCCGACACCAGACCCAATATACTCGCAATAATGTAGGCACTCTTTCGGCCGAGCTTTGCCATCAGAAACGCAGCCGGTAAGGTACTCAGTGCCAGTCCTAGATTGAAGAGGAACACCGGAAGCGTCATCAATTCATCCGGTGCCCCCATGGACATACTCACCAGACCACCAAGGGAGATTATAATCGGCGGGGTGGCCGCACCCAGAGCCTGGGCGCCGGTATAAACATTAACGTTTCGGCCAAGCGTTTCTGACATATGACGTTATCCAATTTGTCTGGCGAAAGCCCCTTTGGGTCAGTCAAAGGGGTGAGGGTGACTGCGCTCTAAACTATCGTGCTCGAAGCAGCGCGCTTTACATCGATGCGCTTCAAGTCGATCGACTCAAAATCACTCTAGCTTAATTTATCCTGAGCCCGTTAGAGATGCAGCGTTGATCGAAAGCTGGTTATATCAGCTTTTGCTAAACAAAGAAAACTTGAGCGGGTCTGGTGTAGACTCATAGCGGAATATGTCAGCCCTTGTTTGAAGATTAGGAGACCTACATTGGCACGCATTAAACTGGATATGCCAGAGAACTATCTATTCACTACCGAGATCCCATTGCGCATCAGCGATATCAACTATGGCGGACATCTGGGCAATGACGCCGTACTCAGCCTCATTCACGAAAGCCGGGTTCAATTTCTGCAACAGAATGGCTATACCGAGATGGATGTTGAAGGCTTTGGGATCATCATGACCGATACGGCAATTGTCTATAAGGCTGAAGGCTTTTATGGTGACCGCATCAAAGTGGATGTCACTGTCGGGGATTTCAATAAGTACGGCTGCGATATCTATTACCTGATGAGCAACAAAAAAACAGCTATTGATGTGGCCCACGCCAAAACCGGTATCGTATTCTTCGACTATGACCAGCGTAAAGTGGTCCCCCTGCCCGAGGCGTTCAGGGAAAATCTTTTGAAGGATATCTGATATGCAACTTCTTCTCTCACCCACCTCACCCTACGCACGTGCTGTTCGCATTGCACTGATGCTCAAAGGACTTGATAGTGAGTGCACGACACGCTGGGTTGACCCCGGGTCAGATACTCCCGAGTTGATTGAGGCAAATCCGATGAGTCGTGTTCCCACCTTACTGCTGGATGACGGTACAGCACTCACGGAGACCGCGCTTATTCTGCAATATCTTGATCGTCGTGTGCCGCACCCTCCGCTTATACCAAGCGCCAGTGCCAATTCTGAGCTCGCACTGGCAGGCCGGGCACTTGCCATGCTTGATGCAGCGCTATGGATTATGAACAACCGGAAATATCTGGGTGTCGAGGCAAACAGCAACGCGCTGGGCGAGCGCAGGATAGGGACTATTAAGCGCTCGCTCGAGGCGTTTCAAGCGGCTCATCCAAGACCAGTAGGCCAAGTGATTGGCATGGGTCAACTGCTGCTACAGGTGGCATTGGAGTACCTTGAATTTCGTCTACCTGAATTGGAAGCTGTCAAAACAAGCGGCCTGGCTGAATGGGGTAAACCGCTGCGCAAGTTGGAGGCCTTCCAACTGACCGAGCCTCACTGATCAGCTCGTTCGCTAAAACTCTTCTGGTGGAATCTGGTAGTCGCGCGCCAGATTCTCAAAACGAGTGAACTTACCAATGAATGCCAGACGCGTTGTGCCTATGGGGCCATTTCGCTGTTTACCGATGATAATCTCAGCCACCCCCTTCTCAGGTGAATCCTCGTTGTAGACCTCATCACGGTAGATAAACATGATGACGTCGGCGTCCTGCTCTATCGCTCCAGATTCACGCAGATCTGAGTTAACCGGACGTTTATTGGGACGCTGCTCCAGCGATCGGTTCAGCTGCGATAGAGCAATCACGGGGCACTCCATCTCTTTGGCGATCGCTTTAAGTGAACGCGATATCTCGGAGATCTCGTTGGTACGCGACTCAACCTTACCCGTCTTAATCTGCATCAACTGCAGATAGTCAACCATGATCAGTGACAAGGGTCCGTGCTCGCGCACTATACGGCGCGCGCGGGTGCGCATCTCATTGGGGCTGATACCTGCCTGATCATCGATAAACAGAGGCTTATTTTTCAGCATATTGACCGCGGCGGTGAGCTTCGGCCAGTCATCATCTTCAAGCTGACCGTTACGCACTTTGGTCTGATTGATCCGTCCGAGCGAGGAGAGCATACGAGTCACCAGTTGCGCCGCTGGCATCTCTAAACTGAATACCAACACCGGCTTATTGCCCGACATCAGGGCATTCTCAACCAGGTTCATGGCAAAGGTGGTTTTACCCATCGAGGGTCTGGCCGCTACGATTATCAGGTCAGACTTCTGCAGACCGCCCGTAGCATCGTCCAGATCATCAAAACCTGTCGTAACACCGGTAAGCGAGTCTGAATTACTAAAGAGTTCATCGATACGTTCAACCGCTTGCTTCAATAGCGGGTTAACGGCTTGCGGGCCGCCCTGATTCGGGCGCTCCTCTGCAATCTGAAAGATCTTGCTCTCTGCCTCATTGAGAATTTCGTCTGCACCGCGACCCTCAGGGAAAAAGGCAGAGTCGTTAATCTCATTGGCGACCGAAATCATCTGGCGCAGCAGTGCACGATCGCGGACGATTTCTGAGTAGGCCCGAATATTTGAGGCGCTTGGTGTATTACTCGCAAGGTCGACGAGATACTCAAGCCCGCCACAGGCTTCTAGCTCACCGGTACGGTCAAGCTCTTCAGAGAGCGTTACCACATCGATTGGACGGCCCAAATCGATCAGTTTTTGCATCGTACGGAAGATATTGCGGTGGTTGCCGCTATAAAAATGTGAATCAACAACGATCTCGGAAACAACATCCCAGGCGTTGTTATCCAGCATCATGCCACCTAACACCGATTGCTCCGCCTCCATCGAGTGCGGCGGCACCTTAGCACGCTCTACTTCACGGTCGTAATCAGCTCTATCCACGTGTAACTGTCTCGAAACAAAGGCTTAAAATAGCGGCTAACTATACCATAGGAACTGAACTCTAGGAGCGCCGTTTGAACGGGGAACGAGTCTGAGCCTAAACCTAAGCCAGTAGAGCTCAGCTGAAGTTGGCAATGCGACAAAAAAGACCTGCCTGGCCAGCTTAACTCTCAATGTTTAGAGGGATTCAGTCGCAAAAAGTTGGCCAGCATCAGGTGCCCATAATCGGTCAGGATCGCTTCGGGGTGAAACTGTATACCCTCTGTCAAATGCTCCACATGGCGCACACCCATTACCTCATCAACAACCCCCTCCTCAGTTTGAGTCCAGGCACTGATTTGCAGGGTATTTGGCAGTGAATCAGAATCAACTATAAGCGAGTGGTAGCGGCAGACACGAACAGGATTAGGAACACCCTGGAACACCCCTTTACCATCGTGGTAGACAGTCGAGACCTTACCATGCATGACATCGCGCGCATGTACCACCCGTGCACCAAAGACCTCCGCAATCACTTCATGACCAAGGCAGATACCTAAAATAGGTATCTGCCCGCTCAACCGCTTTACTAATTCAGGAGAGATTCCCGCATCGGCGGGCTTACCAGGCCCCGGAGAGATTAATGCAGCGGTGCAACCCTGTTGCACAATGGCATCAACATCGACACGGTCATTCTTTACCACTTTTGGCTCACTGCCAAGCTGGCGTAAATAGGTCAGCACATTGAAGGTAAAGGAGTCGTAGTTATCGATCAGCCAGAGCATCAACTAGCCTCCGCTTCTTCTAACATAGCAATCGCCAGCTCCCGCGCCTGCTCACTCAAAACAACCTCAACCTCTCCCCGCACAGCATTCGTTAACAGGATACGCTTTGCCTTTAGTAGTTCGTTTAAACCGAAAGAGCGTTGTACAACCGGTTTCATTGCACGGGCGATCACAGCCTGGCGAAAGACTCCCGGGAGCACGGCACCCGACAGTGCTGGGGTCAGCAACTCTGTGTCCAACTCTATAAAAATATTGTGCCGACTCGCTTCGGTAATCTGACCTAGATTATTAACAAATAACACATCATAGGCGCCTCCCGCGGCATGTTCCATGTAGGCGCGATTGTATAGTTCCCGCTGAGTCGTTTTGTGTTGATAGAGCCACTCGCTGCTGTTTACAACGTCCTTAGCAATGTCCAAGTAGCGTGGTTCCTGCGAGGTCTCATCGCCTAGTTTCTCTGCGCTGAGTTCATAACTGCCATTGGCACTAAGCAACAACCTAACCTTACTAGTTGACTCAAGCGGGGTTATAAAATCAGCCAGCACTCTCTCCAGCTGGGCTACATCGCAGTGAAAACCCAGCGAATTAGCTGAGCTTTTCAGTCGCGTCAAATGCTGCTTCAGAAGCGGAATTGAGCGACTGCCAGCCTCGTATCGCATGGATTCAATGAGTTGCATGGAGTGGTTCAGCTGTGTAAGAAAGCGTGCTTTGATACGGCACTCTTCATACTCAGCTATAGGATCAGACTCATGCAGTATACCGCCGCCCACCCCCATTTCAGCGCGGCCATCAGACTGGGCTATGCAGGTTCGAATAGGAACATTGAAGCAGAAGTCGTTGTCTGGAGTGATATAACCAATCGCACCGGTGTAGACACCGCGAGGTTCTTGCTCAAGCTGCTCAATCAGCTCCATTGTCCGCAACTTTGGTGCACCCGTAATCGAGCCACAGGGGAAAAGTCCCGTGAACACTGTCTGCAGATCAATTTCACCGGGCACTAGCCCTTTAACTGTAGAGACCATCTGATGCAGAGTCTCGAACGTCTGTACTTCAAATAGCTTCTCTACAGACACTGAGCCGGGTTTCGCCACCCGACTCAAATCGTTGCGCATCAGATCAACAATCATCACATTCTCTGACAACGTCTTGGGGTCAGCCTGCATCCCAGCGACAATCTGCTGATCCTGCGCCTCGTCCGCCCCCCGCGCAGTTGTACCTTTCATCGGTCTCGATACCAGTTGCTCGCCGCGCTTTTCTATAAATAACTCAGGCGAGAGCGAGATCACCGAATACTCAGGAAAATTTAAGTAAGCGGCAAACTCAACCGACTGTTTGCTGCGCAAGGCACTGTATAAGTTAAGTGGCGACCCCTGATAGTTGAAGCGGTATTTGAGGGTGTAGTTAACCTGGTAGGTATCACCCTCTCGAATATGCTCGCGTACCTTTCTGATGGCCTCGCAGTATTGAGCTTCGTCCATATTCATCTGCACATCACGAATGGCAGCAGGTGCAGATCCGGCGGTTAGTTTCTGCAACAGCGCTCCGGACTCTGCATGGTTAAGGTGCTCACGCTCAGCAAAGGCGTAAAAATGCATCAGCGGTCTGTCGCTGTGAGTCAGTCTGAAATTTTGTTTGTCAGTCAGCCCGTAGGCAGCTTCGTAAGCTAGGTAACCACAGAGGTAGTATCCCTGGGCACGTAATTGATCCATCTCCGCGAGTTTGGCGCTTACCTCTGCAGTTCGATAACAGAGGACTTCCGCAACAGGGTGACGAAAAAGGTATGAACCACGACGGGTATCACGGGTATTTTCCAACAGCGCAAACGGCGCCGCAGCGCCTAAATCTGACAACATAGAGTGACTACATCTCGGATTATAAACTGAACGAGATCCGCATTAAGACCTCTGACCGTCAACGGTGGTAAACCACAGGCGCCATTGTATAGATCTACAAAAATAAAAAAACCGCGCCGAAGCGCGGTTCTCTTAGAGCAACAGCAAATTACTCAGCGACAACAGTCAGAGTAATAGTTGCGGTCACTTCAGCGTGCAGCTGTACAGCGACTTCGAACTCACCAATGGTGCGGATGACACCATTTGGCAAGCGAACTTCGCTCTTCTCAACTTCAGTGCCTGCAGCAGTGATCGCATCAGCGATGTCTTTGCTACCGATCGAACCAAACAGTTTACCTTCGTCGCCAGCGTTGGCAGCGATAGTGATGTTCAGACCTTCAAGCGCTTCAGCGCGAGCAGTAGCAGAAGAGAGCTTATCAGCCGCTTCTTTTTCCAGCTCAGCACGACGCTCTTCGAAGCGAGCCATGTTTGCTTCAGTTGCAGAAACTGCTTTGCCTTGTGGGATCAGGTAGTTACGGCCGAAACCAGCCTTAACGCTAACCTTGTCACCCAGACCACCCAATTTGCCGATCTTCTCGAGGAGGATAACTTCCATCTCTCAAAACCTCATTTAGGCTGCAGGTATACCTGCAGTACAAAATTTATTTCACTCACCCACGAGACATGCCCGCAGCGAAAGCCTAATTACAGATCGTGACCGTCTGTGTACGGCAGCAGCGCTACATAACGTGCGCGCTTGATCGCAGTTGCCAGCTGACGCTGGTACTTAGCTTTAGTACCAGTGATACGGCTAGGAACGATCTTGCCAGTTTCAGTGATGTAGCCTTTCAGTACATCCAGGTCTTTGTAATCGATCTGACTAACGCCTTCTGCAGTGAAACGGCAGAACTTACGACGACGGAAAAAACGTGCCATCTGATCTATCTCCTACTCTTAATTACTCTTCAGAAGCCGCTTCAGCTGAGTCTTCAGCTTTAGCCTGTGGCTTCTCGCTGCGCTCTTCACGACGTGGCTTACGCTCTTCACGTGCTTCAGCAGCTTTGATTGGAGAAGGTTCAGTGATTGCTTCGTTAGTGCGAAGAACCATATTACGCAGAACGGCATCGTTGTAGCGGAACAGGTTTTCCAGCTCGTCCATCACAGCCTGAGTGGCTTCGATGTTCATCAGCACATAGTGAGCTTTGTGAACGTTATTAATTGGGTATGCCAGATGGCGACGACCCCAGTCTTCCAAGCGGTGGATCTTACCGTTATCACCTTCGATAAGGTTAGTGTAACGCTCGATCATCGCTGGAACCTGCTCGCTCTGGTTCGGATGAACCAGGAACAGTACTTCGTAGTGACGCATTGTAGCTCCTTACGGTTTTGCAGCCTCCGAGATGTTTAACTTCCAGAACCTTTTGACCTGGAAACCCCGAAAGCAAGGAGGTTGATATAAAAAAGGAGGCGTAATTATAGGGATATTGCTTAAAAAAGCAACAGCCAAACGAGGTGTAGCGCCACCGTTTCCGGAGTTTAAACCCTCCAAGGATTGTTAATGCAGGAGGGTGATGCGCAAAGCCGAGGTGGCCACCTCAATCAGGTCGGTTAGATTAGTCCGCCTCGTGGATCTCAACGCTGTGGGTTATCTCTACACCACCGCCTTCGAGCATCTTTGATACTGAGCAGTACTGTTCCGCAGATAACTTAGCCGCGCGTTCGACGGCAGAGGGTTTGAGGTTGCGCCCCGTCACTTTGAAAGTCACGTGGATCTTGGTGAATACTGCCGGTACAGCATCAGCACGCTCTGCCTCAATGACCGCCACACAATCAGTCACGTCCTGACGGCTCTTTTTAAGCATACTCATAACATCAACACTGGTACAGCCACCAAGGCCGACCAAGATGTACTCCATCGGACGGGGACCCTGCTGAAGATCACGGTCGATTACCACTTCAAATTTAGAATCAGTGGTCGCTTTAAAGCGCTCGTCACCGTCCCATTTCACTTCAACGTGCATCTAATTTTCCTTAATTCTGCGACTTAGTTAAACAGTTCTGCCAGGCGCTGACCTGGATCTTCGGCACGCATAAATGCCTCACCCACCAGAAAAGCATTGACGCTATTGTTGCGCATCAGCGTCACGTCTTCTGGCGCCAGAATACCGCTTTCAGTCACCACTAGGTAGTTGTTCGGAATACGTTCGAGCAGATCCAGAGTCGTCTGCAAAGTCACTTCAAAATTGTGCAGATTGCGGTTATTGATGCCCAGCAGGCGGTTACCTAACGGCAGGGTCCGGTCAAGCTCTTCGCCATCATGCACCTCAATCAAAACATCCATACCGAGCTCTTGTGCCAGGCTGTTCAGATCTGCCATTTGCTGATCCTCCAGACAAGCCGCGATGAGCAGAACACAGTCAGCGCCAATCGCGCGAGCCTCATAGACTTGGTAGGGATCGACAATAAAGTCTTTGCGGATTACCGGCAGCGAGCACGCGGCGCGAGCCTGTTGCAGGTACTCTTCATGCCCTTGAAAGAAGTCGGCGTCGGTCAGTACAGAGAGACAACTGGCACCGCCCTTCTCATAAGAGATCGCAATCTCCGCTGGATAGAAGGGGTCCCGCAGCACCCCCTTGCTTGGGCTCGCTTTCTTGATCTCCGCGATAACACCCGCTCGACCTGCGGCGATATGTGCCTCGAGTGAACGAACAAAACCACGCGGATCAGTAGCAGAACCTCTATTCGCTTCGATCTGCGATTTAAGATCGTTGATGCTAACCCTGGCGCTGCGCTCGCCAATCTCTTCAAACTTACGCTTTACGATGCGTTCTAGAACGGTAGGGATCTTCGCCATCACTTCGCTCCTGCCGCGAAACTTTGAGAGAAGCTCGCAAGCTCCTCCATTTTCGCCTTAGCTGCACCGCTGGCAATCACCTCAAGCGCTTTGGCAACACCCCCTTCCAGCGTATCGCAGATATCGGCTGCGTAGAGCGCTGCACCAGCATTGAGCGCAATCATATCAGCGGCTTTCGGATTCTGACCGCTAAACGCCGCCTTGATCAGCGCTAAGGATTCACTGGAATCCCCTACCTGCAGACCTTCAAGGGTCTGAGACTCAAGACCAGCAGTCTGGGCCGTGATGCTGTACTCGGCAATCATTCCATCTCGAAGCTCTGCCACGTGTGTTGTCGCCGCCAAGCTGATCTCATCCAACCCATCCTCAGCGTGTACCACCAGAGCATGCCTAGCACCGAGTTCAAGCAGCGCTTCAGCCATAGGCCAGCATAGCTCCTGATCAAACACGCCCAAGAGGTAGTGCTTGGCGCCTGCGGGGTTCGTCAGCGGTCCAAGCACATTAAACAGCGTGCGCATACCCATCTCGCGACGAGGACCTATGGCGTGCTTCATCGCACTGTGATGCTGGGGAGCAAACATAAAGCCCACGCCTACCTCATCAATACAGCGGCCGACCTGCTCAGCGTTCAAGCCCAGGTGTATACCCGCCTCTTCCAACAGGTCCGCCGCACCCGATTTGGAGCTGACCGAGCGATTGCCATGTTTCGCAACTGTTCCGCCGGCGGCCGCAACAACAAAAGAGGCCGCACTGGATACATTGAACAGGTTCGATCCATCCCCGCCTGTACCCACAATATCTACGGCGTTTTCGGTGCTTAGCTTTACAGGAATCGCCAGCTCACGCATCACCTGCGCGGCTGCCGTGATCTCGTCGACCGATTCGCCTTTGATTCGCATTGCCGTCAGAAAAGCACCGATCTGCGCATCGGTCGCCTGACCCGTCATGATCTGCATCATCACCGCATGCATCTCCTCGCGGCTCAGATGCTCACCAGCGACGGCATGCGCCAGTGCCTGTTTGATATCCATCATTGTTCCTTCATGTACTCAATCTGGTGGCGGCTCGCCGCTCTCTATGCCCTGCGTACGATGCCCGATAGGTGGATTATTGGCAAGTTAGCTCGCGCTAATCCTGCTTTGGCTCCATAGACTGCACCAACGTCAAATCGAGGGCATCAATCCGATCGACCAGCAGATCCGGTTCGGAGTCTGCGATGTTTTCGCCGTGGTTGTAGCCGTAGGTCACCGCCGCCACTTTGCAGCCGGCAGCACGTCCCGCCTCAACATCGTTCTTGGAATCACCAACCATCCAACAAGCCTCTGGCTGCGCGCCAAGCTGCGTCATGATGTGATGCAAGGGTGCAGGGTCAGGCTTCTTCTGTGGCAAACTATCGCCACCCATCACAAAGTGAAAATAGTGCGACAGACGTAGCGATTTTAACAAGGCATTGGTGAATAGCATCGGTTTATTTGTAACCACCGCCAGAGGTATCTTCTGTTGACTCCACTTCTCGAGCGCCGCCTCCACCCCTGGATATAGCTGGGCATAGCGACCATTGGATTCGGCGTACGCTTTTAGAAACCCCATATAGGCTGCTTCGTAAAGTTCACCTTCCAAATGACAATCTTGGGGTTCGAGTGAGCCCGATAATGCTCGCGCAACCAACATTGATGCACCGTTACCGACCCAGTCACGCACCCTGGCCTCTCCCGCTTTTGGGCGATCAAGTTCTGTGAGCATCTGATCAACGGCTATCGCAAGATCGGGTACCGAGTCGACTAGGGTGCCGTCCAGATCGAGCATTATTAACTGCGGCAGCTGTGCCATCGATCAGACTCCCGCCAGCTCAGCGCGCATCTTATCAATGGTCGCGCGGTAGTCGTCGGTGTTAAAAATCCCTGATCCGGCTACAAAGGTGTCAGCTCCGGCGCGTGCTATTTCAGCGATATTAGCAACACTCACACCGCCATCGATTTCGAGACGAATATCCATACCTGAGGCATCAATGCGCCTGCGCGCCTCACGCAGTTTATCGAGCGTTCCGGGAATAAATTTCTGTCCACCGAAACCCGGATTCACAGACATCAGCAGAATCATATCAACCTTATCCATCACATGGTCGAGATAGTGGAGCGGCGTCGCGGGGTTAAACACCAGTCCGGACTTACAACCACCATCGCGTACCATCTGCAATGAGCGATCAATGTGATCGGACGCCTCTGGGTGGAAAGTAATATAACTTGCGCCAGCCTCAATAAAATCGCCAATAATACGGTCAACAGGCCTAACCATCAGATGGACATCGATTGGCGCCTCGATACCGTGCTTTCGTAACGCTGAGCAGACCATCGGACCTATCGTCAGATTGGGTACATAGTGGTTATCCATGACATCGAAATGAACGATATCCGCACCCGCATCCAGAACCGCATTCACCTCCTCTCCTAAGCGGGCAAAGTCCGCCGA
>DATHZN010000100.1:0-9270 GCA_035458585.1 Marinobacterium sp. | reverse complement strand
ACTATACGCAGACCACCTGCCCCCAGATCGCAGGGGATGTGTTGGTAGCTAGTTATTTTTACACTCTCGTTTCTGGACGATTCGTAACGTTTTCGGAGCAGACCATCACAGTCTCGGTGAAACTTTGCGGACGGTGGTAGCTATCAAATGTGACAACGCTGGAACTCAATTAACTTCAGCCGTACAGTTAGTTCGATGTATTGCGGAGTTAGTTGACCACTACATTAGTGTTTCGGCGCTGAGGCTTGTTTTTTAAAATTAAGCCTTATTCTAAAGTTACCGCCTGCTTGTTTGGGCGCTACCAGCCAAAAGCCGATCAGTACAAGCACCAGTGCTGCCCAAGCATAAGGTGACATCGACTCGTTCAAGAGCACAATGCCCCAAGCAATTCCGGCTAACGTTTGCGAGTAAGCCATCTGACTGGCAAATACCGGACCTGTTGTGGAAACGATTTCCAAACCCAAGACCAGGGCAATTGCAGTGCTCAAGCCCAATGCAATAATGATGAGCTGCGGCACGTCCAGGGAAAACTCAGGTACATAAAAAGTGCCAGACGCTACAGAGATAGGCGCTAAGATTATCGTTGAGATCGCCAACATGAGTCCGACGGTGTAGCTTGGGTCCAGATCGTTCGGTCGCCAGGACATAAGAATAGTGTGTAGCGATAGCAAGAACGGGAGTGAAAATGCGGCACCCAACCAGATGAGTTGTTCTTGCGAATGGTTGTAGCCCTTTAGGAGAAGCACGATAGACACCGAGACGAATCCAAGGCCGAGCCCAAGAAGCCTCTTCAGGCTAGGTGGCTCAAGTGCGACTATGGCAGCTAGCATGAAGACCATAAACCCTCTTGAACTGCCCGCAAGCGACATCAATGTAGCCTCGACATGTTTAGCGATTACTATCGTCAGCAATTGATAACCGCACCCAAGAAGTAGCGCCCAAACGACAAGGAACCCTAAGTGTTTAACCGTGATAGCTCGGGCCCTGCCTCTTAAGTAGGCGAATAGGATGCAGGCGATGGCCGCAAATCCGTTGGCCCATATGACTAATCCAAGTGGCGGCATATCTAAACCACTGGCGAGGCCACCAAGGGCCGGCGAAATACCAAATATACATCCAGCGATCAGCACCAAGATGGTTCCGCGAAGGGTGCGTACGGTCTGATCCATACGGCGCTCGCGTTGATATATCTCTTCGGCTAATCCATGAAATACCGTCGCAAGCCGACCCAAGGGGTCGTCCCTGAGTGCTACTTTTTCAGTGCCGAGTTCGCTGGGGTTGAATTCACCGCGCTCAATTATCTGAGCTGAGTTAGTCAGAGTGTCTATGTCCCTGAAATACTCCAATTCCCTCTCTCTGAACCGTTTACGGGCCAGTGATGCGTTTATGCGAGCGCGTAAGATGGTGAGTTCGAAATCCTTTGGAAGAAAATCCTCGGCGCCCAGTTCAATTGCGCGGGCAACGTTACCAACTTGATCTTCTAACGCGGAGACAACAATAACTGGGATGTCGCGCAGTACTGAGTCAGCCTTCATTGTCTCCAGTACGGCAAACCCATCCATGATCGGCATTACGATATCAAGCAGTACAATGTCAAACGTGGAAAGTCGCAGTTGTTCGATAGCGTCTTCACCGTTGGTGACCACCTCCACTTCGTGGCCGAGCGCTTGCGATGCTTTTGCGAGTTTCCGTCCGCTCAGACGATTATCATCAACAACCAGTATTCTACCGGGCGCTGTGAAAATTGAATCATCTGAGCGAGAGTTCATGGGCGTCAAAGCTCGCTAACGATCTTGCTCATGTCCAGCGAAGCTATTTCTGCACTTGTGTTAGCTTCAAGGGACTTAAGCTGCGAAAGTAACTCATCAATTCGATCTGATTGCCCATTGTGGCAAGCTTGCTCGATTACCGCAGCAGCGTTTGCTAGTTGAGTGACGCCTAAATCACGTGCGTTAGACTTTAAGGAATGTGCAGCTATCCTTAGGTTATCGTTATCGCGCTGCTCGGCGCTCTCCAGAATCTGCGAGACGAGTGCTGGCGCATCTGCTAAATAGTCCTGACGTAGCTCCTCAAGTTCGCTTAGATCGTTCCCAACCACGTGGTACAGTCGCAGTAGTGCCTCATGATCTATCGATTTGTTGTCCATATTGCACCCTCATCACTCTTTCGACAGCACTATAGCTAGGACTCTCTGACGATTTCTAAAGATCGCTTCAGACAGTCTAGCAGTGCGTTTTCATCGATGGGTTTGCTTACGTAGTCGTCGAATCCGGCTGCTAAGTAAGTATCTCTAGCTGATACTTGTGCGTTTGCCGTTAAGGCGACTATGTAAGGCTGCTTGTTGGTGGGTGACTCATCTCTAATGTTGTTAGCGGCCGTAATACCATCCATTTCTGGCATCTCGATGTCCATTAGAATCACGTTGTACTCCACCTCTTTTGCTCTGGTGATCGCGTCAGTACCGCTTGTCGCCAGCTCTACAGAGATACCATTTTTTTCCAACATTTTTTGACCAACTTTCCTGTTGATACGATTATCGTCTACCAGCAATATAGCCAGCGAACGGAGTGTCTGTTGCGGTGCTGTTTCTGCAGATGTTGGTGTCTCGGTAAGTGATCCACTCTCCACAGTTGGAGCAAGAATTGATAATAATTTTGACGTCTTGGCTAACTTTGAGACAACCGAATTAAAGCCAGATGCTTTGAATTGAGACCAGAACTCGGGTGTGGCGGGTACGAGGTCTGTTAGCAGTATCAGTTGAGATTTGTTAGGCAATTGATCGCTACTTTGAGCGCGTGAAACGCTCAACTTATTGGCCTGCATTAACTGATTATCGACTATCACGTAATCGTAGCCGGGCAATAGAGCACTGATGTCGGCGGGCTCGAAAACCTCTCTTATATCCGTTTGAATCTTCAAGTTTTTTAATCGCTTAGCAAACGAATCTATCGAATGTCCGGGATCGCTTAATATCAGTGCACGCTCGCCAGCTATCGCAGCTAGTTGCGCTTGTCTAGTCAGGTCGTCGCTCAGTACTGCCGCTTTGAGTGGTATTGTGAACTTGAAAGTCGAGCCTTCGCCATATCTACTTTGAACGCTTATTGCGCCACCCATTCTCTCCACGAGGCGCTTAGTAATCGCAAGTCCCAACCCAGTCCCGCCAAATCGGCGTGTTGTTGAGGCATCAATCTGACTGAACGATTTGAACAGCTGATCCATTCGGTCTGCGGGTATGCCCACGCCAGTGTCAGAAATTTCGAAACAGAGTGACAGGGGGCCGTTTGGTGCGCTTGCATAATTCGTTGTGCTCAGTTGAAGGCTGACCTCGCCCTGATCCGTAAATTTCACTGCGTTACTCAGAAGGTTGAGAAGAATTTGCTTTAGCCGCGTGGGATCGCCAATGACGCCTCTGGGAACAGATGGATCAATGTCACATATTAGGGCGATATTTTTTTCGGTGACGCGTGCCACCACCAGTTCAATACTGTGCTCTACAGTTTCAAACAGATCGTATTCAATAAATTCAAGTTCTAAGGCGCCGGCTTCAACTTTAGAGAAATCTAAGATGTCGTTGATGATGGCAAGTAAGGTATCTGATGCTTCGGTTATTGTATTGGCAAAATCTCGTTGCTCGGTTGTTAGATTTGTTGAGACCAATAATTTGCTCATTCCCACGATGCCGTTCAATGGCGTTCTGATCTCGTGACTCATGGTGGCAAGAAATGCGCTCTTAGCTTCATTCGCTGTCTCGGCCTGTTCTTTAGCGTCGGTCAATTCTGATTCACGGTCTTTTAGCTCTGAAATATCTGAATAGACCATGACTGTTCCACCATCGGACGTTCGCCGAACGTCGATCTGAACCCAACGACCATCTCTTAACCGCCTTATATTTCCATTAGTCGATGCCTCATCCTGCTTTTCGGCGCCGGTAGCAATCGAAGTGTCGGCTCTAAGATCTAGGCCCGAGGTTTCTGGCACATCCTTGGCGATCTCTGTTATCAAACGCCCTTGTCGAACTACTCTTCCATTTGGATCGCTGAGAAAATCCATGTAACGGGAGTTACAGAGAACGAGACAGTGGTTGCTATCATAATAAGCAAAGCCCTCCGAGATGCTCTCGATTGCATCTATTAGTCTTTGCCGTGTCTCTGCAATTTCTCGTAGATTACTCTCTTTCATTTGCACAGCTGTATCGCGAAAGGTGCTCAGTGCATGCATCAGTCTGGATACTTCATCTTTTCCAGACGGAGGTGGAAGGGCGATGTTGAGATTGCCCTCGGCGAGAGATAAAGCGGCAGAGCTAAATGCGCTTAGACGTGCACCTAAGCTGCGATTTACATAGGCGATAGCACTCATAATGATTGCTACGGAAACAATCAGAACGAATGCTTGATTCAGACGACTGGATTCTAACGAGCTTAGGACGCCCGCTGCTGCTGCATCGGTTGATCTATTGATATCCGAAACGAGCTTCTCGGATAAGCTCCTTATTTGCCGACTCAGGGCGTTAGTTTCGTTGAGTAAATCTGCGCCTTCATTGAGTGCTCCAAGCTCCTGTTCCCTCAAATCGAAGACATTGTTTGCACCTACACCAAAACCGATCAGTTGCTGGGCTAAGGATTCAACCTCGGAGCTCTCGAGTGTTTCGCCGAGTGCCTCCAACTTAGAGTCTGTGTCTTGAGATACCAACTCAAGCTGGGAGCGGAATGCAAGAAGGGCTGACGCATCATCCGCATAGGATGCCAGCGTCAAAATACCTACCGCTCTGTTCCCGAGTGCCTCCAGCGATAGGAGAGAGCCGTATCCTTCTGTACTCGCCTCTTCGATCTTCGTCAGGCTTTGGGAAACTGCTGTCGTCAATTCCCGACCCACAGTGACTGTACGACCGCGAAGCTGGAGAAGTGCGAGGTTCAGACTGGAGCTGAATTCACTAATTAACCTGTTTAGATCAGCGACATTAAATTGATTGTTGGGAGTGGCGGTCTCAGTCTCTGTTTGTTCGTCTCCAGCTATCCACAGTTTGTCCTTCGCCTCCGACCCAATGGCTAGTATCTGATCTAATAAGTTTGATAGTCCGGATACATCAATGTTTTGATTTACAGAGGAATTTGAATTTAACTCCTCCAAATTGCGCAGGGCAACTGAACTAGACGTGACGTACTGATTCCACGCCTCACGTGTCTCCTCCGGTAGGTTGGTTGATTTGGCGACGTCGATTGAGCGTCTTATTTGCTCCACCTGTGTTTGGAGGCTGAGCAACGGGATAAGGCCCTTTACACCGAGAGAATTTAGATCATCCACAGACTGTTGAGTGCCCTGAAAGACCCGCAAGCTCTCGTTTGAAAGAACAGATAATTGGTAGTCAAGCAAAGGCTGGATAGCGTCATTAAATTTGACGTGGATCTCGGCTAGCTGTTCAATTTTTTGCTGCAGCTGGTTTGCGACGCTGAGGCGCGAAGCTACCTTAGTACCAAGATTCTCGGTCACGCTATCGATGAGGTTTATCTGCCTATCGAGCTCGACGGTTGTGCCGTTTTGGTAACCGAGCGACTCTAATTCAGAGATGACATCCTGAGCTCGAAATAGATCTATTTTAAGTGAGGTGAGACGATCACCCAGGATCTCCGGGCTTTCTGATGTAGCAACGTCAGATGCACCATTCGATATTTGGGTGGTCGTTTGCGAAAGCCGATGGGCTGTCTCAAGCGCAGGTACGCTGACTTCGGTTATCGTGGATAGTTGCTGTTGTGCAACCGAGCTGGCGCGGTGGGCGATCAAACCCGCGAGCGCCGCTGACAAGCAAATGATTGCGACGACCAATATCAGTTTTCCACGAATCGTCGCCGGGAAGAGTGTGAGTAATTTAGTAGGCATAAGCTTGATCAAGCTTTCAGCGTTTAAACCACCATTTAAATTTTGAGTTCAAATTCCCTGATATCCTCCGGGCTTATGTAAGCTACAGAGGGACTTAGCATGACATCCAGGTGTAGCCTAAACACCCTTGCCGAGTCCTCATCGGAATTCGCCCATTTGAACCAAAGCGGTAAAACTACTTTTCTAAACTTTTCGACGTCATCCTCTGATAAGCGAGTGACCTCCACGCCGGCCTGCTCGAATTGCTTCCAGGCAGCAATGTTAGCTTTCTGATGGGCGGTAAAATGATCGACGGAGAATGCACGAACCAGTTCTCTTAACAGATTTTGAGAACGCGCAGATATGCCATCCCAGACCGCTTTGTTGAACGCAATAACTGTCAAATCAACTGGTTGGTGAAGGCAAGGAGTCGATGTCGGCCCCATGACGATATAGCGGCTAACGTCCGCAAAGCCAAGGTCCCAGTTCATGGCTGGCCCTGTAAAGTCTGCTGCATCTATTGTGCCGCGATCGAGTGCGGGTCTCACTTCTGAACCTGCCAGTGCAATAGTGTTAGCACCGATGGCCTGGAAACATTCGGCGACTAGCCCGCCCGGCATCCGCAAATTTAGGCCCTTGAAGTCCTCCAATGAGCGGATGGGTTTGTTTGAGTGGATCAAATTCATGTCGTGATGAACGTGCCCAACGAACTCGAGCCCCTGACGAGCGTACAGATCTCGCGCTAACTCGGTACCGCCAAAACTGTCAAATAACATGTCCCACTGGTGTGGGTGGGGCAGCCCCATTGGGAAGGAGGTAAGAAAGACACCTGCTGGCATTTTTCCATCCAACGCGGCGTAGTGAGGTACCCAATGCATTGCATCTAGAACGCCTGCACTTGTAGCGGTCATCATATCGAAAACTTCAGCAACAGACCCGCCAGGGTAGGGCACAAGATCGACCTCTCCGGCGGTCAACTCTTGAATACTCTCGCACCAGGTTTTGAACGTTTTATATCCGATGGTGTTCTCGCTCCAAAGGGACTGGATTGAGAGTCTTTTGCCAGCAGAGATCTCTGCATTACCGATGGAGGGGATGGTGATGGTTGCTGCGCCAAGAGCTGTACTCGATAGGAATTTACGTCGCCCGTGATCGACAGTGTCTAAATGTAACCCTTGCTCTGATTTTTCAGCGGTTGTCATGATGAAAATAACTCTCTGATTATCAATTTAGCGTTCTGCTGCTCAAAATCTTGTGTTACTTGGGGTCTTATGACTTTCCAACAAAGAAAAGCCAAGATTAAACCCTCTAAAAGATTAGTCTGATGGACTTAAGGTATAGCGCACTTTTTAACCAAAATCCAAAATTACATCATGAGGGATTCTGGGTTTTATGCAGAGCTATTAGTTAAAAGCTCCGATGGTTCAGATGCTGAATTTCCTGCACTAGACGTTTATCTAGGTCCCTTTTTTAGTGCAAATGTCGTTATTTACTTTGGTGTCACAAATCCCCTTTTAGCGTTATTACTTCTCAATATTGTTATCGATAAAAGTTAGTAATATGTCTCTCAGTAAATACTTATTGAGAGATATCTATATGAAGCCGTTTTCTCTGAAATTGCTTGCTATATTTCCTGCTTTTGCTGCGACGACTGCACTGGCTTTCCCGCAGGCTGTCTCAAAAGGCGACTCGCATAATCTGTTTTTGGATTCGAACGGCAACGTTTACGTAGCGGGCACGTGCGAGACATATGCGGTATGTGGGCCAATAGAGCCAAGTCGCCGTCTCTTAGCGACCTATGCTGAATTTCAGAACGCTAAATTTGTTTTGGCAGGAGCTTCATCCAGTGCGGTAG
Organism: Marinobacterium sp.; assembly: GCA_035458585.1. Classification (GTDB taxonomy): domain Bacteria; phylum Pseudomonadota; class Gammaproteobacteria; order Pseudomonadales; family Balneatricaceae; genus Marinobacterium_E. The sequence goes on along the minus strand of DATHZN010000100.1, from coordinate 1,562 downwards.
TCAATCAGGCGGGCGAGCTCTACTACGCGGGTACCGGACGTTATGCCGGTGATGTTGCAATGGATTGGGCGCGAGTGCCTGCGCCAGGTCCGGTCGTCGATGCTGAGTGGAATTCATGGAAGACGATTCTTTTTCTGGTAAAGGAGGGCGGTGGTCGCATTCTTTATCAGTTCGATATGTTGGAAAAATCAGTTTCCAGGCTAAGTGACAAGACTAACTGGCGTTATGTCACTGCCGATCCGCGGCACAATAGCTACGCGCTCGATTCATATGGGGATGTGTACAGCTGGGGCCCTCGGCCCGCTTATTATGGTGATGGGGCTGAGGAGGTGCGTACATCAGTACCTGATACACCGACTGTTGAGGGTAAACGCTTCGTTAAACTGACCGCTGGTAGTAAAACGGTTGTTGGCCTCACTGACGCTGGAGCCACATGGGCATGGGGTGATAACGGTAGCTATCGCATGTTGGGTGATGGTACTACGAACAACAGCTCAGTACCTGTTGCAGTGCTCGGGGGTGAGAACGTGCGTGACGCTGTGGCGGTATATAACGGGGTGGCTATGATCAGTAACGAAGGTCAGTTACTTCAGACTGGTTGGACTAATCTCAGTTACAAACAGCCCAAAACAAAGTTACCGGGCACTGATACTTGGGCGATCTTTAAAGACTCCCTCTACACCCAACCGATTACAGCCAGCTATATCTCACACGGTTGGAGCGATAGCTCGCTGTTCATAGATGCCGGCGTACTCTATGGGTACAGCTCTAACCAATATGGCGAACTTGCGATGAATTCAGAGGTTCCGGAATTCCATGAAATTGCGAGGGCTGCCGCATTTGTCGGTACACCACCTCCGCCACTCGCTGAGGAGGATTTGACCGATCCAACGAAGACGAAGGTTAAATCCAATGCGAGTGCAAATAACGGTAAGAGCGGTAACTATGAGAGAAGTGGCCACGTCGATAGTGGGCTCGGAAATGGACGTACTAACGGGAAACCCGTCGCCTCAGAGGTATTCAGCAGCCGAGCAGATGGGCGTGGGTTTAAGAGGAGTAAAGATTGAGCAACCGAACGGACCGTCGGTAATTCTTGAACTTCGCACAGGACCTGAGTGTCCTGTTGTATTTAATCCGCGTGATTAAAGTGGGTGCAGTCTCTGCACAGCTTGGTTTGGGAGTTTTCGGAGCAGTCCTGACTATTAAGTGAGGTATCGATGGTTTTTTCAGCGTTTCAATCAGATGGAATATAACGGCACTTAGGGGTCATCTACCTCGGACAGACAAATTACGGCTAAGCGACTAAACCTGTCATTTTTCTCGACCTAGGGCATGCCGGAGAGAGTGTGCTTTCATCGGTTCACTGCGTCGTTGGCAGTCTCTACTGAGCAGCAATAAAATCAAGACCTAGTACCGAGCAATACAAACCCAGACATTAAACCTAACTGAACTCTCACATTATCTCGAGAAATGGTTAGGCTGCATGAACGATGCTGTGCTTATTTCATAACAGATTATCGTAGGCTTCAACCAACTTAATCGCTATACGTTGTACCTGATCC
>DATHZN010000099.1:0-33982 GCA_035458585.1 Marinobacterium sp. | reverse complement strand
ACTTGAGCACATAGTGCCCTTCCTGACAGGCGTACAGAATTTCACCGCTGTTCGAGATCATTTACGTGAGACCATCATTACTGCTATGTCGTCGGGCAGGGCTTCACCTGCTACCGTAACAGTCTCCAGTATTGATTGTGGGGACTGTCCCTCCTGCTCACAGAGAGCGAGCAGATTCTGCTCCTTCTGGGTCAGATTGTCACCCCCTAGAACCTCTAAAACACCATCAGAGAAGAGATAGAGATCAAATTTGGCGCTCAGACTGATCTTATGACGTTCAAAAACGGGGGCCTCAAACAAGCCGATCGGCATACCCCGCCCCTCCAAAGCACGAGCAATACCCTCCTCTACCAACACTGGCATGGGGTGGTGGCCCCCCACTGCGTAATCGAGTTGATTCGCGTGCGGATCAATAATACCCACGAAGATCGTCAGATGTTTCCCCAAGCTTGTCAGCAGTAGCTCGCGGTTGAACAAATCCAGCAGCGCCTGAGGATTTTCAGGGGTACCTGACTTACCGTGGTTATAAGATCGAAGTGTCCGGTTGGTAATATTTTTTAACAACACGGTGACCAGAGCCGATGATGCACCATGTCCGGAGACATCGGCCAGATAGAAGAGCAGCTTGTCCTCGCGTAATTTAACAAAGTCGACAAAGTCGCCACTGAGAACCATAGAGGCCTGCATCGCATATTCAACGCTCAGCGAGCCGACCTGCTTCTCTGTCTTGGGCAGAAGCCGCTCTTGAATCTCGCGTGCAGCCACCTGATCAGCCTTGAGCTCTTCTAAACTTTTGCTGAGAGAGTCGCGCAGATACTGTACCTCATCAATACGCTCAGCGCGTTGTAACTGGCGTTCGATACAGTAGACCAGTTTGGCTGGGGACTCAGCCATCTCTGTCAGTGTAAAGACAGAGTCAGCACCGTTTCGCATGGCGTTCAGCAGCGATTCGGCGCTCCCCTCGGTCACGATTGAGATGGTCGGTTTAGGGCTCAGACGCAGGGCAATGGTATCCAACAGCTGCGCTGATACATCGTTGTCCATGTCAACGAAAGCGAGCGCGAAGTCATGATGATCAAACAGATCAACCAACTGCTCTGCCGTGCGCCCAACGGAGATACGCAACCGACTGGTTTCACAGGCCTCACACAACTCTACGACACGATCAATGCGGTCGTTGTCTCGCGAGTAGATGAGGATACGTTGTTCAATCACGCCAGTGTTGGATCGGCTTAAAAGTCGTCGGGGTTGAACTCAACCTGACCATCATTCACCTCAAACTCGCGACGTTGCAGGTAGGCATCCCGGATAAATGTATAGCGATCACCGCTGATTACGCCTTCCGCCTTGAGAATTTCCGCGCGCGTGTCGATGACTCGAAGCACCTGCAGACCTAACTGTGTATCCTCGTTACCGATCTCTTGCAGAGGATCAACCATGGCGTCCGGTATTCGCCCGATGCCGTCGCGAACACTCGATGGCCCAAACAGGGGCAGTACAAGGTAAGGACCTGAGTCTACACCCCAAGCACCGAGCGTCTGACCGAAATCCTCGTCATGCTTTGGAATCCCAAGAGTCGAGGCCACATCGAACAGACCGCCAATGCCGATCGTTGTGTTGACAAGGACGCGGCCCAGGTCCTCACTCGCTTCTTTAGGTTTTCCTTGCAATACATTGTTAAAAAAGGTTTTAACGTCGCCTATATTCTCAAAGAAATTATGCACACCCTTTTCAGCGAAGTCGGGCATTACATAGCGGTAACCCTGGGTCACCGGTTTTATAATGGCTCTATCAAGACCTTCATTGAAGCTAAACATGGTCCGGTTAAAGCCCTCCCACGGGTCAGCCGGATGCTCCTCTTTAGCCATCGCAGCGGTTGCCAATGTTGCGCTGAGTACGATCGCCATAAGCGTTGCACCAACACGGCGTTTACCTTCAACCATTATCTTTCCTAAACCTATGTCTGTTTGATGATTGTAGCCGCTTGACCCATTTGTGCAATGCAGCTAAGCGCTATTCGCCTCTATCAACTTGCGACTATTCACTAACCTCTGTGAACCGCTGCTTAAGGCGCTTTTCACTTATTTTAAAACGCGTTCCAAGCTCCTGTGCAAAAAGCGAAATACGGTACTCCTCAATCCACCAGCGAAGGTCCATTATCTCTACACTGACGGCGCCACGAGTCTCCGCTTTTGCCTTCGCCGCGACCAGTCGCTGGCTCCATTGAGCTAACTCTTCACTCCAGAGCACCTGCTGGCGAAGGTTGCGCTGATACTTCTCAAGTCGTACCTCAATCCCCTGCAAGTAACGTGGCAACTGAGCCAACCACTCAGGTGGTGTATCGCTAAGGTAGTTCGGATGTACCAGCGCCCCCAACTGAGACCGGATATCATTGAGTACCGGCACTGTCTGTAGGTTTACCTTACCGCTGAGCTGCTTGTTGATACGGTGGTAAGCGGCATGTAGCTCAGTCACGAAGGTTACTCGCGAACAGGCGGTATCGTAAAGTTCGGCTCGTACCTTCTCTCGCAGAGAGATAAAAGCCTGGTGCGAACGCGGTAAATCCGCCTGATCGATCAGCTGCAAGACGGCGGATATTAGTATCTGGTCCTGCAGTAGGCGTTCATTGAAGACTTTATTGGTGTAAAGCACCGCCTGCGCCAATTTGGGTAGGCGATGTCGAACCTGTGTGACCTGTGCTTGCATGCTAATCAGCATCAGGCGAGCGACCCCCCTGAGCGAAGCGCGCTGCGCATCTAGCCGATTCATCTCCAACTTAAGTTCTACCGAATCGCCCGCATCCACCAGTGCTGGGTAAGCCTCAACCTCTATGCCGCCCGCATGGCGGACTACCACCTGCTCATCAAGATTGCCAAAACTCCAGTCGGTGAGCCCCGTCTCACCCCAGTGCTGTTTGGGAGCTCTATCCAATGCCTCCTGGGCAGCACCACCAAACTGGTGCTGCAACGCCTCCCAATCACGTCCCTGCCCCAATAACTTGCCACTGGCATCGACGACCCGAATATTGGTCTTATAAAGCGCATCGAGTTTAACCTCACGCAACATCTGCGAGGAGATTCTGCGACCGGAGAGACGCAGCAGCTGAAGCGAGATAGCCTCAAACAAGTCGCCCTCCCCGAAACTGAGCTTGTCGCACAGCTCTTTGACGTAGTTCGGTATGGGTACGAAATGCTTGCGTTCTTGCTTCGGCAGCCCTCGCAAAATAGCTTCGAGCTTATCAGCCAGCATGCCGGGTACCAACCACTCCAGCTTCTCAACATCAAGTCGCGGCAACAAAGGTAGAGGGCAATCAATACTGATACCGTCGTGGACTTTACCAGGCTCAAAGGCGTACTCGAGCTCGAGCTCAATCCCCTCTAACTGAACCTGATCAGGGTACTGCTCTGCGCTGATATGATCAGCCGGGCGCTGCATCACATCTGCCTCGGTGAAGAACAGCAGTTTGGGGTTAGTGCGTTCAGCCTGCTTGCGCCAAGCCTCAAAGCCGATGCCGTTGACTACCTCATTACCGCCCTGCTCTTCCATCCGCTGAGCGTAGAACTGGTAGAGTGTCTCCTCGTCCACTACAAGGTCACGCCGGCGCGATTTGTCTTCAAGTGCCTCCACCGACTCCAATAACGCCTGATTATGCTTAAAGAAGGGAGCGTTAGTTCGGTATTCACCCTCGACTAGCGCTGAGCGAATGAAAATTTCATGAGAAAGCGGCTTATCGATTGCACCGTAATGCACCTTGCGGGCCGCAACGATCGTGAGGCCGTATAGACGCACCTGCTCTTGGGCAACTACCTGTGCTCGCTTCATCTCCCAGTGCGGCTCTAGATAGCTACGTTTAACCAAATGCTTCGCCAGAGGTTCAATCCACTCGGGCTCTATTTTTGCAACCGTGTGTGCATAGAGGGCACTGGTCTCGAGTAATTCAGCTGCCACCAACCACTTCGGGTTTTTCTTAAACTGACCGGAACCGGGAAAGATCTTAAAACGGCGGTTGCGTGCACCAAGGTACTCATTTCGGTCCTGTTTAAAGCCCAGATTACCTAGCAGCCCGCTGAGTAGTGCGCGGTGGATCGACTCGTAGGAGGCCTCGGACTCCTGCTCTTTCAACTCTATTTGCCTACAACTAATGTGTAGCTGGCGGTGTAGGTCGCGCCACTCGCGCATGCGCATAAATGAGAGAAAGTGTTTCTGACACCATTTACGCAGCTGCGACTGTGTCTCTTCCAGGCGCTTCTCCTCGTAGGCGTTCCAGATATTCAGCAACGTAATAAAGTCGGAGTGCTCATCCTCAAACAATTTGTGTTGCTGATCAGCTGCCTGGCGCTTTTCTGCCGGACGCTCTCGCGGATCCTGAATACTTAACGCACTCGCCAGTATAATGAGTTCTCGCAGCGACCTCTGCCGGTGCCCCTCAACCAACATTCGTGCGACGCGAGGATCCACCGGAAGCCGCGCTAACTGCTTACCTAGTCCTGTAATATTCCGTTTACTATCAACTGCTTGAAGTTCTTCAAGGAGCTTATAGCCGTCGTTAATAAAACGTTTGTCCGGTGCATCTATAAACGGAAATTTGTGTATATCGCCCAGGCGCAGCTGCAACATTTGGAGAATCACCGCTGCCAGGTTAGTGCGGCGTATCTCTGCGTCTGTAAACTCAGGGCGGGCATTAAAATCCTCCTGCGAGTAGAGGCGGATACAGGTGCCCGGTGCGACACGACCACAGCGACCTGCGCGCTGGTTGGCGCTGGCCTGCGACACAGGCTCAATTGGCAGACGCTGAATTTTTGCCCGGTAGGAGTAGCGCGACATTCGCACCAGTCCGGGGTCTATCACGTAGCGAATGCCGGGAACGGTTACCGAAGTCTCAGCCACATTCGTCGAGAGCACGATCCGCCGAGCACTGCCGCGCTGACCGCTGAATACACGGTTCTGCTCCGCCAGCGACAGCCTCGCGTAGAGTGGCATAATCTCTGTACTGTGCAGCTGCGCTTTACGCAGAGTCTCTGCAGTCTCACGAATCTCGCGTTCTCCAGGCAAGAAGATCAAAATGTCGCCCGGGCCAGCTCCCTCTTTGGCTGTATCAATCTCAATCAACTCATCAACGGCACTCAGTATCCCCTGTTGCAGATCAATTGCGCGCTCATCTTCATCCTGTTGGTCCAATAACGGACGATAGAGCATCTCAACTGGGAAGGTTCTGCCCGAAACCTCGATCACAGGGGCATTGTCGAAGTGCTCCGAGAACCTCTGAAGATCGATGGTGGCCGACGTGATAATCAGTTTGAGGTCGGGACGTTTGGGCAGGATGCGCTTGATATAGCCCAACAGAAAGTCGATATTTAGGCTGCGCTCGTGCGCCTCATCAATGATGATCGCCTCGTACTTCTCCAAATACCGGTCGTTCTGTGTCTCCGCAAGCAGAATACCGTCGGTCATCAGTTTGACCTGGGTAGCATCGCTCACCTGATCATGAAAACGGACCTGATACCCCACGCGCCCGCCAAGGGGTGTGTGTAACTCTTCAGCAATACGGTTAGCCACAGTACGCGCAGCCAAACGACGTGGCTGAGTGTGTCCTATAAGCCCTTTTGTGCCGAGCCCCAGCTCTAGGCACAACTTGGGAAGCTGAGTGGTTTTACCCGAGCCTGTCTCCCCGGCAACCACCACCACCTGATGGTTGCTCAACGCTGCTAAAATGGTGTCACGGTGCTCAGAGACCGGTAGATCTGGATAGTTGATCGGCTGTTGGTTGAGCGTTTCGAAGGACTTGACGCGCTCGATGGAGGCAGCGATACGCTCCTCTACCTTGGCACGTGCTTCAACATCATCAGCGGCTAACCGCCCCAGAGCTTGCCGTAGAGGGAAACGGTCGCAAATACGGCAGTGGTCGAGCTGTGAGTAGAGCGGTTTTAGGGACATGCGTTCTAGCGGCCAAAGCGTTGAGAGGGCGCAATTTTAACGTAAAGTCTGTCGCTCGCCCACCTGACTGTCGAGCATACTCTCTTTAACCAGGCGCTGGCGAAGCATACGACCGCTCGCACTGTGCGGAAGGGCGTTTCGGAACTCCACCAACTCAGGCACCTTGTATCGCGTCAGACGTTGGCGACAGTACTCGCGCATCTGCCTCTGTGTTAGTCGACGATCGTTGGTAACAACAATCAATTTGATCTTGTGATAGCCGTTGCTAGTCGGCACACCAATCACCGCACAGTCGAGCACGCTTGGGTGCATGCTGATCACGGCTTCAAGCTCTGATGGATATACGCGAAAACCGGGCACACGAATCACCTCGTGTCGCCTCTCTATCAATCGCAGCTCACCGTCAGTGCTCAGACGTCCTATATCACCGGTACGCAGCCAGCCATCTTGGGTGAATGGGAAGAGGCCTCGCTCCGACTGTCGAAGGTAACCACGCATCACCTGCGGCCCTTTCACCTGAATCTCTCCGTTCGTGTTGGGCGGAAGCTCCTCACCCTCCTCACCGACAATTCGAACCTGCGTTTGATAGAGCGCCTTACCCAGACGAGCAGCACGACCACGCATGTAGATATCAAATGTGACTACCGGAGCCGCTTCCGTAAGTCCGTAGCCTTGAGCAATTCGGGTCCCCGTAATCAGGCTCCAGCGCTCGGCCACCCGTTCATTCAGGTTTGCCCCGCCACTGATGGTGTACTGCAGCGACTTGAAACTTAATTGCGGGAAGAGCAGGTCCTGACAGAGCGCCAGAAACACCGCATTAATACCGACAAATACCTCGGGATCGAACCGATCAAACTGCTCAGCGATCAACGAAGTGTCCCGCACATTGTGGACCAGTGCCACCGGGCCGCCTCGCATCCAGTTGGTTAGCATCAACATCAGGGGGTAGGAGTAGTAGAGTGGCAACGAGATCATCATTCGCTCTTGTCGGCTGGAACCGGCTCGACTCATACACTCTGCCAACTGTTGCATGTTGGACAGTAAGTTATCGTGGGTCATCTCGACCCCCTTGGGGGCCGCTGTTGTTCCGCTGGTGTATTGTATCAACGCCACATCAGAAGGCTCCAAACGCGGCCAGGCGTGGAGTGAACTGCGACCGTAATCGAGCGCCTCACTGAGCCAATGCGTCCTAAGCCCAACGAGCGAGCGGCGAAGTGGGCGAATCAGGTGTGCCAGACGCCGTTCGATGGCATTGCCAAACTCCAGTTGACCCACGAAGATCACCAGGGGTGGCTGCTCCATACGGCGCAAAAACTCCATGTGCTCAGACTGCTGCGGTAGAGAGATGGTGGCGACCGCCTCAGTCTCTCCGATTATGCGTTCTACCTCTTCTGCTTTGGCCGTTGCGGGAATGAGCACGGGTATCAGACCCGCACGAATTGCGCCGAACAGTATGGCGGGTAGGTGCAGATCGTTGGGTAGGCGTAACAATACCCTGGCACCAGGTTTGAGCCCCAGCTTGCGGCTCAGCCAGAGTCCAATTGAGCGCGAGCTGTCATCAAGTTCCCTGAAACTCAGCTCACGACCAGCGCAGACCAGTGCCCGAGCATCGCCCTGTCGCTCCGACAGCCAACTGACAAACTCGGCAAGGTTGGCGAATGCCAATTACTCCTCCTCCGTCGCGGCGGAGCGATGCTCCAACACGCCGTGTCGGAAGACGAGTAACTCCCCCGTGGTAAGCGCCTGCCAGGACTCATTGTGAGTCAGCGGTTCGGTAGCAATAACCGAGACGACATCATGGTCTTGGGTCTCACTACAGAAGTCGACGGTTAGCTCGGTATCTTTAAGTTGAGCCTCTCCGAAAGGGGCTTTGCGTGTCAGCCAATGCAGCTTGGTTGTGCAATAGCAAAAGAGGTATTCGGACTCACTCAGCAACATATTGAATACCCCAAGTTTGCGGAGTTTTGCCGCGCACTGCTCGATAAACTGCACCAGTTCGCTGATATCGTCTGGCCGCTCCGGATAAGCGCTGCGTATCTGCCCCATCAGCCAGCAGAAGGCATACTCTGAATCAGTCGTGCCCACCGGACGATAGAACTCCAGCGGCCAGTCGAACAGTGACTGATCAAGCTGGCCGTTATGAGCAAAGGACCAGGTGTAGCCCCAGAGTTCGCGACTAAAAGGGTGGGTATTTTCCAAATTAACACCGCCCACATTGGCCTGGCGGATATGGCTGATCACTGTGTGGCTCTTGATTGGGTACTGACAGATCAACTGTGCGATGGGCGAGTCGAAACTGGGGTTCGGGTCATGAAAGGCCCGCAGCGCGTGCCCTTCGTAGAAACCTATACCCCAGCCATCCTTGTGCGGTCCGGTGGCACCTCCACGCTGCATCAGACCAGCAAAACTAAAACAGATATCTGTTGGGACGTTAGCGCTCATCCCGAGCAACTCACACATGCTGTTCCTCTGTTATCGATCTTTGAAACTGACTTGGGTGGGCAATGAATCGAGCAAGTTATCGAGCGTCAGGTCTGGTTTAACCGGAACCGGCTGCGCCAGCATCTGTTGTGCCTCCTCGATCAGCTCGAGGTCGCTGCCCGGCTCAATGCGTTCACCCAAAAACTCCGCCTGTTCGTCTAGCACAAACTGCTCGCAAGCGACCCGACCACGGAAGAGTCCACCTTTGAGTATGTGCAGACGATCGCAGTGCAGCTCACCTTCGTAGAGCCCGCTTAGCATCACTTCGTGCGCCCTCGCACGTCCTTTAAAGACACCCCCACGACCAATCATCAACATGCTCTGCGTATCCAACAAACCATCAAATTCGCCGTTGATGTGCAACGCACCATTGATAAGCAGGTCGCCGGTAATGCACGCGCCTTTAGGAACTATGGTGACGCTATCATTGCCGTGCGAAGCGGATATTGCTTTCCTAAGGAATCCCAATTGACCTCCTCAACCTGCTTGAACAGCTGATCGTAGTTATCCAGTGACCAGCTCATAAAGGGCGCCGGATCCAGCGCCGTCCATAGCTGGCGCACCTCATAATGCAGATGCGGTCCAGTTGATCTTCCGGTATTGCCACTTTCAGCAATCTGCTGGCCTTTCACCACATACTCGCCGGGGCTTACCATTAACTTGTTTAAGTGAGCATAGTAAGTTCTAAACCCGAAACTATGCTGTATTCGGATGATCTTACCAAATCCACCCTTGGTATCGGTACCGGAGGCCTCAACAATACCATCTGCCGTTGCATAAACCGGCGTTCCCTTGGGCATTTTCAGGTCAACCCCGCGGTGCTGAGAACGTTTCTTCGTTACCGGGTGGATACGCGGGCCAAAATCAGAGTTCACCCTGCTGAACTGCGCGGGTGTTCCGTTGGGTATGGTGTTGAGCAGCAGACGCCGCTCGCGAGCGGTCGCCTCGATTAACTCTACACGTGCATCTGCATCTAGTCCCCGCAGCGCCTCGGTCAAGCCAAGTGTGGCGCCCAACTCATCAATGCTCTGTGATAGCGCCTCATTCTGCGATGCAAGCGCCGCACGCTCTTCAGCCAGCAGATTCAGCTCTTGCATTCTCGCACTAAGCTGTTCTGAGCTCTCCTCGCGTTCGAGCGCCAGACGCTCCATCTTCTGCTCCAGCGTTTCACGTTCGGATGCCACACGATCAATCTCATTGGCAAGCGATTCGCGCTCTTTTGAGAGCGATGTGAGGCGCCCGCTCAAATCATCGAGTTCTGCAAGATAAACCTGCTGACTGCCCAGCGCCTCCTGATAGCGATCCTCAAGGGAATTCCGCTCTTCAGTCACCTCTTCCAGCGCCTGGTTCAACTGATCGTAATCCGAGCTCAGTGCCAGATGCTCCATCTCCAGAAGTTCAAGGTTATCCGTCGCTCGCACCAACAGGTAGTTGGACAGCGCGAAACTCCCACCCGCCATTAACAACAGCACCAGTACGAGATAACGCGTCAACTGCGACAGAGTAATCTGACGCGTTCCGTGCACAGTTGTCAGAGTAATAACGAGTTTACGGCGCACCCTTGCCCATCCAGCTGTTGAAAATAGAGAGACCTTACTATACGGCGTGACTTGGCCCATCTCCAGCCGCTTTTTCGCATAATTCGCACACGCTGACGGGATCGGGTCTACACTGAATAAAACTCTCTCTTACAGGCTCGAACTGCTCAATGTTGCCCTTATCGATCTATCTGTCGGCTGAATTCTCGGTACTGGATCTGAGAACACTTTATCGTGCAGTCGAGCATTACCTTTATATGCCTGATAGGGAGCTTGAGGAAGCGCTGGAGAGCATGCTCTTACGACCCGTAGAGCTGCACGGTGATAACGATTTACCAACGCTGGAACCGGTGAATCTCTACGAACCTATCGACCCGGCTGAGGCTAACCGCAACTTCAACCAGTATCTGATCAGAAGCCAGCTTGGCGGTGAAGAGCCACTGATTATCTACCCTCAGCATCTACATCCACGTTTTGATACCCTACTGTTTCCGCGTATAGAGAAAGACCTGTTAAAGCGGATTATGCCGCTGATTCCCGAAAGCCAGGCGCGTCAGGTCTATCTGGGACCGATTGATGAGGACCGTTTGACTGCACAACTCAAGCTACTGTCAACACTTCTGCACAGTGATGGAAATTCGAATCAGGTGGGCATTTGCATCAGCAGCTGTTCGAAACGTGCCATACCGGCGTTGGGCTGGTTACAAAAACTGGCCGCTACCGAAGATGTGCAAATTCCAGTGTGCTTGATGAGAGCTGAAAAGCTTGAGCCTCAGGTACGATCGGCGCTCGTAGACGCTTTGCCAGACTATCCTATGCTGCGCTCTACTGCCCTCATTGAGGCACAGTATCGTTATGCATTCGAGTTCCTCGCATCTGGAAACGCCAGTCATCTGAAGCCGCTGTTAATCGATCCACCGCCGGATCTGCAGGTTCGGGCTAATTCTTACGGCTGGCCATGTTTCAGCGCAACTCACTGGAGCGAGGTTCGGGCGGAGCTGGACCTCATCCCTGCCCCACTTCAGCTCTACAGCGAGAATCGTCTCCGTGCACCGGGCTTCATGTTGTCGCAACCCGGACTCAGCCATGATATCGCCAGTGAACTAGAGTCCTTGCAAGCAGATACGCGACCCGTTCAAGCGGTTATCAACGGCACACTGCAAGAGGGTGAAGAGACACGCGACATTTTTGCCTGTCACGACGTCAACCTGATTATAGGCCAGCGTATAATTCCCAGCGAAAGTCAGGTACGCGAAGCGCTTGCAGTCGTTGAGGCAGGCCATGAGGTTTGGGACCTCCGATCCACCGAGGAGCGCAGTCAGATTCTGCTGGGGTTTGCTCAGCTCATATCCGACAAATCGATGGAACTGGCAACCCTACTCTCCTATGAGACCGGGAAACCGATCAAAAATGCCCTGAATGAGGTGCGCGACGCAATTGACCTGGCCTACTACTACTGTAATGCGGCCAAGGAGCTACTCGCTGATCGGCAGCTCTATGCGGATGAGGACTCAACCCATCGCCTGGAACTTCATGGACGCGGTGTTTTTCTGGCGATTCCCAGTGCAGAGACCCCGGTGGCGGAGCTGGTGGGCAGCGGTACCGCAGCCCTCGTAGCCGGCAATGCGCTAGTTGTTAAACCTGCCGAGAATGCGTCACTGACATCAATGCGTGTTTTCGAGCTTCTACTACAGGCCCTGGTTCCGAAAGAGCTGATCGCCTTTCTCCCGGGTGGCCTTCGCGAGATCGGCAAATGGTTGCTGGAAGATTACCGTGTCAACGGTGTTATCTACACGGGCCTGGGTGTAAAAGGGTCGCAGATTAGTGCTCAGCTGGCTAACCGCCCCGGAACCCAGCTTATTCCTATCTCGGTCAACTCTGAGGGCCAATCATTAGCAATCTTTGATCGTGATCAGGAGATACACCGGCATCTACCACGTTTGCTGCGAGAGAGTTTCAGTTCCGCAAGCCAGTACCCGCTCTGTTCACATGTTATCTATCTGGAGGAGGAGATAGCCGATCAATTCGAGACGACGATTATCAATGCTTTACCCTTAATCAGTGTCGGTTCGCCGCTCAGTCTGACGACTGATCTGGGGCCCGTCAGCAGTATCTACAGATTAAACTCCTTGCACGATCAGATAGAGCGAATGCGTGCCAAGGGGCGTATCCTTGCTGAACAAGAGAGTACCGAAGAGCACCAGCATGGACTCTACGTTGCACCCACGGTTATTCGTCTCTACACCCTTGATGAACTGCAGGAGGTCATACCGGGCCCACTCCTCTACCTCATCCGCTTTAATCGTGAAGAGATAGATCGTGTATTGAATGAGATTAACCGGACAGGCTATGGGTTAAGCCTGAGTGTCTACAGTAATAACCCCGCTCTGCTTCACAAAATTGAACGAAAAGTGCGGGTAGGCAATCTCAACTTCAATCACCCTGAGCCACGTGCGAGCGCGGGTGCACTCCCGATTGGGGGTACCGGCCCCTCAGGTACGGGTCCACAGATTGGTGGACCCAACTACCTCAAGCACTTCACCTCTGAACGAACCATCGTAACTTATAAAGGTGTCTAGTCGCAGGCGAGTTCAAAGCAGGGAACGTAAGCGTTGTAATCGATCTTCATCCGACGCTGCTCAATAAATCCTTCGAGCAGTGTATTAAGCTCACGCATGATCGCCTTATCACCATCAAGCTGAAAAGGCCCGTACTGTTCAATTGCACGTACTCCAGGTTCCTTGACATTACCCGCTACTATCCCCGACAGCGCCCTGCGCAGCTCAGAGGCGAGGAGATGGTCCGGCTGATCCATATGGAGGTTGAGGCTGGCCATATTTTCATGCGTCGGCTCGAAGGGGTGTTGTAGCTCGTCGGGGATAAACAGCTGCCAGTTGTAGTGGTACGCCTGACCGACCGATTTTCGGTAGGCGGTCACCTGCTGCAGTCCCTCATTCATCCTTTTTGAGACTTGTGCCGGGTCATCTATGATCACCTCATACTTGGACTGCGCGCGCGCACCCAAGGTGGCCCCAATGAACCGGTCAATCTGTTCAAAATAGGCTTCACTGCCCTCCGGGCCTGTAAAGATGAATGGAAATGGTACAGCCTCATTCTCTTCGCGCAGCAAAATTCCTAGCATGTAGAGAATCTCTTCGGCGGTACCGGCACCACCGGGAAATACGATAATGCCGTGCCCCAGACGAACAAAGGCTTCAAGTCGCTTCTCGATGTCGGGCATGATGATGAGCTCCGAGACGATCGGGTTTGGCGACTCCGCTGCAATGATGCCGGGCTCTGTAATACCAATGTAGCGCGCTTCAGTGACACGTTGCTTTGCGTGGGAGATCATCGCACCTTTCATCGGCCCCTTCATTGCTCCGGGACCGCACCCGGTGCAGATATTCAGACTACGCAACCCCAGCTCATAGCCCACCTTTTTAGTGTAGCCATACTCGTGGCGGTTGATTGAGTGACCACCCCAGCAGACAACGATATTGGGGTGAACATGGGGGTGCAGTGCATCGGCATGCCGCAGAATATGGAAAACCAAATTGGTGATCTGCGCACTTCTGACGAGCCCTTCCCCGACCTCATCCAGTTCATCCACTACATAGATCAGATCCCGCAGCACCGCGAATAGGTGTTCGCGTATACCCTGTATCAGCTCACCGTCGACGAACGCACTTGCCGGTGCGTTTTTAAGTTCTAACTGCACCCCCTGATGCTTCAAGGAGATCTGCACATCAAAATCTTTGAACAGCTCAAGCACCTCACGGGTGCTGTCCATATCACTTCCGCAATTGAGAACGGCCAGTGCGCATTGCCGAAATAGCGGATATACACCCGCTACACTTCTGTCCTGCAAACGCTCAACCTCATGAGGCGAGAGCATATCGAGGCTCTCCAATGGTTTCACACTGGCGTTTATAAAACCTTCGTTCATGTATCTCTCCCTTGGCTCAACCGAGCCTTCGATACTCACCCTTCACTATAGGGTAAGTTTTTGATATTTCCTCCATATGACATTTGTAAAACCCTCAGCATTGGATTAGGTTGTAAATGACGGAATCTCTCTAAGTCTTCTGCCTATAAGGAACTGCTGATGGCTGCGACGAAGCTTTATATCCTCGATACCAACGTCCTGCTCCATGACCCCAAATGTCTGTTTGAGTTTAAAGAGCAAGACATCACCATACCGATGACCGTACTGGAGGAGCTGGACGATATAAAAGATCGCAAGAAGAACGTCGCCGCTGAGGCGCGCCATGTGATTCGCCAAATAGATAACATTCTCAGCACAGCTACGAGTCCAGATCAGATCACTAAGGGTGTAAAGATCCTATTTCAGGGAAAGGAGTCAGTGCACAAGCTCGGCAAACTGAGTATCTTTCCCGACCACGAATTGGGTAACCGTCAGGGATTTCTTCCCAGCGACAAAAATAAAGATAACCGCATCATCAACTGCGCCATTCATCTGCAATCCACGCTGCCACATCGGCAAGTGATTCTGGTGACCAAAGATATCAACATGCGTCTCAAGGCGCTGGGCGCAGGGCTAAAGCGCGTCGAGGATTATCGAACAGATCAGTTGGTGTCTGACATTGATCTCCTCCCTGCTGGCCATGTGCAGTTAGATCACCCCTTCTGGCAGGATGTTGAGAATGTAGACTCCTACCAGAAAGAGGGCCGCACCTACCATAAAATCGACCGGAGTGTGCTGCCAGAGACTTATCCCAACGAGTACATCTACGACGACAGCAAAGACTTTGCAGCGCGGACCTCACAGGTAGAGGGGGACAAGGTCATTCTGGAGGATCTCGGATACGATCATCTGATGCATCAAAGCTGCTGGGGCATCTCGCCCATTAATATCCAGCAAGCCTTTGCGATGCAGGCGATGCTCGACCCGGATATCGATCTGGCGATACTTCTCGGAGCAGCCGGCTCAGGCAAGACTCTTATAGCACTGGCCTGTGCACTGGAGATGGTGATTGAACAACAACGCTACAACAAGATCATAGTCACCCGATCAACGCCACCGGTAGCTGAGGACATTGGCTTCCTCCCAGGCACTGAAGAGGAGAAGATGACGCCTTGGTTAAGCGCCATTAACGACAACCTTGAGGCGATGCACGAGGCGGATGAACGCCCCCAGAGCAGTGTTAAGTACGCTATTGAGAAGGCCAATATTCAGTTCAAATCACTCAACTTCATCCGTGGTCGCAGTATTCAGAACGCCATCGTTCTGATCGATGAGTCTCAAAACCTAACGCCCCAGCAGCTTAAGACCATACTCACGCGCTGCGGTAAAAACACCAAGATGGTCTGCCTGGGTAACCTTGCACAGATCGACTCCAACTACCTGACGGCAACGACCTCTGGCCTTACCTATATTGTCGAGCGCTTCCGCGACTTCGAAGGTGCCGCCAATATTCACTTTGAGGGTATTTTCCGTTCACCGCTGGCAGAGTACGCCGAAGAACACCTATGATCTTCTGATCGAGCAGCGCTAGGGAACTAACGCCTGCACTCTGTTAGGAGTCAGGCGTTGACGTGAGTGCCCCGTGCGGTCCAATGCAAGCCAATCCACATCTGTTATCCTAAATCGCAGAATCGCTAGAGCGGGTTCTGTGCTAGCTTGACCAACCCCGTCAACCGGTGTTCCCGGCGCTTGCGGCCCCAGGTAGTCCTGCGCCGCAGGCGTTGCGCTTAT
Organism: Marinobacterium sp.; assembly: GCA_035458585.1. GTDB lineage: Bacteria > Pseudomonadota > Gammaproteobacteria > Pseudomonadales > Balneatricaceae > Marinobacterium_E. Next base: position 18,313 of record DATHZN010000099.1, on the reverse strand, counting down.
TCTCTGCCAAAGTCTATCCAAACGCGCAGTGTCATTGATCAGCTCAGATTGCGCACTGCAGCGCAGTTGCCAACGGCGTTGGGCATCCCAAAGCAAGAGCTGTGCCCGGGAGTCGTGAGTGAGCTGAACCACTTTTGGACTGCGAGAGTCGGTGTAGATGGTCAGCGCCCAGGGCTCAACCTCCCGCAAGATGACAGATCGAACCTGCGGCTGCCCCTGCTGATCAGCGTTAGCCAGCGTCATAACCCGGGCGGGGTTAGCTGGATCAGCAGCGATACCTTGGAGATAAATCCAGATATTTTCCAGTGTTAGGCTAGCAGTTGGCTCCATGTTGACTCCAATACGGCTCTTCTAATGACTATACATTGGTCGGACTCAACAGGCTGCGAGTCGGCTGCAACCTCAGTAATTACGCCAGTTATACACTTTTAGACTTAACAAATAACAAATATTAATAAAAAGTCGACTTATACTCTGTGTTGCGCCGCAATATAATGCGGCACCGGCAGCGTTGAAGATTAACACCTCTTCTGCGCAAACCCGTGGCGTAGGGCGCTTAGTTTAAGGGCACCAAAAGTGCACCTGAAACACTCGCCCCCGCATTTGTGCAACTGCAAAGGGTACTACAGGTATGAACGAACGTAAGGTAGACGTCCTCTTAGTCGGCGCAGGCGCCATGAGCACGACACTCGGCGTAATGTTGCAGGAGCTGGATCCTGAACTCAAGATTGCCATGGTTGAGCGTCTTGATCACGTTGCCTATGAGAGCACGGACGGCCTCAACAACGCGGGTACCGGTCACGCTGCTTATTGCGAATTAAACTACACGCCGCGACAGGCCGACGGCACTATTAATTGTGACAAGGCTTATTCGATCAACTCCTCATTTGAGGTGAGCTTACAGTTCTGGTCATATCTCGTGAACAAGGGCGCGCTGCCCTACCCATCAAAATTTATTAACCCTACTCCCCACTGCTCCTTTGTTTGGGGACAGGAAAACGTAGACTTCCTTCGTGACCGCCATGCAGCTCTCTCCACCCATCACCAGTTTGAGGCGATGGAGTACAGTGAAGACCCTGCTGTGATCAGTCAGTGGATGCCGCTGATTATGCAGAACCGTCCAGATGGAGAGCCCATCGCCGCGACACACGTACGCTACGGCTCTGACGTCAACTTTGGCGAGCTGGCACGTTATCTGGTCAACTATCTTGAGCTGAAACAGAACTTCGAATTGATGCTCGGTCGCTATGTGACTGACCTGAAGCAGAACAGCGATAAAACCTGGACTGTCAAACTCAAGCACAGCTCGAGGCCCGACACAGAATCTGTCAACGCGCGCTTTGTGTTCCTAGGCGCTGGTGGTGGTGCTTTGCCACTGCTCCAAAAGTCGGGCATTCGTGAGGGTCACGGGTATGGCGGTTTCCCCGTCAGTGGTCAGTGGTTAATTTGTAAAAATGAAGCCATTATCGAGCAACATGCCGCCAAGGTTTACGGTATGGCTCCGATCGGTGCACCACCGATGTCGGTTCCACATCTAGATACCCGTGTCATTAACGGGAAAAAGGCTCTGCTGTTCGGACCGTTCGCAGGCTTTACCACCAAGTTCCTTAAGAAAGGATCTATGATGGACCTGCCGATGTCGATCAGTGCTGATAACTTTTTGCCAATGATGTCGGTCGCTAAAAACAACTTCGACCTAACCAAGTATCTGGTTTCAGAAGTCATGCAGACACACGCCTCGCGCATTGAAGCGCTGCAACGTTTCTTCCCCGATGCGAAAGAGGAAGACTGGGAACTCTCCTTTGCAGGACAAAGGGTACAGATCATAAAACCCGGCACTGATACAAAAGGTAAATTGGAGTTTGGGACTGAGGTGATTGCGGCAGCTGACGGATCCTTGGCGGCACTTCTGGGCGCATCTCCTGGCGCGTCAACGGCGGCTGGAACTATGATATCTATCATTGAGCGCTGTTTTAACGACCGACTCAATGTCGGTTGGAGTGACCGCCTCAAGCAGATGATCCCTTCTTACGGCCAGTCATTGACGCAGGATGCAGACCTACTGCGTGAGGTGCGTCAGAACACTTTGCGTACTCTGCGCCTCGATCCGCAGTGATCTAGAACTCCGCGTTGGCTTTTACCCCCTCCGGGGCTAAAATTCAGACAACGCGGAGATTTAACCTTGAAGCAGTTGCTTAGCTCTTTCCTAATTATGCTGGTGCGTGGTTATCAGCTATTCCTCAGCCCTATTATGGGCCAGAATTGCCGCTTCTATCCCACATGCTCCAGTTACACGATGGAAGCAATCGAGCTTCATGGCCCAATCAAAGGCGTCTGGTTTGGAGTCAAACGTATTAGCCGCTGCCATCCTGGCTCTAACGGCGGAATAGACCCCGTGCCCGGTACGGAAGATCAGTATCACATTGATGAACCCTGCTGCCGACCAGAGCAGCCAGACCAGAAGAAGGATTCCTAGCGATGTTCTCAACGCTAACCCTATCCACTATCACCGTCGGTTATTTGGGAGCACTATTCGCTCTGGCGGTGTTTGTTGAAAAGCGCGCACGTATTCGGGGTGGGTTTAGTAACAGTCCCTGGGTTTACGCACTTTCGCTGGCTGTTTTTTTTACCTCATGGACGTTCTACGGCAGCGTCGGGTTTGCCATTAATAACGGTTTACAGTTTTTTGCCATCTACATTGGTGCGATTCTGGGCCTTTTGCTCGGTGCCAAAGCGCTCAGGCGGATGATTCGAGCGAAGCAGAATTTACGCCTGACATCGGTTGCAGACCTTATATCGACTCGTTATCGCCGCTCGCAGCGGATTGCGGCCATGGTGACACTGGCCTGTTTGATTGGGTTGTTGCCCTACATCGTGCTTCAGCTGCGTGCAATCGGTTCCGCGGTAGAGATTCTGACTCCCGCTAGCCAATCCGGCTCATGGCAAATAGAGGGTGTCGTGATTACGCTATTGATGGCGTTGATAACGATTCTCTTCGGTGTACGCCGCCTCGACCCCACCGAGCGCCACGAGGGGATCATTGCTGTCCTGGTCGCTGAGTGCGTTGTAAAGCTATTAGCTCTGCTCATACTCGGCGCCTATGTCACCTTTGAGATCTTTGGTGGATTTGGCGATATTATCTGGCGACTTAACGAAGCCGGATTCGACCAGGTCTACTCTTTAGGTGATGAGGGGTCGGGCTACAGCTGGATCGCGCTCATTCTTTTGGGGGCCGGCGCGATCCTGCTGCTGCCGCGACAATTTCATGTCACCGTGGTAGAAAATGCTAATCCCAATCACCTCTATGCTGCGCTTGGACTCTTCCCGGTTTACACCCTGCTAATCAATCTGTTTGTTATCCCGCTTGCGGGCGCGGGGCTGCTACTGGGTCTTCCCGCGAGCCTTGGGGATCAATTCGTCCTTCTCATCCCCCAGATGCTTTCGAATAATATTCTGACGCTGATCGCTTTTATCGGTGGATTTGCCGCCGCCACTGGAATGATTATTGTCACGACGATGACACTGGCCACCATGGCGTCGAATCACCTCGTGATTCCAATCTGGCGCCGGCTCCGCCCCCAGCACAACCTGTCGAACTCGTTGTTGGAGATCCGTTGGGCACTCGTTGTACTGATTCTGATGGTATCCTACCTCTTTGCCGAGATACTGCAGGCCTCTTACATTCTGGCCGCACTGGGTCTCATCTCCTTCGCAGCAGTCCTTCAGTTAGCTCCGGCAGGGCTTCTGGGACTATTCTGGCGCGGCGGTAACAGCTTTGGTGCCGCCATGGGCTTATCGGTCGGCTACGCTGTCTGGGCACTGACGTTGGTTGTACCGGCGATGGTAGAAGAGGGTTGGCTTCCGGAGGCACTGATGACTCAGGGTCTGTTCGGGCAGAGCTGGCTTCGCCCGCAAGCCCTCTTCGGTATGGAGGGAATGTCAGCGTTACCCCATAGCGTTTTCTGGTCGCTGCTGCTTAATTTACTCTTTTATCTGTTAGGTTCTCTGGCCTACCGCCCACAGAAAGCAGAGCGCACACTGCGTGCGGAGATGTTCGACTGCATGGAGCACGATTCCAACTCAATCTATCGCCACGCCCGGCCAACGGGACTTGAATCTTACATTTTGCGCGAGCCTAAAATGGTTGAGGCCGAACAGCTACTGCGCAAATACCTGAATGCGGAGAAGTCGGAGCATTTACTTCAGAGCGTCTGTGAAGATCTCCAACTGGGTGGTCGCTCCACTCTCACCATTATCGAGCTAATGGAGCTGCATAGAATGCTGGAGCAGCGCCTTGCAGGCTCTATTGGCGCCGCCTCGGCACACTCTGCCGTCGAGGAGTCGATTCAATATTCAGAGCGTGAGGCGGCGGATCTAAGGTCACTATTCAGCCATCTCGCCAGCGAACTCAACGCATCGGTCATTGAAAAGGATGAGGCGGATAGCGAGGGGATTGATATGCTTCTGCGTCTACAGGAGGCCAACGAACAGCAGACGGATACGCTCAAACGGTTGCAGAAACGCGTTGAAGAGCTTGAGAGTGTTGTGGATCGCCAGTACAAGCAGATTTTTGACTACCGTATGGAAGCGCAAAGGCTGCGTGTGGAGCGAGAGACGCTTGTAGAACGGCTGGATCGTCGTCAAGCAGATAGCCACTGACGCTCGCAATATCCGAGCCTAAAAGCACTCAACCTCTCGTTGGGTGGCCAAGGCAACAGCGCTGATATAATCAGCCACTTTGCATATTGAGCTGGGTTTATCCTCGCCCGGTAACTTCGCATTGGAGCACATTTATTGCTACAATTTGCGCCCTCTGAAATTTACCCAAACCGAGATATTGAGACATGGAACTTACCGCACTCACGGCCGTTTCTCCGGTCGATGGCCGTTACGGCAGCAAAACCTCTGATCTGCGTTCAATTTTCAGCGAATTCGGTCTGATACGCTTCCGTGTTGAGGTTGAAGTGCGCTGGTTGCAGAAACTGGCCGCCCACACAGGGATCAGTGAAGTCCCTGCCCTGAGTGCAGAAGCTAATGCTGTGTTGGACCAACTGGTCGCTAACTTCTCGGTGACTGATGCTGAGCGCATCAAAGAGATCGAGCGTACCACCAACCATGACGTTAAAGCGGTTGAATACTTCATCAAGGAGCGTATCGGCACAAACGCTGAGCTTGCTGCCGTTAGCGAGTTTGTCCATTTCGCCTGTACCTCTGAAGATATTAACAACCTGTCTCATGCCTTGATGCTTAAGAATGGCGTTGCCGTCATGCGCAAGGAGATGGTCGAAATCGAAAGCCAGATCGCAAAGCTGGGTCGCGACTTCGCCGACCAGCCGATGCTTTCGCGCACGCACGGTCAGACAGCCTCACCGTCCACTCTGGGTAAAGAGATGGCTAACGTAGCTTACCGTCTGCGCCGCCAGATCAAACAACTGGATAGCATCGAGTTTCTCGGAAAAATCAATGGCGCCGTTGGCAACTACAATGCACACCTTAGCGCCTACCCTGAGGTTGACTGGGAGGCTAACGCGAAAGAGTTTATTGAATCCCTCGGCTTGGACTTTAACCCCTACACCACGCAGATTGAGCCACACGACTACATTGCAGAGCTTTTTGATCTGGTGTGCCGCTACAATACCATTCTTATTGACTTTGACCGCGACATCTGGGGTTACATTGCCTGGGGTTACTTCAAACAGAAGACCATTGCTGGAGAAGTAGGCTCCTCTACAATGCCCCATAAGGTTAATCCTATTGACTTCGAGAACTCCGAGGGGAATCTCGGTATCGCTAACGCGATAATGGGTCATCTCACCGCTAAACTCCCTATCTCTCGCTGGCAGCGCGATCTAACCGACTCAACTGTACTACGCAATCTGGGTGTCGGCTTTGGCCATTCGTTGATCGCTTACGCGGCCACACTCAAGGGTATCAGCAAGCTGGAAGTTAACGCTGCGCGCCTGAATGAAGATCTGGATAAGAGTTGGGAAGTGTTGGCCGAGCCAATCCAGACTGTGATGCGTCGTTACGCAATTGACGAGCCCTACGAGAAACTCAAAGCACTGACTCGCGGTAAGGGTATGACAAAAGAGGTGATGCTCGACTTCATTGAGACGCTCGAGATCCCTGAATCGGCAAAAGCTGAACTGCGCACGCTTACACCTGCTACTTATGTAGGAAATGCTGCAGAGCAGGCAGCGAAAATTTAATCTATCGTAGCGCAGCTTTGCTGCGCTTAATCATCTGCATCTGTCAATGTTAAGCAACGTTCGTATCGTCTTAGTTGAAACCTTCCACCCCGGCAACATAGGGGCGGCAGCCCGTGCACTTAAGAATATGGGGCTAACGCAGCTCTGGTTGGTGAACCCCAGGGAGTTCCCGTCAGCAGAGGCTGAAGCTCGAGCTGCGGGTGCGAAGGATATACTGGAGACTACCCGAGTCGTTGCAACCGTCGAGGAAGCTATTGCCGACTGCCAATTAGTGGTCGGCACTAGCGCCCGCGAGCGCTCTTACGATCTGCCACTGCAAGATTTAGAAACTGCCGCCACTCAGATTTGGCAGGAGGCGCAAGAGGGAGAGATCGCGATTCTCTTTGGTCGTGAGACCATGGGACTCAACAATCAAGAGATGTTACTCTGCAATCGGCATCTGTTTATCGACGCGAATCCGGAATACCCGGTGCTCAATGTCTCACAAGCGATTCAACTGGTGTGCTATGAGCTGCGCCGCGCCACACGCGTTATTGACACAGCCACCTTAGAACCCGCGCCCTATCCCCGCCAACACGAGATGGTGCTCTTCTTTGAACACCTCGAGCGCGTGTTACGTCGGGTCAACTTTATTATTCCCCAGCACGAAGGGCGTGTTCTCGATAAGCTGCGTCGCTATTTCAACCGCACGCGTCCAGAGAAGGCTGAAATGGGCATGTTGCGCGGCATCTTGAATGCTGTCGAAGCAACTATTGACGGCGATAAGTAAACTCTCGCTGCCGTACTACAGCCGCTTACATTCGGAAAACTAGCGAACACGCGAAAATTTCTGCTTCGAATACCTCGAAGTCACAAATACCCGACTAAAGCGCTAGGTTTTGCACCTCCCCTATACTAGTCTTAGGTCAACAGGTTATGACTGGAGACCCAAGTATGAAACTTTTACAGCGCTTTTCGCTGGTCCGCATCAATATCCTAAGCTCCCTACTCGCTTCCGGTGTTCTACTAACACTCGCCACACTATTAGTCCTCTCGGAGTTAGATGCCCGCCAAAATACACAACGCGATATAGCGCTGGTAAATTTCATGCAGTCTTTGGATGCTGTTGCGCACTCCCATGCGGTTGAGCGAGGCTTAACGGCAGGTCTGCTCGGTAACCCGACCGATGCTAATCGCCAAAAGGTTGCGCAACAGCGTCTTCTGGCAGATCAGGCTGAAACTCGATTGGACGAGCTGCGTCGCGAGCTGGGAGAGGCGGACCCTGTATTGCGGTTGACTACCGATCTGCTCAGTGCAGAACTGAAGAGTAAACCCGCTCTGCGTTCAGCCGTCGATAGAGGCGAGGGCGGAGCCGCCTTCGGCTACTACAGCCGCATAAACGGCATGGCACTGGATGCGCTATCCAGTTTAACAACGGAGATCAGCTCAAACGAGGTCAACACTGACCTGCAGCTGAGCCTTATGCTGGCCAAATTTAAAGAGCGTGCGGGGCAGGTACGCGGCAAAGTTAATGGCGCACTCGCTAGTGGCCAACTGTCGGAACTCACCCGGAATGAGATTCAAGGCTACCAGGCGCAGATGGAGTTGCTGAAACAGTATCTGGATACTCAACTCACGGGTGACTACCTACAACAGGTGCGTTCTATTATGAACGACTCTGTTAGCCAGCAGGTCTCCAGCATCCTGTCTCAGATTCTAGTACCAGAACCCGATTTTAGTCAGTTACCCCAACCCTCAGAGTGGTTCCCCTTAGCGTCCAAACAGATAGGTAATGTAAAAGCGCTTCTGGATGCTGAGTGGGAGAAAATTGCGGCGCTATCAGAGCAACGACTAAGCCGTGCAACCTTTACACTCTGGCTAACACTGAGTCTTATACTTCTGGCCGTCGTCGCGCTCGCCAGTATTAACATCGCGTTTACGTCACTTTTGCGCCGCTCCCTGCGGGACCTGACCCTGGCACTCACTCAGATATCTGAGGAGCGAGACCTCACCCGTAAACTCAAGCTCGAGGGGAATAATGAACTCACTGAAATCGGTCGCGCTATACAACATATGCTCAACACAATGGAGACCACCCTGCGAGAACTGATCAGCTCGGTTAATGCGACATCCGGTATGGCTTCCGAGCTTGATCACTCGAGCGGTGAATTGCTGGGTAATGCCAAAGATACCCAACAAGTAGCTACCAGCATCTCCTCCGCGATTGAGCAGAACGCGGCTACCAGCTCCGAGATCGCTAATGCCGCAGCGACAACGCTGGATGCCGTTTATCAAATGACTGCCGTCAGCAAAGAGAACCGGATCCGCTTCGATGAGACATCACAAATCATGAATTCGTTGCAGCAGAGTGCGCAACAGATAGAGTCACTCAGTCAGTCGCTGGACAAACAGGTTGAGCAGATCACCGAATCTGTAGAACTGATCAACAGCCTGTTCGAGCAGACCAATCTGTTGGCCCTCAACGCATCAATTGAAGCGGCGCGAGCCGGCGAACATGGCCGCGGTTTCGCCGTTGTTGCCGATGAGGTTCGCAGTTTAGCTATGAAGTCGCTGGCATCGTCAGAGCGTATCTCAGCGGTACTGCAGAGCCTGCAGCAAGCAAGTCAGGCCATTACTGAAAGTGCATCACAGAACGGTGAACTGAATCAGAAGGCGGCCAGTGTTATCACCAGCGTGCAGCAGTCACTTGAGGAGATGAGTAGAACCATGTCTAACCTAGAGGATATGGCCACCAGCGTTGCCACTGCTTCGGAAGAGCAGTCTTCCGTCTCTTCAGTGATTGCTCAAGACACAGCCGCAGTGTTGGATGCATCCAGCTCCAGCCTGAATCTGTCTCAGCGTTTAAAACAGATCAGCGATCAATATCGCGAGGCAGGTCTGCATATGCTGAGTCTGGCGGGTAAATTCAAGCTCTAATCGCAATCCAGACACCGCTGTTGCAGGGGTCCCTATCCGGACTCCTCAACAACAGCAGTAGTTGAATCCTTCAGCTTAGCTTAGAGTTCAGCTAAAAAACGCTCCAGAGCTGCCTGAGCGACCGCATGATCCTCAGGCGCTTTGGCGCCAGCAACACCCACCGCGCCAATGGTTTCGCCCTCCCACTGCACCGGGATGCCACCAGCAATTAGGCACACCTGCGGGTTCTGAGATAAACCCTGCATCACGAGGGGACGCTCAGCGACGATCTCGTTCCAATGAATCGTTGGCCAGCCATAGCTCGCGGCGGTGTACGCTTTACGCTGGGCAAACTCGAGAGAGGCGTCGGGCGCGTCGGGATTGCGCATGATGACCAGGGGAGTACCCCCACGATCGACCACCACTACATTCATTGCAAAGCCCATCTCATCGGCACACTGCTGACCCAACTGAGCCAGGTGGGTAGCGGCAGCGAGTGTAAGGCTGCGCTGAGTCTGAAAAATTGTCATCGATAACTCCTAAGTCGGCTTGTGAGCTGAGTCATTGCAAAGATACCAGCGCAGTCCCGAGTGACCCAGCTCTGCACCATTTGAGCTGGCGCGGGTGAACGGAATCGCTCGAGCAACCTCGTACACTTGATTAGAACAATCGCTCTGGGCGCAAGAGCCGGGAGCGAACGCCAGTGCTCAAACTAACCAAGCGAATGCTTCCAGCTTAATAAGACAGTGAGTGGGGCAGGTTTATCACACCAACTTTTTCTGCCAGAAGAGAGCTTCTCCGCCCTCCTCTCCCAGATCATAACCTTTAAATCCCTGACGCCGATACGCAGCCCGAGCTCGGTGATTCGCGTCTAGTACCTCCAGTGTGATCTTACAACACCCCAGTGAACGAGCATGTTGCTCCACGGCCTCGAATAACAGTTGCAGTACGCCCGTGCCACGGGCATCGGGCGTAACGAAAACATCATGGATATTCATCAAGGGCTTTGCTGCGAAGGTGCTAAAACCGGGGAAAGCATTTATCAAACCCAGTGCCCGAGGATCTTGTTGCGACTCTGACCAGACAATAAAGCTGCAAGCACCCGGCACTCTCAATAGCTCATCGCAGAGACGCTGCTGGACCTCATCCGACAAAGCGGTTCCGCCTCCTAGTGGATCCATAGCATAGGCGTTCAACAAACTTACCAGCGCTTTACGATCAGATTGTCTCTGGTAGTTGACCCGTTCTACTTTCACTTAAAACTCTCCCTAGGAATGACACGAAACTTCAAGAGTTGAGTTTAACAGGGAAACCAGACATCGACTTTAAATGCGTTAATCGATAATACTTCCTATCCTATTTCGATTTCTCAATTTTCAAACATAGCGGGCGCCCCCAGAGCAGAGTCGCGCGCCGAGCCGAGGTTTTGAAATTAAAACTGGCTTCTTGTAGCGCGCAAATACGAAGAGGTCTAAAACGCATCAGACCAGAGTAACGGGGTAAGCCGGGCGTGCACCCTAAGGTGGCTCTTTCAATTTAGAGCCGTATGTAGAGTCGTATTTATCTCTTTCTGTTGGTGTTCGGTCTGAATGACCGGCTGGGTGATGACCCCAGTGTTTTGGTATTCCATACTGGACACTCTGGGGTCACGCGCTCTGCTGAGATACACTACTCCTCTAACTCATGTCTGCCGAGATTGCTGATGTATCAGATCAACTGGGGTGATTTAACACCTGAGCGTTTCCTTTCCGAATTTTGGCAGAAAAAGCCGTTATTAATTCGTCAAGCTTTTCCCAACCTCGAGCCAGTGATTGAGGCTGATGAGCTGGCGGGACTCGCTTTAGAGTCTGAAGTAGAGTCACGTCTAATTCAGTATCAGCCTGATAGCGGCGAATATGATCTGAAAAAAGGCCCCTTAGACGAGAGAATTTTTGCTGAATTACCGGAGAGTCACTGGACCTTGCTAGTCCAGGCAGTTGATCACTATGTCGATGCTGCGAGCGAGCTATTAGAGAGCTTCACCTTTATCCCTCGATGGCGCATAGATGATCTGATGATCAGTTATGCGACACCGGGAGGCGGTGTAGGGCCCCACTATGACAATTACGATGTCTTTCTGCTGCAAGCGGGTGGTACCCGCCGCTGGGAGATTGGAGCTGCAGAATCAAGCCAGTCAGCGCGTATACCCGACTTACCTTTAATGATTTTAAGCGAGTTCAAGGCACTGCAGAGCTTTGAGCTTGAGCCAGGTGACATGCTCTACCTTCCACCGCAGATATCCCATAACGGCGTCGCAACCTCCGCCGATTGCCTGACCTACTCTATCGGATTCAGGGCGCCATCTGATGCGGAGCTGTTGAGAGGCTTCTCCGACGCGTTGGGGGAGAAATTGAGCGGCGAGTCCCGCTATACAGATCCGGGACTAACCCCATCTGCACATCCGGGCGAGGTCGATCAGGCTGCACTAGCACGGGTCCGCAACAAGCTCTCACAATTACTCGAGAATCAGGATCAGTTAGCACAATGGTTTGGTGCCTATGTATCAGAGGCAAAATATCCTGAGGATCTTTTCCAGCCCGACGCACATGAGGTGCGCGAGTGGATCAACTCTGTGGATCTGCAATCAGGCGTCAGAGCTCTACCCGATTCCCGTATGGTCTACATCAGAAGTAACTCAGGGTTGTCGCTATTTGGTAATGGGGGTGAAGTGCCCACTGAAGATTGTGATCTAAATTGGATTATGGCCCTGTGTGACGAACGATTCAGCGGCCCAGTGTCGGATTCAGTGGCCAACATCAAGGCACTCTCCAAACTGTTCGAGCTTGGCTGCATCGAATAGTTTGCCTAGGCAACGTCTAGTTAAACAGACCAGGAGTTAACGGCACTTTATCACCCTTAACTCTTAAGACTTAGGGCGTAGTTATTTTATTGCTGCGCCGCAAAAATCCACTCAATGTCGTAAATATTACATTAGATATCTCTTATTAATAAGCTTCCCGATTTTATTTTTAAGACTCATTTAATTTAATAAGAATATTTTTAAGAATATAAAAGCCTATTTAAAATACAATTTTATATCTAATACTTAAGTCAAATTACTTACATAATATACTTATATACTATTGTTTTTAATACGATTTATATCTTATCAATTCGCTACCGTTTTGTAGTCATACTACAAGAACCTCCTCCTCCTTTACGCAATTGCACAAAAATCATTGCTGCTCTGCACAAACCCGCTTTGACAGAACCCAGAACCCGTACCAGTATGTCGCTTAACTTAAATAATAATTTCACTCACTGGTTTATAACAAAGCGCAACACACTATCTCTGAAGGGGAACTAGTCAATGTCGAACTACAAACAAGCGATCGAATCTATCCAGAGAACCTGTAACAAATACGGTCCTACCTGGGGAGCTATCGACGCGGAGTCCGCGACCCGCATGAAGCTCCAAAATCGTTTCAATTCAGGATTGGATATCGCTAAATACACAGCCACAATCATGCGTAAAGATATGGCTGACTATGATGCAGACAGCTCAAAGTACACCCAATCACTGGGTTGTTGGCACGGTTTTATTGGTCAGCAGAAGTTGATCTCAATCAAAAAACATTTCGGCACAACAGACAAAAAGTACCTCTACCTCTCTGGCTGGATGGTTGCAGCGCTGCGCTCTGATTTTGGACCGCTGCCAGACCAATCTATGCACGAGAAAACATCTGTGCCGATGCTGATCGAAGAGCTTTATACCTTCCTTAAGCAAGCTGACGCTTGGGAACTCAACCACCTCTTTCGTGCACTAGATGCCGCTCGCGAGGCGGGTAACCAGACACTCGAAGCTGAAACTATTGCGAAGATCGATCAGTTTGAAACTCACATTGTGCCCATTATCGCCGATATTGATGCCGGTTTTGGGAACGCCGAAGCGACCTACCTGCTGGCGAAGAAGATGATTGAAGCAGGTGCATGCTGTATCCAGCTGGAGAACCAGGTCTCAGATGAGAAACAGTGTGGTCATCAGGATGGCAAAGTGACAGTTCCCCACGCTGACTTCCTGGCAAAGATCAATGCTGTTCGTTACGCCTTTTTGGAGCTAGGTGTCGACGATGGCGTGATCGTCGCGCGCACTGACTCTCTCGGAGCCGGTTTAACGAAACAGATCGCGGTCACCAACGAGCCGGGTGACCTGGGTGACCAATACAACTCGTTCCTCGACGGCGAGGTAATCGACAGCGCTGACGATATTGCTAACGGAGACGTTGTTATCAAAGCTAACGGCCAGTTGATGAAGCCCAAGCGCCTCCAGAGTGGTCTATTTCAGTTCAAAGCGGGTTCTGGAGAGGATCGCGTTGTACTTGACTGTATTACCAGCCTGCAGAGCGGTGCGGACCTTTTGTGGATTGAAACAGAGAAACCACACGTACAGCAGATAGCCAGCATGGTTAACCGTATTCGCGAGGTTATCCCGAACGCTAAATTGGTCTACAACAACTCACCATCATTCAACTGGACGCTCAACTTCCGTCAACAGGTGTTCGATGCCTGGAGCGCTGAAGGTCAGGATATGAGGGCTTACGACCGCGCGAAGCTGATGAGTGCTGATTATGATGAGACCGCGCTGGGTCAGGAGGCTGATGCCCGTATCCAGAGCTTCCAAGCCGATGCCGCTCGGGAAGCTGGTATTTTCCACCACCTTATTACCTTGCCAACCTACCACACGGCCGCACTGTCGACCGACAATTTAGCCAAAGGCTACTTTGGTAAAGAGGGCATGTTAGCTTATGCTAGCGGTGTACAGCGCAAAGAGATTCGTCAGGGTATCGCGACGGTGAAACACCAGGATATGTCAGGCTCCAACATCGGCGACGATCACAAGGAGTACTTCGCCGGCGAAGCTGCGCTCAAGGCCGGTGGTAAGGATAACACCATGAATCAGTTCGAAAATATCGGCTAAGCTCCACTCTAGACACACGAAAGCCCATCCTATGATGGGCTTTTTTTGGTCACTTCGCGCAACCCCAAGTGCACAAAGTGAGTTTTCTCACAAATCTAATCGCTCCTCTTTGCACAGAAAGCTGCAATCCTAGAGTGGCAGTGGCGCATTGACTTCATTAAGGTAAGCCTGCACCGCAAACCGGATGTGAGCCTAAGCCTCGCCTTAGCCCTGCTGAGCGCCAACTCGAAGAAGACGCCCTGTGTCTCTGGAGTACAAAAGTTTCTGAAACAGCCGGAGGTTAACTAGCTGGCTGAAGCCATTTCGACAGTATTTCGGTCAACTCCTCTGAATCGAACTGCTTCTCAATAACATCGTCGAAGCCGGCCTTTAGCGCGGGTTCCCTGAGTTCAGTAGCCGTCGAGGCGCTCGCTAAAATTATTGGCACTCTGGGCTGCTGCATCGATTCAGCGACTGCCCGGTACTGCCGACAGGTTTCAAAACCATCGAGACGCGGCATCTCTCGATCTAAAACAACCAAATCAAACCGCTTATACCTAAGGCACTCAAGCGCCGCAGCACCATCATCTGCGCATGTCACAGAGACACCGAGCTCATTCAGTTGATCCTCGAGTATACGCAGGTTGAGAGGGCTATCATCAGCAATAAGAACCTGTTTGCCGCTGAACGCAGCAGGAGCGGGATTGGGCTGCGCTGCAATTTGAGTCTCGGCCTCCTCCTTCAAAACTGGAGTTTTCGCCGCCAAAGCAAATGAGACGCCAAATGCAAAACGACTCCCTTTATCAAGTTGACTCGTTACACTTATCTCAGAGCCAAGCCTCTTAGCCAGTTGCTGACAGAGTGAGAGCCCCAGCCCAGAACCACCGAATCGACCAGCGATTGAGGGATCAGTTTGCTCAAAGGGCTTGAACAGCATTCCGACCTGAGACTCTGTCATACCAATACCGTTATCACTGACGGAGAGCTCTACGTCGATCTGGCCAGCATTTTCGTTAGATTGTTGCGCCTCGAGGTGAACGGACCCCTGTTTTGTAAACTTAATCGCATTACTGACAAGATTGTTTAATATCTGCGTGATCGTCTGTCGATCGCCTAATATGGGTTGATCAAGCACGTCACTCTGAACAAGGATTAATGAAGTCCCGTTATTACCGGCAACTGCACCGAAAAGAGTCACTACCTCGTCAAAAACCGCTCTGAGATTGAAGCGGTCAACCTCGTGGTTAACCTCAGTATGTCTCAGCCGGACAAAGTCGATCGCAGCATCTAAGGTGGATCTTAAAAGTTGCGCGCTGCCCTTAAGTTCGACTATTGCATCCCGTGATTGCTGCTCACTAACTAGGGTGTCGAGTTTATTAATTTGGGCAATCATAGCATTGAGCGGGGTCCGGATCTCATGAGAGACCTCAGCAAGAGCCATCATCCCCTGATCATGAACCTCCTCCTTTGACTGCAGGATAGCCGTGATTTGCTCTGCATATTGTGCTTGCAACGTGACATCACGAATTGAGCCCTCAGCGCAGATCAACTCTCCAGAGTTGCCAACAACAAAATCACCGCGCCACTCCACTTTTCGCTTCTCATTTGCCTTGATAACTAGGTTCGTGACGCAAAAGTCTCGCCCTGCCGCCCCCCGTTCCCATGACTTAAGAAAATGAGAGACATCCGGTGTATGAATATGTTCTAAAATTTCGGCCAGCTTGAACTGAGGTTTGAATGACTGACCTAAAAGCTCACAGGCTTCCGGTGAGAGGTTGAAAAGATCTTTTTGAACATTATAGATCCAGGACCCCGAAGCGGACTGGTGTTGCGCCCGTTCGTAATGACTCAGCGTCCGAACGTAGTTATCAATTGTAGTGTGTCCCGCCAAATGGGCACGCGCGTTGACCAGCAGGGTGGACTGAATACGTTCACTATTTTCTACAGGGCCACAGGTACTCCCCTCTACAAGGGTGCAGGGAATACGAATCCTCTGCGGCTCAGTTTGCACCATCCAAATTTGGTCCGCGATCAGGCGCGCAATTTCACGTGCGATACGGTGCGAATCAAACGCCGACGTCGTAAGATTTGATAGATGACCGATGGCGCCACCATAGCCCGTGATACTGATATCTTGGCCGACTAACAAACCAACAGAGCGACAGGTATCGATTGCGCCTTCTGCGAGTTCATCAGTGGCGCAAATTAAAGCAGTAGGTATCTGCTTAGACTTAAGCAACTCCGCCGCCATCAGACTCCCAACGCTGCGCGTCGGCTTTCCGTGTAAAAACCAGTCCTCGCGAGTCAGAGTACCGTTATCCCGGGCAGCATCGCGAAACGCACGCTCGCGAAGCCTGGCATAGCTAAAATTTTGATCACCATTGAGAAAGGCGATGTGTTGGTGTCCTAGGGACAGAACATGCCGAGATAAGTCGTAAAAAGCGCTGTAGTTATCAGTATCGACACTGTTTACCAGACCTGCCTCCACACTCGGAGAGCCAAAGACAACAAATTTCCGGTTATGCGATTGCAAGTAGTCAATTAACTCATCCTTGGGTTTGCTTCGACTTATAATCAAACCCGCGGGATTTGAGCCCTCAAGATAGCGGCAGATTGCATCGCTATCCTGATCGAAATCGGCCTCATTCAGCGGAATCACAACCAGTTCTAACTCGCGCTGTAACAGCTCGTTTCGAATCGAATCTAGAAACTGTCTGTAATGCACGGCAGCATCCCCGTCAAACCAGTCGAACGGGGTCATCATCGCGACCGTCCTCTTAGAGACAGCGCTCATAAAATTTTGCCATTATTGCAGAACCAAACCATCCATACTCCCACATACCGCTTTATATGATTAGACTTCATAAACCAACATCAGCGCTGGAAGCTAGTGTCCAGGATAATCCTCGTTAATCTAGGATGTAACTTTGTACGATCCTACCTTAAAACAAGCCCACTCTGTCCCAAGATTAGCTTCGAGAATCAATAGGCCTGAGGGAGAGACCCTGAAACTTTTGATAACGATTCAGTTTGATAACTCAATTTCAGGTGCTTGAGGCCCGAAAATAGGTGGACTCAGGCGGTGCGGGAATTAATTCCTCGCTACATCTCTTTGATCAGCGTTCACCGTCCGGACACTCGCACAAGTAACGACAACAACTAACGACAAGATCCGATTACCCCCAGGAGATCGAAAATCAAATACTCAATCACACTATCATCCGATAGTGGCAAGCCACACGCCTCCAGCTCATCTAAAGCAGGCCTTCCCTAAGGCCTTTGATTGAGCAGGATATTGACCTGGGGTTCAAGCATCAACTGAGTTCCCACACGTTGTTCATAGTGTTAGCAGTACACTATCCGGTAAAGACAAACCGAAGCGCGTTTCTGGCTGCTTCTGCCAGTCACAGTAAAGCAACAAGTCAGAATACTCACATTTGCCGCGTTTAGTTAGAGGCTGAAGTCAGTAATCGTTTACCAAAGATGATCCTAGTCACCCAAAGCGCGATATGAAACCCAGTGTAAATTCAATTTTCGAATAGAAATAGATCCCCTAAAATATTGATTTTTAATTAAAAGTTAATGATTTCTATCACTGACACTGTTAGAACCGAACAGCCCAAACACCAACTTCGCAACGCCCGTGCGTCTGAAATACCGATAATTAGCCTGATCTCGACTTGTTAAACCGTTCAAGTTAGGCACAGCGGCGGTTTTACAAAAAACTGGAGGGGGAATGTGACACCCGAAGAGTAGGGTTATCTGTTCTACGAGGACGCCAGCCATACGAAGACTGGCGCATATGTCTCGTTCGCAGAGTTATTACATATCATAGAGCCTACAGCATAGAGCATAGAGCATAGAGCATAGAGCATAGAGCATAGAGCATAGAGTAAGTATCGAGCGCGAATAGCGAGTAGATTGAGTGGTCCGCAGGGTACCACTCGTTTGAACTGAGCCTGTGTCGATTGTTTCGACGCAGGTTTGTACTCCTAACACCCGCGAGAGTTGGGCGTCCAGACCAGCATTAACGACGGGCCTTCGTTATTCGCCTCTCGATCTCAGCAATCATGGCGCCAGCAACATCGAGGCCCGTGGCATACTCTATTCCCTCCAAGCCTGGTGATGAGTTGACTTCGAGCAGCAGGGGCCCCCTACTTGAGCGGATAATATCGACACCCGCTACTTGCAGACCAAGAGTTTTGGCTGCCTTAATCGCCAGCTTGCGTTCATCGGGTGTAATCTTAACCAGTGAGGCGCTGCCGCCCTGGTG
>DATHZN010000098.1:0-18843 GCA_035458585.1 Marinobacterium sp. | reverse complement strand
TCATCAAACTCAAACCCCTCATACTTTTGGTTTTTGAACCAATTCGGAGTGCAGCGATAAAAAATGCAGTCATTCGATCATCGGCAACGTGAGTTAGCGCGGCTTGCTCAATTTCTGGGAGCCATGCTTGGATCAATTCATCTTGATCTGCCTGACTAACCTCAAAATCGAAACTTAGAATGTTCGGGGTTCGATACATGTTTTATAGGAAAACTCTTGAGTCTCTGACAGGTTAGAAGAAGAACTCAATTACTCCAATAGAATGTAAGTGAGGCTTCGGCTCTGTGGTACATAAAATCAAGGCACTGCCCTCTGGCTAGTACGGTCTCGGGCAACAGGATGGTACCGACGCTACAACTTTACATGGTTCGCCGCGACAATAATCGAAATCCGATTCGTTGACTTGGGTGCATGTTGGTGCGCTGTTCAGCTGATCACTTGGCCAAAGATGCCGGGGATCAGTCGGCATCTAAAGAGATCTGTTGATTAGTCTGAAGTCGCAGAAACCCTGCTTACGAAAAGCGTGGCCGTAAGTGTAGTTGAAGACCAGAAATCAGGCTAGTAATGTCTTGTTTGGGTCGGTTTCGCCCTTAATCGCTAACTACTGCTGACTAGAGTGTAGATGTAGATAACCATGAGGAGGTAAATCATGGAAAACATCGAACCTAGCATTCGCATACCCTGGAACAAAGGTCGTCTGACAGGGCAAAAGAAACCGCTGCTTCTTCAAGAAATATGGAAGATTCGCATCAGGTTAGAGATCTCGAAAAATACAAGAGAGCTAGCACCTTTCAATCTCGGGATCGATAGCAAGCTGAGAAAATGTGATCTCTTAAGGCTTCGTGTCAGCGATATTGCCAACGGCAGCAACATTCTTAAGCGCTCGACCATCATTCAGCGCAAGACAGGCAAACCGGTTACCTTCGAGCTGACCAAACCCACTCGCCTTGTTTTGGGCACTTGGATAAAAGAGGCAAAACTTTCATTCAGTGAATATCTCTCCCAGAGTAGAACCAAACACTCCAACCACCTATCGACACGTCAGTACATGAGGATAGTGAAGGGTTGGGTACAAAGGATTGGCTTAGATCCCGAGGACTATGGCACGCACTCTATCAGACGAACCAAAGTTGCACTGATCTACAAGCGCACACACAACCTCAGAGCAATTCAGCTGCTACTGGGTCACTCCAAGATCGAGGGTATAGTCAGGTAACTAGGTGTTGATATTGATGATGCGCTAGCTTTGTCAGAGGAAACTGAGATCTAAAGGTCACTAAACCGAGCCGCAGTCGGTAAAAGGTCTGCGGCTCTATTAGGGCGAAATCGACCCAAACGCGACATTTCGAGAAACACAGTTTCCACATCATTTTGCAGATTCAGTAAGAGGCTTCGGTTGAATGCGCTGATGATCGTACTTTCACTACCGTGTTGATAAACTCATCAGGCCCATGATGAAGACGGTGATGAAGAATATGACAGCGCAACATCGCGTCGCTCGGCGGTCCCTCCCGGCAGGCCCCGTGACAGCGGCGTATGAACGCAAGGTGGATGCGGGGGAGGTGCGACGAGATGAAGCGCAAGTCGCTCTGGCGGCAAAACTCGATACCCTGCACGAGTCTCTTACCTCGCTCCCACCAGTACACGTGCGCACCAACAAACCGACAGAGCGCCGCTCAACAAGCCGCAGTCCGCTGTTACAGTTACGGGCGCGATCCTTGGCTTCCGCTCAGTCCTTTCTTCGAAAGAAGTTCCATTGGTGGTCTTTTGGTCCACCCCCCCGAGGCATGTACATTCATGGACCGGTCGGAGTCGGCAAGAGCTTTCTAATGGATCTCTTTTACGCGTCGGTTAATGTTTCTGGTGATGATTCTTGCTGTAATAGTGACAGCCACAGCCTTAAACACTCAAAAATTACCAAACGCCGCATCCACTTTCATGAATTCATGCTAGACGTCCATCATCGAATCTTTGTCTACAAACAGAAGCACCCCCGAGATGATGCGATTCCCATCGTCGCGCAGCAATTGGCACAGGAAGCCCAACTCCTCTGTTTCGATGAATTTCAGGTAACAGACGTTGCTGATGCCATGATTTTGAAACGACTTTTTTTATTTTTACTGGATTGGAATGTCGTGGTGGTGGCTACCTCGAATCGCTCCCCCGATGCCTTGTATGAGGGAGGTCTTAACCGATCTCTCTTTTTGCCATTCATAGACATGTTGAAACACAGGTTCGACATTATATCCATGGAGGATTCCGCCAAGGATTATCGACTCGAAACTCGAGCGGATGGTCAATCCTATTTTTGGTCAAACAAGGATGTTCACGGCGATAATAATAGGGATAACAACATGCAGGCACAGTTGAGAGAAATATTTGGTGGCACTGCATCTGGAACTGAGGCCGAGGTCATTGACGTACTCTTCGGTCGCACCGTCCAAGTCGCGCGATTCAATGACCGGTGTGCCTGGTTTGATTTTTCCGAGTTATGCTACCAACCGCTTGGCGCGGCTGATTATCTTTCCCTCTGCAACCGATTTCCGGTCCTCATCATTGACCGCGTGCCGCAATTAGACGCCAATCATCTCGACGAAGCGCGACGATTCGTGACCCTTATTGACGTGTGTTATGAATCTCGCACCCGCTTGGTGCTGGCGGCAAACGTCCCGCTCGATGAATTATTTGTCGATTTTGAAGCGCAAGTCGAAAGCAGTGATGAAAATGAAGAACTGTTTGTCAGTGAGAAGGGGGGGAACTCGAGTTCCTTTGCGACGACCATGATTCGCACCAAAGAGGGTGAGCATTTGGAGTGGTCGGCGACGGGCCTAATGGGCGCGTCACTGGCACAATTCTCGGCCGCCAATGATCTCGCCTTTTCCTTTCGACGAGCCGCGTCTCGGTTGGTAGAAATGGGTGGAAAGGAGTGGGGACGGCAATGACGGAAGGTCTTTACCTTGCAAAGTATTGAACCTATGGCAGAGCAAGAACTTTCGTCAGGCTGTGCCGGAAAAGTGCAGACTTTGGAAAGTTTTGAGTGCCTGATAGGTGCCGGTAACCGATAAAGCGTCCGTCTCAAGCGTTACTTGGTGCCGGAGGTCGTGTCAATGAATCGCTTCATTCTGTCTGACAGTTCTAAACGGCCAGTCGACTCCATCGCTGATATTACTGATTGGAAGTCCTCTACACCCCGGTTCTGACTGACCTTGGATTTTGCCGTAACGCGATCAATCTCGATCTCAAACGGGGTAATCTTGCTGAGCATTTCGTCTATATATTCCGCTGGCGCGTCGGACATCTTCCAAGCCGATTTTCCGTTGGTCAGTATCTCAAAGGATTTGGTTAGTTTGCCAACTACAGCTCTGGCCGATTTTTCGCCGGATAGAAAATTGAGCTTGCCGTAGACATGCACCTTTTGAAAATTCCACGTAGGTACATGCTGATGGTGCTGAGTTTTGGTTGGATACCAATTGGGTGAAATGTAACTATCCTCACCAGAGAAGATCGCCAGCACTGCATCGCCATTTTTAAGGGTTTTTATTATCGCGTTATTAGCAGCGAAGTGGCCAATGAGTCGATCCACGCCGTCAAAGATTAGAGGGACATGCTCCGCATCTAGCCCAGAAGCTTCAGAGTAGATAATCGAAGCTAACGGGTGAGCGCTGATCAGGCGCACAATTTCCGTTGAGTCATACTCGGCAAAGATCTCTGGTATATGCATAGAGCACCTTCTATCAGACCTCGCGCATCAGGCGCAGAGCATCATAGATTGCCGCATGGGTGTTGCGTGAAGCCACAGCATCGCCGATACGGTAGAGCTGGAACCGGCCCTCAGGATTGGTGACGTTGGTTTGCGGCTGCGAGTTGATTAACTGATCATAATTGACCTCACCGAGATTACTCGAAAAGGGTTTGAGATCAAAATAGAGATCATCCATCGGCAGCGTCCCATGATTGACCAAAATTTGATCGTACACCTCTATCCGCTCTGCTGATCCGTAGTCGCTGCCAATCCTCGCGTGCAAACCGTCCGCGTGTCTCTCGACACTTAGCAACCGGTAAGTAACAGTGAAGAGCGCATTTAACTCCTGAAGAGAGCGCATGTAGGGAACCAAATTCATCCCCATCACCTCAGGTGCGAAGCTACGGTCGGGCGTCATAATTTCAACCTCTGCTCCCTGACGTGCAAGGACCTCCGCTGCCTGCAATCCGACGTGATCGCCGGCATCATCAAACACCAAAACTCGCTTAGCGGGCTTTATCTCTCCTGCGATGACATCCCAGCAGGAGCTCAGGTGCTCGTTGCCCCGCTCGAGGATATCGATCTGCGGGTAGCCGCCAGTGGCGATGATCACAACGTCCGGATCCTCATTGAAAACATCTTCGGCTTCGGCCCAGGTGTTACAGCGAATCTCGACGCCGAGACGCTCACACTCTCCCAGACGCCAGTCAATGATTGATTGCATCTCCCGGCGGCGTTCGCTGCGAGCTGTCAGGGCGATCTGGCCACCGGCACTGTTAGCCGCCTCCATCACCACAATCTGATGCCCTCGCTCTGCACCGACACGTGCAGCCTCCAGTCCAGCTGGACCTGCACCGACGATCAGAATACGTTTTTTTTCGTTCGCGGGCTGTATTTGATGGGGCTGCTGCTCTTCTCGACCGGTTGAGGGGTTATGAATGCAGAAGGCGGCACCGCCCTGATAGATCCGGTCGAGACAGTAGTTGGCTCCGACACAAGGACGAACCTGTTCTTCTCGGCCTTCCATTAGCTTACGCACCAGGTGCGGGTCAGCCATGTGAGCACGGGTCATGCCGACCAAATCCAGTTTGCCCTCAGCGATTGCATAGCGTGCCGTTGCAAGATCCGGAATCTTTGCGGCATGTAAGGTGGGCATCCCGGTAGCGGCGCGGATTTCGCCAGCGAACTCCAGATGCGGGTTATTTCGCATTCCCTGTATAGGAATAACATCAGTTAATGCAGCGTCTGTATCGATGTGACCACGGATAATATTGAGGAAGTCGACTTGCCCGCTGTTCTTTAGATAGTGCGAGATCGCCAGTCCATCTTCAGCTGACAAACCCGCTGCATGTTGCTCGTCCGCCGTATAGCGCAGTCCAATAATAAACTCCCGTCCGACTCGAGCTCTGATAGCATCCAGCACATCGCGAGTAAACTGCAGGCGCTGCTCCAGTGAACCGCCGTATGGCCCCTCCAGTGTGTTGGTCAACGGGGACCAGAATTGATCCATTAAGTGGCCGTAAGCTTCCAGTTCAATCCCATCCATGCCGCCTGCCTGCATGCGCTCGGCAGCATCGGCATAGTCTCGAATAATGCGCTCTATATCCCAGTCTTCAATCTGTTTCGGAAAGGCACGGTGGGCCGGCTCACGGCGGTGCGAGGGCGACACAACGGGTAACCAGTCTCCTGTGTCCCAGCGCGTTCGGCGTCCCAGATGGGTTAACTGAATCATGATCGCGGCACCTTGCTCGTGGACAGCGTCGGTGAGGTTACGAATATGTGGGACAATTTCATCCCGATAGGCCAGCAGATTGCTAAATGCAGGCGGACTATCTTTGGATACTGCGGCCGAACCTGCGGTCATAGTCATCGCAATACCGCCCTTCGCGCGTTCTGCATGGTAGGCAATGTAGCGACTGGTGGGCATGCCATCGACCGGATAAGCGGGTTCATGAGACGTGGTAATAATTCGGTTACGAAGCTCTAGGTGCTTCAGCTTGTAGGGCTGTAATAGCGGGTCCATGGTTTTTTGGGTCTTTTCGTCATTTTGTTGTTATTTTTTAGACAAAAAAGGAAGCACTAGGCTCCCTTTTGTCTAATTCAAAGCATCAGTGAAATTCACTTCGCCAAATTTTTCTTAGTGGTTTCACTGTACCACTCGAGAAAGTTGATCACACCAAACTCATAGGTTTTGGAGTATGGACCCGGCCGGTAAGCGACTGAGTTGATGCCGCGTTGGTTCTCTTCACCGAGAATACGATCCTGATCGTTGGTGGCGTCCCAAACATGGCGCAGTCGATTAATATCGTAGTCAACGCCCTCAACTGCATCCTTATGGACGAACCACTTGGTCGTCACCATCGACTCCTGAGCAGAGATTGGAATGACACGAAAGACGATAAAGTGATCGCTCATCATATGATTCCAGGAGTTCGGTAGGTGCAGAATACGCATAGAACCTAGCTGACGATTCTTAACGCGGCCCAGCAGCTTATCGCATGCCTTGCCACCATCGATCGTCATGACATCAACGCCCTCCTTTAAAGGCATGCGTACAATACGGTTTCGCTTACCAACACCAAAGCTCTGATGCTCATGGGGAATCCCCTCTGCGTCCCAGGCAGCTGCCTGACGCGCGTAGTGGTCGAGGAAGCTCTGGGGTGCACGCGGGTCGTTCGTGTCGTCCCATTCCAGCAACGAGTTCAGTAGCTCTGGATGGCTACCGTTACAGTGGTAGCACTCACGGTTGTTCTCCAGTACCAGCTTCCAGTTCGCTTTCTCATACATATTGGATTCGCAAGCGAGCTTGGTATTGTTGACGTCGTACGGCTCCATGTAGGTTTCCAGAGTCTCCAGGAAATCATAGAAACCGTCGTCAGGTGCCTCTTCGCTCAGGCAGATGAAGATAAAGCCGCCCGCAGTTCTACAGTGAGCCTTTTTCAGGCCGTGATCTTTGAGATCAAATTCAGGGCCCATTTCGGTGCCCGCGAACAGTAGCTTGCCAGAGGTATCGTAGGTCCACTGGTGATAAGGGCAGACAAGGTTGGCTGCTTTACCGCGATGAGCGGTGCATACACGTGAACCGCGGTGGCGACAGCTATTGTGGAATGCATTGACTGCTCCATCTGCGCCACGCACGATCAGGACAGGATTTTTACCAATCTCTAAGGTGAAGTACTCGCCTTTAGTTGGGATCTCGCTGGTCATACCAACAAACAGCCACTCTTTCTCAAAGATCTCCTCCATGTCTGCGCGGAACATGTAGGGGTCGTTGTACAGGGGCTGAGGGAGTGAGTAGTCTGGATGGCGCTCGGTAAGCAGCCTAGACATCTCAGTGCGAGCCTGTTCGATGGAAGAGCAGCTCGCGTTAAGTAGATCATTCTGATTCATGGTATGAACGTCTCAACAAATCAGTAGTTTCCTTGAGAGTCGGAAGGTGACTCTCCCGTTGCGACAGGGGTCAGTAATGACCGCTTAACCCGTAATAACAATGAGGGTTAGTCTGAGGGTGAATCCTGCGCCTGATCAGCCTTCAAAAATGTTCTGATCACGACACGAATATATATCGTTTGAGACCTTGAATACACGGTTCAGCGGGGGCTTGGGGGATTTAGACATATCTTTGTCGCGAATAGATAAATGCGCTATGTTCGATGATCTGAAAATGCACCTATAAGGCGTAGGCTCAGGGCTCTGGTGTGCGCGCGACTAAACTTACAGGAATACCCGCCATGGTTAGCACAAATCTTACTGTCACCAACTCTGACGCTTTTGCGCCGGTAACCACTCAGACCTGGGCGAACGGTCGTCACGTGGTGCGCTGTGTAAAAGTGATTCAGGAGACTTGGGACGTTAGAACCTACTGTTTCATGGCTGAGCAGCCCGTCATGTTCTTCTTCAAGCCGGGACAGTTTGTGACCCTGGAGCTTGAGATTGACGGTGATCAGGTATTCCGTTCATACACCATTTCCAGTTCACCCTCGGTACCTTACAGTTTCTCAATCACGGTGAAGCGAGTTCCTGGTGGGCAGGTCTCTAACTGGCTTCATGACAACCTGGAAGAGGGCTCGATGCTGGCTGTGCACGGCCCTGTTGGTCAGTTTAATAGCATCGATTTCCCCTCAGAGAAGATACTCTATCTATCTGGGGGTGTAGGGATAACGCCGGTTATGTCCATGGCACGTTGGGCGTATGACACCAACATGGATGTTGACATGATCTTTGTCCACAGCGCACGTACCCCGTCTGACATCATTTTCCATCGTGAGTTGGACAACATGTCCTCTCGAGTGGCGAATTTCCAGCTGCATCTTATCTGTGAGCGGCAGATATCCGGCCAGGCTTGGCACGGTTACCGTGGTTTTCTTGATCTCACTAAACTCGAAATGATTGCGCCCGACTTCCTTGAGCGTGAAGTGTTTTGTTGTGGCCCGACGCCCTACATGAATGCAGTGCGTAAAATACTGGAGGAGCAGGGCTTCGACATGTCTCGCTATCATGAGGAGTCATTTGGAGCGACTCCTGATACGGTCGAAGAGCAGGCGGTACTGGGTGCAGAGGCTGCGGCGGAGGAGCAAGAAGCACTGACACGAGAGGATATGCTGTCAGTGACCTTTGATGCTTCCGGTAAAGCCGTGCACCTTGCTCCGGGTGAGACCCTGCATGCAGCAGCGTCCAAACTGGGTCTACATATCCCCAAAGCCTGTGGTATGGGAATCTGCGGTACCTGTAAAGTGATGATTAAGTCGGGTGACACCAGCATGGAGCATAATGGTGGTATCACCGACGAGGACGTGGCTGAAGGGTATGTGCTGTCGTGCTGTACCGTCGCTAATACTGATGTCGTCGTTGATTTCTAAGACTTTAAATTTACCTTCTTTTGGCGAGGGCGCCCATGGAAGCAGAGCATTTTGAGATTGCGGAGTTTCTAGGGCGCTACCCGCCGTTTGATCAACTGCCTCCACAAGAGCTGAACCGTGTCGCCACTCATCTTGAGATCAGTTACTACCGTGCTGGTTCAGATATCTTTCGGTTCGGTGAAGAGATACGCGATCTAGGAGTCATACGCAGCGGTTCGGTTGAAATCTATCGACGTAATGGCGATCTTTATAATCGTCTAAGCACAGGTGACCTTTTTGGGCAGCTGGGTCTCTTGATGTCCAATCGGGTTCGTCTTCCTTCACGTGCTATTGAAGATTCGCTGATCTATTTTATTCCTGAAGTGATCTTTACTGATCTGTGTGAGCGCTTCGAGACTTTTGCCCTGTTCGTGGAGGTCGACAATCGCGACCTGCTTAATCGTGCTGTGACGGAGCAGAAACAGAGCCATGCGCTCTCCGGTTCAAAGTTATCAGATATTTTGACGCGGCAACCGGTCCTCGCTTCACAGGAGGAGAGCATCCGCAAAGCCGCAATTAAAATGGCTGAGGAGAATGTCTCCTCACTACTCATCGTTGAGGAGATCATTCCGCTGGAAGACGATGGAGTAGTGCAGTCTCGTCTGGTGGGCATAGTAACAGACCGCGATCTGCGACGCCGAGTCGTTGCCAAGGGGTATGATATTGACCGACCGATTGCTGAGGTGATGACTGCCTCACCTGTTACCGCAACGGATGACACCTATGTGTTTGAAGCGATGCTGACAATGCTGCGACTAAATCTGCATCACCTGCCGGTGCTCTCCAATCAACGGCCAGTGGGTGTTGTCGCGATCTCCGATCTAGTGCGCTACGAGTCTAAAAATAGCCTCTATATCGTCAGCCAGATACATCGTGCCCAGAGTCTGGAAGAGCTGGTACAGCTCTCCAATGAGGTTGAGCCCTGTTTTGTGCGTATGGTTCAGGATGACGCTAACTCAGAGATGATCGCCAGTGCGATGTCGACGATTGGCCTCAGTTTCAAGCAACGTTTGCTTGAGCTCAGCGAAATGCGGCTGGGTAACCCGCCGGTGCCTTACTGCTTCCTTGCGTTAGGCTCGATGGCACGTGACGAACAGCTGTTGGTGACTGATCAGGATAATGCGTTGATTCTGGCCGATGAATATCGTCCGGAGCTGCACGCGAGATACTTTGAGCAGCTTGCTCAGGAGGTGTGCGACGGTCTTGCCGCTTGTGGTTACAAGCTCTGCTCTGGGGAAATTATGGCCACCAATCCAGAGTGGCGTAAGACAGAGTCGCAGTGGCGCGAGTGCTTTGCCAATTGGATCGATAATCCGGACCCAGAAGCGTTGCTGAACTGTTCAATCTTCTTCGATTTAGAGGGTGTTTTTGGCGAGACTCGGTGGGCTGTAGAGCTCAATCAGTTTATCGTAGATCGAGCCCGCCAGTCAGCGAAATTCCTCTCAAGCATGGCGCGCAACGCGCTGCTGCGCACCCCGCCCCTGGGCTTCTTCAAAGATTTTGTTATGGAACAGGATGGCGAGCATCGACGGACGATTAACCTCAAGCGCAGAGGCACAGCGCCGTTAGTTGATCTTATCCGGGTTCATGCCCTCGCCTGTGGGTCGACCAGTCGAAACTCATTTAGTCGTATTGCCAGTGTGACGGCCGCCGGTCTTTTGCCCGACGGTCGAGCTTCGGAGCTGCGCTATGCGATGGAGTATCTGATGATGGTAAGAATTCGTCATCAGGTTGAAGATATTGAGGCTGGTGAAGAGCCGGCTAACACCATCGAACCGGATAAACTCTCCAGTTTTGAACGGCGTAACTTAAAAGAGGCGTTCAACGTGATTAGCAACGCTCAGCGATTCCTCAAATTCAGATATCCCTCTGGCCGCAACTGATAGGAACTGATGTGACCGCAAAGATAAACTGGTCTGAGTTCGTTGCCCGACAGACCCTGCGCGTATCAGATCCTCGTATTAAAGCCTTTTATGAGTCTCAGACGTTCGCCCCGACGCTTCCTTTAGCCGAGGTACCCTTTGTCGCAATGGATTTTGAAACCACGGGGCTTGATGCTGATGAACACGAGATTATCAGCATTGGTCTAGTGCCTTTCGATATCCGTCGCATACATCTGCGTGATACAAAAGAGTGGCTGATAAGGCCAACCAAACCGCTCACGCATAGCTCTGTCACTATCCATCGAATTACTCACAGTCAGTTGCACTCTGCTCCCGCTTTTGATGAGGTGTTAGGACTGTTACTTGAGGCTCTGTCGGGTCGAATGGTCGTAGTGCACTACCGCTATATCGAGCGTGACTTCCTCTACACGGCGGTGAAGCGCCTGATTGGAGAGGATCTGATGTTTCCCGTTATCGATACCATGGAGTTGGAGGATCGATATCATCGGCAAGCCATCGCAACGCGCCTTAAGCAACTGGTGCGTGGACGCAAAGAGTCCGTGCGTTTGGCTGATAGCCGCGAGCGCTACTCATTGCCAAGGTATCAGTTGCATAGTGCACATATAGATGCACTGGCCACTGCTGAGCTATTCCAGGCGCAAGTGCGGCACCATCTTGAGGAATCCACCCCCTTGGGTGAGATTTGGGGATAGCGCCGGCAGCAGTTTATGGGTTTAAGTGGGGACGCACTGGTCAATTAGTGCGCCCCTTGAACGCAACAGCTTATTTGAAGCTTATATCTACAAGAAGATCAGATGCGATCGCCTCGAGAGCATCCTGAAGACCGTCTATATCCGCGCCTTGCGGAACTAGGACCTTGCCCTGAGCTTTAAACAGCAACTCGCTAGACATAGATCCGGGTACCAGCTCAGTTGTCAGTTTGACCACGTTGACCTGATGCTGCGTCAGAACCGCTGAAATGTCACGCACGATACCCGGTTTGTCATGCCCTACAAGGTCCAGCACGACCTCTTTGTAGCTGTTGCTGTCTTCCGGTGCCTCGCTTACCTCTGAGTAAACATGTATACCGCTCTGTTTCAGTTCGCTAAGTGCCTCGGTGAGGTCGCCAGTCTTATCTTCTGGTAGTTGAACTACAACAATACCGGTAAACTTCCCACCCAGGCGCGAGAGGCTAGAGTCCAGCCAGTTACCTTCATGAGCGGACACAGTTTTCGAAAGGAGGTTGACGATACCGGGTTTATCGTCGGCCATAAACGTTACGACTAGATTGGTCATAGAAAGCGTCTCTTACAAACTTGTGGCCTTAATCTAGCATTTTGTCGTTAGGAGAGCATAGGGTTGAATATCATCGCGTCGCTCGGGCCCGTGTTTGTCCTGCTGATGGGCGGTTATCTGCTCAAGCGAACAGGTTTCCCAGGTGATAGTTTTTGGCCCTCTGCAGAGCGCTTTATCTACTTTATCTGCTTCCCTGCCTTGTTGTTAACACGACTGGCTGAAGCGCGCTTTGAGGGGCAGTTGGCTCTGGACCTGGTATGGGTGATCCTTATGCTCTTGGTCGCTGGAGCCCTGTTGCTCTTGCTGTTGCAGAAGCTAAATGGTTTCACAGGACCTGTTTTCACCTCTGTTTTTCAGGGTGGTATTCGATTTAATACCTACATAGCACTGGCAATTGCTGCGGGGATTCTTCCGGGGCAGGGTGTGGTGTACGCGGCCATCATCGCCTCGGTCATGATTCCCCTGATCAATGTGTTCTGTGTGCTGGTATTTGCGACCTATCAGGATAACCGCCCTTCGCCTGCAAGGGTGCTACTGAATATCGTTCAGAATCCTCTTATTCTCTCCTGTATTTTAGGTCTAATCCTGAACCTTTCTGGTGTAGTCTTACCCGACATAGTCGGCGAGGTGTTGAGTCTTCTGGCAGAGATTGCGTTACCACTTGGCCTGTTAGCCGTGGGTGCCGCGCTGCAGATAAAGACTTTGAGAAGTACAGGATTGCCTCTGTTAACGGCTCTTTTATTCCGGTTATTAGTGATGCCAATGCTGGCAATTGCGTCTGCATCAGCAATGCAATTACCACTGGAGGCTACTCAGATACTACTGGTATTCGCGGCAGTGCCCTCAGCTACCGCATCTTATATTCTGGCGCGTCAGCTGGGTGGAGATGCACCCTTGATGGCAGCCATCTTGAGTGGTCAAACACTGGTAGCGATGCTGTCGTTACCTTTGGTGCTCGCTTTTGGGGTGTCGATCTATCCCCATCTTCTGTCTGCGATCTACGGCTGATCAGTGACTATTCGGAGTAACTGGCTGTGTCTTTATCGATCTCTGTAAGCCCAAAATCGAGTGAAAATCTTCGGGGTATCCTCTGGATGACTTTGGCGATGGCGCTATTTGCGCTCGAGGATGCTTTGGTAAAAAGGGCAGCGGAATCGATGCCCAGTGGTCAAATGATCCTCAGCTTCGGTCTGGGGGGCGCGCTGGTGTTTCTGTGGGCGGTTATTGCCCGCGGGGAGCCCGTTTTTGCTGCGGTGGGCTCGTCCGTGATGCGCCTGCGCATGGTGCTGGAGATACTCGGGCGGATGTTTTATTTTCTAGCGTTGGCCCTCACTCCGCTCTCCTCCACGACGGCAATACTCCAAGCGACCCCGTTGGTGGTGGTGGCTGGCGCTGCGATCTTCTTTGGTGAACGAGTCGCAATCGCTCGCTGGATCGCAATTGGTATCGGACTTTTAGGTGTGCTGATCATTTTGCAGCCCAGTGGAGAGCAGTTTTCGCCGCTGTCGTTGCTGGCGGTTCTCGGCATGATGGGATTTGCCGGACGGGATCTGGCGAGTCGCGCCGCACCCATGTCACTGAGTACCTTTGTTCTGGGGTTTTACGGCTTTGTTGCCGTTATGATTTCAGGGCTGCTCGTATCAGGTTGGAGTCGTGAGGCCTACGTTATTCCCGAGACCGTTGCCAGTGTGGCGCTCATCGCCGGCATCGCAGTGGGGGTATGTGCCTATATCGCATTGATGCAGGCTATGCGCACGGGTGAGGTCTCTGTGGTGACGCCTTTTCGCTACTCGAGATTGATCTTCGGTGTGAGTCTGGGATATTTCGTATTTGCTGAGCCGTTAAGCTCATCTTTCTGGTTCGGGAGTTTCGTCGTGGTAGCTGCAGGACTCTCTCTTATGCTGCAGGGGCCGAAGCGTCATTGATTCGCGTGGGTTATCCAGGGCTGTATCAGCTGTCAATCTCACTCCCTTGTTTCAGCAACCTCTATAGGCTTCTTTTAGGATCGTATTTTGAGCAGGTTTTGGCCTCTTATGTGGCTCGGCTTTGAAAGTGTTAACCCAGCTTTGAGGGAGGCTTCTAGTGTGATTTTTTAGGTATTAAGCCTAATTATTTGAAAACATGAAAAAGATTCGTGTCTGGCATGAACTTTTTGGGGAGGCTGAGGTCTAC
Organism: Marinobacterium sp.; assembly: GCA_035458585.1. Classification (GTDB taxonomy): domain Bacteria; phylum Pseudomonadota; class Gammaproteobacteria; order Pseudomonadales; family Balneatricaceae; genus Marinobacterium_E. The sequence continues at coordinate 4,852 of DATHZN010000098.1, read as the reverse complement.
ACTGTCAGGAAGGTGAAAGTAAGCCTTCGCTAACGGTGGAAACCCTTTAAATGAAGAGAAGTCCAGACCTTATTCTGCTTATCCTGATTGCCGTCGTCGTCGGTATTGTTATGACCGGCGTTGCTCAGAGTGATCTGCAGATAGCAGCGACGCTGCAAACCATATTTAACAGCTAAACGCGATAGCGTTTTCTATCTGTTACTACTCCCTTGAGCGGGACATCCCAAGCTGCAAGGCTAAGCTTCTCTACCCTCTGAAAATCGTGAGCCATACCAATTAACTTGGGTCCCTTCAGCCCAAGTCGCTGCAGAGTGAAAGCAAACGTTCGGTCATAATAGCCGCCTCCCATACCCATCCGGTTACCCTCTGGATCAAATGCAACCAACGGCATCAATACGAGATCAAGCGCCCACGCGGGCGTCCCCGGACGTTTAAGAGCGGGCTCGAGAATCTTATATCGGTTGTTAGAAAGGCGGGTCTTTGGTGTGTAACGGGTGAACCAGAGACGATTATGTCTCACCGGGTGTAATACAGGTAGATAGACCTCTTTGTTCAGCTTCCAACAGAGCTCAATCAGCGGCGTCAGAGAAATCTCACCGTCACTGGCTAGGTATACGGCAATCCTTTTAGCCCTATTAAATGCCTGCATCCCTTTGACTTGGGCAGCGAGTTGGTCTGCCGCAATGCGCTGTTCGAGGCTCGTCAGTGCTCGGCGTTGATGTCGAATGCGTTGACGAAGTGTAGAGCGTTCAGAGGAGCTTAGGGTCATGGTGAGAACTCAATAGAGGGCCCCAGGGTGCCGGTGGTGTTCTTGGCCCTGAACCCGAAGGTTCAGAGTGGAGGCAAGTAGAGGTGAATCAGGCTTTCCGTAAACGGACATGCTCACAACACCCCTAGCCTGCGTCCGGTAGAAGGATTATCGGCTCGAGGGACTTGAACAACTGTCGAACACCCCAGGGTTGATGTCATTATACATCTGTATTGGCTCTGCTTTCCAACCCTTCTGCCAATGAATTGGCTTCGCTTTGCGCCAGTGCGCCATCAATTTTGTGTGCAAGACGCTGCAGTTGTTGCTCCGTATCAGCAAAGTTAGTCTGACCTTTTTTCATCAATTCGTGTGCCAGATTAAGACCTGCCATCACAGCGATACGTTCCAGACCAAGTAGCTTTGCCTGATCACGAATTTCCCGCATTTTCGTGTCGAGCAGATCAGCTGAAGCGAGTAGTTCAGCCTCGGCCCCATCTGGGCAGCTGATGGCATACTCTCTATCGAGAAGTTGTACAGTAACGGTACGGGCAACACTCATTTACTCTTCTCCAGCGTTCTCAGACGGGTGATCATCGACTCGACCTGCGCTCTGGTGGTATCGGTTGTTTGAACCAAGTGCGCACGCTCCTCCTCAAGTCGGGCGTTGCGTGAGCGCAACTGACGATTTTGCTCTTCAAGCTGTTGCAGACGTTTGATCAGTTGATCAAGCTTCTTTTCTAGCGCGGCAAAGTAGTGGTCGGTCATGTAGAGTTCCGATCTGAGTTATTGGTCACATAGTAGCAGTGTAAAGTTACCGGTCAATTCTCCTCTGGATTGTTCCTTCTCATCGGTGCAAGTGCTGACGTGGCGCAGGCGCTGGTTTAGACTAGTCGGTGAAAGCAAATTCCCCGTACATCTAGGAGATATCGTGTCCACTGAACTATCCGCTCCGGATTTTGAACAATTGGCAAACCTGCTGCTCGAGGAGGGAGCTGTAACTTTTTCACCCTCAGAGTTACATGGCATCCTCGTAGGCCAGATTGCCGCCGGTCAGCGATTTGAGAGTGCTTCACTGGCTCAGTTCTGCGCCCAGCAGATAGATCTTGATAGGCTGTCTCAGCCGAATACGGCATCAAACCTTGACTTGCTTTACAAGCAGATGTTGGGACAGATGGAGTCAGGAAATTTTGAATTGGAGCTAATGCTGCCAGACGACGAACATAGTTTGACCCAACGAGCCGAACAACTCGGTTTTTGGGTATCTGGGTTTATCGCGGGTTTTGGCTTAGGTGCAGGCGAAAGTGCATCAAGACTCAGCACTGAAGCTCAGGAGAGCATTGGCGATCTGGTTCAGATAGCGCAAATTGAGACCGATAGTGAAACGGATGAGGATGAAGGGTTGTTGATGGAGGTAGAAGAGTACGTCCGCATGGCTGCGATGTTACTGTTTACTGAGTGCAATGCCCCAACTGAGAATGCCGAGATTGCCTCACCTACAATCCACTAAACCCGCTATTACCGCTAAAGGAGCTGTAATGAAACTGGGCCAGCAAGTTTACCGAGAACGGCGTGAGCGTCTGCTTGCACAAATGCCAGAGAATAGCCTGATGGTGCTCGCAGCAGGCGACCTCAAAACACGCAATAATGATGCAGAGTATCCTTTTCGTCAGGCGAGTAATTTTTACTACCTAACAGGTTTCAATGAGCCTGAAGCATTGCTGGTGCTGCACAAGGGAGGCGAGCACCCTGTGACGCTTTTCTGCCCCCCACGCGATGCAGCCATGGAGATATGGACAGGTTATCGTGCCGGTCCAGAGGGTTGTGTTGAGCTATTCGGGGCCGATCAGGCCTTCAATCTCGATGAGATCGACACACGCCTGCCAAAGATGATCGATGGAATCAGTCAGCTACTCTATCCAATTGCCCGAGACTCTGTTCTCGATCAGCGTATCAAAGGTTGGCTGGGAGTTCTTGGCCGATCCGTCCGTGCCGGAGCGGTCTTGCCTGAGACGCTGGCAGACTCAGATCGGATGGTGCATCAGATGCGTCTATTCAAGGGCAAAGAAGAGATAGAAATTATGCAGCGTGCCGCAGAAATCTCTGCCGCTGCCCATGTGGAGGCGATGAAGGCCTGTAAACCCGGCTGCTATGAGTACCATTTAGAGAGCACGATTCTCGCGTATTGCGGTTCTCAGGGTGCACGCTTCCAAGCCTACACGCCGATCGTTGCGGGTGGTGCCAACGCATGCATTCTGCACTATATCGACAACGACAAGCTCATCAACGACGGCGACCTGGTGCTAATTGATGCCGGTTGCGAACTGGATAATTACGCCAGCGATATAACGCGTACGTTCCCGGCGAACGGTCGCTTTAGTGCAGAGCAGGCCGCACTCTACGATCTAACGCTCAAAGCTAACGAGGCCTGTATCGACGCGGTCAAACCGGGCGTCTGTTGGGACTCATTGCACGACCTGTCGATTAGAATTTTGACGGAAGGACTCGTAGAGTTAGGGCTTCTCAATGGTGATCCAGACGAGCTCATTGAAAGTGGTGCGTATAAGCGCTTCTACATGCACCGTATCGGCCATTGGCTAGGAATGGATGTACACGACGTAGGCGATTATCGCGTTGATGGTCAGTGGCGCAAGCTTGAACCCGGTATCGTTACTACGATTGAACCGGGGATCTATATTGCACCAGATGACAACAGCGTAGAAGCGCGCTGGCGCGGTATTGGCATCCGTATTGAGGACGATGTACTGGTGACTCCAGAGGGCAACCGGGTTCTGACTGCAGCTGTGCCGAAACGCCGTGATGAGATAGAGGCATTGATGAGCAATGTCAGCTGAGAACTGTCACTTTGATCTGATCGTGTGCGGTGGTGGAATGGTCGGCGCCAGCCTTGTAGCCGCGCTGCTGCCGGTTGCGCAGCAGTTGCAGATAAGAATTGCTTTAGTCGAACAGAACGCTATGGCGGTCACCGCTGATCCGCAATATCAACCTAGCTTTGATGCTCGTAGCACGGCGCTGGCCGCCGGGTCACGCACCCTGTTAGAAGCTATGGGTGTCTGGGCTGAATTGCGGCGGCACCTTACCCCTATCGATGAGATTCAGGTATCTGCGAGGGGCCAGTTCGGGCAGACTCACATGCGTGCAGATCAAGAGCAGGTCGCAGCGCTCGGTTATGTGGTTGAGAACCATTGGATGGGGCAGGTATTGATGAGCCACATTTTGCGCGCGCAGAGTGATCAGATCGAGCTTTTCAGCCCGGCAAAGGTGGTTAGTATCACCACCGCCGCCGCTGCTAGCACTGTGATGATCGAACAGGCCGGGGGCGACCCATGCAGTCTGCAGGCGCCTCTGATCGTGATGGCGGATGGCGGTCGGTCGGAACTGCGAGCACGTATGGGTATAGAGTATCGTGAGGAGAATTATCACCAACACGCGTTGGTCGCTAATATTGGGCTGGACCGGCCGCATTGCGGTATCGCCTACGAGCGTTTTACCGAGTCTGGACCAATAGCGCTTTTACCCATTGAGTCTAGCGCTGGTATCTCCCGAATGGGGTTAGTCTGGACACTGGCTGAAAATCTTTTCGATGAGGTGCAGGGGCTAAGTGATGAAGCATTTTTGCAGCGTCTGCAGTCGGCGTTTGGTTACCGTGCGGGTGCCTTCACTCGGGTGGGTGAACGCTTCTGTTACCCGCTTAAGCGAGTCCTTGCAGAGGAGCAAGTACGCTCTGGTCTGGTGGTTCTGGGTAATGCTGCACACGCGCTGCACCCTATTGCTGGGCAGGGTTTTAATCTGGCCATTCGGGGTGTGGCTGAGCTCGCCGAAATGATCATCGAACGTAAACAGCGAGGCTTGTCACTCGGTGATCTCAGTGCTCTACAGCGCTTTGCCGATCAGCGCCGCAAAGACCAGAAACGTACAATCAATTTTGGTGATGCTACGCTGAAACTTTTTATGAGCTCTAATCCGTTGTTGCGTCTGGGGCGCTCAGTGGGGTTGCAGACGCTGGATCTATTACCACCGGCAAAAACGCTGCTGGCACGCGCTGCAATGGGACTTGATACATCTGCACCGAGGTTAACACTGGAT
>DATHZN010000097.1:0-7223 GCA_035458585.1 Marinobacterium sp. | reverse complement strand
CCACAATCAATACTGGAGACTGTTACGGTAGCAGGTGAAGCCCTGCCCGACGACATAGCAGTAATGATGGTCTCACGTAAATGATCTCGAACAGCGGTGAAATTCTGTACGCCTGTCAGGAAGGGCACTATGTGCTCAAGTTTATTGGCGATGTGCGTCTTACGATGTGTTCAACGATTGATGAGCATCTGCGATCGATCCTCCAGCGAGAAGACATTACAGACAGCCTGATCGATCTAACTGAAACTCAAAACATAGATAGTACCTCTCTCGGAATCATCGCTAAACTGGCCATCAAAAGCGCCAAGTGTAATCTCCCCAAACCGACGCTAGTCTCTACCAATCCTGATGTAACCAAAATTCTCTACGCGATGGGATTTGATCAGGTGTTCTTATTACTCGAAGAGATGCCAGCCAGTTGTAAAGACCTGATCGAAGTGCCATCCGTCCAGGAATCAGAGGATCTGGTCAGACAGCGCATTATCGACGCTCATCGCGTGTTGATAAGTCTCAATGACGCCAACCGAGACGAGTTCAAAGATCTCATCTCCGCGCTAGAGTGCAGCTAAACACCTATTAAAATCTATTGTGCAGCCCCGACTGCCGCCTCCGTGCTTTTAATCTAAGACCGCCTGACGTCACAGCGATAAGGGTACGAAAACCAGATGCTGATATCTGCGTCTGTCGACTGGCGTCAGCTTAAAAGCTTTGGGATCCGGCAATTATTGGCCTAGGGGTGTTGTTCAGGCTCCACCAGCCCGACATAACGCGCTTTTGTTGCGACAGCTCACCCTGATAGATATAGATGTAGGCCTCTCCAAATCGAGTAGGTATCAAGGCTCGCCGGTAGAGACTGGTATCGGGCGAAAGGGGATCGTAGTCCTCAAGCTGATCCAGTAAGGCAAGCGTCTCTTGATCAACCTGAAAGAGCTCAACATAGACCACTGCTCCGGGTTCAGGTTTGATACCGGGATAGGGTCCAAGCGCATAGACCGCGAAGTCGATTAGACAGTCGCAGCCTACAAAGCTTGATTGTGCCAATAGGGAGTGATTTGACTCTCCACGCTTGAGCGTGCCGTAGACGGCAACCAACATCTTGGTTCTAACCTCCATGGAGAGTGCGAATCAGACTATTTTAGTGTTGCCTATCGCGAGGCCCGCTTGAGGATTCAAGCGGGTAACTCAATCACCGATCTGTCCGAAATATATCTCGGAAGTATCAGATCAGCAGCCTAGACGAGCAAGAGCCCAAAACTACCTCAAGCGCATGATCCTAGTTGCTGATCAGTCACAGAGGGTTAAGCCTTGGCAAGTAGCTTCTCTAATTTAACCTGATCTGCCGCAAAACCACGAATACCCTCTGCCAGCTTCTCAGTAGCCATGGCGTCGTCGTTCTGCGCCCAGCGGAACTCAGCTTCCGAAGGACCATGTTTTGCGTCAGTGCTTGACGCATTGGCTGGGTCCAGACGGCGCTCAACGCTACCTTCTGCTGCAGCCAGCTGCTCAAGCAGTGCTGGACCAATCGTCAGACGGTCACAACCGGCCAATGAGATGATCTCGCCAGTGTTGCGGAAGCTTGCTCCCATTACCACTGTGTCATAGCCGTTGGTTTTGTAGTAGTTGTAGATACGTGTTACCGACTGAACGCCAGGGTCGTTGTCGCCACTGAAGTCAGCATCGGGAGACTGCTTTTTGTACCAGTCGAGAATGCGACCAACGAAAGGCGAAATCAGGTATGCACCGGCATCGGCACAGGCCTGTGCTTGGGCAAAGCCGAACAGCAGTGTCAGGTTACAGCGAATGCCCTCTTTCTCCAGCACACGTGCTGCCTGGATGCCTTCCCAAGTAGACGCAATCTTAATCAGAACACGGTCTTTGCTGATACCCTGAGCATCGTAGAGCTCAATCAGGCGGTGTGCTTTAGCCAGCGTAGCCTGAGTATCAAAAGAGAAACGTGCGTCTACCTCGGTTGAGATGTAGCCTGGTACGATCTTGGTGATCTCTGTACCAATAAGAACCGCAAGGTAGTCGGTCATATTCGCTAGCATTTCAGCGTCAGAGCCGCCCTGAGTCTGTGCCCAGGAACGTGCCTGATCGAGGAGGTGCGAATACTTCGGATCCTCACTGGCCTTCAGTAGCAGAGACGGGTTAGTAGTTGCATCTTGAGGCGTGAACTGACGAATCGCGTCAATATCGCCGGTGTCGGCAACGACAGTGGTCATCTGTTTAAGAGCACTCAGCTGGTCCATTTCTCATCCTTCTCTTGTCGAGTTTGGTTAGTGTGTATTTCAGTTAAACCGTTTCGGTTTGTTCTACAAATTTTAACGCTTCGCGGAACACTTCAACGCCCGCTTCGCGTTTGTGGCCGTTCTCACTTAGGTGGCGACGGAACTGCTTCCCGCCGCGCTGCCCGTGGAACAGACCCAATGCGTGTTTCACGACGCCATAGAGCGACCAGCCATTGGCCACGCGCTGCTCTATATGCGGTATAAACTGCTCTGCTACTTCATAGCGACTCGGTACCGGACGCGAATCATCAAACAGGCGCGCGTCTACCTGGCTCAGCAACGGGTAGGGGTTCTGGTATGCCTCGCGGCCAATCATTACACCATCCACCTGTAGTAAGTGTGTGACACACTCATCTAGCGTTTTTATACCGCCATTGATGATCACCTCAAGCTCCGGGTAGAGCTGCTTGATACGGTAGACATAGTCGTAAATCAGTGGCGGAACCTCGCGATTCTCTTTGGGGCTAAGGCCCTGCAGAATCGCCTTGCGCGCATGGATGGTAAAGCTATTGCAGCCACTGCCTTTGACCGTCTCAACGAAGGCCTGCAGCAACTCAAAACTGTCTAAATCATCGATGCCCAGTCTGTGCTTCACGGTCACGGGAATTTTGGTTGCCGCCTGCATCTCCCCGAGACACTCCGCCACCAGCTTAGGGTGAGCCATCAGGCAAGCACCGATCATATTGTTCTGCACCCGATCCGATGGGCAGCCAACATTGAGGTTGACCTCATCGTAACCAAACTCCTCAGCCAGCTTAGCGCACTGCGCAAGCTCTGCTGGGTTAGACCCGCCTAGCTGCAGAGCGACTGGATGCTCTGATTGGTGGTAACTCAGAAAACGTGCTGGGTCATTGTGTAGCAGTGCACCCGTGGTCACCATCTCAGTGTAGAGCAGGGTGTGGCGGCTCATCAGGCGATGAAATACGCGACAATCGGACGTCGTCCAGTCCATCATCGGAGCGACAGAGAACCTCCGTGACGGATAAGTGTTTGATACTAAAGCATCTTTTGTGTTATTGGTGTCGTTTTTAGGTAGCACTTTTTCTGTCGTTTTAGTGGGTTTTAAGGCATTTTTCACGGCCGGTGCTTCCAATGGTGCTTCCAAACGGGTTGGAAGCACCGAAAGCAAACGGATGTGACTACACCTCGAAGACCGGAAGCACTCAGAGGCAAATTCATTGCAACTATTGCTAAATTCTGCACGGGTGATTGTATCAAATATCGGGCTCAAGTGAGAGCGAAGAGGGAGGGCAAAGTCATATACTCTAAGACTCAAACCTTCAATTCTGAAAAGGCTGCTCAAGTTTGGGCGATAAGACATGAGAACGAAATATCGACTCATGGCATTCCATCAGAAACCAATTTCGAAAAGTTCGTAATTGGGCGGGAGTTGGTATTCGCCTATATGATCTCCGGCATGAGGGCATAAGCCACTGTTTCGAACTCGGGGAGCAGGTCTGGCAAGTGATACTGGTTACTGGCCACAAGTCTTGGTCGATATCGCAGTATTACAGACATCTTTATGAGTACGGCGTCTTCGATTATCACGAAAGCTGGGAGTGCTGGAAGATGCTTGAGGAAGAGACCTTACTGCCAGTATTAAATCGCAGTTAAAACTCTGGACTGCTCTCTTTCGAATGGGGGAGGCAAAGTCAATTTGCTTTTCCCGATTAGTGTCATGTTTGGATAAGGCATAAAAAGGGCGAAATCGACCCAAACAAGACATTACTAGCCTGATTTCTGGTCTTCAACTACACTTACGGCCACGCTTTTCGTAAGCAGGGTTTCTGCGAATTCAGACTAATCAACAGATCTCTTTAGATGCCTACTGATCCCCGGCATCTTTGGCCAAGTGATCAGCTGAACAGCGTACCAACATGCACCCACGTCAACGAATCGGATTTCGATTATTGTCGCGGCGAACTATGTAAAGTTGTAGCGTCGGTACCATCCTGTTGCCCGAGACCGTACTAGCCAGAGGGCAGTGCCTTGATTTTATGTACCACAGAGCCGAAGCCTCACTTACATTCTTTTGGAGTAATTGAGTTCTTCTTCTAACCTGTCAGAGACTCAAGAGTTTTCCTATAAAACATGTATCGGACCCCGAACATTCTAAGTTTCGATTTTGAGGTTAGTCAGGCAGATCAAGATGAATTGATTCAAGCATGGCTCCCAGAAATTGAGCAAGCCGCGCTTACACACGTTGCAGATGATCGAATGACTGCATTTTTTATCGCTGCACTCCGAATTGGTTCAAAAACCAAAAGTATGAGGGGTTTGAGTTTGATGAAGGTGGCCGAGAAAGCAGGGTATTCTCGATCAACTTTTTTCAGAATATTTGAGAGCAATACTCACTTCTTACTCAAAAGTTACAAACTTGCCTGCCTACTAAGTACAAGAGTCTACGCAGACTATCTGAACCGCAAAGAAATGGATTTCGATGAATTCTGCAAATTTACAACAGATGTCTTTTACGGTGCTAACTGTACAGTCCCTCATGACATTTTAAAAATGCTCTGGAAGGAAAACGAGAGTTCACACATACAATTCCACCCACACGTTTCTGAGATTGCACCCTTAATCGGTGATTATTTAAAACAAAACCATAAAATAGAAATAACAGCGTTAGACGTCAAAGAGCTCGACGGCGTGCTTAAGAGCTTAGATCTAGTGATTCTTAATGCTCGACTTGAAGACGACCCCCTTTGGGGTACCCCGTACTACTACCGTAAGCTAAAAAACATGCTTAGCGGGTATCTTTCTACCTGTATACGGAATAGTGGTCCAATCTGATATTTTTCCTCCGATATCTTCCTTTAAGAGAATGACACTCAGTAGGTGGACGGTATCATACCCTTTTGTTTTTAAAGAGAATTAAACGAAACAAAGTTTGGTTGAAAGTTTTGCCCAATTTAGGTAATGCCGCCTATCCGACGCCGGCTATGGACAGAGTCAAGAAGTTGATAATTAGATGTTGGTCTTCTATGGTGTGCACCGCTGTCAGAGAGGGCAGTAAGAAAATTTAAAGAGATTCTCTCTCGTATGCCTTACCCCCCTCCAGTAGAATTAGAGTAGTCTAGATAATGTCGATCAGATACAAAATTTTTATCGCACTCATCATCGCTACGATGATGGCTATGGCTCTGGGTTTGATGGTTGTGATTATCTATCTCAAACCCTCAATAGAGGCATTTGAGCGAGATCAGCTGTTGAAAGATGTAATCCGCCTGAATTCACTTATTGAAAGAGATACAGAGAGATTCCAGAGCATCGCTACCGACTGGGGATTCTGGGATGATACCTATCAATTCGTTCTAGATCGAAATCAAGAATACATCGACACAAACTTACAAGAGTATTGGTTGGATGAGTACGCTGTTGATGGGCTGGCTATCGTTTCCGACCTTTCTCAGGATTTAATAAGCATAACCCAAGCCAATGGAGTGGTTTCAAAGGAAGTGCTGTCAACTATCACTCAAAGCCGCAATGATGTTCAGGGAGGAGGTTTGATTGTAGTCAATCAGACACTGTATCTAGTTGGTTACTCTCAAATTAAAGGCTCGGATGGATCACGAGAATCAGTCGGACAAATTTACTTCGTTAAATACCTAGATCAAGATTGGCTAGAGCTTTTGAGCTCTCAGTTTAAAGCGGAAGTGAGTTTTAATTTAAAAGACTCTTACTCAGATCCCACGGTAGAATTTTTAAGTAAAAACTTAGCACGAGTATCAGCACCTATAAGTCCTTTAAAAGGTTCACAAGCCTATCCTTTCTTTGTTATCGATGAGTATCGAGAAATTCGAGAACGTCTAGACAATAGGATTTGGTTGACCATCTTCATTATGCTCGGAGTCTTTGCATGCTTCGCTCTAGTTTTATATGCCGGATTAGACAAGATGCTCATGCGGCCACTACAAAATATTCGCAATCAGCTTTTGGCCGTGACGGGGGCTGAGGCTATAAAGTTGGCCGCTAATAGTCCTAATGTTGAATTCAAAGATGAAATAAAGACGCTAGAATTTTTGGCGGGTGGTGCCGCTAAAATTGTATCTCGTCAGCAGAGAAAGCTTAAGGAAGAACGGGATACATTTGAAAAAGACAGCTTAGTTGACCAACTAACAGGCCTGTATAATAGACGAGGTCTCGATCAACTGTTTAGGAAAAGATTTGGGCTCAGCATCAACCCCCTTTGTTGCGTAATATTTGACCTCGACCATTTCAAGCAGGTTAATGATAACTTTGGTCACGATGGTGGTGATCGTGCTTTGAAGGAATTTGCGAAGATTTTAAAAAGTTCGTTTTCTGAAGATTCAATTATTTCTCGCTCTGGTGGTGAGGAATTCGTCGTAATCCTAGATCAAATTAACTCGCAAGAGATCTTGAATATGCTCGATTCTTTCAGAAGTCGAGTTAGGCATGAATTGGGAGAGAACTCGGGGATTGATAGAAAAATAACTGTATCTTGTGGTCTTTTTATATCTTGTGTAGAACACGGATTTGATCTAAGTGAACTTATGCTACTAGCTGATTCTGCGCTTTACGAAGCCAAGATTAGAAGGGATTGCTATGTCTTATATGAACAGAGAGAGCAGATAGATATTTGGGATAGCGAAAAATCTGCATTTGATACGCTTAAAAGTGCACTCCATCATCGAATTGAATCCGACTAACCTTGTTTATGAAATACCGATATTTTTTAGAGAGTTACTTGATTTATTTTTAAATTGCTACTTACTAACCATCTTGAATCAGTAGTGTTTACGATAGTGGAGTTCTATACGATGCGAAATTTACGACTAATACTCGACGCTGATTTGTACGGTGATATGTTTTATTTCGTTCATCCGGACACAATGGTTCAAGTCTCTCCATGCTTTCATAGCGAGACTGATGCCATCAAGTGGTTTGAAACGTCAATTTACAGAACCGAATACA
>DATHZN010000096.1:0-4148 GCA_035458585.1 Marinobacterium sp. | reverse complement strand
TTGATCCTTGTTTATGTAGGGTCTCAAATGGTTAGACTAAACCTAATTCTGTGTCAGAAGCGCTGTAGCTGTACTTGTCCTGCGGCGGTAGAGGTCGATTTTTCCAGTCAGAGTCGAAGGTAAAACTTGAAACTGAGCGCCCATCGGGAAGCGCTCCGTTACCCCAGCCTTTCGCATAATCATAATAGAGCTTCACAATCTGATCGAACTTGACCTGTTGAGCGGCAGGGTGTCTTAAACAGGCATCCAACCAACGCGTAACTCGCGCATACTCATCGGTATCAGGTAGTTGAAACTGCTCGTAATAGTCGAGAAACCAAAAGCGCATTCGCATGGGTGTGAATACCGCCTCAACCAGACCGAAATCCTTCAGAAAAAAGGTCTCCCCCTCGCCAAACTCATTAAGCAAACGGTTCAACTCTGAGTAGTGGCTCAACATTCTCTTTTCGAACTCAGATTTTCGCTCAGGGTCCTGATTCATCACCATCATATAGCCGTCCATCGTGTATGACTCGGCACGACCAATGAGTATTTTCTCCTTAGCATGTGTAAAGGAATCCTCTGCTCTGAGTGACCGACCGGGAAGGACCTCATCCAGGTACTGGAGTATCGCCATGCTTTCACGCAACACGCGGCCATCGGGGAGTTCAAGTATAGGAAGCGGCACAGCCCTTCCGGTCTTCTTAATTAGCCACTCGGGTCGCGGTTTCGTAATATCAATAACCTCAAACCGAACCCTATCCCGCATACCCCGCAACTCCAAGAGTATCTCGATCCGTTGGCTAAATGGGCAGATGGGTATGTGGTATAGCGTATATTCACTCATGCTTTGCTCCTCTGACTATTAGCATAGTCCAGTAGCACGGCACTAAAAGTAGGTTTGACAATTTCAATCCCGGTTACTTCAACATTTGCTAATCAGTGCCAACCACAAGCGCCTTGGTTTAGATGAAGATCGCTGATTGCTCTAGAGCTCTGAATGGAGGTCGGGTGGGGGTCAGGTTGAAGGATGAACCAACGAAAATTAAAGTATTGGGAGAGAGACTCGAGTGGATATACCAACCGGGCATCTCGACTACCTCAGCTCAAAGCCATTAATGAAAATCCCTGGAACGGGCGTCCAATGCCTGCCAAAGATCTGTGCGATCGGTCAATTTACCGGCAACAACATGAATCACACTCCCCTCTCGCTGAAGAATGCCATCCACCTGTAACAGGCGTGCACGAATCAGCGCCTGGCGTTGGGCACGCGCCGTTGCCTGCCATACAACTAAATTGATATTACCGGTCTCGTCCTCCAGGGTGACGAAGGTCACACCCGATGCAGTACCCGGTCGCTGGCGACACACGACCAGACCACAGACCCGCACTGGCTTACCTGGCGTCAGTTGGGTGAGATCTTCAGCCGTGCGACAGCGCCAGAGTTTGCCCTCTTCGCGCAGAAGCGCAATTGGGTGACCACGCAAACTTAGCCCCAGATGCTGATAATCCTCCTCCAACTCCTGATGTGGGCTGGCTTGAGGCAAGGCAACAGATTCCTGAACTGAAAACTCACTCTCGCCTAACTCAAGCTCTGGTCGCGACTCCAGAAGAGCCCAGCGCGATGCTCTCCGATCACCTGTCAGGCTATGCAGCGCATCGGCTGCGGCTAGGGCATCCCACTCGCCTTTATGCAGGGACAATGCTCTGCGCAGTTGCGCCAAGCTCTGATACCCCTCTGCTCCACCGTTTTGTTGAGAGCGTCGCTCAACAAGTTGTTGCCCCGAATTCTCGGATAGCCCGCGAACAAGGTGCAAGCCTAAGCGCAATATCGTTTTGCCATTGAGCTGCTCGACTGAACTGAGCCAGCCACTGCGGTTGACGCACACAGGTAGAACCTGTTCACCATGAGCGCGCAGGTCTTTCACCAACTGTGAGGGTGAGTAGAACCCCATCGGCTGGGCATTGAGCAGCGCAGCGCAGAAGATCGCCGGCTCATAATTTTTAAGCCAGGCAGAGTAATAGACCAGCAGCGCAAAACTAGCCGCGTGAGATTCAGGAAAGCCGTACTCACCAAATCCCTCTATCTGACGGCAGATGCGCTCGGCAAAGCTCAGGTCATAACCCCGCTCTAACATGCCCCGGGTGAGTCTTTCCTGCCATTCAGTCAGTTTGCCACGCCGCCGCCAGGCCGCCATTGAGCGGCGTAACTGATCAGCTTCGCCGCCAGTAAAGCCTGCAGCCACCATGGCTAGCTTAATCACCTGCTCCTGAAATATCGGCACTCCCAGAGTAGGCTCCAGAACTTCACGCACCGCTTCACTGGGGTAGATAACCTCTTCTAACCCCTGTCGACGGCGCAGATAGGGGTGCACCATATCTCCCTGAATAGGGCCTGGGCGGACAATCGCAATCTCAATGACCAGATCGTAGTAGGTACGCGGCTGGAGGCGTGGCAGCATGTTCATCTGCGCACGCGATTCCACCTGAAACACCCCCATAGAGTCACCCTGCGACAACATCTTATAGACCTGCGGATCCTCAAGAGGGATGTCCTGTAAGCGCCAAGTGCGCTGATCGCGTTCAGCCATCATACGCAGAGCGCCCTGAATAGCACTGAGCATCCCCAGCGCCAGCACATCCACTTTCAAGAGGCCTAGCGCCTCAAGATCGTTCTTATCCCATTGAATCAATGTGCGCTCAGACATAGCTGCATTTTCAATAGGGACAAGTTGATGAAGCGGACCTGCAGAGATGACAAAGCCACCTACATGTTGTGTCAAATGGCGGGGAAACCCTAGCAGCTGCTGTACTAGCACCAGTAGCCATTGCATGCGGTCGGAGCGTTTTTCACCCAGCAGAGCCTCTAACTGTTCGAACCAGTTCTGTACCCGGTCGCGTCTATCCAGTTGTGATAAGAGCCAGGCGATATACTGCTCATCAAACCCGAGCGCTTTACCAGCGTCACGCAGTGCACTGCGGGTACGGTAAGTAGTAATTGCAGCAGCAAGACCCGCACGGTCGCGACCATAGCGTCGATAGATATACTGAATCACCTCCTCGCGACGCTGATGCTCAAAGTCCACATCGATATCCGGCGGCTCATTGCGCTCAGGTGATATAAAACGCTCAAACAGTAGGTTCACTTTGAGTGGGTTTACTTCAGTGATATGCAAGCAGTAGCAAACTACCGAGTTGGCCGCCGAACCACGTCCTTGACAGAGAATGCCCTGCGAGCGGGCAAAACGCACAATGTCATCGATGGTAAGAAAGTAGGGTTCGTAATTAAGCTGAGCAATAACGGCCAGCTCATGCTCTATCAGATTGCGCACTTTTTGGGGAATCCCCTCAGGAAAACGCTGCTGCGCACCCTCCTCTACCAGAGCACGAAGATGCGCCGCGGGTGATATTCCCTCAGGCACGAGCTCAGCCGGGTATTCGTAGCGCAGTTCATCGAGCGAGAAGTGACAACGATTGGCCACCTCAAGTGTCTGCAATAGCAGCTCTTGCGAATAGAGCTGTCCCAGCTTGGTTAGCGAACGCAGACTCGCTTCAGCATTTGCAGCTAACGCCCAGCCACAGCGATCAATCGGTGTACATAGACGAATGGCGCGGAGTAGATCCTGCAGGGGTTTACGCTTGGGGCTGTGCATCAACACTGCACTGGCGACTACACAACGTACATTCTGCAGTGCAACAAGACGATCATAGCGCCAACCATCATCGGCATCTAATAGTCGCTCAGCCAATAGCCAACCTCGGTCACCGAAGCACTGCTCCAGCCAGTCCCAGTCAACCAAAGGGTTATCAATATCGCGCCCAGGCTGTAGCAGACACAGACAACGATCCAGTCCTATCTCAAAATCACCAAGACTTAACTGATACTGTCCCTTCTGAGCCCGTCGGCGCCCTCGGGTAATCAACTCGCAGAGTTGTGCATACCCCTTGCGATCCATCGCCAGTAAGATGATCAGTCGCCCTTCGACTTTAAAGCGGCTACCCACCAGTAACTTTATGCTCTGAACTTTTGCTTCCGTGTGAGCACGCACGGCACCGCTGAGGCTGCACTCGTCAGTAATTGCAACAGCACTGTAACCCAGCACAGCTGCTCGCTGCACCAACTCCTCCGGATGACTCGCCCCTTCCAAAAAAGTGAAGTTAGAGACCAT
>DATHZN010000095.1:0-50475 GCA_035458585.1 Marinobacterium sp. | reverse complement strand
TCAGCGATCACGTGGATCTCCTCTGCACTCTGGCCAATCATATTCGACGCAGCCTCTTGCTGAGTGGTTGAGGCGGCAATCTGTTGGTTGATACCATCAATCTCATGGACAGCATCGACGATCTCCTTGATCGCTTCACCTGTCTGTGCAGCTTTTTCTGAAGTGGCATCGCTGGCGCTCTGGCTCTTCTGAATCACAGCCACAGCAGAATTAGCAGCACTCTGCAATTGCTCTATCATACGCTGAATCTCCTCTGTCGAGTCCTGTGTACGACTGGCCAAGGTTCGCACCTCATCCGCTACCACTGCAAAACCCCGTCCATGCTCACCCGCACGTGCTGCCTCGATTGCGGCGTTAAGCGCCAAAAGATTAGTTTGCTCTGCAATCGTCTGAATCACATCCAGTACGGTTCCAATACTCTCAGTGCTCACTTTAACCTGATCTATCGTACTGCTTGCCTGAGCCATATCCTCGGCCAGAAGGTGTATCTGTGCAGACGTTTCGTTCATCAATCCGCGACCTGCTTCGGCTCGCTCACCCGCACTGCGCGATACATCAGCCGCCGACTGAGCATAACCAGTCACCTCTGATACAGTGGCGACCAGCTCCGTTACCGCCGACGCGACCTGCTCAGTTTGGGCTTTTTGGTTCTGGGCGCCCCGATTTGCCTCCGATATCACATCAACCAAGGAGCCTGACTCCTGCAATACCTTGTCCGCTGAACCTTTAACCTGCACGATAATATCGCGTGTTTTGCTCAGGAAACCGTTAAAACCTTTAGCAAGGTCACCAATTTCGTCATCTGAGTTAAAGTCAAGCCGCTGGGTCAGGTCACCGCCGGCTTTGGAGATCTCAGTCAGTTTATCTGCCACGGCGCGAATCGGTGCGACCACCATACGTTTGCTGAGCCAGCCGCATAGAAAGGCGAACAACAATCCGATAACAATAGTAATGATCACTAGAGAGAAGGCCCAAGCAATCGTCTCTTCAGACAACTCCAGTTGGTTCTCTACCTTGGAGTCGGCAACCTCCTCCACTTCACCGACGTATGTCAAAAGTTCATCAAGCGCAGCCTCCAGTTGTAACTCGGTCTGACTGAAGGTTTTGTAGGCTGCCAAGGCCTCTGTTGCACTCTCTCCCAATCGCGTTATGTCAGTGAACAACGAATCAACGATATCGGGATTTGATACGCGCCCCAGCAGAACCGTTTTAAGTTCAACCAATGCCCCCCCTTCCTCTTTGGCCTGTTCAAATCCAGCCTGCATCGTAGGTTGGCGTTTATCGAGATCGGCTCCGCCGAGAATTTGAGCCAGCGCCTGCATACCTCGCAGCATTCCTATTCGTGTCTCCATGAGGGCGTCAGCCACATCCCACATGCGCTGGATCATGCGCATATCACTGTTCATCAGCGCATTGTCATCCATACCCGATTCGAGCTCATCTTCAAGCGTCATGAGTTGCTCATCAATATCGAACGCAAGCTGCTCTGAGGCCTTACGCAGGCTCTCAAGCTCAGTGAAGTCATCGCTGAGCTCTGCTGCCAGGCTACGAAAACGGCTGAGCTTACCGCTCAACTGGCCGGTCTGGTTTGCCTCAAGTAGGCCAGAATCACGCATTCGACCCAGCGCCTCGTCAGCAGCATCAGCGGCCATATCAATTGCCGCACGGCCAGTGACGAGATCAGTGCGGTTGCGCAACACCTGTTGCAGTCCCAGTACCTCTTTCTGCAATTCAATGGTTCCCTCCATAGCGCCATCAGCGGCGTCCCAGGCAGGTCCAGTCAGAAAGCGAAGCTGGTTACTCAATGAGCTAATGCCCGTCAGCCCAACCAACCCCGTGGCGAGAATTACAACCGAAAGAAACATCAGCGCCACGCTGATTTTTCTATTAATCGTCAATCTCATGTGACTCATCCCGTTGTATCTAGTTACTTTAGAAATAAGCCTAGCAATAAAAGCCGAATAGAACCCTTTTCTATTCGAATTAAAGCTCTATAAATAAACAAATATTCGTATCAACTTGACTGCTTGTCTTAAAAGACACATTAGTCATGTGTACAGCCACTACCTAAGATTGAGTTGTTCAAAAATCAGAAAAATCATGTAGTTCTAATATCTAAGCTATTAGGGCGAGGGAGATCCTATCGATGTTGTGATTCGCCGAGATCTGATAGACACTCGAAGCTCAGGACATTAGCCATAGGAGACCCCTTGGATAGCGCCACACTCCAAGCCTTTGTTGAGGTTGCTCACAGCAGCAGTTTTTCTGCGGCAGCCCAGAGTCTGTTTATCACTCAGTCGGCCGTGAGCAAGCGTATTGCTCAGCTTGAGGCTCAGCTTAATACTCGTCTGTTTGACAGAATCGGGCGGAGCGTCAGCCTTACAGAGGCTGGCAGGACATTGTTACCCCAAGCACAGCGTATTCTGGCAGAGTTCGAGGACGCCCGTCGGTTGTTGAACAACCTGTCGGGGGAAGTCACCGGGCGTTTGTCATTGGCGACTAGCCATCACATTAGCCTGCATCGTCTTCCCCAAGCGCTGGGTAAATTTGTGAAAACCTATCCAGATGTAGAGATGGACCTGCGCTTCTATGAATCTGAAGTAGCCTATGACGCGGTAGTGCGTGGCGATATCGAACTGGCGTTGATCACGCTATCTCCTGAGACTGATACACGAATCGTCGCAGAGACACTGTGGTTGGACCGGTTGCACTACTGCGTCGCTGAAGATCATCCATTGGCACAGCAGCCCAATATCGAGTTTAACCAGATCAACGCCTACCCAGCCATCCTGCCAGCATCGAATACTTTTACCTATCAGATTGTGCATCAGCAACTCTCCAGTCTAGGACTCAAGCCCAACCTGGGTATATCGACTAACTACCTGGATACCATCCGCATGATGGTACGTACGGGTTTGGGCTGGTCACTATTACCGGAAACGTTAATTAACAACGGAGTGGTACGACTTGACACGGGAAGACAACCTGTCGAGCGGCCTCTGGGGTACATCTATCATAAGGAGCGTACACTCTCGAATGCCGCGCGGGAGTTACTTCAAATCCTCAGAGCGGCGCAGTAGCGCACGTATGGGTGACGCTAGTCAAAAAATCGGTCACAAAAGGCTACGACTTGTGGAACGCTCACAACTAGCACACACTATCGGGGTTAATGGACCATCAACAAGAGCCTTGCTGTGAGCGACCCGCTTCTCAATCAGTTCCAGAACTGGATTAAACAACTCGAAAACCTGCCTGAATCCTCGTTCTCAGAGCAACTGGCTCAGTGGCAGCACTGGGCCGTAAAGCTGCAGCAGCATTCACAAGATCTGGCGCCTGATCACGCCGACCTTGTCAGTCAACTGACCGAGCAATCGAATGAGCTCATCGAACTATTGGCAGACCTTACGCGAGCCCAAGCGCGCGGTGCTAATTTATCAAACCAGGTAGAGCGCCTGCGCACTAACTTGCATCAATTCAACCTACGCCGAACTTTGGAGCAAGCCACACCGCTCCATCAGTTCCTCAATCTCCTGTTTACACAGAGGCATCAGCTGCTCCACTCGAATGAGCAACGTGAACAACTTCAGGCTCTGTTGCAGCAGTTTAATCACCCAAGACTCGGGGTAGTGAAGGCTCTTCTTGAAGCCCTGCTAAACTGGCAAGCATCCATCAGCACCTTTAAATCGCAACTTGATCAGGTCAGCGATGCAGCAATTGAGGACTTCTTAAGCCAGGCAGATGGGCAACTCAGTCACGAGGAGCTGTTGGCACTCTGGGTCAGGAGCTATGATCAGGCTTATGCTGCAGCCTTTAATCAGGCAGACTTACCCAAAGCACAAGCGGATATGATTAGCACTCTTGCCCGTTTGCAGAATCGATGGCAACAGTTGATCGATCAATATGCCGAACAGTTGGGAATACCGAGCCGCAACCAGGTTGACCAGTTGATCGAGCAGCTTGATCAACAGCGCCGCCGTATCCGCAAACTCGAGCAGGCGCTCGAACAGATCAATACATCCCAGGGCGAATGAGCAGGTGGAGAGTTTCTCTAAGCAACTAAACCGGCATCAGAAGCTACTGGCTGCAGCCATAGAGACGCTCAGTGGACTCGAGAGAGTGTGTCCTGATCCCTTGGATAGCGAGACGCTCCTGCAACTCGATTCTGTATCTCTACACTACTACGCCTGCGAAAAACCCAGATATAAAACTCCACTGCTAATATGTTATGCGCTGATAAACCGGCCCTATATTCTTGACTTGGAACCCGGTCGTTCACTCATCCGAGATCTGCTGGAGGCGGGTCATTCAGTCTATCTAATCGACTGGGGCTACCCAAAGGAGACCGATCGTCATATTGGACTGGATGACTACATAGGCGACTATCTGCATACCGCGGTAGAGCAAGTTAAATTGCACAGCCAGCAAAGTCAGGTTGATCTTTTGGGTGTCTGCCAGGGCGGAGTCTTCTCGCTCTGTTATGCCAGCCTTTTCCCTGAGAACGTGCAGAAGCTCATCACGCTGGTGACTCCGATCGATACCTCAGTCAAGAACTTCACCCTTGCTCGGATGGTCAGCGGAGTCGACATTGACGCCTTGGTAGCCTGTGGAAATATCTCCGGAGCTGTGCTGAATCAGCTCTACGCCAGCCTTAAGCCACTTGAACTGGGCCTGCATAAACAGCTGAGGATGACAGAGCAATTTGGCAGTGAAAGTGCGGCACGCACCTTTTTGCGAATGGAATACTGGCTAAATG
Source organism: Marinobacterium sp. (assembly GCA_035458585.1). Classification (GTDB taxonomy): domain Bacteria; phylum Pseudomonadota; class Gammaproteobacteria; order Pseudomonadales; family Balneatricaceae; genus Marinobacterium_E. The sequence continues at coordinate 45,722 of DATHZN010000095.1, read as the reverse complement.
ACAGTCCCGATCTAACCGCCCGCAGTGCTGCTGAGTTTGCGATAAGATTTTTCAGGGACAATGGTCTCGTTAATGGGACACTCAATGTTTGTGGCCAATTGATCGATCTGGGTCAGCTAACCCAGCCCGTTTTGAATGCTTTTGGTATCAAAGATCACCTGGTACCGCCGGCCTCCTCTGCCGCACTGGCAACTTGCTTGAAGCGCTGCAGCCAATACACTGCACTGGAACTAAATGCCGGTCATATAGGCGCTTTTGCGAGCAGTACTGCACGTCGAAAACTTGTGAAGGGTGTCAGTACTTTTAGACGAGGATAAGTGGCGCACAGGTTAGATTGTGCGAGAGGTTAGAATGTTCAAGCAGAAAGCCACCAGCTCGGAGGTGAGTTCTACCCCCGAGAGACGATGCCTTCATCATCAATCATCGGTGGGCTTTTTCTCTTCTGGGTCGGGGCTTTGACCACCGGGGCTAAACATATTCCACATTGCCATATTCTGATCCGCCATGCGCGTCATCATCGTCAATGGATTGGCGGCTCCCATCATCGTCTTCATCTGATCACGAATACGATCCTGATGATCGAGGAAAGCAGAAATACTCTGCTCAAGATACTGACTCATCATCCCTTGCATTGGATCCCCATAGAAGCGAATCAGTTGCTGTAACACTTGGTTGGTCAGCAACGTGCCGTGACCTTCAGCCTCTTGCTCTGAAATGATCTGCAGTAGGATGTTGCGGGTCAGATCCTGACCCGTTTTGGAGTCCTGTACCTGAAAGCCCTCGCCACTGAGCACAAGCTCCTTTACGTCCTCCAGTGTCACATAGCAGCTACGAGAGGTATCGTACAAACGACGGTTAGTGTACTTGCGAAGTATGCGCACAAATGACTCCTTATCGGCTTCGGCCATAGATTACTTGCTCTATTTAGAGTTCTCTTTACCGGACTGTTGCATCATCAGGTTGAAGAAGGATTTCTGCATCGCTTCCATCGAGTTAAGACCCGAGTTGAGATAGGGCTGCATCAGTGTCATCGGGTCATAACCCTCAGCTCCAGAGAGCATCTGCTTGCGAAACTGCTCCACCATCTCTTTTTGAATTTCACTGATATCAGGTAATCCTAGGGTGCGGCGAAACTCTTCAGGTGTCAGATCGATATCGATGGAAATTTTCACGCGTTAAAACTCCTTTCAGCACCTGTAAGGTGCGCGCAGACTCAACTGCAGAATACACCATATATTTTGCGGTGCAACAGGCTAGTTCGGCTCTATTTGCTGCACTTTTCCCAGAAATTCCACGCGCCAGGCAAGCAAGAAGCCGATTGCGCTAGCGCCCGCAGCAAATATGAATGCAGGCGTTGCCCCGAGATGCTCCCAAAGATAACCTGCAACAATACTGCCTAAAACGCCTCCCAGACCAAAACCGATGCTTGAATGAATCGCCTGCCCTCGCCCTTCGCTCCCCTCGGGAAAAAGCTCCTGTACAAGCCGAATTCCACTGGCCAACACCACCGCAAAGCTGGCCGCGTGTAGCAGTTGTGCGAGAATCAGGCTCCAGAGTTGATCTGGCAGGGTCGCGAGCAGCAGCCAGCGCACCACACCCAACAACAGAGAGCAGAGCAGTACCCGTTCAAACCCCCAGCGGTTCCACATATTGTGCAGTTTGGCAAATAGCAGAATCTCAGCAATCACGCCCAGCGACCAGAGCCAGCCTATCGCAGTACCACCATAGCCATAACTCTGAAGCAGGAGAGTGTAGAAGCCGTTGTAGGGTCCGTGTGCCATCTGTACAAAAAAAATCATCAGCAGAAAACGTATCACTGCGGGGCGTTTGAGTGTTTGACGGATTAACCCTTTAGAGGGGGGCTGTCTTAGCTGATCTGTTCGGACATCTGGAACCCAAAAAGAGGCCAGCAATATGAACAACATCACTAGGATAAAGCTGTAGGGGACTCCAGAAATTCCATCCCCGATGAACAGTTCTCCTCCTACAAGCACCGCCAGGATAAAGCCAACAGACCCCCAAAGCCGCACTCGCCCATACTCATTCGAACGTTTACCCAGATGTTTTAGGGTAATCACCTCAAACTGAGGCAGTATTGCATTCCAGAAGAAAGAGTAGAGCAGCATGCAGAGCCAGAGCGTCAGAAACTCAGTCTGTCCGGGTAGCAACATGACACTCAGTAAACCTCCGACAGCGCCCAGCCTTACAATCAACAGTCGATGACCAAAGCGATCCGCAACCACGCCCCAAATGCCCGGAGCATAAAGGCGCGACAGATGAAAGGCCCCAAGTAGCCAGCCGATCTGCACTGCACTCATGCCAATCGACTCTAGGTAGGGTGACCAATACGGCACAACAAGCCCAAGCAGGGCAAAGAAGACAAAATAGAAGGTAGCAAGGCGGGTAAAGAGCATGATCACGACCAGGGAATCTTGGAACGCAGTTTAGCTGCATCCTCTCTTTACGCCGGATCTTACCCAATGGGAGAAGATGGCGCCAACACTAACGCTTGCGCACCTCTTTACCGGCTTGAGGTCATGCCCATGATTTAGGAGCGATGGCGTCTCCGAGCACGACAGCAAGAGGTGCCCAAGTGTAAGAGCTCAACACTCAAAAGGAAGGCGTTTTTATTTGCATTTTGCGTCGCAAATAAAAACGCTATATGCAAACTTACTTGCGCGCTGCTTTTAGCGTATCCGCGATCATAAACGCCAGTTCAAGCGATTGATCAGCGTTCAAACGTGGGTCGCACTGCGTGACATAACGCTCCGCCAGTGCCGCCTCCGTGATCTGATACGCACCCCCAACACACTCCGTCACATGGTTGCCGGTCATCTCGAAATGGACGCCACCTGCGTGCGTGCCCTCTGCCTGGTGAATCTCGAAGAAGGATTTCACTTCACTCAGTATTGCATCAACTGAGCGGGTCTTATAGCCATTACTCGCTTTAATCGTATTGCCGTGCATAGGGTCACTGCTCCAGACAACCTGAGAGCCCATCTCTTTGACGTTGCGTACCAATTGCGGCAGGTAGTCACCTATCTTCTCTGCCCCCATACGACTAATCAGGTTGATTCGGCCCGGTTCATTGGTCGGGTTGAGAATATCCAGCAAGCGACGCAGATCATCCATCTGGGTCGTTGGGCCCACTTTAATACCGATAGGGTTCTCAACACCACGCAGGAACTCAACATGTGCGTGATCAGGTTGACGTGTACGATCTCCAATCCAGAGCATATGCGCCGAACAGTCATACCAGCCACCCGTCAAACTATCCTTGCGTGTCAACGCCTGCTCGTACTGCAGCAACAGCGCCTCATGCGACGTGTAGAGTGTTGTCTCGGATAGTTGTGGCGTATTCTCCGATGTAAGACCACAGGCCGCCATGAAGGCGAGTGCCTGGTCAATCTGCCCTGCCAGCTCTTCATATTTTTGATGCGCGGGCGATTGGGATACGAAGCCGAGGTTCCACTGATGCACACGGTGTAGATCGGCAAAACCACCGCGCGAGAAAGCACGCAGCAGGTTCAATGTCGAGGAGGACTGATGGTAGGCGGCCAGCATACGCTCCGGAGCTGGCACACGCGCTTGCGCGGTAAACTCCACCGAGTTCACGTTGTCGCCCCGATAACTAGGCAGTTCAACACCATCCACCGTTTCTGTATCAGCTGAACGTGGCTTGGCAAACTGACCGGCAATGCGACCGACTTTTACAACCGGGCAACTACCTGAAAACGCCATTACGACTGCCATCTGCATCAGCAATTTAAAGGTGTCACGAATCTTATCGGCACTGAACTCGGCAAAACTCTCGGCACAATCGCCTCCCTGTAACAGAAACGCCTCACCCCGGCTTACACGTGCAAGATCGCTCTTAAGCGAACGAATCTCACCGGCAAAAACGAGCGGAGGCAGTGCACTTAGTTGGCGCTCCACATCAGCGAGCGCCTGATGATCGGGGTAAGTTGGGAGCTGTTTAACTGGACGGGTACGCCAGCTATCAAGAGACCAGTTGGACATCAATATTCCTTAATAGGCTTGGGTAAATCTCGAGTCCAAAAATATAGAAAGCTGTGCATTAAAGCGAGTCAACACACTCCTAATTTACTGAAATTACCAAAATTTCTTTGAATATCCCCGATATTTAAACCGAGTATTCTCAACTAATATGAGCTAATTCACTAAGTAAGTTTTTTCAGTATGTCACTGGCTAATCAAGTCGCCCCTTAACTGACAGGAAAAGTTAAAGACCGCGCCACAGCCTTCACCTGGCGACTCGCGTAAATACGCTTCTAAGCGCTCTGCATTTGCATCCCTGCGGGATGACGGATAACAGAAGTTAAGCACGCACTCACCTCCTGCAGTCGGAATCGATTGTTCAGGGTCGACAGACTTGAGCTGGATGTGCCCTTTCTCTCCATGCACAGCTCTGTGCTACACCTCTATAAAACATAGCGCGCCTGTAAACGACTCGTAGCCTGCTTAGAGAGACTGACCTCGGGCTTCCAAAATAGCCAGTTAAAGGGGGCCAAATCTCGCAATCTCGGGATTTCAAAGCTATCCTAGCGGTCGAATTTTTATCCCGTGGAGATAGCAATGGCCCGCCCCACCACTGCGACAATCAACCTATCAGCAATCCGTCATAACTACCGATTGGCTAAAGAACTGGCTGGTCAAAGCCGTGCTTTGGCAGTAGTAAAAGCGGATGCCTATGGGCATGGTGCTGCTCGCGTTGGCCAGGCCCTGGCGGATGAAGCCGATGGCTTTGCGGTCGCTGCTATCGAGGAGGCGCTGGAGTTGCGTGCAGCGGGAATCACCCAGCCTATTTTACTGCTTGAGGGTTTCTTTGAGGTTGATGAACTATCGCTGATAGAGGAGCACAACCTTAGCTTTGTCGTCCATAACCAACAGCAGATAGAGGTTTTAGATAAATATCAGGGAGATGATCAGTTTAATATTTGGCTTAAGCTGGATGTAGGTATGCACCGCCTTGGCGTACCTGTGCATCATGCGCTTACGGCGCTGGGTCGCTTGCTGGCACTTCGTTGCGTTAAAAATCTGACGTTAATGGCACACTTTAGCTGTGCTGATGAGTTACACAACCCCCTAACTCAGGAGCAACTGCGGCTATTCCTGAAGAGCACGGCGGGCCGTGGGCTGCCGATAAGCCTGTCCAACTCAGCGGCCATACTCGGTTGGCCTGACACTCATCATAATTGGGTACGCCCCGGGCTCATGCTCTATGGGGCTTCACCATTCGAACAGTCGCATGCACAAGCAGACAGGCTACAACCAGCAATGTGCCTAACCACTAAAGTGATTGCCCTGCGCAACGTCAATCAGGGTGAATCTGTGGGCTACGGCGCTAGCTGGACGGCGGAGCGCCCCTCCCGTATCGGCACACTTGCTATTGGATATGCGGATGGTTATCCGCGTCAGATGCGTTCGGGCGCACCGGTTTTAATCGATGGTCAACGCACACACATTGTAGGACGTGTCTCTATGGATATGATTACAGTCGACCTCAGCGATTTGCCGCAGGCACAAATCGGCAGCAGCGCGGAACTCTTCGGCAATCAGTTATTGGCCACTGAGCTGGCACCCTGGGCAGATACCATCCCGTACACTCTGTTTACCGGTATCACTCGTCGGGTCCACAAGCACTATCTCAACTAAGTCAGTAGGGTTCGGGTTATTCCGATAACACTAATCACCAGAAGCACTGAGCCCAGTATCTGGTAGAACTTCTGCGCATCAGTTCTCTGAAGATAAGCGTGTAACCTCACCCCCAGAGCGTGGCCCACCAAAGCACAGGGGAATAGCCAGAGTTGATGTACCAGCTGCAGATCGACCCCAGCAATGATAAATGATGCCATCTTTATCACAACCAGGATAAACCAAAGTACAAATAGCGTATCCCTAAGCTGATGCCGCGCCACATGTGTACTGTACACTGCGATCACCAACGGGGCCGAGATGAGTGATGTCCCGCTTACATAGCCTCCGAGTATCAGAAACAGATTATCCATCCAAGGGCGACTGCTTTTAAAAGGTCGATTCAGGATGTAGCCCACTGAGTAGACGCAGACTATACCGAAAATAATCATCGACATGATTTCGTTCGGTAGCGTTAACAGTCCAAAGACACCAATCAACTTGGGTACGATCATCACTTTCAGTGAGCGACCCAAATAGTTCCAGTCAATATTGGTGCCCTGATCAGATGAGCGATGGCCTTGCCAGGCGTTCCAGCTTGAGAACACTAACAAGTGAATAGAGATAATCGGCAGAAAGATCAGTGGATCGTCTACTACCAGTAGCAAGAATGGCAAAGCCAGAACGGCTCCTCCAAAGCCCAGACCGGTGCGCACAAAGCCACTCCAGACAAAGGTGAGTCCGATGATGCAGTATTGCCACCAAAAAAGGTCTAGCACTTAAAGCGACTCCAAAAAACGAGTGGCTAAGTGTACTCGAGCACCATGAGCCTGTCTCGCTAGCGAAGAACTTCGTATTGAGGCGTTAATCTTTAATTTAACCCGGCTGCAGGCAATCAGGAGACCCGTTCGGCTTGGAGATCGGTCCAAGCTTTAAGAAGCTTCTCTTTTGTTACCGGCTTAGGTAAGACAGAGTCGGCACCCGCGGCAATTAATCGATCAGACTCATCCCCTACCATCGCCGCAGTGATACCAATGATTGGCTTTTCGAATCCTTGCTCTCGAAGCTGTTTAACTAAAGTGAAGCCATCGACTCTGGGCATAAAGATATCGGTTAACAGCAGGTCGTATGCATTTTTATCCAGTTGTTCAAGAGCCTCCTGACCATCGACAGCCACCGTCGTGCTTGCCCCCAAACCGTTGAGAATCTGCTGGGTAAGCATCCTCAAGGTTAGGTTATCCTCAGCCAGCAGGATTCGGATATTTTGCAAAGAGGCAACGGGCTCTTCGACCAAAGCGCTTCCCGACTCGGCAGTTTGCAGAGGCAGCGACAAAATGAAACGACACCCCCCAGCTAATGATCTGCTCAGTCGCAAATCACCACCCGAGGCCTGCAGAAGCTCACGACAGATATGCAAACCCAGCCCTGTGCCATCTTGATCCGTGTGTCCGCGTTTGAAAGGCTCAAACATCAACTCCCAATCATCCTCGGGAATTCCCTTACCGTCATCACTGAATTCAACGTTTAATCGAGCCTTATCTGTTTCTGACTTTACTACGCTAAGGCGCACATAAAGCTCTGTTGCTCCAGAATGCAGAGCTGCATTTTTAACCAGATTAATGGTCACCTGGCGTAAGCCCCGAAGATCAAATGAGAACGCCTGTGCAGATTCAGCGTCAGCTTGGAGGTCTACCCTCAGACCGGCCTGTTCGATGCGATCGCGCAGTGCAGTCAAGGCTCCCTCAACTACTTGAAGGGCAGACCCAGCACTCACTTCTCGTTTGGTCAGCACCTCAGGCTCAATGACGGCTCTCAGGTCATCCAGGACGGCCAGTAGGTGTGCTGCTGTGGAGCGTATATCAGCAGAGTAAGCGCCTTTATCATCCTCTGCCTGAGCATCCAACATCATGTTAAGAGCAGACGCAGGTGTGCGCAGTTCATGACCAATCACCGCAAACATCTGCTGTTGTGCCATCTGTCTCTTCTCCAATGCAGCGACCGCCGCCTCTCGCTCCTTCAATAAAGTACGAAGCTGAGAAGCCAATATTCGCTGCTCAGTGACGTCGATAAAGCTTCCGGAGATCTCAACCGGCTGATCTTGCTCAAACCGGGTAATCAGATGTACCTTGCACCAGAAAGATGTTCCATCGGGTCGCTCATATTCAACCTCATGCTTAAAGTATTGCCGTGACTGCCGGATACCCTCAATCAAGCTTTTGCGTTGCTCAAAATCAGCTTTCGGCAAGCGCTGTAAAAAATCAGCAAAACTTAGCTGTGGGAAGACACTCTGTGGAAAATCAAATATGTCTCGAAATACGCTATTGACCTCAAGTTGGTCGCTTTTCAGGTCGTGTTTCAACAAGCCGATACCACCACTGTGTGTAACTAATTCAACAGCCGACAGAGCAGCCTCAAGCGCTTCCTGTTTTGCATGTTGCTCGGTCAAATCCTTCGAGATCACCAACTGATGAAGTTGGCCGTTGACATCGACCCACCTATCAAATACAAAATTTTCTAACCATTTTGTCTCCCCGGTCTCTGCCACCACTAACGGAAACTGCACAACTTCTCCGACGGTTTTGTGAGCCTGGGCAACCGCATCGCGATATTCAGGTGCAGTGGCGTCTAATAGACGATCCTCAACATAGGGCGTTTTGGCTTCATGCGCTGGGATAAACTTCCACTGCGCAGTGTGTGTATATAAATTGTGGTCTATTAAACTTAAGCCTGCCGCCTGTGATGCGGCACTGATCAGTTTTTCAGAGCGTTCTAAATCGAGTCTTCGCTCATACTCTTTGTGTATATTTTGTCTAAGAATCGTTGCCCGCTGTTCGCCTCTTTCATCGAGCCAGCGCTTAACTACCAGATCTCGTGTCCAGTTAGCGGACCATCCGGGGAAATATAGTGGGTATTCCACTGGCACTCCAACCGAGCTCCGCGCCGCTAACAGTGCCTGATGATACTCGGCAGGAACTGCTTTCAACATATCCGGCATCGACAGCGGTTCGGCCTGCGTATCAACTGGCCCTATGATGTAACGGGAAACGCCTGTTGACAGATTAGTATCCAGCAGCAACATATCAGCCGACCGACAGGCAGAAATGAGGTTGTCATATACATACTCATACTGCTCTCTTGCTTTCATCTCCTGGTCGATCGAGTAAACACAGCCAAAAGCCCAGGCTTCTCCATCAATTTCGGCTCGTTTCGCTGTTACTTTGAGCCAAAGCGGTTCACTAGAACCCGCTTTAATAACGCGGTAACACGTCTCGAAGTAACACTCTCCCCCATCCACCGTCGGCCCGTATGCGCGCTCTCGAAAATCGACTATGACCTCTCGATCATCTGGATGCAGGTACTTGGATAGTTCGTTAAAGCCCAGATCAGCATCGGCACTTAATCCGTAAAGTGATTTGAAACGCTCGTCGACAATGAGCCGCTGCTGACTTATCTCGACTGCAAACTGACCTATCTGAGCGGATTCAAGTGCCAACTCGGTTCGAAAAGAGAGCTCCTGCAGCTCCCTCGCAAGATTCTTATCTTTAATGGATGATTTGTGTAATTGTCTCAGTCGATGATTCTCTCTGAGAATCCAGGCTAGTAATATCATCAGTGAAAAGAGAAGCAGAAGTGCTGCTGCGCCAGTCAACTGTCCCCCAGTAAGGGTTAAATCGGAATCTCTATGGATGATCACAGGACCTTCGAGATCGAGAAGTCCAAAAGCGTCGGCCGCGGGCTGGCCGACAAGTAAAACCTGCTTTTGCTCTGCGCTCACACTCAGACTGAAAACAACCCAACATAGCAGAGAGCAACCTCTCACCATCCTGAGTATCACATTTTTCAACCCAAAGGTAATCAGCATTGTTGATCCTTCGTGCAACGCGCGAAATATCTAAAAAGTATCTGTCACTCAGCAATTTTCGAGCCAAAGCACGATATAGGAGTAGGGCTTTTACACAATCTATCCAGACTACCCTGAGAATCTTTCACTTGGACAGTTGGGACACCTGAGGCTATATTCGAATTATTGTTGTGATTATGCGACATTAACGACGTATGAACAGGATAGTATGCAGCCATCATCGACCAGCCAATGGAGAACCTTCAACCACCCATGTGGGCACTCCACAAGTTTCGCTAGTTGCCAGATTATCGATCAACGCACGCGAGTTGTTCATTTGATACCCTTGCATAGCTATCAATGTGTCGGAGCGCGTGCCAAGGCTCCTGCCGTGAATCCGCTGATGATCAGCAATGCACTCTGGCCGACTGCTCCTGAGCATTTGCGTCGGCAGTTACCCGAGATGCTCATAGACTATCTTACACAGGTACGCGCTGATGCATTCCCGCAACCCTCAATCGAGCGAAAGATGATTTCGTTCAGTATTTACACTGACGGCTCGCACAGTTGGCCAGCGATTACGACTCTCACCAAAGAGGACGTAGCTGCCCCCCTGTAGAGAGGGGCGCAAGACGCTACCAGCCACCATTCGGCATTAGATGGGGAAGTTAACGGCGTTTCTCCTGAACATAAATAATCCTACCTGCAATCAGGACTGCAATACTGACGATAAGCACCATTATCGTTGCCAACGCGTTTATCTCTGGACTAACACCAAGTCGAACACTGGAGTAGACCACCATTGGTAAGGTTGTCGAGCCGGGACCCGAGACGAAACTCGCGACTATCAAATCATCCATCGACAGTGTGAATGCCAGCAACCAGCCCGCTAGCAGGGCGGGTGATATGATTGGCAATGTGATCAGAAAAAATACCTTAAAGGGGTGCGCGCCCAGATCCATGGCCGCCTCCTCCAGCGACTGATCCATATGCGCCAGACGGCTGCGCACCACCACCGTGACATAAGCCATAGAGAAGGTGGCGTGAGCCAGCGTGATTGTCGTGACGCCTCGGCCATTCGGCCAGCCTATCATCTGCTCCATCGAGATAAACAACAGCAATAGCGACAGACCGATTATCACTTCGGGCATCACTAAGGGTGCAGCCACCAGTGTGTCCAGCGACGATCGCATTCGGGAGCGACGGAAACGGACCAGCACGATCGCGGTCAGCGTACCCAGCACCGTGGCAATACTGGCATTCATGGCGGCAATCTTAATACTTAGCCACGCGGCGGAAAGAATCTGCTCATTCTCAAGAAGTTCACCGTACCACTTGGTGCTGAATCCGGCCCACACGGTTACCAGTCGGCTCTCGTTGAAGGAGTAAACAATAAGGCTCAGAATCGGACCGTAGAGAAACGCATACCCAAGCACCAGCGAACTAAACAGGAAAGGCGAGCGTTTAAACATCACTCCACCTCCTCTGAGCGCTGCTCCATGTGGCGCAAGAGAACGAAGGGTATGATCAGAACCACCAACAGCACCGCTGCTAGAGCACTGGCAAGCGGCCAATCCTTGTTCGCGAAGAACTCGGTCCACATCAACTTTCCAATCATCAGCGTGTTAGGTCCGCCTAAGAGATCAGGGATCACAAACTCCCCCATCACCGGGATAAACACCAGCATCGACCCTGCAATGAGACCCGGAAGCGACAACGGGAGCGTAATCAAAAGGAACTGCTTAATCGGTGGACATCCAAGATCTGCAGCCGCTTCCAGCAAAGACTGATCAAGACGCACCAGAGTTGCATAGAGCGGCAACACGATAAACGGCAGATAGCTATAGACAATACCAATGTAGACGGCTGTTTGGGTATAGAGAATATCAATCGGCGCGTCAGTCACACCCAGCCACATCAGAAACTGATTGAGCAAACCATTATTTTTCAGAATACCAATCCATGCGTACACACGGATCAAAAAACTGGTCCAGAACGGCAGTATAATCAACATCAAAAGTGGAAGACGCCAGTGTGATGGTGCCCGAGCAATACCATAGGCCATCGGATAACCCACCAGTATCGCAAGTAGCGTGGAGACAGCAGCAACTTTAATAGATCCAAGTAATGCATTGATATACAAAGAATCTTCTAAGAGTAACTGGTAGTTACTGAAGTTGACCACCAGTGTCATAATGCCATCCTCAAACTCGCGGATCAGCTCCATGTAAGGTGGTTGCGCCAGTTGGGGTTCTGCCAGACTGATCTTCAGTACGAAGAGAAACGGCAGAACAAAAAATAGCCCCAGCCAGAACCAGGGGAGCGCAGCTATGCCGAGACGGCCCCAGTTAACTTTCTGAACAGGCGACATCATTCTGTCAACACTCCGGCTGCCTGCGGCTGCCAGCTAAGCGTCACACGCTGCCCCCAGTCCAGTGGCTGCTCTGCGAGGGCCTGGGTATTAGGCTGGGTGAACTGCATACGTTTACCGGAGGCCAGATCGACGTGATAAATTGAGACATCGCCCAGATAGGCGATCTCTTCAATCACACCCTCAACAGTGTTGGGTTCACCACTGATCTCAGGTAGCAGACGTACCTTCTCTGGGCGCACGGCAACTGTTACGTCGCTGCCAATTGCAATGGGGTGCGAATAGTTGACCCGCAACATCCCGCCCGCCTCATCGCTGTGTATATTGATGCACTCATCATCCTGAGACTCCACAACCCCGGTAAAAAGATTGATGGAACCAAAAAAGGAGGCGGCGTAGCGCGAGCGGGGAAACTCATAAATCATACGCGGTGTATCGATCTGCTCAATGCGCCCCTCGCGCATCAAGGCGACACGACTCGACATCGTCATCGCCTCCTCCTGATCGTGTGTCACCACAATAAAGGTGATACCCAGACGCTCCTGAATATTCACTAGTTCAAACTGTGTGCGCTCTCGCAGTTTTTTGTCCAATGCTCCCAGCGGCTCATCCAGTAAGAGTATTCGTGGATGTTTCGCGAGTGAACGCGCCAACGCCACTCGCTGGCGTTGTCCACCCGACAGTTGGTGTGGCTTGCGCGACCCCAAAGCCGAAATCTGTACCAGATCCAGCATCTCCTCGACACGCTCCTTGATTGACTCTTTCGGCATACCCTCTTGCTTCAGGCCGAAAGCGATGTTGTCAATCACACTCATATGCGGGAAGAGCGCATAGGATTGAAACATCATATTGATCGGTCGGCGGTAGGGTGGCACGTCGGTAATGTCCTTACCGTCAATATAGATACGACCGGTCGAGGGAGTCTCGAAACCCGCTAACATTCGCAGTAAGGTTGTTTTACCGCAGCCGGAGGACCCCAGCAGGGAAAAAAACTCTCCACGAAAAATCTGCAGGCTGACGTCATCTACAGCGTAAGTACTGCCAAAGGTTTTCGTCACGCCATCAATGCGCACGATCGGTTCTTCATCAACAAAAGGGTTAGGTGCTGAGTAGTTCATGCTATCTGTTCGAGTGGTGTAGAGGTTGAGGAGCCCGGACGGGCTCCCCGACAAGGTTTACTGGCCGGTTTTCACGCGGGTCCAGGCACGGGTGACGCTGCGCGTTTCACGGTCAGTCGGTGTTTGTAATGTGATGAACTTCTCACGAGTCTCAGCCGGTGGATAGATACCCTCGTCCGCGCGAATCTCCTCATCAACCAACTCTTCCGCAGCAGCGTTAGCATTAGCGTAAGCCACGTAGTTAGTAATCTCTGCAATAACGTCCGGACGCAGGAGGTAGTCAACAAAAACGTGCGCCTCTTCAGGGTGCGGTGCATCAGCCAGGAGTACCGCTACGTCAGTCCAGACAACGGCACCTTCGCTGGGCACAACGTAAGCGATATTGACGCCGTTATCGGCTTCAGCTGCGCGATCACGCGCCTGAAGAATGTCACCGCTGTAGCCGTGAGCGACGCAAAGGTCACCGTTTGCCAGGTCATTAATGTACTGAGAGCTGTGGAAGTAGCGGATATTTGGACGGACAGCAGTCACTACGTCAACTGCAGCCTGAGTACCCTCTTTAGAGTAGTCATTTGGCTCGGCACCGGCGTAGACTCGTGCAGCTACAAACACTTCTGTTGGGTCATCCATCAGCGATACGCCACAGGCGGCCAATTTTGCTGTAGTGTCTGGATTGAAGAGTAAATCCCAGCTATTCAGGGCAGCCTCATCCCCCAGAACCTCTCTCACCTTATCGACATTAATACCGATACCCGTGGTGCCCCACATGTAAGGTATCAGCATCTCATTTTTCGGGTCGATGTCCGCCAGGGTGCGCATAATGTTGGCGTCGAGATTAGCGTATCCGCTGAGCTTACCGAGATCATAAGACTGATAAAGGCCCGCTTTAATATGACGGTCCGCGAAGGGACGCGCGGTCGGAAAAGCGACGTCGTAGCCACTGTTACCGGCCAGTAGCTTAGCTTCAAGCACTTCGTTTGAGTCATAAACATCGTACACCACTTTGATGCCTGTCTCGGCCTCAAACTTCGCTATGGTCTCTTCCGCTATATAATCAGACCAGTTGTAGACATTGACTGTCTGCTCGGCTGAAACATATGAGGCCCCTGCAACCGCAACTGCAGCCGCCAAAAGAGTTACACCAGACACCCGATTTTTCATCTTTTTAATGATCTCCAGAGAGTTGAACATGCGCCCCTGCGCAATTCGCGAACTATGTACAAAAAGTAGACAAAAAACCAGAGAAAAGTGCATCGCCAAAGCGACTATTTTTAATCAAGATGATTCGCGAACACAATCGGCTGTGGGCGCCGAATTCTGCGTCTCTACTGCGCGCTTCGAGCAACCAGGGAAGTGCGTACGGCATCGTTTAGCGCTTTGAGATCCAGGGGCTTTGCTAAAACCTCATCAGCACCACAGAATTTCAGCCGATTCATCTCATCCTCAGCCGCAGCCGCCGTCAACCCGATGATCGGTCTGTCATAACCCTGATCACGGAGAGCCCTAGTGAGGTCGTAGCCATTCATCTCTGGCATGAAGATCTCAGTGATCACTGCGTCAAACAGGCGATTGGCGTTGAACATCTCAAGCGCCTGCTTGCCGTTGCTCGCAAGAGCCACCTTAGCACCCGCCTTCATGAGAATGGCTTTGGTTAGAATCTGAATGGTTTTGTTCTGCTCCGCCAGCAGAATGTAGAGCCCCTGGATACCCTCAGGTCCACCCGCCAGCCCTTCTGGAGCAATCATCGCATCAGCTGCAGCCGTCTCTCCATCGCGATTACCTGCAAGACTAACGACCATATTTAAGGTAAATTCGGCGCCTCCCGAGGGCCTATCACTGTAGGTAATCAAGCCACCCAGGGTCTGTGCGATCGTCTGACAAATATTCAATCCCAGTCCAGTCCCCACACTATCGGGATCCGCACGATAGAAGGGCTCGAATAGATACTCTTGATGATCCGCTTTCACACCCCGGCCATCATCAGAGACTTTAAGCTGCACCCAGAGTTTGCCATCGGCGATTCGCCGCGTAGCGGCTCCCAGACGAATCCATATTCGCTGAGCATTGGCGTGAACCAGAACGTTACTCACCAGCTTCTCAACTATCTGAGCCAACCCTTTAGCGTTGAATTCACACAGCACGTGGGTCGATTCATGCGCCGAGAAGTTGAGCTCGACACCGGCAGCATCAATCGCCGGTCGAGCAGCCGCCAGGGCCTCATTAACGATATCGAACGGTGCCCTCACCTCCCGTGATAGCAAACTCATATCGGTCGGCTGCGCAATATTTCGTAGCTCGTTCAGGACATTCAGTAGCTGATCCACAGTAGTCGATATTGTCTCGAAATGGGGGCTTTGCGACAGCGCCTCATCGTCGTCAATCATCATTTTTATGGCGGCAGCTGGGGCTCGAAGCTCGTGTCCAATAACCGTAAACATGCGTTGCTGAGCTTTCTGCTGCTCCTGCAACTCTTTAAACGCTGCCTCCGCCGTCAGCAGGGCATCCTCTGTTTGCGCGGCCAGTTGTAGCTGTTGTGAAATTTCGCTGAACACCCCCGTTACACCCACACTTTTGCCAGCCTCGGTTAAGACCTGACCGCTCATCTGTATGCTGAAGAGGGTGCCGTCACCGGATCGCATGTGAAGGACAACGCTGACTGGGCTTTCAGAGGTAAGACACTCAACCAGAAACCGCTCAAACTTCTTAGTGGACTGTGCCTTCATGCGAGATTTAAACGCATCAAGATCGATTGAATCCATTTCTCGCGGGGAGAGACCGATCAGTGCCAGCGCCACGTCATTCAGGTAAAGCGTCTCGCGCGAGCGATTGTACTCGAACACGCCTATCTGACACGCTTGGGTGGCATGCTTAAATCGATCGATGGCGCGCTCGAGTTCCTGTTGCCGGCAGTGCTCCAGCGTTACCTCAGAGAAGGTCAGGGTTACACCACCGATCTCGCCAGATTCCGTTGACCAGGGCGCGACCTCCCAGTCTCTGTAGCCCAGTTCAGCCTCGCCTCGGAGGTAAGGCTCAGCTTTGGCGGTTAAACTCTCTCCCGCCAGAGCGCGTTGGCATCGTTTGAGCCACTGAGTTTCAAGATTGGGTGCCAGCTCAAAAATTGATTGGCCAGACGCCGAATCACTTGGCATCTCAAACTCCTCCAACCAACTGTTGGAACAGTAGATAACCTTTAGATCAGTGTTGAGTATAGCTATGGAGACTGGAGCCAAGCGCTCAATGGCACTCAGCGCTTTGCCAAGCGAAAAATTCATTTTGGCCTACATGTCCCTAGCTTGGAGGATTATTAATCTTAGCCTATCTGAGCGTAAGACGATCACACTGGGTTCGTTATAATGAATGCCAGAGTTCTAAGGTAACAGAGCGGCTCGCGGATAGCACTAAATCACTGACTGACTATTCGCACGTCCACGGCCGCCCTCATCAGTCAGAGGATGCATCAGCGCCGAATGCAAGCGCTGATGCTTTGAGTTTATGAAAAAGTGAGAGGGCGCTCGCCCTTTTCATCACGAATCCAGGTCGGCAACCCCATATGGTTTAGATGATTAAGGAACGGACGTGGATCGAGCTCCTCGACATTGACCATCGTCTTGCAATCCCACTCTCCAGTCGCAATCAATAGCGCGGCAGCCACAGGCGGCACACCGGCGGTGTATGAGATACCCTGACTACCCACCTCGTTATAGGCGTCCTTGTGATCAGCAACATTATAAATAAACACTTCGCGCGCTTTTCCATCCTTGGTACCCTTAATCAGATCACCAATGCAGGTCTTACCGGTGTAGTTTGGCGCTAACGATGCAGGGTCCGGCAAGCAAGCTTTAACCACTTTAAGTGGCACCACTTCCTGTCCTTCAGCCGTCAGGATTGGTTGCTCTGACAGTAACCCGAGGTTCTTCAGAACGGTGAACACGGTGATGTATCGCTCACCAAAGCCCATCCAGAAGCGCACGTTTGGACAGCCAAGGTTGGCCGAGAGCGAGTGAACCTCATCGTGGCCCGTCATATAAGAGGTGCACTCACCTACGACGGGAAGGTTGTCAGTACGGCTAACCTCAAACATCTGGTTGGTTTGCCACTGATTGTTCTGCCAGGAGTAGACTCGACCGGTGAACTCGCGAAAATTGATCTCAGGATCAAAATTAGTCGCAAACCAGTGACCGTGATTGCCGGCGTTGATATCGATGATGTCGACCGACTCCAGCGTATCGAAATATTCATTTTTAGCCAGTGCCGCATAGGCGTTCACAACGCCTGGATCAAATCCACACCCCAGGATGGCAGTGGTGCCTGTCTCTGAACAGCGGTCACGACGCTTCCACTCGTAGTTACCGTACCAGGGAGGCTCTTCACAAATTTTTAACGGATCTTCGTGAATAGCCGTATCGAGGTAGGCGGCACCTGTTTCGATACAGGCTTCAAGCACATACATATTAACGAAAGCAGATCCGAGATTCAGTACGATTTCAGAGTTGGTCTCGCGAATCAGCGCCGCGGTGGCTGCGGTATCCATAGCGTCCAGGGTGTAGGCCGTCAGCTTACCCTCTACTTTCATAGCACCCTTTTCGTGGACGCTCTCGATGATCGCATCGCACTTCGCTTTGGTACGCGAAGCGATGGCAATATCACCGAGAATATCGTTGTGTTGGGCGCATTTATGCGCCACCACCTGGGCGACACCGCCGCCGCCAATAATCAGAACATTTCTTCTCATTTAAAGATTCACTCTTGTTGGAGCGCAGTAGAACTGCGCGCTAAGTCTCGCGTGGGTCGCACTTTAGGCCGACACCCGATTTGATGCCGACCTGCAACGAGCTGACTCACTCACTCCTGTCGCGCAGGCTGGCTGCGCTCCCGTTGCTAGGAGAGATTTCCGACGAAATCCTCGTAGCCAAATTCACGCACCAGTTCAACACGACCGTCTAAGTGTCGAACTGCGATTGACGGCATCTTCACGCCGTTGAACCAATTCTTTTTAACCATGGTGTAGCCACCTGCATCTTCAATCGAGATACGGTCACCCGGTTGAAGCGGTTGACTAAAATTGAACTCACCAAAAATATCGCCTGCAAGGCAGGACTTGCCACAAATCTGAAACCGATGCTCCCCATCGCAGGGTGTCATTCGCGCACTCTCACGGTAAATCAACAGATCCAACATATGGGCCTCTATTGAGCTATCGACGATCGCTAGATGCTTTCCGTTAAAGAGGGTATCCAACACAGTTACCTCAAGCGTGGTGCTTTTTGTAATCGCAGCCTCGCCGGGCTCAAGATAAACCTGTACGCCAAAACGCTCGGAGAAGCGCTTGAGTCGGGCACAGAATTTGTCCAGCGGGTACCCTTCACCGGTAAAGTGGATACCGCCTCCGAGGCTGATCCAGCTCATCTTTTCAATAAGATGACCAAATTTCTGCTCTATCAGCGTCAACATCTCGTCGAAGCGGTCGAAATCCGAATTTTCACAATTGTTGTGAAACATGAAGCCTGAGATCTTATCTAGCGCAGTTTCTATACGTTCGGGGTCCCACTCACCCAAGCGGCTGAATGGGCGGGCCGGATCAGCGATGATAAACTCTGACGTACTGACCAGCGGATTGACCCGCAGCCCACGCGTCGTTTGGGCACTTTGAGCATCGAATCGTTCTAGCTGATTGAGAGTGTTGAAGATAATTTTATCGCTGTTAGCAATCACTTCTTCAATTTCATCATCGGCATAGGCCACTGAGTAAGCGTGTGTCTCGCCCCCAAACTTTTCATAGCCGAGCTTTACCTCATACAGCGATGAAGAGGTTGTGCCATCCATGTACTCGGACATCAGATCAAATACTGACCAGGTGGCAAAGCACTTCAATGCCAGCAGCGACCGCGCTCCAGAGTGCTCTCGGACGTAGGCGATCTTCTCCAAATTCTGCAGCAGCTTGCGCTTGTCTATCAGGTAATAGGGTGTTTTCAACATCGATATCTCGCGCTTGTTCAACGTGGCTGAAAATTAAAACGCGAGATTTTACAGGAAGAGTCCGGGCGGGGCTAATTTTCCCAGAATCAATTTTGTTAGAAGCTAAGGACGCCGCTTAGTTATGGTATGAATCGGTCTCTTGGAGAAGCGTATAGATAGCGATCAAGAACCTCAGATCGCTTAACAGATGAACGAAAGCATAATCGCCCCGCAGCAGTTACGTCTGGAATTGGCGCTAGATGACCCCGGCGATAGTGGCAGATTTGACGGGTAAAGGATCAGTTCCCGTTACTTAGTGAGCATGCGTTGGTCCATCACCCTAAGGACACTGATCAACGATTCGAGTGTCAGGGGTTTAGCAATCACTTGATCAGCGCCCAGATCGATCAGCCGTTGCGCTTCCATTCCAATAGTGGCACCTGTGATACCGATAATCGGCTTTTCAAATCCCCTGTTACGAAGCGCGCTGACGAGCTCGAAGCCATTCATATTGGGCATCATTATGTCGGTCAGAACAAGATCGGGGGAAAAGTCCGATAGCCTTTCGAGCGCCTGAAACCCATCTTCAGCGCTCGCCACTTCCGCACCCACACGTTTGAGCAGCGCTTCGGTCAGTAGACGAAGTGTGGGAGTGTCCTCAACGATCAGTACTCTCTTATTACTTAATACTTCTGATGCGGCACTTTGCTTACTGTCTCTTTGGTTACCGCCTCCGTTATGCGCTCTTGGCAAAGAAAACTCAAACGTGAACGAGGCACCGCCACTGCTGCTCTTGCTGTAAGCAAGCCTCCCCTCTGGCAAATTCTCGACAAGCTGTTTCACTACAGCCA
Source organism: Marinobacterium sp. (assembly GCA_035458585.1). Lineage (GTDB taxonomy): Bacteria > Pseudomonadota > Gammaproteobacteria > Pseudomonadales > Balneatricaceae > Marinobacterium_E. The sequence goes on along the minus strand of DATHZN010000095.1, from coordinate 25,931 downwards.
AACCCAAGCCTGAGCCTGCTGATTCTGACTCATTTCGTTCAAACGCTTGATACATGCGCGTTTGAAACTCCGCATCTATACCCTTGCCGTTATCGCTCACTCGGATAACGAATCGATCGTCAGAATCACTGATAGACGTTGTCGTAAGTTGAACCTGAACTTCATTACCGCCACTATGAAGAATCGCATTTTTCACAAGATTTTGAGTGGCTTGTATGATCTTGCTGGTAGAGCCCAAGTGCAGCTTTTCGGCCGTGCTTAGATCGCTTCGAAGCTCAACCAGAAACTGTTCCGCTTCTGCCAAAGGCTGCAATGCACTAGTAGCGCTTTTTAGTGCAGCGAAAACATCGACGGTTTCATCCAAATCTGTGGAGTGAAGGCTTGACTCTCTCTGGGTCACCAAACGCATATCGCGGATGATATGCAAGAGTTGCCTTACATAGATTTTGGCTTCATTCAGTCGTTCAGCTGTCGACCCTGAGTGCTCGGCCTCTTCCAGAAGCATCAACGTTGCCGCGGCAGGCGTGCTCAGCTCGTGCCCCACAATCGCAAATACCCTTTCCTGCTGGTCTCTCGTTTGACGTAAGGCTTCGTTTTGTTGACGAAGCTCCTCTCGAATCTCTCGCTCCTGCGTAATATCCTGAAAGGTACCGAAGAGCGCTTCTACATCGCTACCTGAGCCATCGACTTCGCAAATAGCACGCACCCAGATCATCTCTCCGTCGGCTCTGACTAAGCGCAGTTCACTGCTAAACCCCTCCCCCGATTCAATCGCCTTTTCGACTAACTCTGTAATCACCGGTTGAGATTCGGGAGCGTAAAAATGTATTGCTTCATCGAGGGTAGGCTCGAAATCAGGCTTCAAGCCATGAATGGCACAGGTCTCTGCCGACCACCAGAGTCTGCCGTTGACCAGATCCAGCTCCCAACCACCCACACCGGAAACTTGGCTCACTCGCTCCAGTATTTGGTATCGTCTCTGTGAAAGTGCTTGGTTTTCCATCAAATGTGCTCCAAGTTCATGTCGGAAAACAGCTCAGGGAAGCTACTCATTCGGCAATTAGATTTAAAAATTTAGACTTCCACCATAGTACACTGCTCACAGGATAGTTATACCACTCTTATGCGATTGAAGGTGACTTTAAGGCTTAGCTTTACACCTCTGCGCTATAGATTGACGCCAACTCCAAGAGACGAAATAACGTTCAATCTTTAACATCTGCTCTTCTACTGAACACAATTAGCGGGCAGAGATCGCAAAAAATGCCATGCTGAGGCGATATCCAGCTATCCAGAATACACGCCGTAATCGGTCAGATGATGGATTAAATCTTGGGTCAGTTCCAACTGGGTCATCTCTTGTGCGCTGAACCAGCCAATATCAGCTGCGTCATCACCCGCCGATAGGGCACCCGCCAAAGGTTCCGCCAAGAATTCATGTATTTCGTATCGATACCGGGTCTCCATAGAGAGGTTTACAACCCCCAGTTTTCGGATAATTCTCACCTCAAGCCCCGTCTCCTCAAAAACCTCCCGTACGGCCGTCTCTTCGAGGGTCTCACCTACCTCCTGACGTCCTCCGGGAATCGTCCAATGTCCGATCTGAGGCGGCGTTCCCCTCTTTATAAGCAGAAATCGACCAAACTTATCTTTAATCACGCAGCTGGCAGCGGGTGTGGGTATTAGTTTTTTCATGTTGAGTATTATCGGAACAGATCTGTAGCAAAGCCAGCAAATATCTGGTCGACCACAGTTCATAGACTGAACGCAAGATTTGAGTTTGTTTAAGAGGGGCTCGTCCTAGCAAACAGCTTGAATAACGAATCAGGAGACGAAGAACTTATACCGAACACCACCGCCTTGAACACCTCAGCCGCGGTAGATCAGTAGAGATACCCCAGTGTGATTCGCGCATCAAACCCAAACCAAAAATGACAAATACATGCGGTTCGGACCGTAAATTTTTGGATTTAAACGACGGCCAAACCGTCCGTACTTAACCAAACGCGACCCAACGCGATTTAACAGCTTACATCTAACATCTAACCAATACTTGGCACGCTTTTCGCAAGTACACCAAAGTAAATTCGAATAGAAATTGCCGCTGTCAGAACAATCACAACGCTCATACGCACAACGGATGTGTGTTCCACTTTTAAAATTTACCAAAAGGCTCACACTTCTATGTTATTCCCGTTTGACCATGCACTGTCAGCGATGCTCTCCAATGCCCCGGTGGCAATGGCCGTCTATACCAAAGAGATGGTCTATGTGTATCACACGTTGGAGTGGCGAAACTTTTTCGACGCACCAACACTGATTGATCAAAAACACTCAGATCTGTTTCCCGATACACCAGCAGAGTGGAACAGGCGTTTTGAGCGAGCATTGGGCGGTGAAGCGGTTGAACAACACGTAGAGCCTGGCGGGCTTTTCGACAACAAAGAGCGCTATTTTGACAGCTCCTTTCGCCCATGGTTTGACTCCGACTCCGCTGTGGGAGGCGTCGTCGTTGTCCTTAAAGATGTGACATCTGAACATCTGAATCACATTGCGATCACAGAGGCTGAACAGCGGTTCGAACGAGCGACTACCGCAGGCGGAATCGGTATCTTTGAATACCGTCCCGACAGTGACACTTTTTTTATCAACTCAGTTGGTATGGAGATGCTTAGCCTCTCACCGATGGAGTTCGACAACATCAACCTCGATGCATTTAAATCCCGATTAGCGCCAGCGATGCAGCAAAAATTCACCAACCAAGTCAGTAATTGTTTGCACTCTAATATGAGTACAAAAAACTATTTAGACTGCCGAACGCGGGATAACACACCTCTCAAAATAGAGCTGCAACTTACACCCCTCATAGCGCAGGATAGAGTAATAGGCTTATCAGGTGTTTACACTAACGTAACCCATACGCTCGCGGTTTCGTACGAAGCCGAGGAGGCTCTGCTCGAATCTGAGGCGACCAACGAGGAGCTCAAGAGCGCGCAAGACAAACAACGACGTATGTTTGCCGTTATCGGGCATGAAGTCAGGACTCCCGCCGCTGCACTGTCAATGCTGATCGACACCGACCCAGTCGTTGCACAAAGCGAACAGTTTCCTCTATTCAAAAGCACAATCGAGCAGCTATTGAGCGTTCTTGACGAGCTAGGGGCTCTTGCTCAGTCATCTAGCCACAAGGTATCAGTTCTGCAAGCCGACTACCCAGGCAAAGTAGTCAGCTCTGCGGTGAACGCTATGATGCCCGCGTTGGAGCGCGCCGGCATGTCAGTTCACCTCGACATCAATAAGCTCAGCAACACGCTGTGCCATCTCAACGTGCATGCACTGCAGCAAATCCTCACTAACCTACTGCGCAACTGCGAAATTCACAGTGGCGCTACGCAGGTTTGGGTCATGTTTCATGCCGTAAAGATGCCACGCGATGCCTCAAAACTCTGGTGTCAACTCGTGGTATCCGATAATGGTCGCGGGATACCCCTAAACCACCAAGATAGAGTATTCGAACCCTTTTACCGCGTTGATGAGTCGAGAGATGGTGCAGGTATTGGTCTGAGCCTCTGCCAGACACTTTCGGGGGAACTGGGAGGTGTACTCTCCTGTGAGGAGCGACAAGAGGGTGGCGCTCAGTTCATTCTTAATATGATGATGGAACGTGCAGATGAGGCTTCTCTAAAGTCTCCCATAAATGGAAAAGAGAATAGAGTACACAAGGTGGCAGAGGATGTCCTAACGGGCAAGTACATCCTGGTCGCAGAGGATAACAAAACGATTCAGGCGATTACCAAAGCGGTGCTGATGAAGGCGGGAGCCAAAGTCGCTGTCGCTGATCATGGCAAAAAAGCATTGGAAATCTACTCCAACAATCAGTTGTTTGATTTTGTTCTGACCGATATTTTTATGCCACAGATGGACGGCTATGAGCTGACACAAAAACTTCGTGAGGCAGGCTTTGACAAGCCGATCATCGGTATAACTGCCGCGACCATCGGAGAGGAGTCAGAGATGCTGATTCAGAGTGGCGCCAATGCGGCGTTGGCAAAGCCGCTCAATATCCAACATTTACGTGAGACTTTGCATAGAGTGACTGGAACTGACTGACGTTGTAAAAAACGCCCTGAGGCATGCATCAAGCAGTGCAAAAATGCGCTGCAATATCGGTTGCCTGGTGCGTTAAAGGCGTCTACTCACATAGTGCAGTCATGGATCATTGATCATCTCTGTCCGAAATTCTGGCCAATCTGGCATAGATACAGACATTGTGCAGTACCAAGTGTTCGATTGGAGATTAATGACAGGACCGCTCTTTCTGCGCGAACTATTGCGTTCGACAGTTGACACTTTCACTCAACATCAGACGAAGCTCGGCTAAATTGGAAGCCGATGGTCTCACGTCTGGTCATTACGCCAGACCCTGTGCGCTACGCTGTTCTTATCCGAGTTTTTGACTGAGTACATCAGCTCATCTGCAGCTCTCAGTGCCTCTTTGACATCCTCAGGTAAACGCTCAAAGGTTACCAAACCCACGCTAAAGCCGACCTTCCAGTTGGACCTTTCCATTCTACTTTTCAGCTCACCGGTCAACTTTGAGAAAGCTTCACTGGCCTCATTCTGCCCGGTTTCAGGTAATAGGCAGGCAAACTCGTCACCACCAAGTCGCCCAACAACGTCTGTTGCTCTGAGTGTATCCTTGAGACATGCGGCCACCTCTTTTAAAAGCCTGTCACCCTCTGCATGACCCAGCGTATCGTTCACCCGCTTAAAGTCATCAATATCGAGAAATGCAAGTGAAAACCGGTGATCATACCTTGATGATCGCAGTAACTCGTTGGCTAACTCTGCGTAGAAGCCCCGTGGATTATTTATACCTGTCAGGCTGTCAGTATCCGCAGCCACAGACTCAACCCTGTGAACATTGCGAAAGTTAGTAATCAGAACCGCGAGCGCGTAAAAACTCAACAGGCAGGGTAACCAGTAGCTATACACCAAAATTAACTGAAAGCTCTGTTGATAAGCTTTAATCATCAACAGAAGCGACGCTGCAAGGGTAGAGAGTACTATCCCTGATCTTTTTGAACCGTACCAACTGGTTACAATAATTGGAAAAACGTAAAAAATTTCATGTAGAAAGCGCGTATTGAACAGAGCACTGACAACTCCGAGCAACAGTACAAAGCCGATTGAGAACCACCAAACGTGCCGGGCTGAGCGATTATCTAAGACGCTGAGTATCGTTTTCAAACCGTTGAACCTCGTCAAGCTGCAGAAATATGAAGCGTGGCTCTGCTCTTAGGCCAGCAGGATGAATCTCCAAATAGCGCTGGCAATCTGCAGCGGCGTTATTGACTTAACGCTAGCTTCACCCTTTGAGGCTTTTATCGAATCAGCCTGGTGGAAACTTGAATTTCGCTGGGCACCCCAAATTCATCTACTCGACACGAGATGAAGACCCGAGGCTGCAGGTAGTCTAGTCGATCTTTGAGTTAAATGTACCTTGGCGATGGATCCATCGGATGAGGGTGAGTAGAGGACGCTGTGGCAGGCAAATGACGGGGCCAGAGCGCCTCTGTAACAAGCTGGGATATTGAAGCGGCTTAGAGTTGACCCAATACGGGGGTATCCACTTTCACCCTCGCATTCTGCGCCCGATGACGCAGCAGGTGATCCACAAGTGTCAACGCCATCATAGCCTCTGCAATCGGCGTCGCACGAATCCCGACACAAGGGTCATGCCGGCCTTTAGTAATAACCTCAATAGGATTCCCATGAACATCAATCGAACGACCCGGCAAGCGCATGCTTGAGGTTGGTTTTAGGGCGATATGAGCGATGATCTCCTGACCACTGGAGATACCGCCTAGAATGCCGCCCGCATGGTTAGAGAGAAAGCCCTCAGGGGTCATCTCATCCCGATGCTCGGTGCCTTTCTGCGCAACAGCTGCGAAGCCATCACCAATCTCTACCCCTTTGACCGCATTAATACTCATCAACGCGTGAGCAAGATCCGCATCTAGGCGATCGAAGATGGGCTCACCCAGCCCAACTGGCACACCTGTCGCAACAACAGAGATCTTTGCCCCTACCGAATTGCCCTCTTTTCGCAGAGCATCCATGTATTCAGCCATCTCTTCAGCTGCCTGTGCATCAGGAGAGAAAAAAGGGTTTTGCTCAACCTGATCCCAGTCGAAACGCTCAGGATCTATGGCGATAGGACCCAGCTGTGAGAGGTACCCACGGATCCGAATACCTTCAGCTGCAAGTACCTTCTTCGCAATCGCACCCGCGGCGACACGCATCGCTGTCTCACGAGCGGATGAACGGCCGCCTCCTCGATAGTCGCGGATACCGTATTTATGGTGGTAGGTATAATCGGCATGCGCGGGTCGGAAACTATCCTTAATGTTTGAGTAATCTTTGGAACGCTGATCAGTGTTTTCAATTAGAAGACCGATAGAGGTTCCAGTCGTCTTACCCTCAAATACACCCGCCAAGATACGGACTTCATCCGCCTCGCGTCGCTGCGTCGTATGGCGCGATGTGCCCGGTTTCCGGCGGTCAAGGTCGACCTGCAAATCGGCTTCAGAGATCTCAATGCCCGGAGGACAACCATCAATAACGCAACCCAGTGCCGGACCATGGCTCTCGCCGAAGGTGCTCAGGGTAAACAGTTTGCCGTAGCTATTTCCGGACATTAAAACACTTCCTTTTGTCTGAATTCGCGTGCCTGATAAAAACAGGGGACAGATTGTAACTAAAAACTCTTATTCGGTCGCTACCTCGATCGGCAGCGGTCTAAAACAACCTTTGTGCCAGTTTCGCTGGAGCAGCCTGCCCTCAGGGGTCAGGCGCTACACTAGCATCTAAGCGATCAGATGGATTGCAGCATATCTGCGTGAGCCCGCAGTGTCGGCGCATCGATAACGAATACCCCGTTACCCCCCTCTTCTAGCTCGACCCAGATTAATGGTAGGTCCGGATAGGCCTGCATCAGATGCACCTCTGAATTGCCCACTTCACACACCAAAAGCCCCTGCTCACTGAGATGACGCCCCGCCTCACGAAGAATACGCCGGGTAATATCCAGCCCATCAGAACCTGATCCCAATGCCAGCTCCGGTTCGTGTTGATACTCGGGTGGCATAGAGTCAAGATCGTCCTGATCAACGTAGGGAGGATTGGTGATAATCAGATCGTAGACCTCACCTTCAAGATGGCTGAACAGATCGCTCTGCACGGTGCGCACTCGCTCCTGCAGCTCATGCCGAATGACATTAGTCTCTGCCACTGCCAAGGCTTCGGGGGAGAGATCCACCAAATCCACCTCCGCCTGGTCAAATACTGCAGCGCAGGCGATACCGATGCAACCGCTGCCAGTACAGAGGTCCAGCACGCGTTCAACATCCACTTCCCCTAGCCAGGGCTGGAATCCCTGCTCAATCAGCTGTGCCGTGGGCGAGCGCGGAATCAGTACACGCTCGTCGACATTAAACGGGATACCCATGAACCATGCCTCACCCGTGATATAGGGCAATGGGCGTCGCTCATTGCAGCGTTGATAGACGAAGGTCTCGATGTTCGCCTTCTCTTTATCCAGCAGTCGGGCATCGAGCAACTCCAGTGAGCTATCCCAAGGCAGATCCACTGCATTAAAGACCAACTGCAGCGCTTCGCCCCAGGCATCGGCGTGGCCGTGCCCAAAATAGACCCGATGCCGATTCATCTCACTCAGCGTCCAGCGCAGATAGTCACGTAAGGTATGCAGACTTTGCCCCAGTTTGGGTTGATCTGTGTTCATCTATCGTCCGATAATTGGAGTTCATTTTTGGGCGGGTAGTTTACCTCAGTTAAAGCATGGGTGATAAGAGCGATTACAGATCTGAACTCAAGGCGTTTCGTGACGCGCTGAGGGATGTCAAACCGATGCCGCAAAATCGTGCGCATACGGGGAAAGTGCGCAGTAATGACGAGTCAGTCTCCTATCGTCGCGAAAAAGCACAAGAGGCCAATGAGCTTATTGTTGATGGCCTCAGTTCCAGCCTCTCTAAGGAGATGGGCGCAGAAGAGCGCGTGCTTTTTGCTTTGCCGGGCGTTCAACTCAAGCTGCTTAAGCGTATGCAAGCCGGCCACCTGGGGTGGGATGCCGGAGTAGACCTCCATGGATTCACCGTAGATGCCGCTCGCGAAGAGCTACACAGCTTTGTAGCTGAGTCCAAAAAACGCGGTCTGCGCGGACTGCTTATAGTTCACGGCAAAGCTTATACCGAGCCGGGAAGACCGGCACTTTTGAAATCCTACGTCACCGACTGGTTGCAGCAAATTGATGGTGTTTTAGCCTTCTGTTCAGCACAACCGCAAGACGGAGGAACCGGCGCGCTTTACGTGCTGCTAAAACGCCACCGAGACGAGCGCTAAGTCTTTACCTAAAGACGCGATTGGCGTAAGGTTCGCGCTAATTCTGACGAGGGATTCAGTGATGGAAAAAGCGTACGAAACAATCATCTCTGCGATTGGTGAAGATCTGCAGCGCGATGGCCTCAGGGACACACCCAAACGGGCCGCCAAAGCGATGAAATTTCTGACCAAGGGCTACGAGCAGACTCTTGAAGAGGTGGTTAATGGTGCGCTGTTTGACTCGGATAACTCCGAAATGGTGCTGGTCAAGAACATCGAAATCTACTCGATGTGCGAACACCATATGCTTCCCTTTATCGGCAAGGCCCATGTAGCTTACATACCACAAGGTAAGGTAATCGGACTCTCCAAGGTGGCACGGATTGTCGACATGTACGCTCGACGCCTACAGATTCAGGAGAACATGACTAAAGAGATTGCCGAAGCCCTGCAATCTGTTACCGGCGCTCTGGGAGTCGGCGTGGTTATCGAAGCACAACACATGTGCATGATGATGCGCGGTGTTGAGAAGCAGAACGCGATGATGAAAACGTCAATGATGCTCGGTACTTTCCGCTCTAATCCTGCGACCCGCGCTGAATTTCTGGCTTTAGTCAATTAACCACAACTCGCCGCCCGAGCTATTCAAAGCGCCCCTCTTGCTGCGGGGATCGGCGGGTACCGGTGATCAGCCTGAGTACACGAAAGATCTTTCCTTCGAAGAAACGTCATTGTAACCCCTGTCTATTCGACGTTGATGACTTTTAATCTTCGTGACTAAGAACCAATCGGGGTAGCGAGTAGCTGTTTAATTTACTCTAGGCAGGCCCGGAAGCGAGATATAAAAAAGCGGCACCTTCTTTCGAGAATGCCGCTTTTTTTAGACTAAATCTTAGGGTGCCCAGTAGATATCTACCGGAGTCGACTCTTGACGCAGAACTGCACGAACCGGCATATCCTCGGTAGCACCCTCCGCCTGCGCCTCTTTAAGCACTGGTCTCTTACCCTCCCCACATAGGTGGAGAAAGATCTGACGACTCGCGAGTAGACGCGGAAGTGTTAGTGTCATACGCAAGTGAGGCGCCACTGGTGGAGTGACTGCCAGACAGGCTTGATCCGCATGCGGATCAATGGCTGAGGCCAACTCCGGCGCGTTGGGAAAGAAAGAGGCTGTGTGCCCGTCTTCACCCATCCCCAGAATCACCGCATCGATCTCGTCTGGCAGAGACGCGAGGTTCTGTTCCAGCTCTGGCTGCCCCTGGTGAGGAGTAGCAGCCGCAGTCACATGAGGTATAAAGGTTGCGGCCGACGCTTTATTCTGCAAAAGGTGTGTATCCACAGATCGCGCATTTGAGTCTGCGTGGTCTCGAGGAACCCAACGCTCATCAGCGAGAGTAATCACAACCTTTGACCAGTCCAACTCCTGCTCGGAGAGTTGCTGAAACAGCCCTGCTGGCGTGCGCCCACCTGATACCACCAGCGCGCCTTTACCCCGAGCAGCAATACCCGATCGCAGCAATTCGATGATGCGCTCGGCCAACTCAGTTTCCAGCGCCTCACGCGACTCGAAATTTTGTTGCTTAACCATCTAAATTTACTCCTCGTGCCACGAACGGCCGTCGCGTTCAATAAGGGCGATAGAACCGATCGGCCCCCAGGTGCCAGCATTGTAGTGCTTGACCTCGTCTCCGGTCTCTTCCCAGGCGTTAATCAGCTCATCACACCAGGTCCAAGACGCCTCAATCTCATCTCGGCGAACAAACAGAGACTGATCACCCACCATCGACTCCAGCAACAGACGCTCATACGCGTCTGGTGTGCGGTGATTAGGATCGTCACTTGTGAAATCCAGGTTCAGCGCACGGTTCTGTAGATTAAGCCCCTCGGTCATGCCCAGTTGCTTCATTACGACGTGCAAACGTATACCCTCATCTGGCTGCAAACGAATAACCAGGCGGTTCGACACCATACTGCGCTGCTTCTTGTCGAAAATGTAGTGCGGGTTATTCTTGTAGACGACAACAATCTCGGTCATCTTCTGCGGCATGCGCTTGCCCGTACGCAGGTAAAAAGGAACGCCTGCCCAACGCCAGTTATCCACATTGACGCGCAAAGCGACAAAGGTTTCGGTATTAGACTGCGACTGACCGCCGCCGTCTTCATCGCTATAACCCACAACAGACTTTCCATCGATAGAGCCGGCAGCATACTGGCCGCGAATCGCCCGCTTGTGCACATTGTTGCTATCGATCGGATGCAGGGCTTTGAGAACACGCACCTTCTCATCACGAATAGAGTCTGCGTCGAGCTTGCTGGGCGGATTCATTGCGACCATACACAGCAGCTGTAACAGGTGGTTCTGCACCATGTCGCGCATCTGCCCTACTTTATCGTAATAGCTGTACCGCCCCTCGAGACCGACTGTCTCTGCAACAGTAATCTGCACGTGATCTATGGCATGGTTGTTCCACTGAGAATTGAACAGATTATTGGCAAAACGCAGGGCCAAAAGGTTCTGTACCGTATCCTTGCCTAGGTAATGGTCGATGCGGTAAATGCGATTCTCGTTGAAGTACTGTGCAACGGTATCGTTAATCACTTTAGAACTTTCAAGATCGTGACCTATTGGCTTCTCTAGGACGATACGCGTCTCGTCGTTTACCAGTCCTGCCGCACTGAGATTCTTGCAGATATCGCCGAATACCGACGGTGGAGTCGCCAAGTAGTTCACCATGACGCGCTCAGCCTGGTTAATTGCACCGCCGAGTTTGCGAAAATCCTCCGGCGCCGTCATATCCACCTTAACGTAATCCAAGCGGGCGCTGAAACGCTGCCAACCCTCGGAGGTCAGTTCACCTGCTTTAAGAAAACGTTTCAGCGTCGCCTCAACTTGCGCGATGAACTCATCTTTTGTCCAATCTGCGCGGGCCACACCAACAATCCGGCTGTCAGGGTTTAACAGATCAGCGACATCGAGTTGAAACAGCGCAGGAAAAAGCTTACGCATTGCCAGGTCGCCTTTAGCGCCGAACAGCACAAAATCACAGGCCTGGTGCATCTGGTGGCTCATTGGAGAACTCCTATACTTCAAAGCGCGTACCGTTTAATACGGCACGTAAAAAAGTTACTAAATTTTATAACATCAAGCGGCCTAAGGCTAGTCAGTGCAGAACCTTGAAAATAGCCAAAAAACTTTATTTTTTCTTATATTTATCAGCATCTTGCAAATAAAATACGAAAGATTAATCTGGATAATCTATAATTCGTTTACAGCCTAACGATGTAATTTTAATACCAGAGAAGCTCTCTATGTTAACCAATACCGAGTTAAATCGCCTTAAATCCAGCCCACTCGAGGTTGTAGAGCTGCGCTGCGGTACGCATCAAGCGGTGCTCACCTTGCAAGGGGCTCATCTAGTGAGTTATCAGCATGAGGGGGTGGAACAGCTCTGGCTCAGTCCCAAGTCTCAGTTTGAGAGCGGCAAACCCATTCGTGGCGGTGTACCCATCTGTTGGCCCTGGTTTGCTCAACATCCAACCGATCCAAGCCTTCCAATGCACGGTTTTGCCCGCACCAGCCTCTGGCAACTAACCGAAAGACAAGAGCACAGCGATCGCTCAACACTTGCTTTGAGATTGACATCCGATCAGGCTCCATATTTGCTGCGAGCAGACCTCCAAATCGAGTTAACCCAGCAGCACCTGAGCCTGAACCTGACAACGACCAATCTGGGTGGCGAAGCTTATAGCCTGACCGAAGCGCTTCACACCTATCTGCCGGTGAGCGATTTACATAGCGCCTCACTGCAAGGGCTCCAAGGGACCCGTTACGCTGACAAGTTGCAAAACTACGCACAGGCCACGGAGGCCCGGGAGGCAGTCTTTCTCACCGAGCCCACAGATCGAGTTTACTTTGATACCAGCGACTCTTTGACTCTGTTGGACAAAGACTGGAACCGCAGAACGATCATCAGCAAACGAGGAAGCGGCGCCACAGTTGTGTGGAATGCCGGTGAAACAATCGCGGCCGGCATGCAAGATCTTGGAGCGGAAAATTATCGTCACTACATATGCATCGAGGCAGCCAATGCGCTTGAAACCGCGGTCATCCTGAAACCTGGTACGTCTCACACACTCAACCAAACAATCTGCCCGCGCTAGCATCGACAGCCATTGCGTCTATATTTGAATCATCAGCATCGCTTTAGCTTGTGCGCTAATTTATTCCAAAACTGAGGTCAGATATATGAGCGACCGCAAAGAGCCTTCCAGCTCAGCACGCACGGACGAGAAAATTGAACAACAACAGCGGGAGATTGAGGGGCTACAGCACAGCATCGCTGCGGCTAAATTCGAACTTCCCCTGTTGCGCATCTCCCAAGAGATCCTGATGGTACCCCTTGTCGGTGCTATGGACTCGATGCGCTCACAGCGCGTCATGCAGAATATCCTCGATAACATCAGATCAGCAGGTACCAAGGTTATCGTTATTGACATTGCCGGCGTCAACGTTGTCGACAGCTCCGTGGCTTCACACCTCATAAAGATGGGGTTGGCGACTAAATTAATGGGCGCCACTACGATTATCTCCGGCATTAGCCCCGACATGGCAACCAACATCGTCAATCTGGGCATACAAACCGGAGATACAGAGACCACTAACACACTTGAAGACGCCCTTAATCGGGCTTATCGGCATGTGGGTTTAGCGCTGGTAGCCACAGGCAATGCTGACAACTAATATCGAACGCATCGGCAGCAATACCGTAATCGATCTTGATGAGAAGGATCTGCTGTCGAATGATCTGATCCGCAGTCTCAGCCACGAGCTATCAAAAATCTCAACTCGTAGTGCGGTAATTAATCTGGAACAGATCAGTGCCCTATCCTCTCGCGAATGGGGCGAGGTTGTAGCACTGGTCAACGCGCTCAGATTGATTGGCATCAGGGCTGTCTTATGCGGTATCAATCCATCGGTTGCGATGACCCTGATTGAACTGGTGGATTCTCCCCGAGTCGAAAGCTATCTCAACGTGGATGGAGCTTTAGATGCACTTGAAGCTGAGTGATGAAAATAGTATTAGGGATGCACTGTACCTTATCAAGCAGCATCTCCAACAACATTATGCCTCGGCAACACTGATTTCTGAATTTGTCACTCTCAGCTCAGAACTCTGCTACAACGCCGTGCGACACTCCGGACAGCAGACGCAACTGGATTTTACTCTGGACAGCAATGGCGCAGAGCTTGAGATCCGCGACGCTGGCCCCGGTTTCAACAGCCTCGGCGAGCGAGCATTCGTTGAGGGCTTCACGACATCCGATAGTCTGGGCCTGGGTCTTGGGGCTGTGGTCCGCATGTCCGACGACTTTGAACTTGAGACATCACACACTGGCACAAGAATCAAAGTACTCAAAAGGCTCTCCTATGGCTGAATTTGCCTCAGAGGTGATCCCCTTCTCCTCATCCGAAGGGTGTGGAGACTTTGCATTATCTCGCCAGACCGACGTTGGGCTGCTGGTGGTTGTCGGTGATGTGGCAGGCCACGGAGATCCAGTTGTGGGTGAGCTTGCGAATCGCATTATGGAATATATCAGCCAGAGTGAGTTTCATAGTCTCTCTGCCCTTTTGCAGGGCATGAGGCAAGTGCCAGGCGTCAGCGAGAGAGGCGTCTCTATTTTTCTTGGACTGTTCGATATACATCTACCCCTACTGCACTACTATCTGCTGGGGGACGTACGTGCCTATCTCACACAACGCAATCGGCTCAAGCGTCTTGCTAACCAAGAGGGGCCACTGGGTATAGCGCCGCCCGAGCTTAACCACTTCCACTCAATTAAAGCCCATCCGCTGGATCTCTTAATCGTCTATTCCGATGGCATACAGGCAGACACCCTGCCTAAGTTGATTGATACAAAAGCACACCTGAACCCGCCAGAATTAGTGCGAGAGATTATCTCCTCTGGGCGCAGCGAAGATGATGATGCAGTCTGCGCGGTGGTGCGATTTAAGGGTGGTGGTAGCTACCGATCTGAATCAGCCAGTCCGAACCTCAAGGATAGGGTGGCGCACAATAAACGCGCTGCAACTGCCGTAATCCCTGAAACACAGGCCAATTCTGAAACGTCAGAAGCTTCTGAAGTTCATGAAACTCCTCTATCCCCTGCAGTGCCAATAAAGTATGTCGAGATCAGGCCAGCGACCGGAGCAGATTTTAAACTTCTCACAGAGGATCAACTGCTCGCGAATGTAAGGGATGTCTCTCAGGCAAGACTCCTAAGCTCACTATTATGGGAAGTTGTCGAGTGCGACAGCTATACTCGGGCACGCATAGAGAGCTACCTTCTTGAAGCTATTGAGCGAGGCAGCCACTCCGTGGAGCTTTTCGCCGATAACCTGCGCTTGCAGTTGCAACTCAAGCCGGACAAGCATCTGATAGAGCTTGCCATGCGTCTATTTGGCACAGAATCAGTCAGATTAGTTGATGATCGCGCCGTCGTGTCGATCCATGTTGCGACAGATCTTGATCGCTCCACGCGGCTTCGCTTAAGTCGTTTTATGAGCCAACAGAGCTATCTTGACTACTCGGACCAACACCGACGAGAAGGACTTCTGGCGCAGCAGGCGAAACTCGCTGCCATGGGGGAGATGATCGGTGCCATCGCGCACCAATGGCGTCAACCCTTGAATGAGCTAGGTCTGCGTATACAGCAGTTGCAGTTGCATCAGCATAACCATGGGGTAGATACAGCCGAGATTGATCAATACGCAGCCGACAGCCTCACTCTGATCGCCCATATGGCCTCTACAATCGATGATTTCCGAGATTTTTTCTCAACACATCAGGATGGAGAGGAGTTTGATGTCGCCCAGGTGATTCGTGAGGTTTTGCGACTTCAAGCCGCGCAATTGAACAACAACAATATTGTTGTAACACTGGACGGCCAGAGCTTCAGCATACCTGGGCACGCCTCCTATCTGAAACAGGTACTATTCAACCTCATCTCGAACTCAAAAGATGCTTTCAAGGAGCGCCGTATCAGCGCGCCCAAAATACATTTGCAACTCAACCCCATAGACCATAGCCTGAGCCTCAAGGACAACGCCGGTGGCGTTGAGCCTGCGACACTGGAGCGTATCTATGAGCCCTACTACACTCAGAAAGAGCATGGTAAAGGGACGGGGTTGGGGCTCTACATGAGTCGTATGTTGATGCTGGACCATTTCCACGGTTCGATCACCTCGACAAATACTGACGCAAGCGAGGAAGCGGGCCTGATAACGCGAATGAAATTTGGCGAAAGTGGGGGCCCCAGCAGATGACCTCAGACATTCAGGAGGAGCGGCCGTTAAACGGACTCAACCTTGTCTGTGCTGATGACGAACCGATCGCACTGACAATCCTTGCCGAGATTCTCACTGCCGCTGGCGCAATCGTTCGGACGGCCAAGAACGGCGCGCAGGCAATAGAGTTAATTCACAAACACCCTACTGACGCGGTACTCCTCGATATACAGATGCCGGTAATGGATGGACTGACGGCCATACAGATCTTACGTGGTGAGGGCTTTGATAAGCAGATTATCGCAGTCACTGCAGCATCCAAACACGAAGCTCAGGCGATTCTGGATTCGGGGGCCGATGAGTATATTTCTAAACCTGTGCTTGCGGCTGACTTAGTCGCCATTATCCAGCAAGGTCGAACAGCCTAGGACATATTAGTTGCCGAGACTGCTCTCTGCACTGAGTCTTCAAGCTAAGCTGACGAGGGTATTCTGGCGTTTCAAATCAGCGAAGCGACTTTTGAACACCTTGCCTACTCAGAAAAACGTCCTTCATGTATAAAAAAACCGCCCCTTTCGGAGCGGCTGAAAATGAGCGGAGATCCGCTCGGGTTTCCACGACCATTGGAAACGAGACATGAAAAAAGAGTATCTAACTCAATCTAGAGCGCATTCGCCTTAGAGACGGCCTCTTTAGCCAGGGCGGTGATGCCGGCCCAATCTTTGGCGTCGATCAAGTTCTGAGGCACAACCCAAGAGCCGCCGACCACACTGACGTTTGGCAGCTTAAGGTATTCGGTAAAGTTGTTTGCGCCTATACCGCCGGTTGGACAGAAACGAACATTCGGGAATGGTCCTGAGAAGGCTTTCAACGTTGGTGCACCGCCGTTGGCTTCGGCTGGGAAGAACTTGAAGCAGTTAAATCCAAACTCCATACCGCGCATCATCTCAGCAACGGTGCTTACGGCTGGCAGGTATGGCAAATTGGACTCAAGTCCCGCTTCAAACAGGGCATCGGTCGCGCCCGGGCTTATTGCGAACTGTCCGCCCGCCTCTTCCACCAGCTTAAACTCTTCCGGTCGGGTTACAGTACCCGCACCCACCAGTACATCATCGACGTTGGCAGCAATCTCACGGATAACGTCCAGTGCCGAATCCGTGCGTAGGGTGACTTCCAGCACCTTAAGCCCACCGGCCTTAAGCGCCTCGGCAATTGGCACTGCATCCTCAACTCGTTCAATCACCAGTACTGGCATAACCGGTGAAGTGGTCAACAAAACTTCCGCTTGAGTACTCATATCAACTCCTGGTATTAACCCTGTGGGCCGGCTTCATAGCCAAAAAGGAAACTTGCGCCCTGCTCAGCGCCACCTGCCATCTGACGGGCCGCACCGAACATTTCACGCCCCATACCCCAGTGGTAAGGCTTGAGATCAGCGACAGCTGCTTCGCGCGCATCTAACTCCTCATCGCTTACTTTTAGAAGCAGTTCACCTGTATTGACGTCCAGGCGAATGATATCGCCCTCGCGCACCTTGGCGATCATGCCGCCATTCAACGCTTCTGGGGTCAGGTGGATTGCCGCAGGTACCTTGCCTGATGCACCCGACATACGACCGTCAGTCACCAGACCTACTTTGAAGCCTTTATCAAGAAGCGATCCAAGAATGGGTGTCAATTTGTGCAGTTCTGGCATCCCCATTGCGGCAGGGCCCTGGAAACGTACTACAACAACACAGTCGCGATTCAGGTCGCCCGCATCAAAGCGCTTCTGGATATCATTCTGATCATGCACAACAACTGCAGGACCCTCGATCACGCGGTTCTCTTCCTTGACCGCGGAGACCTTGATCACTGAGCGGCCAAGGTTACCCTTGAGCAGACGCAGACCACCGTTGCTTGAAAAGGGCTTCTCGACCTTTGCGATCACCTCTGGATCGAGTGATACTTCAGGACCCTCGCGCCATACCAGCTTACCGCTTTCGAGGAACGGTTCAGCTGTGTAATCCTGCAGACCCTGACCGGTAATCGTCACTACATCTTCATGAACCAAACCGGCCTGAAGCAGCTCACGGAACAGCAGCGACATACCACCTGCTGCCTGGAAGTGGTTGATGTCGGCACTACCGTTCGGGTAGATGCGGGTCAAAAGTGGGACGATATCGGATAGTTCTGAGAAGTCATCCCAGTTGACGATCACACCTGCCGCCCGGGCCATCGCAACAATATGCATGGTGTGGTTGGTCGAACCGCCGGTTGCCAACAGGGCGACAATACCATTCACAATCGCCTTCTCGTCGATCACTTTATAGAGCGGACGGTAATCAGAACCCAAGTCAGTAATACGACACACCTGCTCAGCGGCCGCCTTGGTCAGCTCATCACGCAGCGGTGTATTCGGGTTGATAAATGAAGAGCCCGGTAGATGGAGACCCATAGCCTCCATCAGCAACTGGTTCGAATTGGCTGTACCGTAAAAGGTGCAGGTACCAGCACTGTGGTAGGAGTCCATCTCACACTGCAGTAAAGCGTCCCGCCCTACCTTACCTTCAGCAAACGCCTGACGGATACGCGCCTTCTCTTTGTTGGGCAATCCGCTCGGCATAGGACCGGCTGGGACGAATACCCATGGCAGGTGACCAAAACTCAGAGCGCCCATCAACAGACCGGGAACAATTTTGTCACACACACCCAGTGCAAGAGCGCCATCAAACATGTTGTGTGACATGCCAACTGCAGTCGCCATGGCAATAGTGTCGCGGCTAAACAGGCTCAAATCCATGCCTGGCTGACCCTGTGTAACCCCATCACACATCGCCGGCACGCCACCTGCGAACTGCGCAGTAGAGCCCATTCCCTTAACTGCTTCTTTGATCATCGCAGGGAAATGCTCAAACGGCTGATGTGCAGAGAGCATATCGTTGTAGGAGCTAATGATGGCGATGTTGGCCGCGTCCATCATTTTTAGAGAGTTCTTCTCTTCTGCACCACAGGCAGCAAAACCGTGTGCTAGGTTACCGCAGGAGAGGACCGAACGCTGTACTTTAGAGTTACGGGCCGCTTCCATTCGGGCTACATAGTCAGCTCGGGTATCCCGGCTACGTTCCTGAATACGTGCCGTAATCTCGGCTACCTTAGCGTTAATCACACTGAGCTCCTCTGTATGAAAGTAATAGTGTTTTAATATTCCGTAATTTAGTTACATATTAACGGTGTAATAGTGCTCACACAACCAGAATATTGCTCAATTTACGTATTTTTAATTACATTTTTCTAAGTCTCAGGTTCCCCAGCGCTTAATTGTCAGCACCACTCACTCCCTGGCACTGCGAGGTAGTGTTCAGTACCTGGTATTGTTGGTCACTGCAAAAGGGGCGCACGCGCGGGGTTGACTCTCCAAATAGCATCAAAGAAACACAGATTTCTGATCCTCGTGCTCGGGGGAGGATCTCAACTCTTAATCAGGTGTACTGAGGCCAGGATTGGCGATCTTAAAAGGATCGGTAATAGACGTTAAGGCTCACAACGAGACGAACAGTTTGGGTATGACCTACAGGGAACCCACACATAAAGCCATCACTAGAGTTATGACTTTCGCTCTGTCCTTGCTGCGTAGCTCAACTCATGAAGAAGTGATATGAAAGAGTTCAAAATAGTCCCTCGATCTGACCATCGGCATTGAGGTAAATATCCTCCGCCGCCGGGCGCCTTGGTAATCCGGGCATGGTCATAATATCGCCACAGACAACCACGATAAACTCAGCACCGGCTGCCAGACGGACCTCCCGTACTGGCACTACATGATGACTGGGAGCTCCCATTAACTGCGGATCCGTTGAGAAAGAGTATTGAGTTTTCGCCATGCAGACCGGAAAATGACCAAATCCAGCCTCTTGTAGCGCACTGAATTGCGCCCGTACCTTTTTATCGGCTATCAGGTCATCTGCATCGTAAAGAGTGCGCGCGATATGGCGTGCTTTCTCCCATAGCGTCATGCCATCGTTGTACAGGGTGCGAAACTGCGCGGCATTGGCCTCGACTATCCCAACAACCGCCTGCGCAAGGGCTTCCGCACCTTCTCCGCCATCACGCCAATGCGTGCTGAGTAAGCAGCGCACATTAAACTGTTTGCAGTAGTCGATTACCGCCTGCTGCTCAGCCTCGGTATCGGTAACGAAGTGGTTCAAAGCTACCACGACAGGGACACCAAACTGCCCCATATTACGGATATGACGGCCAAGGTTTTCACAGCCTTTCACCACTGCATCCAGGTTCTCTTTTTCGAGCGCCCCTTTCGCAACCCCTCCGTGCATCTTCAGAGCGCGCACGGTCGCTACCATCACGGCGACTTTAGGGCTCAGACCCGCTTTTCGGCATTTGATGTTGAAAAATTTCTCCGCACCCAAGTCTGCCCCAAAACCGGCCTCAGTGACCACGTAGTCAGCCAGTTTGAGTGCTGTTTTTGTGGCGATAACCGAGTTGCAGCCATGGGCAATATTGGCGAATGGACCGCCGTGTATAAAAGCAGGGTTGTTCTCAAGAGTCTGCACAAGATTGGGCAGAAAGGCATCCTTGAGAATGGCCGTCATAGCACCCTCCGCCTTGATATCTCGGGCATGCACAGGCTGCCCCTCATGGGTGTAGCCGACAATAATATTACCCAGACGCTGGCTCAGCTCTTCATAGGATTGTGACAGACAGAGGATCGCCATCACCTCAGAGGCAACGGTGATATCAAAGCCAGCCTCACGCGGAATACCATTGGGCGTGCCACCAAGGCCAATCAAAATATCGCGCAGAGAACGATCATTCATATCAACGACACGGCGCCAGGTGATCCGCCTTGGATCGATACCCTCGGGATTATCCCACTGGAGTTGATTGTCGATCATCGCCGAAAGGAGGTTATTCGCTACCGATATTGCGTGGAAGTCTCCGGTAAAGTGAAGGTTGATATCTTCCATGGGAACGACCTGAGCCTGCCCACCACCCGCTGCACCGCCCTTCATCCCGAAGCAGGGACCGAGGCTCGGCTCACGTAGGCAGGTAATAGTCCTTTTACCAATTCGATTTAAGGCATCGCCCAGCCCGACAGAGGTCGTTGTCTTACCCTCGCCAGCTGGCGTAGGCGACATCGCGGTCACCAAAATCAGCGAGCCCTCATCGCGCCCCTCCAGTGAACGGATAAACTCGTTACGGATTTTCGCTTTATCATGCCCGTAGGGAAGCAGGTGCTCCTGAGGAATACCTAGGCGTTCACCAATTAGCTGAATAGGCTCAAGCTTGGCAGCACGGGCGATTGCTATATCACTCACTGGGTTTCCCTCGTTATTTTTATTAGTCATCTCTTTATGGGCAAGGCTCGGCTAAAGGTCAAGTGGATGACTCTTTGCCAAACACAATCGACAACAAGGACAAGCCAATACTTCAAGGTGTTTTCGCACGCAAGATTACCCAGTCGCATACTCACTGTTTGAGACAAGCCTGACCCTCGTGACTCCGGCCCCTGATTACCCCCAACTGGGTGGCAACTCAGCAACTGCAGAGCTGAAATAAATCGCCACAGACACATCTGATCATCCTGGGCACAAGACTCATTCATCCAGCTCCTTTTGAAGCACGATCTACTCACCTGCGGGGTGGAAAATGTGAGTTCGTGCTACACCCCTGCACAAACTTGATCAGGTGAGCATCGTTTGTGCATGGTTTAGTTGGCAAAACCTTGTTCGTTCAACCCAATTAGGTTCAACTATCCGTACACTATCAAAATTAAGAAATTAGGCGCCTCTTATGTGTCAGCCTCAACTCGCTTATGAATCGCCGCGTACACATGCCGTATCCATTAAACTCTGTTAGCTGATTTAGAAGCCAACCGGTGCAGACGTGAGTAATTCTGAGCGAATACGTTGGCAGAGAAACTCCCCCTCTCTGCTCAAAATACCTGAATAAACCCTCAGGCGGCAATCATAGATAACCTGAGTTCAAGGAGAGACGAGTGACTCAAATTCCTAAAACAATGCGTGGGGTCCAGCTAATCGGCCATGGCGGTTATGAGATGCTGGCCCTGCGTTCAGATATACCTGTCCCAACACCGGGAAAAGAGCAGGTTCTCATTCGTGTCAGTGCTGCCGGTGTTAACAATACCGACATCAACACACGAATAGGATGGTACTCCAAGAACGAACAGGACAGCGGCGATGCGGGCTGGGGTGGTAGCGCCATCTCTTTGCCGCTCATTCAAGGAGCGGATGTCTGCGGAGAGATCATCGCTGTCGGTGAGGGCGTGCCTGCTAGCAGAATCGGCGAGCGCGTGATTGTGGAGCCAAGCATGCACCAGTTCCAGGGCGAAAAGCTCGATAGCCCTTGGTATTTTGGCTCTGAGTGCGACGGCGGCTTTGCCGAGTACACCAGAGTCGATGCCTGCTATGCCCACAGTATCAACACCAAACTCAGTGATACCGAACTTGCCTCTTTCCCTTGCTCTTATTCAACTGCGGAAAATCTCCTGACCCGCGCCCAGGTGGTCAAAGGCGATCGAGTACTGATAACTGGTGCCTCAGGCGGTGTCGGCTCGGCAGCCGTCCAGCTCGCAAAAGCGCGCGGGGCTGAAGTAGTTGCCCAAACACATCTGAGCAAATTAGCACAGCTACTCGCAGTCGGTGCAGATTCTTGTGTTGACCGAGATGACAATCTCATTGAGGTTTTGGGAAAGAACCATTTCGATGTAGTAGTCGATCTTGTAGCCGGGCCTGGCTTCAATCAACTGCTTGAGGTGCTCAAACCCAGAGGGCGTTACGCCGTATCTGGCGCAATCGCTGGTCCTCTGGTATCGCTGGATGTAAGAACACTCTATCTGAAAGACCTGAGCCTATTCGGTGGTACGATTATAGACCCCGAGGTGTTTCCCAATTTAATTCGGCGGATTGAGGCAGGCGAAATCAGGCCGCTAGTTGCAGAGCTATTTCCACTCGAGCAGATTGAGCAAGCCCAAACGCATTTTCTGGCGAAAAGGCATATCGGTAAAATAGTCTTGCAGGTTATAAGCTAGCGCGATGTCAATCACTTCAGATACACCCACGGCGCCCACATCACCCAATGGAGCGCCGGTCGCCGCCTCACTCGACAACCCACTCTACTATCTGGAGAACGCTCGCACTCTAATAGCTTGGGTAAGGCGCCTTCACGCGGATCTGCTGGAATGCCAGGAGCTGGAGGCGCTGGAAAACCTATTGGCGGCTGAGGCCGATGTCCAAGCTCTGTTGATACGCATGATCATGCGCACACAGACGATCTACCGTAGAGATCAGCTCGAGCACTATGCAGAGATTAGCGGCGATACGCAGACTCTTTTGAATCACCTTGCCGACATAGGGCTGGTAAGGCTTGAGCCAGCCATTGAAGCGAGCCTGCTACCCGATCTCTTAAATCGGGAAGCACTGCTTCGGGTTTACAACTTACAAGCAAATGAACCCCTACCCAAGAGCGCTGCAAAGGGCCGCATAAAAGCCTCTCTGGCTGAACTCAATCTGGAGTCCAGAAGCCTAAGCAAGTGGGTTGGTGAACCAGTTCCCAGCGTCGCACTTGAGTGCCAGGCCCTGTTTGACCGACTACGCTTGATGTTTTTCGGCAACTTACGCCAGAGTTGGAGCGATTTTGTTGTGACTGAACTCGGTTACTTCAACTATGAGCCGGTCGAATTAAATGAAGAGAGTCGTGCCTTTCACGACCGCCGCGAGGTTGATCAGTTCCTACAGCTGGACCATATCTACCAGCAGCAGGAGCAACTAACGCTTAACGAAAGAGTTGAACTCGCAACGGCCATCGATCCAATCAACGACTGGATCGGCGGACGGTACGCCAGACTGCTGCTGAGTCTTGGACAGGAGGCTGAGCGCTCGGGCGAGACAGATCAGGCGCTGCTGCTTTACCGACAGTCAGGCCTTGGCGACGCGTTGATTCGTGAACTGCGCGTGATGGAGCGAAATCGATCGCCTGAAGCGGTACAGGATCGAATAGCTCAAGCTCAACCGCGCTCACTGACTCCTCAACATCAACTCTCCATTGCTCGGGTAGCCGCGCGCATCGGCAAAAAACTGGGTGTAACAAAGTCGACGCCCAAACTGCGCACGCCCGAGGAGTTTAAAATGGTTATTCCCAGATCAGAGCAGTGCGTGGAACTGGCGACGGCCGAGGCGCTGGCCGGACCCGAAGCGCCCGTCGCGTACGTGGAAAACTGTCTGATCAACTCACTTTTTGGGCTGCATTTCTGGGAGGTACTTTACGCCCCTGTGCCTGGCGCATTTTTCCACCCCTTTCAATCACAACCAGCGGACCTGTTCCGTTCAGCATTCAGGCAAAAGCGCCAGCAGAAGATAGCCGAGTGCTGGGCGGCGCTCGAAGATGGTCGCTATGTCGAAGCCATAATGGCTCGATATGAACAGAAGCGGGGTATCACTAATGCGTTTATTCACTGGTCAATCATCACGCCAGAGCTGTTATCACTGGCACTTAAACTGATTCCAGCACAACACCTGAGGCTGATATTTGAGCGCCTGCTCAGTGATATACGGACCCACCGCAGCGGCTTCCCAGATCTTATTCAGTTCGATCTGCAACAGCAGAGTTACAGGCTAATCGAGGTCAAGGGGCCGGGCGACCGGTTGCAGGATAACCAGAAGCTCTGGCTCGACTACTTCGTCGAGCACCAGATACCCTGCTCTGTTTGCTGGATCAGCTGGGCTGAGGGAGATCAAACGCCAGCATGAGCGCCAGCCGACACACCCGAGTTTCCATCCGTTCCTTGTGCGAATTTGCGGCCCGCAGAGGTGATATCGATCTGCGCTATACCCCCGCACCCACGGCTGCAGAGGGAATAGAGGGGCATCAGCGCCTACAGCGCAAACGCCCGCGGACGTACACCGCAGAGTATCCACTTGAGATCGAGTTCAACGGCCTGCAGTTGCGAGGCCGTGCTGATGGAGTGGATCTGGGCTCACGACTGATTGAAGAGATCAAAACCCACCGCGGAGACCTGGAGCGCCAATCCACAGGGCAGCGCAGGCTGCACTGGGCTCAACTGCGGGCCTATGGCGCTATTCTCTGCCGGCAACAGCAGTGGGACGAGGTCAACCTTCGTCTCACCTACCTTGAGATTGCCAGCGATGAGGTGACAGAGCTGGATGAGTCGGTGTCTGGCGAGAGCCTCTGGCAGGAGCTGGAGTCGCTCGTGACAACTTATCAACACTGGCATTTTGAGCTTCGACAGGCGCGCACTGAGCGTGACAGCGCTTTGAATCAGTTGACCTTCCCCTACCCGCAGTTTCGCAAGGGGCAGCGTGCCCTGGCGGAGTCAGTTTTTAAGGCAGTGCGAACAGGCCGCCAACTGCTGCTTGAGGCACCTACCGGCTCCGGTAAAACACTGGGAACACTTTTCCCAGCGCTACGCGCCATGGCCGCCGATGATATCGACAAGCTTCTCTATCTGACCACCCGTAATACGGCGCGCGGAGTAGGTTTGCAAGGGATTGAACAGCTGCGCCAGGCCAACAACCTGCCTCTGCGGGTGGTCGAGCTTAGTTCCAAAGAGGCGGGTTGCATTGAGCCAGAGCGCCTCTGCCAAGGTGATAGCTGTCCGCTGGCGAAGGGTTTCTTCGACAGACTTCCGGCAGCAAGGTCGGCTGCTTTCGCTAAATCCGAGATCAATCTCGATGTCGCACAGCTTCGAAGAATAGCTGCTGCTCATCAGATCTGTCCCTACTATCTGGGTCAAGAGATGGCCCGCTGGGCAGACCTGGTTGTTGCCGACATCAACCAGTACCTCGCACCTACAGCGCTGCTAAGCGGCTATCTGCATCAGGATGAGTGGCGGGCCGTTGCGTTGGTCGACGAGGCCCACAATCTCGTGACGCGTTGCCGCGATCTATACTCTGTTGTTTTGACGCAAAATCAGTTTCGCTATGAGACCAAACAGCTTAAATTAAAGAAAGCTCTGGATAATGTCGTTCGCGGCTGGCAGGAGGCCTGCAAGGGCGTCAGTGCCGAGCCTGTATTTGATGAGTCCCCCCCCGAGAAGCTGGAGTTCGCCCTACAGAGTCTGTGCAGTGAGTTAAGCGAGGTGCTGGCCGTACAGCCGGATCAGCTCGAACTCCAGCAGATGCTATTTACCAGCAGTGCCTATCTCAAACTGGCAGAGGTGTTTGGCGAACATTCGGTGGTGCGACGCGCCAAACCCCGTCGGGGTGGTGGTG
>DATHZN010000094.1:0-24849 GCA_035458585.1 Marinobacterium sp. | reverse complement strand
TACTCACTTCGGACAAAGGGTCTTTTTGCTGTAGCGGATCTATTGGTTTGAAGAGGGTCGCCCTCTGTCATTCGCGAAGCAATCAGCCTTAAAACTTGAGTGAGTTAAACGCGTTTCTGGAGAGTTTTTGAATGAGTAAACCCAGTGTAACAGAGGTAAAAACCTACCTACTCGATCTACAGGACCGAATCTGTAAGGCGCTTGCAGCTGAGGATGGTGGTGCTGAGTTTATCGAAGACTCTTGGGATCGCCCTGAGGGTGGCGGTGGACGCAGTCGGGTGATTAAAAACGGCTCAGTATTTGAGAAAGGAGGGGTGAACTTCTCTCACGTTCACGGTAACCAGATGCCAGCTTCAGCAACAGCACATAGACCGGAGTTAAAAGGTCGTGACTTTGAAGCGCTGGGTGTTTCCTTGGTCATGCACCCTGAAAATCCGATGATTCCCACTTCACATGCCAATGTGCGCTTCTTCATCGCCGAGAAGGAGGGTGAAGATCCGGTTTGGTGGTTTGGTGGGGGGTTCGACCTGACCCCCTATTATGGTAACGAAGAGGACTGTATTCACTGGCACCGGGTGGCTGAAGCGGCTTGCGCGCCCTTTGGCGAAGATATTTACCCGCGTTACAAGAAGTGGTGTGACGAGTATTTCTACCTCAAGCACCGGGGCGAACCACGCGGTATTGGAGGTCTCTTCTTTGACGACTTAAATGAGTTAGGATTCGATCAGAGCTTTGCCCTTATGCGCTCTATTGGAGATGCCTATGTTGAGGCCTACCTTCCTATCGTGCAACGTCGTAAGAGTGATGCCTACGGAGAGAGAGAGCGAGACTTTCAGCTCCATCGTCGCGGACGCTACGTCGAATTTAATCTGGTATTTGATCGTGGCACCCTTTTTGGCCTGCAAACAGGTGGCCGGACTGAGTCGATTCTCATGTCGCTTCCGCCGCAGGTGCGCTGGGACTATAACTGGGCACCAGAGCCTGGCTCGCCAGAGGCCCGGCTTACCGATTATTTCCTGCAATCTCGTGACTGGTTAGGAGAGGCAGTATGACAGACCTTTATCAGGTCACCGGTAACCCGGTTGGACATAGCCTGTCACCGCGCATACACACTGCGTTTGCGAAGCAGTGTCAGCAGGACCTGACGTACAGAGCGTTTAAGCTCGAGTCTGAGGCGTTCATGTCGACGATGCGTGAGCTTTTAACCACTGGTCAGATCAAGGGTTCGAATGTAACCGTGCCGCACAAGGAGCTCGCCTGGCAGCTTGCACAACGGCGTTCAGCTGCGGCAGAGCTGGCAGGGGCTGTAAATACGCTCTCGATCAACGATGCAGGTGAGATCTGTGGTGATAATACCGACGGCTCTGGTCTCGTGGCAGATCTGCAGAATAATCTCGGATTTGATCTTAGTGGGGCTCGTATTCTACTCCTAGGTGCTGGGGGGGCCGTACGGGGTGTGATTTTGCCGCTGCTCAATGCTGGCATTCGTGAGTTAGTACTTGCTAACCGTACACTAGCCAAGGCAGAAGCTCTGAAGGAGCTGTTCGCCGATGAGCGAATTATCGTAAGCCGCTTTGAGGAGATTCCTGCTCCCGCTTTTGATCTGATCATTAATGGCACTGCGGCCAGTCTGGCGGGCGACCTGCCGCCGGTTCCTTCAGGCAGTGTGTCAGGTCAGACTTTAGCGTATGACATGATGTACAGCCCAAAGCAGACGCCTTTTTGTGCTTGGGCCGCCGGTTTGGGTGCGCGCTCTGTGGATGGATTGGGAATGTTGGTGGAACAGGCTGCTGATGCATTCCAAATCTGGCGCGGTGTCCGTCCAGAGACAACCGAATTATTGGCTCAACTCCGAGCAGAAATATCCGGGAATTAATTTGACTTAACCCTGCGCGGCTATCAGTCTTAGGGAACAACGCCTGATGATTGGAACCGCGCATGGAAAAGCACGCCCCCCTGAGCATCGATCAACTTTATCGCGTCTGCGAAACCGACTACCTCCCATTTAAAACCACTGAAACTCTCGAACCTTTTACTGGATTCTTCGGCCAAGAGCGCGCGCTCGACGCAATGGAGTTTGGCGTTGGCATGGACCGGCCCGGCTATAACCTCTTTGTGATGGGTACCCCCCATACCGGGCGTTTCTCCTTTGCCATGGAGAGTTTACGTAATGTCGCTAAGAAGCAGCGCAAGCCGCAAGACTGGTGTTATCTGAATAACATCAACGACAGTCGTCACCCGTTGGCGCTAAAACTGCCTGCAGGAAAGGCGACTCAACTCCGGCGAGAGATTGGTAAGCTGATGGATAGGGTGTTGACGGAGTTACCCGCAGCGTTTGAAAGCCCCTCGTATCAGCGCAAGAAGTCGCAGATCGAGCGTGATTTTAACCGTCGTTACGATGGCGCCGTGGAGGCCGTTGAACGCAAAGCACGTGAATATTCCATTGCTGTGTACCGTGATGCCGGCACTATTGGCTTTACTCCTGTGGCAGAGGGTCAGGCGATTGATGAGGCGGTCTTCTCCGCGCTTCCCGAAGAGATTCGGGACGCTTTCTCCAAGCATATAGTAGAGCTTGAAGAGCTACTTAATGAGGAGCTGACCGAACTACCCAAGTGGCGGCGTGAGGCGGCCGAAGCGCTGCGTTACCTCGACAGAGATACCGCCCGAGTTGCGCTTCAACCACTCTTCTCTGAAGTCAGTGAACGATTCTCCAACCATACCGGTGTGGGGCATTATCTGCATGAGGTTGAACGCGACCTGGTGCGTAACGCCGGGGAACTAATCGCCGAGGGGATTTTCGAGAACAAATCCGAAGCGGCCCGCCGCAGCTTTATGGATGAGAACTATGGCGTCAACCTGCTGGTTGACAATGAGAAGACCAAAGGGGCGCCGGTGGTCTATGAGGCACACCCTAATTACGAGAATCTTTTCGGGCGCATCGAATACAATTCTGAAATGGGAGCAATGGTTACCAACTACCGCCTGATCCGCGCAGGGGCTCTGCACCGCGCGAACGGGGGGTATCTGGTGATTGAAGCGGAAAAGCTGTTTGAGCAACCCTTTGTCTATGGTGCCCTCAAGCGCGCACTCAAGGCACATGAGATCCGTATTGAGAACCCAGCCAGCGAGTATACCGGCATCAGCACTATCACTTTGGATCCTGAGGCAGTCCCGTTGCAGGTCAAGATAGTGCTTATCGGTAACCGCGACACCTTCTATCTGTTACAGGATCTCGATCACGATTTTGAGAAGATGTTCCGCGTTGTTGTCGATTTTGAAGAGGATGTTCAGCGTACACCACAGACGATCCGTCACTATGCGCGTCTGATGAAGACTCTGGCGAGTGAGGAGCGCTTAGCACACTTAACCCGTGGCGGTGTTGCACGGCTTGTCGAGCACAGCTCTCGATTAGCAGGTGATCAGGAGATGCTGTCGACCCACATTGGCGAGCTAAAGGATCTGCTATGCGAGGCGGATTATCGGCGCAAGGTAGATGGAGCCAAGCTGATCGCGTCGGAGCACGTAGAGGAGGCGCTGGAAGCGAAAGAGCGCCGCACAGGACGTTTGGCACAGAAGATACAGGACGGGATCACCAATGAAACGGTTCTGATCGACACAGATGGTGAAGCAGTGGGTAAGTCGAACGGGCTAACGGTGCTCCAGGTTGGTGACGTCAGTTTCGGTACTCCGGCACGGATTACCGCGACGGTCCACCCGGGCAGTCGCGGTATTGTTGATATCGAGCGCGAGGTGACACTGGGTCAGCCAATCCACTCTAAGGGGGTTCTTATCTTGTCGGGATACCTGGGTCATCGATATGCCAAAGATTTCCCCATGACGCTCTCAGCCAGTATCGCCATGGAGCAGTCTTATGGCTACATCGATGGTGATAGTGCGTCGATGGCTGAGATCTGCACGCTTATTTCTGCACTGACCGATATACCGATTAGGCAGAGCTTCGCTATGACCGGTTCGATCAACCAGTATGGTGAGGTTCAGGCCATAGGTGGCGTCAATGAGAAGATCGAAGGGTTCTTCCGTCTCTGCGAGAGTCGCGGTCTTACAGGGCGTCAGGGGGTGATTATCCCTCAGGCTAATGTTCGGCATTTAATGCTTAAGCAGTCGGTCGTCGATGCGGTACGTGAAGGGTTGTTCGCGATCTACTCCGTGGCGACGGTTGATCAGTGTCTTGAGATCCTGACGGGTCGCAGTGCAGGCCGGACTAAGGCTGATGGTAGCTTCACTCAGCGCTCGGTTGGAGCCGAAGTGGTTAAACGCTTGCGTGAGATTGCCAAGGCTAAAGCTTGAACCGCCAGCGGGCAGCTCTCAGTAGTCTCAGCATTGACAGGTTGTGTAGCTCATCCGTTGAGATGGGCCCACTCCTCCTGCAGGTGCTCATCCTTGAGTTTGACGTAATTGCCTGCGGAGTAACTGAAAAAGCTAAGCTCCTTCGATGATAGCTCTCTGACAGCTTTAACTGGACGCCCAACATACAGCTTGCCGCTCTCTAATCGTTTGCCCGGAGGCACTAGAGAGCCTGCTCCGATGATGACGTCATCCTCTACCACGGCCCCATCCATGATGGTCGTCGACATACCGATCAGCACGCGGTTACCGATGCTGCAGCCGTGCAGCATCACCTGATGACCTATGGTGACCTCATCGCCAATGCTCAGAGCATAGCCCTCGGGGTTGTACTCACTGGCATGGGTGATATGTAAAATGGAGCCATCCTGAACATTGGTACGTTTGCCAATGCGTATGTGGTGCATATCCCCGCGGATGACGGTAAGCGGCCATACGGAGGAGTCCTCCCCCAGTTCAACGTCACCTAATACAACGGCGCTGGGATCAACAAACACCCGCTCACCTAGTTTTGGCTTGATACCCCTAAATGGTCGCAGCTTCATTCGAACTCCCAGGTTGAATATGTGATCTGTGCCCCCCATTCTATAGTAAAGATAGTTGATTCCTAGGCTGCCGGAGACCCTGATGACAAACCCACTGCTGACCCCGAGTACACTGCCGCAATTCAGTGCAATTAAACCTGAACATGTGGTGCCTGCCGTTGAGGAACTGCTGGCTCGTAATCGTCAAAGGATTGCAGAACTGGTTGAGCAGCCGATGGAGAGTTGGGAGAGTCTGGTAGGCGAACTGGAACAGCTCAATGATGAGCTCGCACAAGCCTGGTCTCCAGTCTCTCACCTAAACGCTGTGCGTAACTCAGACGAGATGCGTGAAGCCTACAACGCCTGCCTGCCAAAACTATCAGCTTACTTTACCGAATTGGGTCAGAATGAGAGCCTCTTCAGAGCGTTCGAAGCCTTCGCTGCGACCGATGCTTACACCAAATTAAGTACTCCACAGAAGAAAGTGATTACTAACTCACTTCGAGACTTCCGTCTGGCAGGTATCGGTTTGGAACCCGCTCAGAAACAACGTTATGCAGAATTGCAGATGCAACTCTCGGAACTCACGACAAAGTTTTCTGA
Source organism: Marinobacterium sp. (assembly GCA_035458585.1). Classification (GTDB taxonomy): domain Bacteria; phylum Pseudomonadota; class Gammaproteobacteria; order Pseudomonadales; family Balneatricaceae; genus Marinobacterium_E. The sequence continues at coordinate 19,357 of DATHZN010000094.1, read as the reverse complement.
GAACGTGCTGGATGCAACCCAGGGCTGGGTCAAGCAGATCACTGAAGAGAGTGATTTGGTGGGTCTCCCAGAGCACGTCTGTCAGGCGGCTAAGAGTACCGCCGCTGAGCGAGAGTTGGAGGGCTGGGTGCTGACACTGGACTTCCCAGTCTATCACGCGGTCATGCTGCATAGCGAAAACCGTGCATTGCGCGAGGAGTTTTACACTGCCTACGCTACACGTGCCTCCGATCAGGGGCCGAGAGCAGGTGACTGGGACAATACCGAGTTGATGCAGAAAATCCTGACGGCGCGTCTTGAGTTAGCTCAGCTACTGGGTTTCAACAATTACGCAGAATACTCTTTGGCGACTAAGATGGCTCAGTCCACCGACCAAGTTGTGCAGTTTCTCGAAGATCTGTCACAGCGTAGTCGTCCACAGGCGGCGAGAGAGCTGGAGGAGTTGCGGGCATTTGCTCGGCAGGAAGCTGGCCTGGAAACACTCGAAGCCTGGGATCTGTCCTACTACGCTGAAAAGCTCAAACAACAGCGATTCAATATATCCCAGCAAGAGTTACGCCCCTACTTCCCGCTACCGCGTGTGCTTGATGGGCTGTTTACTGTAACCGAACGGCTGTTTGATGTCAGGGTACGGGAGATGACTGAGTTTGACACCTATCACCCGGATGTTCGCCTATTTGAACTGAGCCGGAATGGAGAGGTGTTGGCACACTGCTATCTCGATCCTTTCGCCCGCTCTGGCAAGCGAGGGGGCGCCTGGATGGACGACTGCCGCGTTCGTCGTCGTATCGATACCAATCTGCAGCTCCCGGTTGCTTATCTGGTATGTAATTTTACCTCTCCTCTGGAGGGAGAGCCTGCGCTACTAACTCACGACGAGGTGACAACGCTCTTCCACGAGTTTGGTCACGGTCTTCACCACATGCTGACACAGATGGAACACGCCGACATCAGTGGCATCAATGGAGTTGCCTGGGATGCGGTAGAACTGCCTAGTCAATTTATGGAGAACTGGTGCTGGGAGCCGGAAGCGCTGGCGCTAATCTCCGGACACTACCAGACGGGCGAAGCGTTGCCGCAACAGACACTCGAGCGTTTGATAGAGGCGAAGCACTTCCAGTCAGGCATGATGATGGTGCGCCAGTTGGAATTCTCGCTATTTGACTTCATCTTGCACCGAGATTTTCAGCCCGCAGAGACCTCAGTACAAGGCGTGCTTGATGAAGTACGCAGTCAGGTGGCCGTCTTTACGCCTCCGGCGTTTAACCGCTTTCAACACAGCTTTGGTCACATCTTTGCTGGTGGTTATGCAGCCGGTTACTACTCATACAAATGGGCTGAAGTACTGTCGGCCGATGCCTTCTCCCGCTTTGAAGAGGAGGGCATATTTAATGCAGAGACAGGCACCTCCTTCCGAACAGAGATCCTTGAGCAAGGTGGTTCGAAAGAGCCTATGGAACTGTTTGTCGCGTTCCGAGGCCGCGAGCCAGAGGTAGACGCACTTCTACGCCACTCAGGTATCGCGGCATGAGTCCGATAAAGCGTTTTATGGCTGGGGTTGTCTGTCCGCGATGTGCGCAGATGGACACCACTCGCATGTACCGTGATGACGAGCGTGAGTTTCGGGAGTGCGTCGATTGCGGATTCGAAGATTCGATGCGTTTAGATGGACGCCCTGAGCCAAAGGAGCTGAGCACAAGGGTATCGAAAGAGGGTGTCGATCCGTTGAAAAACACACCGGCAACTGAACCCGCTGCTCAGCCCATTAAGTTCTTTGTGAACCCTAAATTACAGAAAAAGGATCACTGATGTGGCTGATCCTGCGCTGGTCTGTGGTTGGGCTCGCAACTCCGAGATAGAGCACCTCTACCATGATCATGAGTGGGGTAAGCTCCAGTTGGACGACGCTAAGCTGTATGAGTTTATTGTACTGGAGTCAGCGCAGGCGGGTTTGAGCTGGAGAACCGTGTTAAATAAACGCGAGGGTTATCGCCAGCACTACCTTAACTTTGATCCCGAAAAAGTGGCTCAGTTTGGCGAATCAGAGATTCAGTCAATGCTCGACGATCCGGCTGTGATTCGCAATCGAGCCAAGATTGAGGCGTCGATTGGCAACGCCAGGGTCTTTCTGCAGATTGTTCATGAGTACGGCTCTTTTGCTGCCTATCTCTTCAGTTTTATGCGTGGACACATCCAGCTGAATAGCTGGCAGACGACAGCAGAGATTCCGGCTGATACTGAACTCTCGAAAGCCATAGCCAAAGATCTGAAACAACGGGGTATGCGTTTTTTTGGATCAACGATTGTTTACGCTTTTCTTCAAGCCTGTGGTTTCGTAAACGATCATATTCAGAATTGTCCTGAGCACAGTAAAGCGGTCGCCATTGCCCGGGAGGCGGGTTATCTGGAGTTAAGTTGATGGCGCGCTGGGCTGACCAGTTGTTCCAGCGTCTTACAGGTGCTGATCCCAATATAAATAGAGAAATTAGCGACGAGGCCGCGCGCAAGCAGCCCTCTAACGCCTGGCGTTATTTCGGAGCCAATGCGTTAGGAAAGCTAGCCGATGAGTTGAGCAGCGCGCGCTTGGTTTTGCCCTGGTTGTTTGGCGCACTCGCGGTACCCGTCGGGCTGGTGGGGTTGCTTGTACCGCTGCGTGAAGCCGGCGTCTTGTTGCCGCAGACCGGGGTGGCAGCCTACGGCCAGCGCTTTACCCGTCGGAAAAGCTTGTGGATAGCCGGTGCCTGTATATCGGCGATTAGCCTTCTGCTGATCGCAGCGACAGCTCAACTGGCCCGCGGATTGAGTGCCGGGCTCATACTACTTTCACTGTTGACCCTTTACAGCCTGGGACGGGGGATCTGCTCGGTTAGTGCCAAAGAGGTTCTGGGTAAAATCTTGGCAAAGTCTGTCCGCGGTAAACTGATGGGCTGGAGTTCGGCGCTATCTGGCTCGCTGCTCTTGGCGATTGGCCTCTGGTTTAGCGTGCCGCAAGAGCGCCTCGGGTTAGAGATGATTACCCTGCTGCTGTGTATGTCAGCTTCTGCCTGGGGTGTTGCAATACTCCTGTTTACGCAGATTGAAGAGCCGCCACAGCGTGCCGATGAGGCTCTCTCCATCACTCAACAGCTAGCGGACCTGTGGCAGATTCTGAGGCATGATAGCCAGCTGCAAGGATTCATTTGGGTGCGATCGCTGCTGCTATCCACGGCTTTGGCTCAGCCATACGTTGTACTTCTGGTGCAGCAGCAAGAGGGTGATAGTATTCATCTACTGGGCTATCTGCTGCTGTTGTCGGCGTTAGTGTCGGCGATCGCCTCTCCCATATGGGGCTATATGAGTGATATTGACTCACCCCGTCAGATGGCGATTGCGGCTTTTATCTGTGCGCTTGTGGCTCTGGCGGTTGGGTCTGCAAGTCTGGCAGGGGCGAGCCCTGGATTTTGGCCACTTGCAGTTGCTTATGCACTACTGACTCTGGCACATACCGGTGTTCGTTTGGGGCGTAAGGTTTACCTGCTCGATATGAGTGATAGCGATAATCGAGGTGCTTACACGGCGCTGTCAAACACCGTAATTGGTCTGGTACTGCTATTGCTGGGGGTACTCGGAATCCTCTCACAGGGAATTGGTATCGCTTCAACGCTTCTTTTACTTGGTCTCCTGGCGCTGGTGGCGGCATGGCGTTCGCTGCATTTACCAACTGTTAATGCTCACTAAACCAGCGATTCTCGCGTGTAAATTTGAGAAAAAAGTAGAGGCCAGCGGCGCCACGTGCCACAAACGCCAAGGTAAAGGAGAGCCAGAGCCCGGTGTTGCCCAATTCTTGTGTTAGCCACCAAAGGGGCAGGAAGACACAGACCACTGTAAAGATCATGATCTGTTGCATTGCGCGAGTTTGCGTGGTGCCGATTAACACCCCATCCAGCAGATAACTACCAACTGCGATCAGCGGTAATAACCAGACCCAAGGCAGATATTCGACCGCCAGAGCGTAAACCGGCTCAATACCGGTCATCAGGCTGAGGATCAGCTCCCCGAAAAGGACAAAAATGAGGGTTAGCCCCAGAGCGAAAAGGATAGACCAGAGTGCTGCGCTGAACACGGCCGCATAGAAACCCTTGGAGTCTTTGGCCCCTGCATAGCGCCCACAGCCCGCTTCACTGGCGTGAGCAAAGCCATCTAGCGCGTGTGAGATCAGCATCAGAAAGTTAAGCAGCAGGGCGTTAGCGGATAACACCTCGGTGCTCAGCCTAGCGCCCTGTGATGTGAAAAAGGCGAACATAAACAGCAGCAACGCAGTGCGGATAAAAAGATGGCGGTTGACACGTACCAGTTTAGTGTAGGCCTCGAGCTTCGTAAGGGAGGCTGCATCCGTTGCTCCCCCGATAAGTTTGAGGTGACGCAGTACAAACATAGAGCCAGCGGCTAGCCCCGCATACTCAGCGATTAGCGTAGCAATTGCGACCCCTTGGGCACCCCAGCCGAAACCCCATACAAACAGAAGATCGAGTAACAAATTCACCAGATTGATCAGAGTCAGCAGATAGAGCGGTATGCGAGTATTCTGATTGCCGACAAACCAGCCAATGATGACATAGTTAATGAGTGCCGCGGGTGCACCATAGATTCTAATGAAGGCATAGTCTGCTGAGGTACTTTGGACGTCAGCCTCGGGTCCCATCAGGCCAAGTCCGAGAGTGATGAGCGGCCATTGCAGTAACAGCATCAGCAGGGCTAGGGTTAGTGCAAATATACCACCCTGGAGTAGCAGGGTACGGTTGGCCCGGTTGTCGTCGCGCCCCACTGCTTGAGCCACTAATCCGGTGGTACCCATCCTCAGGAATCCAAATGCCCAGTAGATGCTGGTAAACAGGGTAGCACCGACAGCGACGGCACCAAGGTGACGCGGGTCTTCCAGATGCCCAACAACAGCACTATCGACCAGGCCCACGAGTGGCACTGTGATATTCGAGAGCATCATCGGCCAGGCCAGAGTCCAGACCCGGCGGTGCATCTGCCTGTCAGGCCAATTGATCATCGACTTCTTCGGGGCGATGCAAAAATCAGTATAAAGATTGCTAAAGCCGAGACCACCACGGAGGGACCTGCCGGAGTATCAATAAACCACGACAGGGCGATACCGCCACAGACAGCGAGTGTTCCCAGCAAACTGGCAAATATGGCCATCTGCTCTGGGGTATTGGCTAGCCGTCGTGCTGCCGCCGCCGGCATGATCATCAGCGCTGTGATCAGAAGGACTCCCACCAGTTTCATCGCGCCTGCGATGACCATCGCGATCAGTAGCATGAGTGCGAGCCGGTAGCGCGCTACGGAAATACCTTCAACCTGTGCCAGCTCCTCGTTGATGGTGATGGCAAGGAGGGGTTGCCAGAGCCAGTAAATCATCAGAAGAACAGTCACTGCGCCAAGGAGAATCCACTGTAGATCTTCGGGTGTGATCGCCAGTAGGTCGCCGAACAGATAGGCTTGCAGGTCAATGCGCACATTGTCCAGTAGTGATACGGCCACCAAACCCAGTGAAAGAGAGCTGTGTGCCATGATTCCAAGGAGCGTATCAGTGGGCACCCATTGTTGGCGTTGCATCGCTACCAGACCGACCGCAAGTGCAACACAGCAGAGCACAACGGCTAGGTTTAGGTTGATGTCGAACAGCACCCCGAGGGATATGCCCAGCAGTGCAGAGTGGGCCAGTGTGTCACCAAAATATGCCATACGACGCCAGACGACAAAGGCGCCTAGGGGGCCCGAAACCAAAGCGACAGCAACCCCGGCTAGCAGCGCATATAACAGAAAATCAGCCATGCTCATCTCCACAACAGTCGCCATGTACGACGTCTCCATGGAGATCGTGACTATGGTTGTGATGGTGGTTGTAGAGGGCCAGTGTGGCCGCGTGAGAGGCACCAAACAGCTCAATGTAAGCGGGGTCTGCGCTAACTGTCTCGGGATGGCCAGAGCAGCAAACATGAGTATTCAGGCAGATAACATGATCTGTGGATGCCATCACCAGGTGCAGGTCGTGAGAGATCATTAGTACACTACAGCGGCGGCGTTTGCGGATCTCAGTGATGAGTTTATAGAGCTCGGTTTGACCATTAATGTCGACCCCCTGTACGGGTTCGTCGAGCACCAACAGGTCAGGTTTGCGCAGGAGTGCGCGAGCCAGTAATGCGCGCTGCATCTCTCCGCCGGAGAGATCGTGAATCGAGTAGTTCAGCAGATGGCTAGCACCTACATCTACAAGTGCGGCCTCTATTTCAGTGCGCGAGTAACCGTGAGGCGTTTGGAGGAAGTGTTTAACGTTCAGCGGAAGGGTGCGGTCGATCTGTATTTTTTGCGGCATGTAGCCGATACGTAGATTCGGTCTCGTCCACACTTTACCCTCGGTTGGTTTCATCAGCCCTAACAGCACCTTGACCAGCGTCGATTTTCCGGCGCCATTAGGGCCTATCAATGTCGTAATGCAGTCATCGTGTAGCGGCAGATTAATTGAACTTAGGATCTGCTTGTTACCTACCTTGACTGATATGTTTTCCAACCGGGCGAGATCTGCGTGCGCCATCAACGGGTCTCCCTGCACTGTACACAGAGCCCCAGTAACTCAACACTTTGTTGCTCGATATCAAAGCCCTGCTTTGCGGCGCTCAGATGAAACAGGGTCTCTAGTTCAGAGGTATCCAGTTCAGCTGCTGTGCGGCAGGCCCTACAGATCATGAAAGCTGTTGGGTGTGGGTGATTGGGTTGAGTACAGCCGATGAAGGCGTTCATGGAGCTTATTCTGTGAATCAATCCAAGCTCTTGCAGAAAGTCCAGCGCACGGTAAACCGTAGGAGGGGCTGAATTAAAACCTGCTTGTGCCAGTTGTGGCAGTAGCTCATACGCCCCAAGGGGTTTGTGGCTCTGCCAAACTAGACGGAGCACCAGTTCACGAATTGGTGTCAACCTTTGCCCCTGTGATCTGCATAGCGCCTTTGCGCTACTGAGTGCGTCACTGACGCAGTGTTGATGATTGTGCGCGCTATTGAACGCATTGTTAGCTTCAAGCATAATCCCTCCGAAGAATTGTTATATTATAACAGTGCAATTTTGAAAGGTAGGTTTGCCTGAGGTTTGTTTGACTATGCGTAGTATTTTTCGATCTCTGTTTGTTATTGGATGGCTCTTAGCGGCATCGTCAGCTCGTGCTGACGCTGTAATTGCAAGCATCAAGCCTGTATCGTTGATTGCAGCAGAACTACTCGATGGTGTGGTTGAAGTTGAAACGCTTCTACCTGATGGCGCCTCTCCTCATGACTTTTCGTTACGTCCATCCGATCGTCGTACGATAGATGGTGCGCGGCTTATAATTTGGGTTGGCCCTGAAACTGAGCCATACCTACAGCGTGTCATCGCGGCGGCTGATGTGCCTCAGATTACTTGGCAGGAGTCGGAGGCCGAGCATGCGGAGCATACCAAGGATCACACGGCTGGTCGCAGTGATAAACATGACCATGACCATGGGCATGGTGATAGTCATGGGCATGAAGACAATCACAGTGACAGTCATGGTCACGAAGCCAGTCATGAAGATAGCCATCAAGATGGTCATCGAGATAGCCACGAGGATACTCATAAAGCTGAAATGGACAGCCATGACGCGCACGAGCATGGAGATATCCACCCTTGGTTGAGTCCGGAGTCAGCTGAGCACTTTGCTGAGCGTCTGGCGCAGAAGTTAAAAGAGATCTTCCCACTACAAGCATCCAAAATTGAAGAGAACGAACGTCGGTTTATTGAGAATTTAGCGACATTCAACACGGATGCACGACAGCAGTTGGCCGCGGTACAATCAACTGGATTTTTTGTTTTCCATGATGCTTATCAGGGGCTGGTGGAGCACTTTGAGTTGAATCAGGTCGGCTATTTCATGCTCGATCCATCCCGCAAACCGGGCGCTAAACATTTAAATCAGTTACGTCAGCAGCTTGAACAAAGCGCGGCGAGTTGTGTCTTTGTTGAGCCGCAGTTTGCTCCGGCGCTGATTGACTCCATCACACGGGGACTTGACATCAGGCGCGGTGAATTGGACCCGTTGGCCTCTGGCATTACCCCGGCTACAGGGTCTTATTTGGAGTTTATGAAGGGGCTTGTAGACCAGTTTAACCGCTGTCTAGCGCCCTGAATTGCAAGGTGAAGGCTGGCCAGACTCATTGATTAAAAAACTACCAGTGGGGCTTCACAAGGTAGGGGTGCATCTATATAATGCGCCGCACTTTCCGAGCAGATGTGGTGGAATTGGTAGACACGCTAGCTTCAGGTGCTAGTGCCTTCACGGGCGTGGGAGTTCGAGTCTCCCCATCTGCACCACTTTTGAACTACCTAGCAAAAGTGGCTGCAGCGGAACAGTATACAGGGTCGCAACCCTAAATGTGAAACACGCAGATGTGGTGGAATTGGTAGACACGCTAGCTTCAGGTGCTAGTGCCTTCACGGGCGTGGGAGTTCGAGTCTCCCCATCTGCACCACTGTTTAATTGTCAACTCTCCTAATGCTCGGCACTCCCACCGAGTGACATTTGGCACACAACCTCGTGCTCTTCAAAATATCTCTAATCCATAGCTTAAAATCACGGATATCAGAACCAGTCCCCAGGCCGGAACTTTTACACGCTCCAGCAGTAGAAAAACACCTGCAACATAAACAATTTGTAGGACCGAACTGATTGTTTGAAGTGACATCGTGATCAGAGCAGCGAGTAGCACACCGACGACCGCAGCGTTTGCTCCGCCTACAGCTACTCTGATGGAGGGCTGGGCTTTGATCGCCTCCCAGATAGGGAGCATGCCGAAAAGAATTGCGACTGCAGGCAAAAATATGGCCAGTGTCGCAACCAAAGCGCCTGCTAGTGTCCCAAAAATACCACCGCCTAGAAATGCAGCAAAGGTAAAGAGCGGACCGGGTACTGCCTGGGCTGCACCGTAGCCCGATATAAAGGTCTCAGAGCCAATCAAACCTGCGGTGACGGTTGTATCAGCCAGAAGTGGCAGTACGACATGCCCACCGCCAAAAACGAGTGCTCCGGCGCGATAAAAACCATCGATCAGTTGGCCATAAGGGCCGGTTAGGGTAGCAATCCAGGGTAAGACCATAAGCCCTGCGAAAAAAAGTGACAGCCACCCGATGGTGGCACCGGATGCGGTTACCTGTGGCGCTCTCAAGGGCTCGTATTTGTTTGCGTCTAACATTGCGATCACGCCGGCAGCAAGTATTAAAACAGGCGTCAACCAGGGGGCGGAAAACGCGGTGAGCAGTCCCGCGGAAACGATCATCAAAGACCGGTCTAGACGTGTCCTACAGAAACTTCGCGCCATGCCGAGCACTGCTTGAATTACAACCGCCAATGCGATTGATTTAAGGAGTGTAAGCAGTAGGGGGGGAATCAGGTTGTTTGGATTCGCGAGTGTAATACCAAGATAAGCCAGAGCGGCTGCTGAGGGCAGTGTGAAGCCTAACCAAGCAAGAAATGCACCTATATAACCTGCTCGACTGTGGCCAATTAGTAAACCGACCTGACTTGAAGCAGGTCCCGGGATCAGCTGACACAGCGCAACTTTATCTGCGTATTCTGCTTCACTAAACCAGCGCCGACGGGATACAAACTCTTCTCGAAAAAAGCCGATATGGGCGACAGGACCTCCAAAAGAGGTAAGACCCAATCGCAGAAAAACTAAAAAAAGGCTTAGATAGGCGTTCATTTCTCGACTTTTTGACGTCCAAAGGCGACTCAAGCTGGGGTTATACCTGTTTTTTCGGGATCGGTTAAGCCCTTTAGCTTCTCGCCAGCGTCCTTCAGGCGTAGGCATAGACTCGTGTGCGAAGGTAGATCCGCCTCTAACAGCTAGAGGTATAAACTCTTGAAACTGGGCGCGAGTTTATCGAATATCAGCGAACCTCTATCACGACCCTACGGTTTCGAACCTCGCTGATGTTATCCGCGGTCTGGATTAGAAGATCGCTTTCTCCTCTGCCTTCAGTAGTGATGATGCTGGGTTCAATCCCAATTTCTACTAGGTTGGTTTTAATCAATTCTGCACGTCGCTTGGATAGCCCGAGGTTGTAATCTGCAGAAGCCTGAGTATCTGTGTGCCCGATAATACTGATCTCTGCAGCTGGGTAAATCAGAATATCCTGATAGATCTCACCGATCAGGTTTTGTGATTCATCGGTGAGGATGGTTGTATCGTTATTGAAGTAGACAGTTCGAATGATTGGTTCAGGTGGTCTGAGGCCCTCTGGCGCTGGGCAAAATATAGGGGGCTCCTCTGAGAGTACATATTCCCCCTCAGGCGCTCGTAGGTCGGATACCGGCGAATCTGGCCCCAGCGAATTCACTGCTGTTGAATATGCAGAACAACCTGAAAGCGCAAGTGAGGTCAGGATGATAGCGAATGGCAGTTTTAGATCGAGCATTACGGTCTCCTTGGCCACAAGTCACGTAGATAAACTTGGAGCGCCCTCGGTAGTCTCATCAGTTAAATATAGGCGAGATATTCGGTGCAACAAGTGTAGGCAAGGAGAGAAACCTTGGTCTAGCCTTTAAAGGCGCATACTATCAGGTGGCACTGTCTGTCAGCGTGGCCTGTTTAACTGACGCTATTCTCGCGGGGGGTTAGCCAGTGACAAAGATGAAACCTGCTGATCTGCAAATGAGCTTCGGAATCTTTTTGGTATTTCTCGGTTCCTTTTTACTCCAGAACTACGTGATCTTCCCGATTGAGAGCCGCATATTTGATCCAGCTGTCGTGCAGATAGCCAGTCTGATGTTTATTCCGCATGGAGTAAAAGTGATTGTTGCAACGCTCTATGGGCCGTTAGCCGTGTTCCCTATACTGCTGGGGCAGACGATTGGCATCTATATGTATACCTTTGACCTGGAGTTCTCTTTCAGCTTCGGTGCTATCGCTGTATTGGCGGTGTTCATCCCTGTTTTCTTAATTAGCTACCTTGAGAAAGGCGGTATGGAGGGTGATGAGGCTGCTTTCTCTGATCGCCATACTCTTGTACTGGGTCGGAAAGTGCTAGTAATTGCGTTGATATCCTCGTTACTTAACTCATATTTCGCAAGTCTACTCAATGGCGTGACCCCAGATTCCCATATTTGGCTGCGGTTTCTTGTGGGTGATATGTTCGGCGCTACGGTCATTTTTGGCATTATCTACCTAATGCGACGCAAGATCCGATCCTGGCTCTTCGAAAAAGCCGGTGTTGAGCAACGTAAGCGGATGTAAAAACTGGAAAACTATGTCTTATCTACAGGGTTCATGTCTATGTGGCACGGTGCGATATCGGGTCAAGAACGAGTTTAAACGCTTCTTCCTGTGCCACTGCACCCAGTGTCAGAAAGCTACGGGCTCTGCACACGCTTCAAATCTTTTTGCTGTGCCCGATAATCTTGAGTGGCTGGAGGGAGAAGAGCTTGTTAAGCGATTTGATCTACCGGCGCGCGCTTTAAGTAAGGCGTTCTGTCGTGAATGTGGTTCAGGCCTGCCGTATACCTCGAGGGCCAGTGGGATGTGGGTTGTTCCTGCAGGTTCATTGGAGGGTACACCCTCGCTGAGTCCGATGGCCAACATATTCTGGCCGGAGCGCTGTGATTGGTATGAGGCGGGTCTGGAAGCACCGAGATTCGAGCGGTTCTCTAAATGACAGGGCTATTTTGCGGTATTGTGTGAGCAGATAGCCCCGGTCTGAGGTCGAGTTGCTGTACATTAAGCTGTTTCGGGTTTATCCGAAGGTGTGATCGATCCGCTATTGGTTGTTTAGGATTGACCATCAGCACTGATGATCAGAAACTTGCTCTGATAGAGATTTGCGACTGCACTTATCGACACAACCACCTGAAACTCAAAGATGCTCTCCCCCCCGGGTAGCTACCTGGGAGAGAGTCTAGCTTTTGCACTCGGCAGTTTTTAGTTTTGTCTTGCGGAATCAGCCCTCACCCTCATTGATGGCCGATTCAGGACCGCGCTTGGTCCGTGTGCCCCGGATACGCTCCAGGATAGGTGGCACGCACAAGACAACGATGGCCACCGACATGATCGCAAGCGTCAGAGGACGCTCCCAAAGGAAAGCGAGGCTGCCATCGGATATTACCAATGCGCGACTTAGATTCGTCTCCATAATACTACCGAGGATAAAGCCAAGTAGCATAGGTGCCATTGGGAATTCCAGTAGTTTCAAGAAGATAGCAATAACGGTGATGATCACCATCATGTGGATATCGAACGTATTAAAGCTGACGAGGTAGACACCCGTAATCGAGAAGAAAAGTATCATCGGAATCAGAATTGGGCGCGGTATCACCAGTAGTTTCGATATGTATGGTATCAGTGGAAGATTCAGGATCAGTAACACCAGGTTACCAAAGTACATCGATATGATGACGGACCAAAAAACGTCGGGGTTGTCTATAAACAGGCGAGGACCCGGTTGAATACCATAAGCGATCAGCGCGCCCAGCATTATCGCGGTTGTCCCTGAACCAGGAATACCCAGTGTCAGCAGCGGCACAAAGGATCCAGTCGATGCTGCATTGTTTGCCGACTCTGGTGCCGCCAGTCCACGCAGCGCTCCACGGCCAAACTTTTTCTTCACATCGGCCGGTGCCAGGTTTCGCTCCATTCCGTACGCCAGAAACGAGGCAATGGTCGCGCCGGCGCCCGGTAGAACACCGATTAGAAAGCCAAATATTGATGAACGACCCACGGTCGGTGCAACGTGCAGTACCTCTTCTTTTGAGAGCTTCATACTGCCAAGCGCATGCATGTCGACAATTTGATCCTCCTCTTTGTGCTCTCGGCGAAGCACTGTCATAACGACTTCCGCCAGTGCAAAGGTCGCCATCGCTAGCAGCAGGAAGCTGATACCATCAACAAGGTCCAGACTGCCAAATGTAAAGCGCGTTGCGCCTGATGTAACGTCTGTGCCGACGGTTGAGATCATCAAACCAAATACGGTCATGAGGAGCGCTTTTATCACCTGCCCTTTGCCAGAGAAAGCTGCGACTGCGGTTAGGCCTAAAACCATCAGAGCAAAGTAGTCGGTGGACTGAAAACTCAGTGAGACAGATGCCAGTGCTGGCGCGGCCACTAGCAGCGCAATCGCGCCCACTGTCCCGCCAGTGAAAGAGCAGTAAGCTGCCAGTGCAAGTGCTTTGCCCGCCTGATTTTGCTGCGCCAGGGGATAACCATCAAAAGAGGTGACCACGGTGCTCGCGCAGCCCGGAGCGTTGATCAAAATCGAGGATGTAGAACCACCAAATACCGCACCGTAATAAACACCGGCCATCAATATGATGCCGGACGAAGGATCAAGTCCATAGGTGATTGGTATCATCAGCGCGACAGCTGATATAGGCCCAAGCCCGGGGAGCATGCCAATAAAGGTTCCGGCGAAACACCCGACAACAACCATTAGTAGATTGAAGGGCATCACCGCAGTGGATAGTCCGGTAAAAATTCCGTCTAACATGATGTTAGTCCCCCATCAGGCCGGAAAAGAGTTGTCCTGGTGCCAGGTAGATGTCGAGTAATTGCGACAGCACAAACCAGATTCCAAGGGAAAAAAGTATCGCCACACCAAAAGAGACTCTGATACGTCTCTCGCCGAGCAACCAAAAACCGCCGAGCAGGAAAAATGTTGTGGATAACAGAAAGCCAATCCACTCAAGCGCGACTCCGTAAGCAACAATCAGCGCTAGAAGTTTGGCAACGAGCGCAAAATCGTAGCCGCGTAGACTCAGTTTATGTTCGCTTCCTCTCTCAGCAGTCAGTATTAATGCGACTGAGAGCACCGCCCCCATAATTGATAACCAATAGGGCAGAGTTTGCGCATGGAATGGTTCAAACTCATCCCCGGGTAAAAGGCGGATGGTGTCAACTTGTGAGCCGTAAGCAAGTGATAAAGACAAAAAAACAAGACCGCCAATATGGTCTTTTGTGATGGTCATAGTGCACTCCGTATTCAAATTTGATACAGGGAGTTGGTGGCAAAGAAGAGCCGAACACTTACTGTTCGGCCCTGTTTTGTTACCAATTACGAGGAATATCAGAGGAAACCGAGTTCGCGCATCAGGTCACCGACCACTTGCTCCTGCTGCTCAAGAAAGCTTACAAACTCAGCATCGGGTTTGTAGATCTCCACCCAACCATTACGGTCACGGACAGTCGCCCATTCGGAGGTGTCGTACATTTTCTCAAATGCTTCAAGGTACTCAGCTTTTTTGGCATCACTGATTCCCGGTGCAGCAAAAAATCCACGCCAGTTTACGAAGCTAGCGTCGTAACCCAGCTCTTTCAAGGTAGGTACGTCGGGTGCAGCGTCACTCCGATCGTCGCCAGTTTGAACCAGAATACGGACCTCCCCTGCTGCCTGCAAAGCGAGGCCTTCACTGAAACCAGTTGACAACAACTGAGTTTCGCCGGAAAGCAGACCGGCCATGGCATCACCACCGGCGTCGTAAGCGACGTAGCGAACCGCTTTAGGGTCACCGCCTGCGGCTTGGAAAGCCATCGCAGCTACTAGGTGATCCATGCTGCCTCGGGCTGATCCGCCAGCAATCTTGATTGAGCGCGGATCGGCATTGAAGTCGGCAACGACCTCCTCGAAGCTCTGGTACTTGGAGTCGTTGCGCACAATGAATGCACCGTAATCGCCGATGGTAGCTGCTATCGGGGTGAGATCACGGAAAGACTGTGGAAATACTTTTGACAGTGAGCGAATCACGATCGGGGTGGAGTTAACCATCAGAGTCTCTTTGTTCTGCTCCGCCGACTCAATCAGATGTCCAATCGCTTTGCCGCCACCGCCACCGGACATATTCTCATAGGAGACAGTCGCAACGAGTCCTGATTTGTTCAATGCCTCTCCGGTGCCTCGAGCTGTGCCGTCCCAGCCACCACCAGCGCCACCGGGAATAAGAAAATGTATGTTATCGACTGCTGCCGCAGGCAAGGAGATTGCTGCTGTCAGAATGCCAGCTACCATCTTAGCGGAAAAATTCTTTCTAGTTATTTTGAGCGTTAACATCGTGTACTCCTGTTAGGTTTGTAACTGGAGCGAGGTTATTGCTTCATCGACTCGAGCAAAAGTTTGGGGAATTAAAGGCTTTAAGAATCTTAAACTGCTTTAAGTTCATAATGTTTATGGCAGGATTAGGTGCTTTTCGCGGCGATTAAGCGAGCGATTCAAAGCCAGAGCGATGGTTACATTAATAGCAGCGCTCGGGCCGCCTAGTTCGGGAGATAAAAACACAGATGCCAGGCTGGGGTATTTTGCGATGCTTTTAAGCGTCTTTGTCCTCGGGCAACGCCGAGTCTTTCTTTGTTATCCCATCGGGTCGTGATTCTCATCCAACCTCACCAACCTCACCAACCTCACCAACCTCACCAACCTCAAGAAGCGCAAACAAAAAAGCCGCACTAAATGCGCGGCTGTTTTGTTTGGTGCCTCGAGGCGGAATGCTCGGGCCGTCCTGGCCCTCGGCCCTGCGGGCCCAGCCTTCGGCAGTCCCAATTTGTTCCTGACAAATTGGTCGAACCACCGGGTCGTGATTCTCATCCAACCTCGAGAACCGCACACAAAAAAGCCGCACTACACGCGCGGCTGTTTTGTTTGGTGCCTCGAGGCGGAATCGAACCACCGACACGAGGATTTTCAATCCTCTGCTCTACCAACTGAGCTATCGAGGCAACTCAGAAGGCGCGTATTAAACCGATATTGAATTAGGCTGTCAACCGCTAATTTTGATCGGGTAACTATTTGCTTGGCGGCACGTATCCCTCTGCCTGAGCGAACTCTTCCCCTGAGAGGAACTTCTGCATCTCCTCCTGCAGAAACTTGCGGCTAGCTGGATCCATCATACTCAGGTGCTTCTCGTTGATCAGCATGGTCTGGTGATCGGTCCACTCCTCCCAGGCTTTCTTGGAGACATTGTCGAAGATATCTTGCCCAAGAGGGCCCGGGTAGGGTGCGCGCTCAAGACCTTCGAGTTCCTCTTTGAATTTCTTACAAAAAACGGTACGGCTCATATTAGTCTCCAAATTCGAGGTTACTCAGGCTGGTCAGCAGACGTTTTACCGGTGCCGCTAAGCCAATTTCAATAGGTTGGGCGCTGTTATACCAAAGTGAGGCCCGCTCTTCCATTAACGCATCAAATCGCAGATCGGATGCATTTATTAATACTGGTGTGATATCTAGATGGTAGTGCGAGAAGGTGTGACGTAGAGGCGCCAAGGGTTTAGCTTTATCGATGTTGACTCCCCATCCGGCTGGAAGGTCGCGAAGATCCTGAGTCTCAGGGAAACTCCATAAGCCGCCCCAAATGCCTGTTGGTGGTCGCTGTTGCAATAGCACTTCAGCGCCCTGGCGCACAATCAGCATCAAAGTCTGCTTCACGGGCAATGTCTTTTTCGGGCGCGGGCTGGGCAGCTCCGACACGCGATTATGTGCCAACGCTTTACACTCTGAACTGAGCGGGCAGAGCCCACAGGCTGGCTTGCTGCGGGTGCAGAGTGTAGCACCCAGATCCATCATCGCCTGGGTGTAGTCGCCTACTCGTTCGGCAGGTGTATAACGGTCGGCCCAATCCCAGAGTTCACGCTGAACGGGCACCGCACCGGGCCAGCCTTCAACGGCCTGAAAACGGGCTAGTACGCGTTTTACGTTGCCATCCAGTATCGGCGCCCTAATACCAGCCGATATAGAGGCAATTGCGCCGGCAGTTGAACGTCCGATTCCCGGAAGAGCTTCCAGCTGTGCGGGATCAGTGGGGAATATACCGCCATATTCGCTGGCTACCTGTTGAGCGGCTTTGTGTAGGTTGCGGGCACGTGCGTAATAGCCTAGGCCAGTCCACAGGTGCAGAACCTCATCAATCGGAGCAGCAGCGAGGTCGTTGACGCTGGGGAATCGCTCCATAAAACGCTGATAGTAGGGAATAACCGTGCTGACCTGGGTCTGCTGCAACATGATCTCTGAGACCCAAGTGTTATAGGCGCTCTTGTGCTGCTGCCAAGGCAAGTGTTTGCGGCCGTGCTGATCAAACCAGTTCAACACAGCCGCGCTGAAATTAAATGAACTCATTGGGAGTGGCAAAAATCCTAGTTGCCGAACAGACCCTTGAGCATTGAACCCGCATCCTCTTTGAGCTTATCGCCTAAGCTCTCCTGCAGTTTCTCTTTGGCTTTCTGTTCGAGCTCTTGTTTTTTCTTATCGATCTCAGCCTGCGCCTTAGCGCCTATAGCTTTCTTGATCACTTCCCCGATAAAGCGGGTATCTAGAGCGCAGAGTTTAGCAGGGTCGGTATCAAAATTGCCCTCACAATTGACTGGGATACGCACCCCTTTCAGAGCGGGGTTGATTCCACAGCTCTGCTTAAACAGATCATCGGTCAGTGTTAAGCCAAGAGTGTAACTGAAGGCCTGCTGTGGCAAGTCGATGATGCCCTTTGCGTCCAGCAGTGCCGCATCTAGCCCTGCTGTCGTGCTCGGATTGGTAACCATGCCATTTTTGATGGAGAAGCTCGACTTTAGATCAGCAATCGGTGTCGTACGATCCACCTGATCGGGGTTGTACCCCAGGGAGGTGATGTTCTCAATCTTCTGACAGAGCTCCTGCGCCATATCGATGCCCTCAATCACACCCTCTTCTGCAGAGAGATTCAGGTCGCCGTTGAGACCATTAATGATCGCGTGCATTGAGTTGCCTGAGGTTGTGAGCGCAGCGCTCAGATTGGCATTGGCGTTAACCGGTGTCTCTTCCATCGCCAGCGCCATTAACTGCTCAACTTTGATACCGGTAAACTGAGGTTTGATTGCCAGTTTTACCGGTGTCGAGCGCGCATCTATGGCACCGCTAATGTCGGCGCTACCGCCAAAGGCTTGCGCTGTTAGTTGCTTAAGGCGGATATCACCGGCTTTGGCACTTAGCTCTAGGTTGATCCTCTCAATCGGATTTCCCTGATAGAGCGCCTTGCCTACTTGCAGTTTAACGTCGGCATTCAATGCTTTTAGAGGTTCAGCATCAAATAGTGGCTCCTTTGACCAGCCCTTTTCAGTCTCGGCTGGCTCGCCAGCTGTCACTGTTTCAGATGCTGGCGCCATATAGCGATCCACATCGATCTCATCGACGGTCAAATTAGCGACTAGAGCACTTGTCTCAGTATTCACAGCCATAACACCGCTGACTTGAGTATCATCCAGCGTTAGCTCAAGGCTGTTTAGTTGCAGGCTACTGGCATCGCCACCCAGTGCAAACTTAGCGGCGACCTTGCTGAGCGCACCCTCTCCTAGCTGAGGCAGCTCAGCGCCGAAACCCGCTGCCAGATCACGTGGATTGAACTGCGCGATATCCAGATTGCCCTCGATTGCCTGCCTTTCAAAATCAGTAAGCGCTAACTTGCCGGTCAGACTCAGACCCGCTGCATCGAGTTTAAGGTTATCAATATTCGCCCGCTGATCAGCCAGGCTTAACCGGATATCGGAGTTAAGATCAATCACCAGAGGTTTAGCCAGACCCGCCTGCTCGAGTGAGAGTTTGCTGACCAGATTACGCAGTTCAAATACCCCCTGCAGTGCATTCAGATTGATCTCTGCACTCAGCTCCATTTCTGCCTGGGTAGTCACCTGACCTTGTTCGGTCTGTTGCAACGCGCCGTTAAAGCTCAGCGGGAAGGGTTTCTCAACGGATACAGATGTTGCCGTCAGATTAAGATCGCTCAGTTGAACCTTGCGTGCCCAGATCTGATCTTCAAAACTGATCTTCGCATTGCTTAGGCTGATTTGATCAATCGCCAACTTGAGCTCAGCTCCGCCCTGACCGCGCTCTGACTCGCCCTGTCCAGACGCCTCGTCAGCCTTCGATGCCGTTACCCAATTCTCCTTGCCCTGCGCATCTCGCACCAGGTTGAGCACCAGTCCATCGACCAGAATGCTGTCTAGCTGCACCGTACCACCCAGTAGCGCCGGAATATTCAGTGCGGCACCCGCGCTCGCCAGCTGTGCCAGCTGCGGTTGCCCCGGATAGTTGACGCTTAGCTGTTTTAACTCCAGACCGAGCCAGGGATAGAAAGACCAACCAATATCGCCGTTGATCTTCAGCTCGACTCCAGCATCGCTAAGCGCGCGCTCCTCAATCTGAGTGCGGTAATCATTGGGGTTGAAGAAGAACATCAGATAGGCAGCCAGTGCCGCTGTAGCACCGACCACAAAGAGGATAATCCAGCCCACCAGTTTGAGTACAACACGCATAAACAAGCATCCTTTCAGAAAACAATTTATCTCCAGTGAGTGTAGACCAA
>DATHZN010000093.1:0-6050 GCA_035458585.1 Marinobacterium sp. | reverse complement strand
CCCGTCCTGTGAGACTGAAAATGCGCGAAGTAAGACCAAGAGTTGCCTGGTCAGTGTGTGCGACACGGTCATTACCACTGTATCCCAGTGTGTCGAATAGACTGCCGGCACTGAACCCAAGACCGCTTG
Source organism: Marinobacterium sp. (assembly GCA_035458585.1). Taxonomy (GTDB): domain Bacteria; phylum Pseudomonadota; class Gammaproteobacteria; order Pseudomonadales; family Balneatricaceae; genus Marinobacterium_E. The sequence continues at coordinate 5,921 of DATHZN010000093.1, read as the reverse complement.
AATCGAAGTTTTGCAGGGACTGGGTGTCATCTCCGCCGACATGAATTAGTTTGATGCGCGGTTCTAGTGTCTGCGTGGCCAGTTCCCCCTGCCGCTCGAATATCAGACCAGAGTCGAGTGATGCGAAATTTGCGGTCGCTGAGGGTGAAGTACCGTTTGACAGATTGTAGTCTGAACGCCATAGACCTAGCTCAGGTCGCAGAAAACCCCAGGTGCGGTTCCAGTCATACGTCAGGGTGGGGCGCAGATGGGTGCGCTGGCCATCCGTGTTTGTCTCATGTGTAAAGTCAGTATATTGCCCAAGATAAGCAAGACGTGTGTCACCCAGAGTCTCTGCACCGCTGAGGGTTAGTTGCGGCATACGTGCGTAGGGTTTGCTACCACCATCAATGGTTTGGTAGTCATTGACCAATGCACTGGCACTCCAAGTCGACGCGGAGTAACTCACAGTAGCGCTCTGGTTAAGATCATCTTTGACAGGCAGCCGCAACTCAACTGGTGCCAGATCGTCAAAGTAATCGTCATCACTGACACGAGTGAAGTCGACATGAGTGCCCCAGCCCGGTGCAGGGTTGCCCCTGTGGTCGAAACTGAGTGCCCAGCGCTCTTGATTGTAAATATCGTCGCTTGGCATCCAGCCTGTGCTCAGCTGGTTCATGGAGAAATCGTTGAGATAGCGCGCCTCGTTTTCCAGCATCAGGCCACGTTTTTCGATCAGTCGAGCAGTCAGTGTATCGTCAGTATTCGGAGCGATGTTGAAGTAGTAGGGTAATGCTAAATCAAAGCCGTTTTCCTTATCCTGACTGAGGCTAGGATATAGGAAACCTGAACGGCGCGTATCATCAAGTGGGAAATAGAAGTACGGGAGGTAAAACACAGGCACTCCCGCAACTTCAAATCGGGTATGCCAAGATTCGCCGAACCCTTCCTCAGGGTAGAGGGTCATCTCTTGCGCCCGGATTGCCCAATCGTTGTTCCCAGGCTCGCAAAAAGTAATCAGCGAGTTTTGCGTCTCGATTGACCGATCTGCGTAACGCGTCAGGGCAAGCGCTTCGCCACGCAGCTCGTTTTCGTGCAACACGTAGCTAGACTCATTGGCGATCGCGACGCTCGAGTCCAGATCTGCCGAGATGGTATCAGCGCGGAGAAGAAAACCCGGCTCGCGATACCGTACGTTGTTACGCAGCAGCGCTTGGCGGTTCTTGCTATCAAACTGTGCATACTCAGACTCTATCTGCCGCCCCGACTGTTTAATTACAACCTCACCCTCCAGTTCTGACAGTCCTCCAAGCACAGTCGAGGAGCGGTTTGCATCTATCGTGGTTGCTGACTTGGCAATGCCAGGAGTAAGAATTTCACTCCAGATCTCGGGCTCTCGGTAGACGCCCTTGCAGACGAGACCCTCGGCATCAATCGGCGACAGATGTAACCAATCCAGATTCATATAGCTCCCGCTTACACTCGGTACCGAATGTGCAGAAGATGCAATCGTATGTTCAACAGTCTCATCTGGGATATTAGCGGTGGGTTGTGGAGGTAGTGCCGTGACCACGGGCATTGCGACCTTGTCAGCGCTCTTATTGCTCTCCCCTAACTTTGCTTGCGCGACGTAATCATTTTTTGTTTCGCTCGGGACTGCGTCCTGCTTATCGACTTCGCTCTTGATCAGAGTCACTGGCATGGACTCTGGCTCTGATTGTGGCTCAAGAGTTTCAGGGGCTTTCACCGCTGCAGCTTTACTTGCCTCAGGTAGGCTCGAGTCCGAAACAGTCAGGGCGGTTGTAGGACTGGGCTCTGATGAAGTAGTTGAAGTAGATTGCGCAGCCAATGGTTCGGCTGCACTGCAGCTCCAGCCCTCACTCGTCTGAGTACAATCCCAACCGCTGGCTGCATGGGCCCCGGGGATTGTTGTGGCGATTACAAGGCTGAGAAGAAGCTTCTTGTGGCTCTTTTTTTTTGAAGGCATGCGTCGGTTTCCGCCGGCTTGCAAAGTCGAGTAGTATTCTGTGCCAGCATGATAAGCATTAAGGCCCAAGAGTGCCAGAGGATAGATACGAATGGCAGAGCGCGTCGCGCAGCTAACAGAGTGGGTTCAGAACCACTGGTCGACAACCGGCTCGGCGGATGACATACCGGGTGAACTAGAAGTTGTTTCGGGTGATGCCAGCTTCAGGCGCTATTTTCGGGCTAGAAGTGGTGATAGTCGATTTATCGCGGTTGATGCCCCACCCGACAAAGAGGACTCCTCGCCTTTCGTCACAATTGGCCAGCGGTGGTATGCCGCCGGCGTCCGAGTTCCGCAGATTATTTGTGCTGATTTGCAACAGGGTTTCATGCTGCTGGAGGACTTTGGCGATGCTTTGCTGCTGCCCCATCTGCAGTCATCGAGTTCGCCGACACCCTATGATCAGGCTATGTGCACACTGTTGCATTTACAACAGCTAGATGGTGCTGAGTTGCCGCTTTATGATGACGCCGTTCTCAAACGTGAGATGAGTCTATTTGATGAGTGGTTTCTTGGACGCTGTCTCGGTCTGGATCTCGAAGACTGGTCTGCGCTCTTGGAAACACTCCACCAACAACTATCGGAGCGTGCCCAAGCACAGCTTCAGGTGCCAGTGCATCGTGATTTCCATTCGCGCAACTTAATGCCGCTTGCCGATGGTGACCTGGGGGTTATCGACTATCAGGATGCACTCTTCGGTCCGGTTACTTACGACCTAGTATCGCTATTGCGTGATAGTTATATAGAGTGGCCGCAAGAGCAGGTAGAGGTTTGGGTAGAGATCTATCGACAACAGTTGCGATCCGTGGGTTTTGAGGTGCCAGACCAACAGGCGTTTTTGAAAGACTTTTACCTTATGGGTATGCAACGTCAGTTGAAAGTGGTCGGTATCTTTTGCCGGCTTTGGCTACGAGATGGTAAATCCGGCTACCTGAAAGATATTCCCCGCACTTTTGGCTATCTGCAGCGTGCAGCATTGCGTTACCCCGAATTTTCTCAATTCAGTCAGGCCCTGGATGATCTGCTTCCAATGTTGAGAACTCACCCGCTGTTGGGTTCGCATTTTGAGGGTGGCGCTTAATGCGTGCAATGATTCTTGCCGCAGGGCTGGGTACCCGGCTGCGCCCGCTGACGCTAAAAACTCCAAAACCGCTGCTGAAGGTGGACGAGCGCTCACTAATCGAACATCAAATCGCTAATCTGCGCCGTGCAGGAGTGACACGGATGATTATTAATCACGCCTGGCTTGGCGAGCAGATAGAGTCGACCCTCGGAGACGGTAGCCACCTTGGAGTAGAGTTGGTCTACTCTGCTGAGGATAAGCCACTGGAGACGGCTGGCGGTGTGCGCAAGGCACTGCCTTGGCTAGCCGCTGAGGGTGATGAGCCCTTTTTGCTGGTCAACGGTGATGTTTTTATCAGTGCAGAGTATTCCGACCTAGAGCTCAGATTAATGCCCAACACTGATGCCCGTCTCTGGCTAGTAGCCAATCCTCGATGGCATGCTGAGGGCGATTTTCACCTACAGGTAAACGGTCGAGTAAGTCCTGATCGGGGTTTGCGCTTTACTTTTGCAGGTATAAGCCTGTTACGTCCCTCGCTTTTCACGCATCTGACGCTAGATAAACCTGAACCACTTGCACCGCTTTTACGACAGCTAATCGAACGCGGGCGTGTTGAGGGTGAAATTCTTCCCGGTTACTGGAATGATGTAGGTACACCAGAGCGCCTCGAGCAGGTGCAGACATTTTTGACAAATAGGAACCTGTCTTAATGCAATCTTTTGGAGCAGATCTATACAAGTATCGAACTGGCCTTTTGATCGGCGCCGCACTTGGGCTCTTTAGTGGAGGCCTACCCGGGCTCTTATTCGGTGCAATACTGGGCTTTACTGCTGAGCGCATGTTTCGCAAAGCGTCCACAATCGCTCCACAACAGATCTTCTTCAAAGCAACCTTTACTGTCATGGGGCGTATCGCCAAGGCTGATGGGCAGGTGACTGAGAACGAAATCGATTTCGCAAGAGCAATTATGGCGCAGATGCGTCTGAGTGAAGAGAAGCGACAGGAAGCGATTAAATTCTTCACCGAAGGCAAGGATGCTGATCTCAACTTAGATCCAATTCTGCAGCCACTCGCGACACTCTTTCGCTATCAACCAAACCTGCGGCTGATCTTTCTGGAAATTCAACTGCAAGCCGCGCTGGCTGACGGCGAGATAAGTGCTCCTGAACGACAGGTAATTGTTGATGTGTGCAGTAAGTTGGGCTTGCCGGGCGATCAGATTGAAGCGTTACTGGCAAGGATGCAGGCAGAGAGAGCGTTTCATCAGGGTTGGCAAGGAAGCGCTCCATCGACGTCCCAGATTCAGCAAGCTTACGGAGTGCTGGGCGTATCCGAGTCTGCCAGCGACGCTGAAGTAAAACGTGCTTGGCGAAAGCTTATGTCTCAGCACCATCCTGATAAACTGGTCTCCAAGGGGCTACCTGAAGAGATGATGGTTATCGCTAAAGAGAAGGCGCAGGAGATACAGGCAGCCTACGATTTGATTCGCAAGGTCAGGGGATCATGAGGCGGCCTGCGCACTGAGCACTTCTCCAGACACGCTCTCCACGTCCTTGTCGCTCTATTCCGGCCATCCATGGCCTCCAAAGGTCTGGAGAAGTGCTCAGCACGCAGGCCGTTCTCGTTTGCCCATGTTCTTGCCCATGTTCTTGTTCATGGAGCGAGCTCTAGCTTGCAACCGCTCGCTAAAGCCCGAACTCTGATCGGGGTTGCTAGATTGTAGAAGCCTGCCCAGGCACCCTGTTGCGGACCTTCGGAGCCCATGGATGGGCGGTGTAGAGCGACAGGGATGTGTACAGCGTGTCTGCAACAGGGTGGCTGGGCAGGCTTCGATGCGTGGTATAAATCCGTGCTAAGACTTCTGCTGTTCAAACTCTATGATCAGCGTCTTAATCGCCCCCAATATCCGCTTAGTAGTCGCGGGATTGATGTCGTTATTGTTTATCGGTGGGCCTATCAAGGCTCGGGCTCGGTAGGTCGCCAGGCGCTGTTTCTGGGCAATGATGTGGCGGCGGCTTGCTTCGGACGGGATTGGTGAGCGGGTGTATAGCTCGATAGTGAGGGCGCGCCCCAGAGACTCCATTTGTGCTTCAAGATCAGCGCTGGCTGAGGTTTCGCTACTCGAATTGAACATCACCAGGCGTAGATCGCGAGCCTCCTTTACTAACTCAATTGCATTGGCTGCCTGAGCACCCATGGCGACTATCAAAATACGTTTGTTACCCGCCTGTCGAAGCGAATCGATAAGTGCCTTGGCGCGTGCTTGGGTTTGCGCAGCATCGGCTGAGGGCTCGGCGCTTAACAAGTCCCAACCCTGGCGTGCAAGACCGGTGCGCAGGTTCTGACTTTGCTCAATCCAGCTAGGGGTCTGGTCGCCGATGAGCACAACACCGCCAAGTAGCGCAGGTGCCAGACTGCGATTCTGAAGTGCTCTAAAACTCTCGCCTTCAGCTTCAACCGTTAAAAGTTCAGTAAATTCATCTAACTGACCACGGTATTGTGCTGGTTCAGGCGCAGAGACACTGACTGCCGCTAGGGCAGGCGTAAGAATGAGGCTTAGCAGAGACAGAATCAGTGTGCGCATGGGTATCAACTCCGGTCGTCTTGGGAGTATCGGCTGGTTTTAAAAAAACTGCAGGGTACAATGCGCCCAAGCTTGTGAATAGGAGAGGCGTTACTATGGCTGATTACAAGATTGCACCATCCATACTTTCGGCGGACTTTGCCCGCTTAGGAGAGGAGGTGAATGCGGTTCTGGATGCGGGTGCGGATATCGTTCATTTCGATGTCATGGATAACCACTATGTACCCAATCTGACGATAGGTCCGATGGTCTGCTCAGCGTTACGAAAG
>DATHZN010000092.1:0-17907 GCA_035458585.1 Marinobacterium sp. | reverse complement strand
TCATTGTCATAGGTGGTTACGCCACGCTCGCGAACGAATTTAACTCGTCCGTCAGGCATGCATAGTCGGTGGGTTATGTCGTAGGGTATGCGCTGCTCCACTGAGGTGAGAAATGCCGCATTCACTCGCTCACGATCGTTTGGATGAATAATTTTTGAGAAAGTGCTTTGGGAGGCGGGTGAGATTGTCGGATCGAGTTCAAATAATTTGTAAACCTCGGGGGACCACCAAAGCCTGTGTTGCAACAGATCAACCTCCCAGCTGCCCACTTGGCTCAGGGATTGGGTTTTCGAAAGATGTGTATAGAGATCTGAAACGGTAGCAGCGGGTAGCGATCTCGAATCGTTTTTCAGAGGGGTTGCCATGACTTTTTGTTGCCTTCGCTACCACGTTAGTTGGGGGATTTCTTTACTTTAGTAGAGCCGTATCTTCGGTCAAACAGCCTTTGTGACACATGCGGCAGTCGGGACTATTAATTGAAACTTCTTAGGTTAAACTTGCGCTACCAAAATATTGAGAAGCCAATGGCACGTATAGATAACCCTCCCCGCAAGCCGTATCTTGCTCGAGGTGCCGGTGTGCACCGCTGTGAAAGTTGCCGATTGCCTCTGCCGAGCTGTATCTGTGAGCACCGTAAAACGGTCCATGCCGGAGTTGAGTTTGTTGTTCTGATGCACCGCAACGAAACTTACAAGCCGACCAATACAGGGAGACTTATTGAAGCGACTATCGCTAATACACGTGTTATTCAGTGGCACTCAAGGCTTGATCCCGGTGATGAGTTAGCGGCCCTACTCGACAATCCGAGCTATCAGCCAATCATTGTCTTCCCGCCATCGTCTGATTATCAGCAGCGCATGATCGCGCAGCCCGACTCCTCTACAAGCTCGGCTAAACCGCTTTTTATCTTACTGGATGGTACCTGGCGGCAGGCACGGCGCATGTTTCGTCACTCAGTCTATTTGCAGAAGTTGCCAGTGATTAGTCTGGATGAGGCGCGGACGTCCACCTATTCACTACGCAAGGCGATTCATGAGGGTCAGCTCTGCACGGCGGAGGTGGCCGCAGCACTTTTGCATCAGATCGGTGAGGAGGTCGCGGGCGAGGCATTGGATAACTACTATCAGCGTTTCAATGCACACTATATCGCTTCGCGTCGTCGGTGGGCTAAACGCGACTCAGCTACCGGCGAGCGCATGGATTAGGAGCTCGATGTTAAGGGTGACTGAAATGCCTGACTTCAATTTATATGAAGGCCCCTTGCTCCAATAAAAAACCCGGTCACTTCGAGGTGCCGGGTTTTTTAATGCCTTGGACGGTGTTACTCAGTGGCTTCAGCGCTCTCGCTCTGCTCCGCTTTATGCTGCTCCATCAACTGCTGTAGCTTCTGCTGGTACAGTGCATCGAAGTTTACCTGCTGTAGCATCAGGGCTGGGAAACTGGCTCTGACAGCGAGGTTGTCAACTGCTTCACGAGCGTAAGGGAAGAGCAGATTAGGGCAGTACGCGCCAAGTGTATGGTGCATCTGTGCTGGTTCGAAACCTGAAATCAGGAATATAGCTGCCTGATGCACCTCGATTAGGAAGGCAGTCTCTTCACCCACTTTAACGTTAACGGTTAGCACCAGAGTCACTTCAAAGTGGTTCTCATCAAGCTGAGCATTCTTGGTGTTGACTTCCAGATTGACAGCGGGCGCCCACTGTTGATTAAAAATCGCAGGTACGCCGGGACACTCCAGAGATGCATCTTTAAGGTAGATGCGCTTCATACCAAACTGTGGCTGTGGAGCCTGAGTCTCTTCTGACATTGTTAATTCCTTAGTTGTTATCGTTGCTGTTCTTTGCCAGCAATTCATCTAATTGCCCGCTACGCTCAAGCGCGTAGAGGTCATCACAACCGCCCACATGTACTTCGTCGATAAATATTTGTGGAACGGTACGTCGGCCACTGCGCTGCATCATCTGTGCTCGCAGGGCCGAATCCTGATCTACATCGATTTCGTTGTACTCCACGCCTTTCGCGTCGAGTAACATTTTGGCGCGCATGCAGAAACCGCACCAGCGCGATGAGTAGAGCTCTATATTCATTTCGCCACCACGGGCATATTCTGGCCGCGCCACTCAGTCATGCCACCTGATAGGCGTACGGCGTTGAAGCCAGCTGTTTTGAGTTTGCGGCAAGCTGTACCGGCGGTTTGGCCCATGTTACAAACCACAATGATTGGCTTCTCTTTATGAGCGTTAAGTTCGCTCATACGGCGATCAAATTCGGCCAGCGGAATGTTTAACGAATTGGCAATGTGGCCTGAGCCAAACTCTTTCTTCGCACGAATATCCACAACAACCGCATTCTCTTTATTCATCATACGCGTCGCTTCAGCTGGAGAGGCAGACTTGCCGCCCTTTTGGCGCTCAGTGAAGATCAGCATCATTACGGTAAATGCCCAAGCCGACACCAGCAGTGGGTTGTTAGCGATAAAGTCGAACAGGTTTTCCATGGATCATCCAACTGTACAGAATTTACTAGGGGCGAAAGTATACCTCGGCAGGCCTTCGGGTATAAGAGGTGCCGTTAAATTTCAGCCAATACGCGTAGTCATAATCCAGCAGAGCCGGTAAAATTTGACCAACTTAAGTTGTAAACAGTCAAAAGAGAGCTCATGACTAATCGAAAACAGACAAAAGCGCTGCTTATCCTTGACGGTTACGGCGTTGAAGCAACTGAATCATCCGCTATTGCTGCCGCTAATACCCCGGTGTGGGATCGGCTGTTGAGTCAAAATCCGAATGCGCGCATCCAAACTTCGGGAATGGCGGTGGGTTTACCTGACGGTCAGATGGGCAACTCCGAAGTGGGACACATGAATATCGGCGCGGGGCGTGTGGTCTATCAGAATCTCACTCGTATTACCAAAGCGATTGAAGATGGCGACTTCTTTGAAAATGCAGTCCTGGTTAAAGCGATGGACGCTGCTATAAGTGCAGGCAAAGCAGTTCACTTGATGGGTTTGCTATCCCCGGGTGGTGTTCACAGCCATGAGGAGCATATCTTTGCGCTGGCAGAGATGGCAGTTAAGCGAGGAGCTAGACAGGTTTACCTGCATGCTATTCTGGACGGACGTGATATGCCCCCGCGCTCTGCCGATGCATCGCTCAAGGCTGCCGATGAGAAGTTCGCTCAACTCGGTTGCGGAGCAGTGGCCACTGTCGTTGGTCGTTACTTTGCGATGGATCGTGATAACCGGTGGGATCGAGTCCAGCAGGCATACGATGCAATGACTCTTGGTGAGGGCAAGCACAGAGCGCTGTCGGCCACTGACGCGCTTGAAGCTGCTTATGCGCGGGACGAAAATGATGAGTTCGTCTCGGCCACCGTCATTACCAACGCAGATGGCACGCCGATAGGGGTTGTGTGCGATGGCGATACGATGATCTGCGCTAATTTTCGGCCGGACCGTTCACGTGAAATCACGCGCAGCTTTGTTGAGGCCGAGTTCGACGGTTTCGAACGTCAGGCCAAGCCGAAGCTCTCTGACTTTGTGATGTTAACTGAGTACGCGGCAGATATTCCTGCCAGTTGTGCCTATCCACCCGAGAGCATTAGCAACGATTTAGGAGCCTATCTGGCGAATATCGGCCGCACGCAACTGCGTATAGCGGAGACCGAAAAGTATGCTCACGTAACCTTCTTCTTCAATGGCGGTGCCGAAGCGGTCTACCCGGGTGAGGATCGTATACTGGTGCCTTCACCCGATGTGGCGACCTACGATCTGCAGCCTGAGATGAGTCTGCCCGAGGTGGCAGACAAACTTTGCGAGGCTATCCGCAGCGGTAAATACGATCTGATCGTCTCCAACTTCGCCAATGGTGACATGGTGGGCCACACGGGCAAGTTTGAGGCCGCGGTTAAAGCCTGTGAGGCGGTGGATGCTGCACTGGAAAAAGTGCTTGTAGCCATGGCTGAGGTGGGCGGTGAGACGTTAATCACGGCTGATCACGGTAATGTTGAGTTAATGGTCGATCCAAAATCGGGACAGCCACACACCTCGCACACCACTTGGCCTGTTGCACTGATCTATGATGGTCCTCGCAACCAGTCTCTAAGCCTGCGTGATGGGGCTCTCTGCGACCTCGCACCGACACTGTTAAAATTGATGGATCTTCCTCAGCCCTCAGAGATGACGGGTGAGGCGCTTGCTGACTACTAAACAGGTGCTTAAGCATCTGCTTGTGCTGTGGATGGCTTTTGCTGTCGGGCCAGTAGCAGCACAGTCAGCCGTTGAAACCAACGTTGAGCTCGACAAACTTAGACAGCAGATCACCAAGCTTGAGCAGCAGATTGATGCCGAGCTTGGTGATCGACAATCACTGCAGCGAGCCCTTCGTGATAATGATCGTGAAATCGCTGATCTGAGTCTGAGGCAAAAAGATCTGGAGTTGCGTATCACAGCGCTTCGCACCCGCGCCGGCGAATTGGATAAACGCCGTGTTCAATTGCAGACTCAGGTAAGTGAGAGTCGTGTGCAGATAGAGCAACTACTGCGTGAACAATACCAGCAGGGTCGTCAGCCTCGACTGAAACTGCTGTTATCGAACAAGTCCCCAACTGAACTGGATCGTATGATGCGCTACTACGACGGGCTCAGCGATGCGATTAAATCTCAAGCGGATACTTTTTCGTTGCAACTGCAGCAACTGGCGAGTAACAACAGGGATATTGACGAGAATGAGGCGGAGCTGAGAGCTGAGGGTGAGTTGCTGGAGCAGCAACAGAAGGCGCTGGAGACGGTACGGATTAAACGGGTTAAAACGTTGGCGCGTATCAACGATTCTATCGACTCGAAGAAGAGCAGGGTTGCCGGATTAAATGCTGACGTCGCTCGCCTACAAAAACTACTAGAGGATATCAACCGATCAGTTGATCTCCTTGAACTTCAGTCGGGCAGCGACTCCTTCGCTAATTCACTTGGTAAGTTGATCTGGCCAGTGCAGGGAAGTCTGCTGCAACGTTTTGGCTCAGATCGCAGCCGCGATGGAATTGTAATTGCAGTGGATGCCGGTAATACGGTTTACGCAGTCCACCCCGGACGGGTAGTCTTCTCCGAGTGGTTGCGTGGCTATGGTCTGCTGATTATTGTTGATCACGGCCAGGGTTATATGAGCCTCTATGGCCACAATCAGAGCCTGTTGCGTCAAACTGGTGACTGGGTTGCGGCAGGAGATAGTATTGCAGTGTCTGGCAGTAGCGGTGGATATACTCAACCCGCTCTATACTTCTCGATACGCCAGAAAGCTAAGAGTGTAGATCCACTGAAATGGCTCCAGCGGCAGTAAATAAAATGCCCAACAAACGAGGTAATCAGATGCGCAAGTTCCGTCCACTCATGTTGGGTATCGCGATAGCGGCAACATCAATTTCCATGCCGCTTCAAGCCGAAGAGAGCGAGCAACTGCCGCTTGAAGAACTGCGTATGTTTGCTGAGGTGTTTGGCCGCATCAAGAGCTCCTATGTTGAGCCTGTATCTGACCGACAGCTTCTTGAAGATGCCATTCGTGGCATGGTGGCGGGTCTGGACCCCCACTCCTCCTATCTGGTGCCGGAAGACTTCACCTCTTTACAAGAGCACACCAGTGGTCGTTTTGGGGGGTTGGGGATTGAGGTCGGGATGAAAGATGGCATGGTGCATGTTATCTCTCCTATCGATGATACACCTGCCTCGCGTGCTGGCTTGCAGGCAGGGGACCTCATCATCAAGATCGATGATACGCCCGTGCAGGGTATGGGTCTGGATGAGGCAGTTGATCTGTTGCGTGGCGAGATCGGCAGCAAGGTAAGGCTGAGTATTCTGCGAGAATCCAGAGAGGCACCGTTTGAAGTTGAACTCGAACGGGCAGAGATCAAGTCGAGCAGCGTTAAGAGCCGTCTGTTGGCCGATGGCTACGGTTATGTGCGGATCAGTCAGTTTCAGGCGAACACAGGTGAGGAGTTAGCCACAGCCCTGGATAAAGTGAGTGAAGAGCAACCGCTTAAGGGCTTGGTTCTCGATCTGCGCAACAATCCTGGCGGAGTGTTGCAGGCCGCGGTCGATGTCTCTGATGCCTTCCTTGAAGAGGGCCGCATTGTCTACACCGAAGGGCGTTTGGAACGCTCTGAGTTAAATTTTGATGCCAAGCCCGAAATACAAGTCGACATGAATGTGCCGCTTGTCGTGTTAATCAATGGTGGTTCAGCCTCCGCTTCGGAGATCGTAGCGGGTGCTCTGCAGGATCAGCAACGCGCGGTCATTATGGGCACACAAAGCTTTGGTAAGGGGTCCGTACAGACCATTCTCCCTCTGGCTCAGGATCGCGGGGTGAAGATCACTACTGCACGCTATTTTACGCCCTCCGGTCGTTCGATACAGGCGCAAGGAATTGTACCTGATGTGGTGGTAGAGCGCCGGTCACTCAATGATGCTGATACTCCCGCTGTTGAACTTATCCGTGAGCGTGACCTAGCAGGGCACCTAGAGAACGGCGACGAGACTAAACCCTTGGCTGCGGAGCTAAGCGGCGAGGACTTCCAGCTCTACCAGGCGTACACACTGCTTAAAGCGCTGAATATCGTAAGCAAGCGTTAAGACGGTAATTTTGCACTGGTGATGCGCAGTACCGAGCCGGTCCTGCGCACTCGCTATTCCTTTCTGGGACCGCTGCAAGCACATCCGTGTGCCGCTTAGTCTCGGGCGTCCATGCCCTCGAAAATCCCAGAAAGGAATAGCGAGCGCACAGCCCCAGAGGTTTCTGCTTAATAATGTTGTCCAAGCCCGCTAAAAGCTGGTGTTGGGCTACAAATCGAAGCGCGCTGGTGCCCAAGTGGCCGAAGCAGCTGTCAGGGATTTTTGGAGCCATGGATGGCGGAAACTAAGCGTTACAGGGACGTACTCGTAGCGGTCCCTGACAGCTGCTTCGCCAGCTTGGGCTAGCTTAGGCTATTCGTCAATCTTCCCACGCCCGCAAACCACCCAACCGGCTGCATTCTGCAGTGTGATCACAACTATCAGACCGATAAGAACCAGCGTCCAGCCCTGGGTTAGGTCGTAGACGAATCCAACCAGACTGGGTGTCATGCTGGCGCCGAGGTAGCCGAGTCCCTGCACCATCGCCGAGAGTGACGTAGCCTGGCGCATATCGTGAGTTTTGATGGCGAACAGTACTAGTGCCAGGCTGATCGAGCCACCACCGTAGAGCCCAAGCATTGATGTCCACACGAAGGCTAAGTGTTCGGGCATTAGCAGTAGGCCAAACATACCGATCAGGACAGTTAGCAAGATGAACAGAGCGAGGCTGCGCTGCGAGTCTATACGACTCGCGATAACCGGTATTAGAAACGAGGTGGGAAGTCCTACGAATGCCATCAGCGAGGTCAGTGTGCCGGCGTAACTGTCGCTGTAGCCGCTGTCCATAAGCAGTCGCGGCAGCCAGGTTGAAAGCACATAGAATACTGAGGACTGGAGGCCCATAAAGGTGGTCAGTGCCCAGGCCTTGCGTAACCGCCATACGCTGGCAGTGGGTGTGGGTAGATTCTTGGGTGTGAACTGAACGCGCAGCATGGGTAGCCAGACGAGGCCAGCCACAACCGGTAGAACCGCCCAAACCATCATTGGGCCTTGCCAACCGCCAAAGTAGTCGCGTAAAGGGATGGCGCTAAAGATACTGAAGGTCGCGCCCAGTGTTAGTACTAGGGTATAGAGTCCGGTCAGGGATCCGCTCTGCTTGGGGAATAGCCCTTTTACCAGGCTAGGGATCAGCACGTTCAGGATAGCGATGCCTGTGCCCAGCATTAACGTTCCCAACAGCATCACCGGGAAGTTTACGGGCAGTCTAAGGCCGGCGCCTGCAGCAATCAGGAAGATTCCGATCAGTACCGCTTTTAGAGGATCGACTCGCCGAGCGAGCGTAGGTACCATCAGTGAGATCACGCCGAAGCAGATCAGCGGCAGGGTCATCAACATACCAAAGGCAGATGCACTGACCCCCAAGTCGGCACGCATATCTGCAACAATGGGTCCTATAACGACCAACCCGCCGCGCAGGTTGGCAGCGGCTAGCATCAAAGCAAATAGCGCCCCAAAGAAAGCCCAGGGGCGATGATCAAAATGGCCTTGATGCAAGTTTAGACGCTCGCCGCGCGGAAAAGTCCAGAAGCCAGACGTGACCACTGCTCGGGCCAAAACTCGGTGGGGCGGCGCCGAAACTCGCTGCGCACATACTGGCGAATGCGGCCTTCGGCAGTCGCAATAATCAGGTTGGCAGCAGAGCCTGCTGGAATCTCGGTACGAGTTCCCGACCGCATCTCGGATTCGCGAAGTACCTGCTTGATTTGTGTCTCCAGGCGTTCAAATAGTTGATTTACCTGAGTGCGAAGACGATCAGTTTCTCCCGCTAGTGCGTCGCCACTGAGAATACGTGCCATACCTGGATTCTTTTCAACAAAGGCGAGTAACAGCGTGATCATCTGTTCCACTTGGCGTACTGCGCCGGCATCGGACTGAACGATTAACTTCACGCGACTGAAGATCGTCTCTTCAATGAAGTCGATCAAACCCTCAAACATGCGCGCTTTGCTCGGGAAGTGTCGGTAGAGCGCAGCTTCGGAGACGCCCACTTCCTTCGCTAGTGCAGCCGTGGTGATACGTTGGCCCGGATTGCTCTCCAGCATGCCTGCCAGAGCCTGTAGAATTTGTTCGCGGCGCGAAACCTTTAGATCACTCATGCCTCAACCTTCAGACTCTTGTTAGTAATCAGAGTCCCAACACCCTCATCGGTAAAGATCTCCAACATGCAGGAGTGTGCCACTCGACCGTCAATGATGTGGGCCGAGGTGACACCCGACTTCACAGCGCTAAGTGCGCAATCAATTTTGGGGAGCATGCCCCCATAGATTGTGCCGTCCTCAATTAAAGCATCAACCTGTGCAGGTGATAGACCGGTCAGTACCTTGCCATCTTTATCCATCAGGCCCGCAATATTGGTCAGTAGGATCAGTTTTTCGGCCTGGAGTACCTCGGCTATTTTGCCTGCGACCAGGTCAGCGTTGATGTTATACGAGGCACCATCCTCGCCAACGCCTATAGGCGCAACCACGGGGATAAAGTCGGACTCAACCAGCATCTCCAGAACCTTGACGTTGACACGCTCAACTTCGCCCACATGGCCGATATCGATGATCTCGGGTGCCTCCATCTCTGGCGTCTTGTGCTTAACTTTGAGTTTGCGAGCCCGCAGGAGGTCGCCATCTTTACCCGTGAGGCCGATAGCTTTACCGCCCGCTGAGTTGATAAGACCAACGATCTCTTTGTTAACGGCACCGCCAAGTACCATCTCCACCACATCCATCGTTTTGGAGTCAGTCACACGCATTCCATTTACAAAGTGCGACTCAATCTTCAGCTGTTCGAGTAGATCACCAATCTGAGGACCGCCACCGTGCACTACGATCGGGTTGAGGCCAATCAGTTTGAGCATCACGATGTCGCGGGCAAAGCTCGCTTTGAGCTTGTCGTCGGTCATAGCGTTGCCACCATACTTAATCACCAGCGTCTTACCTACGAAGCGCTGGATATAGGGCATCGCTTCTGAAAGTACAGTAGCGGTAGAGATTGCCTGGTCGCGGTTAAGTGGCATGGCTGCCTCCTTGTAGATCAGTGAAAAGTTCTATCGGGTCGTTTTTCGCACCGATTTGAGTCAAATTTCGGTTAAATTCAGCAATTATCAGATTTATTTGCTCTATATTGTCGGCTTCGAAGCGGACAACAAGGGCCGCTTCAGTATTGGATGCGCGTATTAAACCCCAGCCAAAAGGGTATTCGACTCTGAGACCGTCAATGCTAACAATCTCATCTGCCGAGAAGTTACACCGCTGGAGCCTATCGATGATATCGAATTTCTCCGTATCATCGATATCGAGCCGCATTTCAGGTGTGCTCAGACGCTTGGGAAGGCTGTCTATCAGTTGATCTAGTGATTGCCCCCTGCGTTGCATCAGGTCAAGCAGACGCACCGCCGTAAACAGGCCGTCGTCAAAGCCGTACCAGTCAGCGAAGTAGTAGTGTGCACTCAACTCACCCCCGCAGACTGCGCCGCTCGCCTGCATTAGACGTTTCATCGGTGAGTGACCGGTTCGTCCTATCTGTAACTGGCCTCCGGCCTCCTCAACTATTGTACGTGTCAGAGCACTGCATTTGGCATCCATCAGTACTAGCCCACCGGGTTCATTGGTCAGAATATCCTGCGCCAACAACATCAACAGCTGATCTGGCATAAGCATCCGGCCCGAGCTGCTGATAGCAACTACGCGATCTGCATCGCCGTCCAAAGCAAAGCCGATATCTGCCCTCTGCTGTAGAACAGCGCGCTGGAGGTCGAGCAAATTTTCGGCGATGCAGGGGTCAGGTGAGTGGTTCGGGAATTGGCCATCAACCTCGTCGAATAGCAGGCTCAAACGGGTACTGAGCCGTTTGAACAGCATCTGGGTCACGGGGCCAGCAATACCATTGGCGCAATCGACAACAATTTTAGGTCCCGGTTTGAGACTGAATCGTTGCGCGATGCAATGCACGTACGCTGCATCGTGCATCTGTTCACGCAGTGTACCTGCACCCCTCGTCAGTGATTCAGATATAGCTAACTGAGCCAGTGCACTGATCTCCTCACCGAGCAAAGCCAAGCCATTTAGTATCAGTTTCACACCATTTTGGTCAGCGGGATTGTGGCTGGCTGTCAGTACAACAGCATTCATCGCCTCTTGTTGAGAGGCAGCAAAGTAGACCACCGGTGTTGTACAGAACCCACAATCTATTACGTCAGCCCCGCCCTCGCGCAGGCCCGCTATTAGGGCTTGCTTCAACTCCGGACCTGAGTCACGCCCGTCTGCACCTATACACACAGGGGCGGTGTTGAGCCCACGAAGTTGCGTCGCGTAAGCACGTCCTAACCAGTAAACCACCTGAGCCGTGAGTTGGTCCCTAGCACGTCCGCGAAAGTCGTAGGCGCGAACAATCTGCGGATCAATTGCTGCTAGTGGCGAACGAAAACTACTGTTCATTGCCTTTCATCAGCTCCGCAATCTGTTGAATGAGAGTGTGAGCTAGCGCCTGTTTGTTGTTGCGTGGGAGTTTGTAATCACCCCGAGCGCTGACCAGAGTGACCTCGTTTTCATCGGCATTAAACCCAATCCCGCTTTGAGAGACGTCGTTAGCAATGACCAGATCAAGATTCTTTCGCTCAAGTTTCGAACGGGCGAAGGCGAGCACGCTTTCCGTCTCTGCAGCGAAGCCGACGGTAAAAGGACGTTTCTCGAGGCGGGCAATCGTCGCGATGATGTCCGGGTTCTTAACCAGGCGAAGCTCCATCAGCTCCTCTTGGCCTTTTTTGATCTTCTGATCTGCGATGGCCACTGGTCTGTAGTCCGCAACCGCAGCGGCGCCTATAAATATATCGGCGGCCGGTGCTAGCTCAAGTGCGGCTGCCAACATCTGCTCTGCTGATTCAACATTGAGTCGTTGTACGCCGGCTGGGGTTGGCAAGCTTACGGGGCCCGATATTAAAACCACCTCTGCTCCAGCTTTGACTGCTGCGGCAGCGAGAGCGTAGCCCATTTTTCCGGAGCTGTGATTTGAAATGTAACGAACAGGATCAAGGGCTTCCCGGGTCGGTCCAGCTGTAATGCACACACGCCTCCCTTCAAGCTCGGGTGTGGCGAAGGCTGCAGCGGTTAGGTGCGCTATTTCAGATGCCTCCAGCATTCGTCCAGGGCCGACATCACCGCAAGCTTGCTCTCCTGACGCCGGGCCCCAGATATGAACGCCCTGGCTAGCCAGTCGCTGAGCATTCTCCTGCGTTCGCGGATCGCGCCACATCGCTTGATTCATTGCCGGCGCGATACAGATTGGCGCATCAGTCGCAAGGCAGACAGTGGTGAGCAGGTCGTTCGCCATACCGTGGCTCAGGCGAGCCATAAAGTCAGCGCTGGCCGGCGCAACCAATAGTAGGTCAGCCCAGCGGGCGAGTTCGATATGACCCATTCCCTGCTCGGCTTCAGGATCAAGCAAGCTCTGGTGGACGGGGTTGCCTGACAACGCTTGCAGTGTGAGTGGCGTTATAAACTCGGCACCCGCCGCAGTGAGAACGATGCGAACATTAGCACCGGCACCGACCAATGTGCGTGTCAGTTCTGCGCTTTTGTAGGCCGCGATACCCCCAGTGATTCCAAGTAAGATATTGCGGTTAGTGAGTCTATGCATACCCCAAGAGCCCAGTCATAGCTGAATTGGTAAAGAAGAGGAGAATAGCACCTATACTGAATTACGAGCAACGCACAAGGAGGTGCAGATGAAGATTCAGGACTGGCCCAGTGAGGAGCGCCCGCGCGAACGCCTGCTGGCGCAGGGTGCTGCGGCACTGAGTGATGCCGAACTGTTGGCACTATTTATCGGTCAAGGATTGCCCGGGTGTAATGCGGTTGAACTTGCACGCCGCTGGCTCTCTTTGCAGCGGGGGCTATTGCCCCTTCTGGCGCTGGATAGGCAGCAATTCAAGCGCTTGGATGGCGCTGGAGATGCTCGTTATGTGCTGTTGCAGGCGGCGCTGGAACTCGGGCGGCGTGCAATCAAAGCATCGCTGCAACCGGGTATCGCTCTCTCCAATCCGCAACAGGTCAGCGAGTATATTCAGCATCAGTTGACTGGCTCGAAACGTGAACATTTCGGTGTGCTCTATCTCGACTCTCAGCATCGTGTTTTACATTGGGAGGTACTGTTTAGCGGCACGTTAAATGCTGCTGCCGTCTATCCACGAGAGGTGGTGTGTGCAGCGCTGCAACAGAGTGCCGCCGCTGTGATTCTGGCACATAACCACCCTTCGGGCGTTGCGGAACCCTCGCTGGCGGATCGGCAGATTACCGAGCGTATCCAGCAGGCATTGGGTTTGGTCGATATCCGCGTTCTTGATCATATTGTGGTTGGCGCAGGGGTGAGTGTCAGCTTTGCTGAACGTGGCTGGTTGTAGGACATGAGTGGTGAAAAAGTGAACAAAAAGTTGGCATTCAAGCCAGGTTTTGTGTAGTATGCGCGCCTCTGTCTCATTGGTACGGGATTTTTGTCTCGTTTTCGGACGCTCCGCCTGAGGCCGTTGTTATGTTTGACGGCCAATAAAGATCTGACAGAGTAAAGAAAACACTATTAACTGAGGTTTTGAAATGTCTCGAGTATGTATGGTTACTGGTAAGCGCCCAGTAACAGGAAACAACGTTTCCCACTCACAGCGCAAAACGCGTCGTCGCTTCCTGCCTAACCTGCACTGGCACCGTTTCTGGGTTGAGAGCGAAAACAAATTCGTTCGTCTGCGTGTCTCCTCCAAAGGTATGCGTATCATTGACAAGAAAGGCATAGACGCTGTTCTCGCAGAAGTCCGTGCTAACGGCAACAAAGTCTGAGCATAAGGAGCTAGATCATGGCTAAAGGCGCACGCGAAAAGATTCGACTGGTTTCCTCTGCTGGTACTGGTCACTTCTACACCACAGATAAGAACAAGCGTAACACCCCAGACAAGTTCGAATTCAAGAAATACGATCCTGTTGTACGCAAGCACGTTATCTACAAGGAAGCTAAGATCAAGTAATTGGTTCAGCTTCTAAAGAAACCCGCACTCAGCCAACCTGATGCGGGTTTTTTTGTACACGGATGTACTTATGCCGCGGAGCACAGGGATGTGCGAGAGCGGCGCTTGTACACGGATGTACTTATGCCGCGGAGCACAGGGATGGTCGACCAGGGAGCATGTACATGATGCACCCGTGCCGCTGACGACAAGGATGAGTATTAGAGCGCTGTTAGATGATGGGTCAGTGGATATGGCACGGGACTTTTCATAAACGGCACGCTGAGGTGGATGTGCGGCAGCAGCAAACGTACAGGTACGCGAAGGGCAGGAGGCTCGTCCGTGTCTATTGAATCGGTACCGGCCCCCTGAGGAGTCCATGCAGTTATCCCAGTCGTTTACTCGTGCAGTGCCTTTCATGTTTGTCGCTCTGTGGAGCACCGGATTTATCGGTGCGCGTTGGGGGCTGCCTTACATAGAGCCGTTCAACTTTCTGTTCATCCGCATGTTGCTGACACTGATGGCGTTTCTCGGTCTTATTCTGTGGTTTAAGGCACAGTGGCCAACTTTGAGACAGAGCGGCCACCAGATGGTGACCGGTAGTCTGATACACGCAGGGTATTTGGGTGGTGTATTTGCCGCGATTAAACTTGAACTACCGGCCGGTGTTGCGGCGATTATAGTTGGCCTACAACCTCTGCTTACCGCATTCTTGACACGATACTTCTTCGGTCAGACGTTGAGTACGCGTGGTTGGGTTGGGCTTTGGCTTGGATTGCTTGGTGTCCTTCTAGTATTGGGCTCGGGGGTTTTTAATCAGCAGTTTGTCGTGCATCCCGGCGCTCTGGTGGCTGCATTAGTAGCACTAGTGAGCATAACCGTCGGTACACTCTACCAAAAGCGTTTTGGTGCAGGAGTGAATCTATTAAGTGCCTCTTTCATGCAATATGTTGCGACGGCAATCTGGATGGGGCTACTGACACTCAGCTTCGAAACAGGCGAGATTGTTTGGGACCTGCACCTTGTCGGTGCATTGACCTGGCTGGTCTTTGGTCTCTCGGTCAGCGCAATACTCTTACTGTTGTTTATGATCAGGGAAGGCGAATCCGCTAAGGTGGCGAGTTACTTCTACCTAGTGCCGTTGGCAACCACGCTGGAAGCCTGGATTCTATTTGATGAACAGCTTTCGCTACTGGCCTTGGCGGGCATCGCTATCACAGTCGTTGGTGTTTACCAGACTCAGCGTGCGTTGACCGCCAAGGTCTAGGTGATTAATCGATTGTGCAGGTCATATCCTGACCACAACATAGGGGGGATTTGATCTTGCCGTGGCCGTTAGGGCAGGAAGAGATCTGAACCTCTGTTCCGTCCTCAAGCGTCAACGTACCGTTTTCCAGAGGGGTATCGCACTTACCGCAGGTCGCGTTTACCGACATACCGCAGACCTTGCATTCATATGTTGCCATGGGCGTTGCTCCTATTATTGTTGGTTGGCTCACACAGTGTAGGCCGATTTCCGATAGCGCGCATGGTTGCAGCTCAGACTCCCCGCAATAAGAGCAGTTAGAAGACTCTTTGTTAGGTCGTTTCTAAGTATATTATTTGATGCATTCGCTCAGACGTTGAGCAAGCCCCTCGGGGTCGTCCCAAGGGAGCATATGACCGGCGCCGGCAATGATCTCCAGGCGTATAGGCTGCTCGGACTCCTCTTTTAGCCGCTGAGCATACTCAATGGAGAGGACCTCATCACAGTCGCCTTGCAGTATAAAGAGGTCGAAGGGGTAACACTGGTTTAGGATACCGCTTTTATGTGAGAAGAGATTCGCCAACGTGGCCAGTGGATAGTCAAATACGATACGCCGATCCTCATTGATCCAGCGTCCAGCCGGATGGGTTCCCAGCAGTGTTTCGAAGTCGATAAAACTGCGCAGTGGCACGCAGACGCTGGGGAACCAAACTGCACTGATAGTGGTCCAGGACCATCCCAGCGCATGCACTAGGTCTGGCGGGAACTCACTCAGCAGGAGCGTACCGCAGATCACCGATCTAATTCTGGGGTCTCGCTCACCCAGTGCGAGTGCGCTGACGGCGCCAATAGAATATCCGTATACACTCCACCGACCAGTAAAGCGTTGTTCTAGCTGATCAATTAAGCGGGATAACTGCTGACAGAAGGGGATGACCTCAAACCGCCCGCGCTGTCCAGCAGAATACCCGTGCCCCGGCGGATCTATTGCGATGACGTTGAATCCGCAGTTGTGCAGTGCGGTTAAAAACTCGGCGTAGAGCTCAACATAGGTGCCTATGCCGGGCAGAAAGATTAGTGTGGGTGCAGCCTTATCCAGAGGATAGATCTCCAGATGCAGGTTCTCTTCAAAGAGCCAGCACTCTCTAAACTCAAGGTTGCCGACAATGCCAAGGCCCTGACGTAGTTTAAGTTGCTGCTCGTCGAAACTGGGTGGAACTTGAAGTAGGCTTTGTGTCAAAAATTTACCGTTGGCACTGAGTGCAAAAGACTGTTGAACGCTGCCCTAAACGCACCTCTTTGAGCAGTTTTGCACAGTGTTTGCAGGGTTCGCCCCCCCGTCCATATACTGAAAGCTCTTGGGCAAAATAACCGGGCTTACCATCTGAGGCGAGGAAATCGCGTAAGGTGGTGCCGCCACGTGTTATAGCATAACTCAAAACGGTCTTTATCTCGTCGACGAGTCGCGCAAGACGCGCTTTTGAGATCTTCCCTGCAGCCCGTCGCGGGTCAATACCGGCTTTAAACAAGGCTTCGTTAGCATAGATGTTGCCAACACCCACAACAACGTGAGAGTTCATGATTAGCAATTTAATGGCCTGTGAACGCCCTTTGCAGGCCTTAGCCAGATGGTCTGGGTCGAATGCTGGGGTAAGCGGCTCTGGACCCAGCGACGCGAGCAGTGTGTGAATCTCGCCGCGGGGTTGCCACAGCACCGCTCCAAAACGGCGCGGATCGGTTAAGCGCACCATCATACCGGTATCAAAGACGAGTTCTACATGGTCATGTTTAGCCGCAGGGGTGTTCTCTGGGAGTACCCTGAGGCTACCCGACATACCCAGGTGAATCAGCAACTCGCCATTATCAAAGCCAACTAGTACATACTTTCCACGCCGCGTGACACCTCGGACAGTCTGCCCCTTAATAAGCTCCGACAGATTGGAGGGTACTGGCCAGCGTAACTGGGGTTGTCGCACCCGTACCTCGCTAACCGAGCGCTGATTGATATGGGGCTCAATACCACGGCACGTGGTCTCTACCTCTGGTAGCTCAGGCATCGTCTTAGAGTACCCTAACCTTTGAGGCGATCTCAGCCGCGCGAGCGCGCAGTGCGTCCATGCTCTCCTCGCCAGTAAGGTCGTAGGCCAATGCGACACCCATACGGCGATAGGGACGGGTTGTCGGTTTGCCAAAGATCTTCAAATCCGATTGCGGGTAGGCGCAGGCCTCCTCAATACCGCTGTACTCAGGGGTACCCTCTTTTGATGCAAGGATAACGGCACTGACACCAGGGTACCGCTGTTCGATAGCGGGGATAGGCAGCCCAAGCAGAGCTCGCGCGTGCAGTTCAAACTCGTTGAAGTTCTGTGTGCCGGCTAGCGTAACCATCCCTGTATCGTGCGGGCGCGGACTTAGTTCGGAGAAGTAGACCCGATCTTTTGAGATAAAAAACTCTATACCCCAGATGCCAGCACCACCCAGTGCCTCAGTCACCTTTTTGGCCATCGCATTGCACTCTTCAAGCTGCGCTGGGTCTACGTAGCAAGGCTGCCAGCTCTCCTGATAGTCGCCGCGCTCCTGGCGATGACCGATTGGCGCACAAAAGAGGGTCTCACCGCTCTTCTGAGTGACCGTCAGTAGCGTGATCTCAAAGTCGAAGTCGATGAAACCTTCAACAATCATCTCTTTGATATCGCCGCGTGAACCCTCCAACGCGTAATCAAATGCGTGACGCATATCAGCGTCACTTTTCACCACGGACTGGCCTTTGCCTGAGCTGGACATCAGCGGCTTCACCACGCAGGGAATCCCCACTTTGGCGACTGCCGCCTCGTACTCTTCGTAGGTAGTTGCGTAGGCGTAAGGCGCGGTGTGTAGCCCCAGATCCTTGGCGGCAAGATCGCGGATCAGTTTGCGGTTCATGGTGTAGTTGGCGGCTTTTGCGCTGGGGGTAACCTGAATCCCCTGGGCTTCATAGTCATAGAAGCGGTCAGTACGGATGCTCTCAATTTCCGGCACTATGAT